>NZ_LMTZ01000005.1 GCF_001456025.1 Mastigocoleus testarum BC008
GTTAGTTCTGGCTCACAGTTAACACTGTCCAAAACCAGACGGCTAGCGTGTTGCAAATTTTCGGAAGAGTCTATTGTCAGTTGTAATCCAGGAGATGTTATGTAAGTCTGGAAATTCTGCAAATCCTTGCTCTACATTAGATAATACACTGGTAGTTGCTAGAGCTATAGTCGCCCGAGCATCTGCAATTATTGCTTGTAAGCGGGATAGGGAATGGTTGGGACGGGGAGGATAAACCGGAACTGCTACTCTTCCAGCATATATACAACCAAAAAAAGCTACTATGAACTCCAAACCAGGGGGATACAGCAGTAAAATGCGAGCACCAATATTACTGTTTAATTGCAATTTAGAAGCGACCGCTCGCGATTTTAGATCTAATTCTGCATAGGTTATGGCGATTTCTTTCGTAGATCCATCGGTCAAAAAAGTATAAGCTATTTGGTTGGGCTGATGGATAGCTCTATAGTGTAATAGATCGCTTAAAGTTGAATTATCTAATCCTATATTCATGGATACACCTCCGTAATAAGGAAAAAGGTACGGAAATTAGAAATTTGCTTCTAAAGTCAGTTTTAAATTTCAACAAAGAAAAAACTATTTGTTTAATACATCATTTCTGCTAAAAACTTTCCACCTTTTCAAAGAGAATAGATGGATCGAAATCCGACATATTTGTTACTATCAACTTAATTTACTAGCAAAATAGAAACAATTTAGTGCAAGATATATTTGCAACTACAAACTTGTAACTGCAAACTTGTAACTATAAACATATTCTTTAGTCAGTAATTAAACGGACGTAACATCACAAATTACCCAATGAAATGATTCATTACTTGCTATCATCTAAATAGAGTTTTAGCTTATAGTGCTGGGTGTTAGTTTTTTTTGTAACAATTACAGTACGTCGCTCTAAAATTTCGCAAACAACAGGATTATGCTCCCAATACTACCGTTATCCCAACAAAATTGTCATCAGAAGTAAATATTGAAGAAAAATGAATTTTATTCAGGGAGATATTTACAGGAGCGTGACCCATAGGTGTCCTTGTTGTTTTGACTTCATCATCATAAGAATTGAAGTCCAAGTACACATGAGCAGAAAGTCATAAATTTCCAGCAGAGATATGTACATAAAGTCATACCTGCATCCATGACTTTAGTCATTGGTTAATATGTACTAACTAATCTAGAAGATATGACTAATATCCAAATACTGCTGAAGGTATGGGAAATTTGGGGAACCCAAGTAGTAGGTTAACTCCAACAAATTTTTTCAATAAAACCTATTTGTTATTTTGATTTGCAATCGGAATAAATCCGGCTTTTTGAATTAAGCTATGTCCTCGATCTGTTTGGAATAACTTTGCATAAGCTTGTGCTGCTTTGTATTTATCTTTTTGTAAAACTTTCTTGTCATCTTCATCTTTCACAATTACATATAATGGTCGAGAAAATGGATAAGTATGACTGTGTAATGCTTGCAGATTGACCCGATTGCGTTGTTGCGGACATTCCTCGGTTGGAATAAATGGTTTTTTATAAGGACTAATTAATTGATCTAATCTTTCTCCAATAGCCAAAGATTTAATGCTACATTGTGGAACAATTTCTGGTGCAGAAGCGTAGTAAATCGCACCAGGTTCGTTTGCTACTTTTTGTAATCCCTGTGTAGTAATGTCAACGAATTTAACGTTGTCAGCAAAACTTTGATCGCGAAGAACTTCATGTTTAAAAAATTCAACTGTTGCTGATTCTCCTAAAGGGCGAGAATAGGGTGTAATGGGAAGCGAAGGTCCACCCAACTCTTTCCAATTACTAATTTTGCCGGTATAAATACTTCTGATCTGAGTAATGGTTAAGCCAGGAAGATTAAGATTGTGATTTACTGCGATCGCAATTCCGTCAACAGCAACTGGAATTTCTTTGAGTTTAAAACCTTTCTGTTTTGCTATTTGGTGTTCTTCTTTTTTCAGAATTCGAGAAGATAGAGAAAAATCAATTTCGTCATTTAATAGCATTTTGATTCCAGTTTCAGAAGAGGGAGCTTCTTCAGTTGAGCCCACATATTCTAATTTAAATTGAGGATGGGTAGTCTCGATTGCTTTCTCAAATTGTTCGCGTATTGGTACCCAACTGCTACTACCTCCATAACGCCATGTTCCTTGGGGAAGATTTATATCATCGAAGTCATCTTCTTTAGTATCTTCTTCAACGTAAGCAATTAAAGTTTCTTGATAAGAATCGTTATGAATATAGTATAGATTTGCGCCTATAAATAGACTCAATACTATAAGATAAAACCAATACTTTTTCATCTATGGCACCCAACGATGTAAAGCATAATAATTTTAACAGCAGCAATAGCAATTAATTAGGTGCTTATAGTAAAGTATTTAGGAATTTTTATTGGAAATCATTGAATAAATTTAATATTTTAGTTAACACATTAAAAATGTGAAATTTGGCTATATTTTTCAATATAGCCTTCAGTCCGTAAATTAAGATACTTCAATAGAAATAACAGCAAGAGTAAAACCCTTAGAAAACTGAAATTTCAGAGTCTAGAGGCTGAAATTTATCAAGTACGATTAACTACTTCTAATTAATTCTCTACATTGACATTAAAGGTTAAATCAAGAAAATCCCGATCACCTCCACCATACACATCCTCGAAACCAAATTTGTTATTTGAGAGTTGAAGGTGTTGTATCCCATCTGGATTCCCATTCTCAAACCCAAAGTAAGCATGTAATCCACTTCCGTTTCTATACTGATTAGTTGGGTTTTGCTCGAGAAATTCTTCTACGGTACCGTCTGCAATTAAGTAAGGTGCTAAGAATATTCCCCCATCAACCTGTGTCGTCACGCTGCGATCGTCTGCATTAAAATCCAGTTCGGAGATACGTTGTTTGAATGCTGCTGTTTCATATCCTGTTTCTCCCGGTCGAATCGACTTGTTTGTGATTGGGTCGACAACTGTTCCATCTGTATCCAGTACCTGGTAGAAACCTCCGGAATTTTTATAGGATGCGCGACTGAAAATCTTGTCTAAGCTCACTGAAACTGTATCGTCAGTTTTGCCATTTCCATCAAGATCGACGTTACTCAGGTCTATTATTCCATTAGAATCGACTTTACCTTTATCTTTTATATCTTGGGTAGGAATAGATTCAATATCATCACTCGAGTCTAATATTTCATTAGCATCGACTTTACCCTTATTATTAACCTTTTCAGTAGGAATAAATTCAATCTCATCAAACCGAGCAAATTCTTTGCTGTCACTAACACCTTCAATTTTAAAGATGTCTCCTGGTTTTAGTTGTACTTCTTCTATGGCGATATAGCTAGTTTTTGTGGAGGGTTTTGGTAGATTGCTGGGTAAATCGCGGTCAAAAATAAAGCTTTCTGTTTTCCCTCCAACAGTTATTTTCCCTTGGGATTGACCATCGTTTTCGTCATAGTAACCGACTTTTACTTGATAAGTTCCGGCTTCTCCCCGAAATGTACCTGTAGCAGAACCTCGATTGTAACCAGTTTTTTTCAGAGAAATATATTTTCCGCCCGATCCATTGGAACCTGCGATATTTTCGACGCGATAGCCATTAAGGTTAAGTTCTTCGGCTTCATAATGTAAGGGATTATCCTTGACAGGTGTAAAGGTTGGATTGGGTTCTTCTACTTCTACGGTTGGTTGAGGGATAGGTTTAACTTTTGGTTTAGCCCCTGGAATACCAGAACTACCACCATTTGAGGTAATCGGGTCAATGTCCAAATCTTCAGTAAGTTTAGCTCCAGTAATCGCAGGTTCTCCGTCGTTTGCATCTTGAACGCCGTTTTTATTTTGAACAACGTTCTTACCACCATCCTTAACTACGAAATTAACTGTATTCTCTAATTCTTGACCACCTGCTCGATTATCTGCGAAACGAGATTCAGTAATGGTGAGATTTTTTGCGTTGTCTTTCCCAGCGATCCAAATACTTCCTGCTTGACGGTCGGCGTAGTTTTCAACAAATGTCGTATTTTTTATCGTTGATTTAGCTTTTTTGGGAGTATTTAAAACAATTGCTCCGCCTATGTCTCCATTTTTACCAGAACTTGTAACTTTATTTTCAGAGAAGGTCGAGTCTTCAACTGTAACTCCACCTTTTACATCTGTCCATAAACCACCACCTTGAGATGTGGAAGTATTATTAGCAATTGTGGAATCGCGGATGACTAATGAGACTGGATCGTCTTCATCTCGATAGGATTGAACGGCTAAACCGCCACCTCTATAAGCCTTATTGTTAGTTATTTTGCTGTTTTCAACAATAATTTTGTCATCTGAATATCCGCTGAGAAAAAAGGCTCCACCATAATCTCCACCACCTTTGTTATTTTCAGCGACAACATTGTTAATCAGAGTTGTTCCACCAATACCGTCCCGCTCTGCACTTCCACTAGCTCCATCGGTGAAAATAGCTCCACTTCCATTTAAGCCTTCATTATCCTTAAATACCGAATCTTCTACTTTTAGTTCGTTGAGTAAAGTATAAACAGCACCATAGTAACCTTTATTATTTGTAAAGGTACTATCACTAATCTTGAGAAAAGCATCTCCACCGACGTTGCGTTCGCCATTACTTTTAACAACTTTTGCTCCTTCTCCACCTCCGTAGGTGGAAATTGCACCCGCACTGAAATCATCGTTTGCAACCGAACCATCATTTCCATCAAACACACTATTCTTGATGGTTGCATTAGAACCATAACCAACGAAAATAGCCCCACTCCGTTCGCCTACATTATCAATGAAGCGAGAATTCTCGACTACTAAGGTATTGGAGTCAACCAGTTCTATCGCCCCACCTCGAACAATCTTATCGGGATTGTCATCAACTGCTTTACCATTGGCAAAGGTGAGGTTTCGCAGTACTACGTCTGAGTAATCGTAGGTAATCTGTAAAATACGCGTTTTATTCTCGCCACTAATGGTGAGATTGGGTGCATTACCCCCATCAATCGTAAGATTCTTATCAACTACAAGTTGTTCGTCCAACCGAATGGTTTTATCCGCAAGTTTGGGTGAAAAAACTATCTTGTCCCCATCGTCGGATTTAGCGATCGCCTCGCGTAGTGAACCAACGCCATTATTTTTCGTATTGGTAACTGTGATGATAGCCATGAATGGGTTAGAGGTAAGTTGAAGTATTCTTTCCTTTGACGGAATGCAATACACTGCTCAATTCTGCTTGTTCTCTACAGTTTGAGTAGCATTTGCATCTATTGGCAGGATAGCCGGTAAATATTACTACAAGCAGCGAGCTTTGTAATAACAAATGCTTTGTCGTTAAGACTACAAATTTTCTATTTTCTATCGCATCTCTTGATGGGTGCTTCTTTATGAATTAGCTCTTTTTACGGAACTACAAAAATCCCACCATTGTTACCCCTTCCCTATCATTCTCATAGCAAAGTAAATATCTCTGTGGATATATAAATTGCTATGTTTGCTGTAGATACTAACACTATTCCTTCATAATTGGCCAGGAATTTTAAATTTATAGACAAGATTCTTATTGTAGGTGTTTTATTCTTCGTTTAATGAATTATTACTATCTGTTTTCAAGTGTGGCGTGAGCTTGATAGTTTTTGATTTTGGCTTTTAATTTTGTTAGGATGTTTGAGTGATTTAGATGCTTTAAAAGTACTGGTATCAGGCAACGGTATTAAGCGGACATATAAAACAACTTTTGTATAAACGGTAAAATCTATACAAAAGTTGTTTTTCAAAAAACTAAATATGATTATTATTTTTTTAAATCAATCCAAAAAATGAATTATGTAGTATTTTTTGTGACTTTTTAAGTATTTTATTTGATAAATCTTTTTTCTTGAATTTGACAATCTTAGAGGTGAATATCTGGAAACTATTAAAATATGATTCGGGAGGGTTAAAAGGATATTGGTTGAGTTGAGGAGCTATCTTGTTGATCAGATCGATCTGGATTGTTGAAGCAAATCTTTTTTCTTCTTTAATACTTAAAAATAATGAGTATAAATACGCGGAATTAAGAATTGGAAATCGAGAAAAATCATTTAAGTCATAAAGTTGTTCTTTGCTACTTAACCAACCAGCTTGTCTCTGCTCAAGATAAAAACGATCTCTCCAATTCAAATTTTCTTGAGGGTTCTCAATTATCCAGTTTAACCACTCTTTTAAACCAGCAGTGGCTGTGGAATTTTTTGATTCTTGAAATAGATCTGCAATCATATTTGCTCCTACCTCTGCATTGGGGAGGATTTCTGGTAAGGTCGGTACAAAACTTTTTGCAACTGCAAATCCATGACCTCCGAAGGAAATCCCTTTCAAGTTATCTCGAACCCCACTAACAAAAGGTTCTGCATCTCCTTGGGATACATGACCACCAGTATGTTCCTGAGCCAGTTTGCTTCTTTGGGGATAATATTTAGAATTACGGGTAAATATATGGGAATAACCACAGTCTTGAGTGAGCTTTGGGGGAATAATCATATCTGCAATGGACATCCGCGCAGCTATTCGCGTAAAGGGTTGAACTTTTATCCCCGCAGCATGACTTAAAGCTAGTATCAACCTGGAATCATATCCTGCTGTTATTCCTAACCATAGTTCGGGAGATATTTTTGCTAGTTGTTGTAGGGTAGTAACTAGAATTTCTTGAATTTCCTCGAGGATATCTTCATAATCGCGATCGAGGTAAATTTCTGGCATTAATTGTCTCGGTTGGATCTCTCCAGAATATAGATCTAACAATTGGCTTGGTAGTAGTTGGGATATCCCATCGAACCGGGAAAATGGAGGAGTATACCAGGAAATACCAACCTCATGTTTGAGTTGACGAGAATCAATAACTGGCGATCGCCCCTTAAATACAATTTGAGCTAGGAGGGCTACACTACTGGAAATCCATGCTTGTCCTTGAGAATTTTGGTGGTAGAAACATCCCAATAATCCGCTTGCATCTAGGTGTAGTTTTCCATTACCAACTAAAACCCACCGTCCGCTCCAGGTGGAGTACAGTTCTGGAACTTGATCGCTACTAGTTTGTTTAATTTCCTCTGCTGGGGATTTTTTGTTTTGCGAAGTCTGTATGGCTATACCCAAAACATACCAGGCTTCTCCATTGTTATCTTTGATGGTGGTAACTTGAAGGTCGGGACAACATGAAAGCCAAACTGAATGACTTAGCTGGTAAGATTTCCAGGTTTCATTGAGAAGAAATTTTTCTGGACCAATAACAAACTGTTTGCGATGGATATGCATTAAGAAATTAGGGTTACAAAAATTAGGGTTACAAAAATTAGGTATCTAACAAGAATAGAACCTTAAAAAGTCATAACTTTATAATCAGAACCTGATAATTAGAGCTTTAAAATAAATCTCTACTATGGTGTTCGACTGATGAATAATGTGTGTTGTGTGACTTATACACTTCAAAAATAATAGCTACTTGTCACCAAACACAATACATTTTCAGATTCTTTACTTAGTCCTTAAAATCAGTTCATTTAGATTTTTATTCGCAAACGTTATATTATATAGCTTATTGACACGCAACTTATTTATTTTGATTCTTAAGCTATATACGCGCAAATAAGCATATTTTTTGTTGTGGATGATATATATCTATTTATCATTCTCAGGATAGATACGAATATGAAGTGCTCAAGTATTATTGCAAATTGAAGCATACTACTTTAGTAAGATAAATTAATTTTTTGATGTATTCGAGGGTTTTTATTTGTTTTTGACTAATTGACCTTTTATCTTCCTTGAGAGATACATCACGCTAAAGGATTTTTATTCTCTGCTGCTGAATTTACTGTTTTTTCAATTCTCTTTAACCTTGTTTGCTGACGCTTAGCGCTGGAAATCCAAAATAATATGCTTTTCTTGGATGAGTTGCTAAATGCTTCAAAATTTCTCTTCGCTGCTTCGTTGCTTTCCAATGCTTGTTTCAAGTCTTCAGGGATAATTAAAGCTTCAATTGCATCTAATGCTTCCCAGGAACCATCTTCTTTTGCTGCTGTAATCTTTGCAAAACCAGCTGCAGTCATCAAGTTTTGTTCTATAAGTTCTTCTATGTATTGTTTATTTAATTTCGACCATACGCTTTTTGGTTTGCGGGGTGTAAATATTTGCATGTAGCGTTCTTGGTCAATTGATTTGACTTTACTGTCAATCCAGCCAAAACATAGGGCTTCTTTGACTGCTTCGCTATATTTTACGCTGGATTTACTGCTTTTTACTTTGTAGTAAATCAGCCATATTCCAATGGTCGTACTATGGTTTTTCTCTAACCATTCGCGCCATTCTTGGCGATTTGCTGCGTAAATACTGTCGAGTTGCTCTTCGAATTTCGGCATAAATCGTTTGAAATATTTTTCTACGGATGCACACTGATGTACTTGTTGTTTTGTTTACAAGTATTTAAAATAATGCTTTTCACCCCATATTTGATTATTAGGCAATATTTGTAGGTATGATATTTATTAAAGATAAGTATCATAACTTTCAATTACAATTAATGGAAGAAGCGAGAAAAAATAACGTTTTTAACGCTGGTGTTAGTGACCGAGCTGCAGAGGAAGATGCTCTTGGTTTTGAACCTTATGTTACAGCAATTGCAGAATTTTTAACCAATCCTGATACCAAACCCCCACTCACTCTTTCTATTGAAGGTGAATGGGGTAGCGGTAAATCTTCTTTTATGAAACAACTCAAAAAAGTAATTGAAGATATTCCACCAGAGGCATTAAAAAAAGAGCAAAAAAAACACAAATCTAAAAGTAGGAATTTTTTCTTCAGATTGTGTATCTTATGGTTCAATAAAATAAAACCTAAACCGAAAGTAGTGTGGTTCAATGCTTGGAGGTACGATAAAGCTGAAGCTCTATGGGCAGCTTTTGCACTCGAATTTATCCGCCAAATCTCTCGTCCTCGTGATTTTCGTGATATATTTCCTATTCTGATAGGAAATATTAAACTTTTTTGGTTCCGCTTTGATTGGAACAATGGATTACAGAAAATTATATTATTCGTTTTAAGCTTATCTGTTGTGCTAACCCTGCTGATTCTGGTTTATCACAAAGCAGAAGATCTGCATCAACAAGGAACTGATTTATATAATTTATTTAAACAAATATCTACAAATAAAGAAAATCAAGATTTTCTACGGTGGCTAGTTAGATCTTTAGTAACCTTAATTTCAGTAGCCGGTTTCATTTCTTTGTTACTCAAATTAAAAAGTTCTGTTGTTGGATCTCCAAAAAACGATTTAACAAAATATCTGACATCCCCTAACTATAATAGCAAACTCCCTTTTGTTGAGAAATTCCATGAAGACTTCAGAAAGATTGTGGAAGCATATGCGGGTATAAATAAAGTCTATGTTTTCATTGATGACCTTGATCGTTGTGAGGTTCCTAAGTCCGCTGAACTGATGCAGGCTATAAACTTGATGATATCGAATGATCCACAACTAATTTTCATCCTTGGTATGGATAGGGAGAAGGTCGCAGCAGCTTTCGCACTTAAGTACAATACCCGTGAATGAAATGCTCAAGCTGCCTTTGGAACAATAATTTCTAAATCTTTTTTCAAATCTCTAATTTCCGATTTATGAGTGGGATTTNCCTCCCTTCGGAAGCAGAGTGGGAATATGCTTGTCGAGCAGGAACAACAACCCCATTTCATTTTGGTGAAACGATTACTCCTGAATTAGCAAATTACGGGGGAAATATTCAAGAAACGACTCCGGTGGGACAATTTCCACCAAACGCTTTTGGTTTGTACGACATGCACGGAAATGTGTGGGAATGGTGTCAAGATACCTGGCATGAAAATTATCATGGAGCGCCGACAAATGGTAGTGCTTGTATTGATAATGATAATCGTTATCGTGTACTGCGTGGTGGTTCGTGGTACTACGTTCCTCCTTACTGCCGTTCTGCTACTCGCTACTGGTACATTCCCGACGGTAGGAATCTCCTCAATGGTTTTCGGGTTGTTTGCGTTGTTTCCCTCAGGGGTCCTTAGTAGCCCTTTATACTTTTGCTCTTTTCTCTTCTATTCTTCTTCTCTTTACCCTTCCTTATCTCGCGAATCGAGTCGAATTTTTTTACAAATTTAATGTTAAATGAAGTCGATAATTCCCTTGGAGAATTTACTGGTGATGTGGGAGAATTTATTGCCACTATCGAGACTATTAACAACCAGTGTTATTTGCTTGATGATAGTGATAATCCTTGAAGTTAAAAATCTCTATCCATTGCAACCTTTTACCTTTCATTACCAAAAAATGAATTAGCAACAATTGCAGCTTGAGTCCGATCGCGTAAATCTAACCGATTCAAAATTCGAGTCATATAATTTTTGATAGTCTTTTCGCTCAAGTACAAAGCCTCAGCAATTTCCCGATTACTCGAACCTTTCGCAACTAACTGTAAAATTTCGATTTCTCTTGCTGTAAGTTCATCCCAACCAGGTGGTGGAGATTTGGAAACGGAAAGTTTTTGAGCCATAACTTTACCTAGTCCTGGTCCTAGTTGGGTATAACCTTTATGTACTGAACAAATTGCTTGGGCTAATTCTTCAGAAGGTGTATCCTTAAGCAAATATCCAGCAGCACCATAATGTAATGCTTGGGTAACGTAATCTTCATCTGCAAAGGTGGTAAGTACTAAGATTTTAATTTGCGGGAAAGCTTTTGTTATTTCTTTTGTGGCTGCAACACCATCCATTATCGGCATGCGGATATCCATTAAAATAACATCGGGCTGCAAAGTGGGAATGGAATCAATTGCAGTTTGTCCGTTTTCTGCTTCTCCGACTATTTCTAAATCTTTTTCTAATTTGAGTAAGGCTTTGAGTCCGCGACGGATTAAGTTTTCATCATCGACTAATAATAAACGAATCATATTAAATTGTGGAATTGTGGAACTGATAAATTTATTGATTATTCCCATTCCTCCCCGAGGGGAGGTTAGGAGGGGGTTATTATCTTCTGTACTAAGACGCGTTTAGCATTTCACCCGGGAAGTAGAGCAAAAGCAAAAATTTCTATATTGGAAAAGTTGCAGTAATTTTACATCCAGAATTTGGGGCTGTTTCTACATTTAAAGTACCACCAACAGTAAGGGCGCGATCGCGCATACTTTGCAAGCCAAAACCGGTTGTGTTTTGATTCGGCTTAAATCCTTTACCATTATCATCAATAATTAGCTGTAAACTATTAGATTTTTGATTTTTAACGTTTATTTTAATCTTAACTTTTGTAGCTTCTGCATGCTTAAAAATATTAGTAAATGCTTCTTGAGTTATGCGATAAATTGCAATTTTAATTTCAGGTTTAAGGTTTAAGTTTAAGTTAAAATTTAAACCATTTAAATTTAAATATAAAGTTGGGGAAATATTACTGGAACGTTGTAAATCCTCACATAAAGAAATGATTCCATCTTCCAAAGATAATTCAGCTAATGGATCTGCACGTAAAGTCGAAATTGATTGACGAACTTCTTTGAGAGCATTTGAACCTAATCTTTTTGATTCAATTAAAAATTCTGTTGCTTCTTCTGGGTCAGTTTGCCATATTTTTACAGCAGCTTCTAAATGTAAATTTAAAACTGTTAATGCATGACCGACGGAATCATGGATATCTCGAGCGATGCGATTACGCTCCTGTAAAGTTGCTAATTCTTCAATTTTTAATGCATATTCACTTAATTGAGCATTTGCGATCGCGAGTTGTTCGTTTGCAATGCTTAATTTTTGCCGACTTTGAAATTCATTGAGTAATGCATTAATCGCCATTTGCATAAAAATAGCGCTGATTCCTAATATTAATACAGAGGCGAATATGACAATTGCAAATTGTTTTTTGATTGCTAAAGGTTGAATATACTGTACTATTTGGGTGCGGTGAAGCTGTGTAAATAAAGATAAAAATATAGCTAGTCCGCTGACTAAGTAACGGGTAATACCTCGAAAAATCACACAATTACGAGCAATCAAAATAATATAAAGTAGCGGTACTAAAAGAATTCCTCCGGAAAATGAAGCAATAATAATTAAGCCTATTTCTAAGCTTGTATAAATAATTTTATGTAATTTGTTTTGTGATGGTAATTTTAAACCAATAATTCCAAATATAAATAAAAAAACAATATTCATCGGTGGGTTTCTTGGTAAAAGTGAAGCAACATTAAATGAAGATGCAAACACTTCACCCATAATGATAATCCCCAACAAAACCCATTCTAAATAAAGTAAAAATCTTAGGGGATATTTCCGAGTTTTAATTAGAGCAATCATGTCACAGTTTTAATTCTAATTTCTTATTCTTAAATTTTATTTTCAATTTAATCTCAATATAGCAATCCTAAATAATTCATAAAAATAAATACTGTAGAGACGTTGCATGCAACGTCTCTACAGTATTTATCTGTTCACAAATCAAATATGATTGCTGTATCAGATTTATTACATAACTTATAAACTAGTTTACTTAACAGTTTTGACAAAAACCAGAATCATTAGTCATGACTAGTTTAGGGACTAAAGTCCTGATTTAATTGAGGACTCCTGACTCATGTTTTCAAGGTGTTACCCGACGTATTGTGTATACATGGATCTTCGCATTTGTCACATTAATTTTGCGTCTCCTCAGAAAAATAAACAATTACGTCTAACAAAAATATGAATTACGCTCATATAACTCTCAAATTTCTTCCTTTATTCTTAATTTCCATTGCAATTGAAGTTTTATGGATAGTGCGGTGGAAGAAACAAAAGTATTCAGTTCGAGAAAGTTTGATTTCCCTGGCGATCGCTGTGGGAAATCGCATATCCAAACTCATTCCCATAGTTCCCACTGCGGGTTTAATCGCATTTGCGTGGGAGCATCGGATCTCAACTATTGCTCTAGATAGTTGGTGGAATATACTGCTACTATTTATTGGATTAGAATTTGTATATTATTGGTACCATCGAGCATCACATCGCATTCGTTGGTTTTGGGCTACTCACGCTGTTCATCATTCACCGGAATATTTTAATTTGTCAGCAGCTTATCGTTTGGGATGGACGGGTGGTATCTCTGGTGCAGGTTTATTTTTTACACCGCTTGTTTGGATTGGTTTTCAACCAATTGCAGTTATAACCGCCCTAGCTTTAAACTTGGTTTATCAATTTTGGATTCATACCGAACTAATTCCCAAGCTGGGTATTTTGGAATGGTTTTTGAATACTCCATCACATCATCGAGTACATCACGCTTCTAATTCTGCATATATAGATCGTAATTATGGGGGAGTTTTAATTATCTTTGACCGTTTATTTGGAACTTTTGCAGCAGAAGAAACGTCAAATCCTCCGGTTTATGGTTTAACTCACCCCATAAAATCGAATAATCCTTTCAAAGTTGTTTTTAATGAATGGATAGAAATTTATAAAGATATTACTTCTACTAACTCTTGGTCGAAACGCTTTTGTTATCTGTTTGCTCCTCCCGAATGGAAGTTTACGCGGAAGTCACAAAGAAGCTTAAGTGAAATATAGATTTACCAAAATTCAATCGTAGGGTGTGTTACGGCATGTTAAAGTTTTTGGAATGATGAGCATATTGTTTTGCCGTAACGCACCGTCGAATATACAAACAAACTCCAACCTACCTACCCTGTAATTAATCTTATATGGCGGTGCGTTACGACTTGCGTCTAACACACCCTACCGTTCAAATAAGCAACAAATAATTAACCGTCAACTTCTTTTTGTTTCTTTTGTTCGAGTATGAGTTGTATGGTTAAAGCGAATAAACCAAGAGCGACAACGCAAAAAACTGTGGTTCCCAATCCAATCATTCCGACAATTGCTGTTCGGATTAACGAAGAAATTCTCAATGTCACTGGGTTATCGGAATGAATGGGTTTGTTTGCAAAGTTTGTAGCGATAGTAATCATCAAGTTGTACATTGCATATCCCAACCCACCGGAAATTACAGCACCGGTAAGACTGCGTAAAGGACTAGTTGGTGTTTCTGTGGTGGTTGGAGTTTCCTCGGTTGTTTTTGATTCATTCATGTAGTTAGTTGAAAATTAACTAAAAAAATAACTAAACAAGTTCACTCAAAAATTAACTTTGAGATGTTACTTGGATACCATTTTTAATCGATCTAACCACGAATAATTGTAAATCTTCATCAGATATTGTATGAAGAACTTGTAATTTTACTTCTTCTGCTTGTTTTTGGGTTTCGCAAATAGCAAAGACACTGGGACCGGAACCGGACATCATTGTTCCTAATACTCCAGCGTTGGCGAATGTTTCTCTTAGTTGCAATACTTGGGGATAAGCTGGTAATACAACTTTTTCTAAATCGTTGTGGAGTTTTCGAGCAATTTCTGCAGTATCTTGATGGACAATTGCTTGTACCATTGGTCCTGAATGTACGGCTGCGGCTCGTTCGGTTAAACTATTGGTATCCCGAAGATAGGTATTTTCAAATTGTTGTTTATAAGTTTTATATGCCCAAGGGGTGGATACTTCTAAGCTGCGATATTTAGCTAATACTATATATATATTGTCTAATCCTTTTAAAGGAGCAATTTTTTCGCCTCTTCCGGTTGCGATCGCGGTTCCCCCACCAATACAAAAGGGGATATCGGAACCTAATACTGCTGCTAATTCTTCAAGTTCTGCACGGGTTAACCCTAAGTTCCATAGTAAATCTATCCCCACCAATACGGCTGCTGCATTGCTGGAACCCCCTGCTAAACCTGCTGCGATGGGAATTCTTTTTTGAATGGTTATGTCTACTCCACCATATTGAGCAAATGCTTCGGGAAACTTTTGTGTCATTAACTCTGCTGCGCGATAAGCTAAGTTACCTCGATCTGTGGGTAGATCGGGAACATCGCAACGAACGCGAATTATATCTTGGGAACTAGCTGCAATATCTATGCGATCGCAAAGGTCGACACTTTGCATAATCATCACTAACTCGTGATATCCATCGGGGCGATCGCCAATGATTTCTAAATATAAGTTGATTTTAGCTGGTGCAAGTAAAGTGTAGCTGCGCATGGGGATTGGGGGATTAGCGATTGGAACCATATTTGCTGATGATGACCATTGGGTCATGCTTACAATAACAGAATTTAAAATTCAACTAAAAGAACCCCCTGCTAGAATTAATTCTCTGTCAAATAGCATAAGTCCATTTTTAATGGACTAAAGTATTTCAGAAAATAAAAATATTGATTTTGATATAACAAAACGAATAATTTAATTCATGGTGACTGAAATGACTAATATTCCGAGCAACCTACCTTTTCTAGAATCAATTTGTTGGCAGATTACCAATGTTTATGAGTTTACCCCAGAAGAAATGCTCAGTTGTTACGAGCGTGGTTGGAAATATAAAAGTTTGTTCAATAATCTTGAGGGTGATGAACTTGAGTTTATTAAGAAAATTGCCGATATTTATGATTCCTGGTTGAAAGTTGAGTTATGAACTTTAGATTAGACCACCACAACAAAATTCTGACAATTATTGAATCTTTAGATTGTGAAATTCTTAAGGAAGGTTCTACTTATTTTGGTGGTGGAACTCTGCTTGCTCTTGATTTTCAAGAATACCGATGCAGCAATGATATTGATTTTTTATCTTCTGTTAGTACGGGAGGTTATAAATATTTACGAACAAAGATTTTTGACAATGGACACGAGGTACTATTTCGTGATTTGAGTAAAATCAAAATTGGACGTTCTACAACTGACCAGTATGGTATTCGGATGATAGTTTCTGTAGATAATGTACCTATCAAAACCGAAATTATTGCAGAAACTCGTTTTCAATTAGATTTACCAAGATACACACAATGGTCATCTGTTCCCTGTTTAAGTTTAATTGACTGTTTTACCTCTAAGTTACTATCCAATTCTGATCGATACATGGATGATAGCGTACAAGCTAGAGATTTAATTGATTTAGCGGTTCTTAGGTTAAATTATTCAATTCCTCAATCTTCAATTGATAAGGCTGAAAATGCTTACGAAGTTATACGACCTTTAGAACGAAGCATACAAAACTTTCAAGACAGACCTGATTATAGAGAAAAGTGTTTTGCTAATTTACAAGTTGATAAAGTTCAAATACCTAAGATTATCGATGGAGTTGATTTTCTTTGTGCAGATTTAGGTTTACCTGAGATAGGAAGAACTTTTCAAGAGCAACACGATCTCTTTGGTGAGTCCCTCGATTCGTGACCAATTAAAATTATCGTCATTAACCGTAAGGAAATAACAATTCCAATATCTCTAATACTCACAACAAAAAACTTAACCTGTCATTGCGACGTCAGGAAGCAATCCCAACATCTTTAATAAAAACAAGTCGGTGAGATTGCTTCCTCGTTCCTCGTCGCAATGACAGGTTCGGGTTTTGTCCGACGAAGTACAGAAATAATTTTACCTATCATCCAAAAAACCGCTTCTTCAATCTTCTCAACCAAGAATCATTCTTACTTGTTTGCTTTTGCTGTTGCTGTCCGGGTACTTCTCGCTTTTTTGTGCGTAATTTTTCCAAGTTTCGTCGATACATCTTAGTATTAGGATGATTTGACCCCAAAACCCGCTCTAAAACTTCCAATACTTGGATATAAAGGGGTTCTGCTTCAGGGTACTTTCCTTGATCGGAGTAGAGAATAGCTAAATTGTTCAAACTGTCTGCGGTGTGGGGATGATTTTCTCCCAGTTGCAGTTTTCTGATTTCCAAAGCTTGGATATAAAGGCGCTCTGCTTGAAGGTAGTTTCCTTGGGAGTAGTAGAGAATAGCTAAATTGTGCAAACTGTCTGCGGTTTGGGGATGATTTACTCCCAGTTGCAGTTTTGTGATTTCCAATGCTTGGATAAAAAGGAGTTCTGCTTCTGCGTACTTTCCTTGGTCGGAGTAGAGTAAAGCTAAATTGTTCAAGCTCCATCCATAATCAAGATTATTTTCTCCCAAACGGGATTTTACTTCTGATACACATTGCTCAAACCAAGGTTGTACTGACGCATATAAACCTTGTCCTCTGTAAAATCTCCCTAAACCAAGAAAAACCGAAAATAAATTTGTATGATTGAGTCCATCTAGATGGTTTTTTGCAACTTGTGTTAAATGGGGTATAGCGTTTTGGACAGAATTGATAATTTCTAAGGTTGTTACGTCAGGAATTTTTTGAGCAATTTCAATAAAAGTACTAGTAAATGCTTGTTTTAATTCCTGTGTCTGTGTAGATGCTTGTAATTTAGATCCTAAAAACTCGTGAATTAAAGGATGAATTTGATAATTTGCTTCTTCTTGTTCTAACCTTTTGATTAGATGACGTTGATAAAGTTGCTTTTTCCCGTTTCTAACATCTTTCTTGCTCCAGTTTAAGGAGTCACTGATAGAATCTACATATTTCCAAGCAATTGCATTGGGGTCAAATAAACTTAATAATTCTCCAACTTCCTTAGTTTTTGCATCAAGTCTTTCCCAAGTCAAGTTAAATGCTGCTTGAACTCCTAACTTTGCTGTGATTTCTGTCTCTGCTAATTTTTCTGACGACTGAGCGATCGCTTTCTGACCTAATCGCTCTTGTTCCAACTCTTCCAACAAATTTGCGATCAATAAATCTGGGTCTTCTTGCAAATATCGTCCGACTAATTCTAAACCAAGAGGTAAATAACCCAGCCATTCACATAAATTTTTAGTTGTTTCAAGTTCTTTATCTACCCTTTGTTCCCCTAAAATACCTCTCAACAGAAAGTCAAAAGTCATTAGCGGATCCGTAAGGTAGCGGCTCCGTAGGTAGCGCAGCTATAGCTATAGCGTGTCCTACGGACATAAGTCAAAAGTCAAAAATTACTATTACTAATCCCCAATCCCCAATCCCTAATCCCCAACCCCCAACCTATTCGCCAAATTAACCCATTGAGCAACACTTAAATCTTCTCCTCGAACTTGAGGATTTATATCTAATTCTTCGAGCAATTCTGTGAAATTATCTCGCTCAATAATCGATTGTAAATTATTACGTAACATTTTCCGTTTTGAACTAAATCCCAACTTAACTAAAGTTTCCAAATAACGGGGATTGTTAGCAGGAATATCTATCGCTCTAGGAGTCAATCTCACCACCGCTGACTCTACTTTTGGTGGGGGATAAAACGCCTTAGCCGGAACATTACAAATTATCTCTCCTTCAGCTAAATACTGTACCCTTACTGATAGCGCCCCAAAAGCTTTTGTCCCAGGTTTCGCCACTAATCTTTGAGCAACTTCCTTCTGAATTAAAAGTACGATGGAATCGTAAGGATTACTATTGGGCTGAGAAATTTTTCCTAATAGCTTTTCAATGATTGGTCCAGTGATATTGTAAGGAATATTTGCCACAACTTTATTCGGGTTTTTAAAAGCTGCAAAACTCACCAGATTAGCATCTAAATCAAGGGTCAAAAAATCACCCTGCAATAACAAAAAATTCTTCTTATCCCTCAAACTTTTGACTAATTTTTTACATAAATCGCGGTCAACTTCAACCGCAATCAATGACTTTACCAAAGGCAATAAACGCTTGGTAAGTATTCCCGTTCCCGGACCAATTTCTAAAATTCTGTCCTCCGGTTCCAACTGCGCAGCACCAATAATTTTACCTAAAACCCTATCATCCTGGAGCCAATGCTGCGCAAAGACCTTGCGCGGTTTAGCCTCTTGGGATAACCTATTTTTAGACTTTTTAACTGTTTGATTTTTATCCATTTCTTACTTTTTTCTTACTTTTTAACCCAATTATTGTAGAACGCATGAACTAAAAAATAGATTTTTGACTCATTTCATTAATACTAAAGTACTAATGTGATTCGGTGTCAAATTTAGTTCAATATCCATATTTTTTTGATAATGGATAACAGCAATAACTAATTATCTTTCATATATATAGTAAAGGAATACCCGAACGCGAGCGAACTAACCTATATTATTTTTTTCATTTTCAGAAAATTGAAAGTTAATAAAAATGATTAATTTTTAAGTTTGGATTTATTGACTCTGTATTTTAAATATATTTTTCCTGTTATTGCTAATAATTTTTTAGATTTTATTCTATCTCCCTAGTCCTTTATTCCATCTTCTTACCCTTGTTTAGTCGGGATTTCGATTGTGAAACTAGTCCCTTTTCCAGGATTAGATTGGCAATATAGTTTACCATTATGTTTCTCGACAATAATCTGATAACTAATGGATAACCCCAGTCCGGTACCTTTACCAACATCTTTGGTAGTGAAGAAAGGGTCAAATAATTTAGAACTAATCTTTTCTGGAATACCCGGACCATTATCAGAGATATTAATTGCAACCCAACCGCTAGGTAAAACCTTAGTTAGGATATGGATTTGAGCATTTTTCTGTCCTTCTTGGTTTTTAATTTGGCTATCAATTGCATCAATCGCATTTACTAAAATATTCATCAAAACTTGATTCAGTTGACTGGGGTAACATTGAATCAAAGGAAGTTCAGCATAGTCTTTAATTACTTCAATACCGGGATATCCTGGTTTTGGTTTCAGACGATTTTGGAGGAGCATTAAAGTACTATCAATTCCCGTATGGATGTCCACCTGTTTGAATTCCGATTCATCCAAACGTGAAAAGTTACGCAAGCTGAGGACAATTTCTCGAATGCGACGGGTTCCTTCATGCATCGATCCGAGCAATCGTAAGATATCTGTTTTTATAAAATCTAAATCGACAGCTTCGATTAGTTCTTGAATTTCTTCTGGGGGATGGGCATAATAACGTCGATAAAGCTCGATTAGTTGGAGTAAATCTTGAGTATACTCGCGACAGGGAGCAATATTTCCATAAACAAAACCAACTGGATTATTGATTTCATGGGCGATACCTGCAACCATTTGACCCAAGCTAGACATTTTTTCACTTTGAATAAGTTGGGTTTGAGTTGACTGAAGTTCGAGCAAACTTTTTTCTAATTCTTCCGCTTGTTGCTTGAATTTTATGTCTACTTGTTTGCGATCGCGAATATCGCGGGTAATGGTCGCAAAATATAAAGGCTCACCGGTTTGCGGATTTTTAATCAAGAACATATTACAATCAACCGGTATGGTCTCACCTGTTTGGTAATGTCGAAAACGATATTCACTATGGTATAAACCATTATCCATTACAGTTGGAATAATACGTTGCTGTACATCTTTTCTATCTTCCGGTAAAAAACTTTGAGCGATATAACTTTTTTTAGCTTCAGCTAAACTATTAATTCCCAGCAGTTTTAAACCTGCTTCATTCACATACAGAAATTTACCTTCTAAAGTCGCAATTCCAATTAAATCGCTACTATTTTCAATCAACGATACAAAAATTTGTCGTTCTTGTTCGGCTAATTCGCTTTTTGTAATGTCAATAATACAACCATGACAAAGAATACTACCATCCGGTTGAGCTTGTGGTTTAGAAAATCCTTTTAACCATTTCTGCTTACCTGAAGGTAAATTAATTCGCCATTTGTGTTCGTAATTTTGTAAATTTCGAGCCGAATCATAAATTGTTTGCTTTAAGGTTGCTCGCTCTTCAGGATGAACAATATCAAATAAAACTTGAGGATTTTGTTGTACCAGAGAAGGATCTAATTCGTAAATCTCCCAACATCCAGAAGATACATAGGTGAAGGACATCGTATCATTGGGATTGAAACGCAACTCATATATCATCCCCGGAATATTATCTGCTAATTGCTGAAACTGTTCCTTACTTTGACTTAACTGTTGCGTGCGTTCCTCCACTCTAGCTTCCAATTCTTCATTTAGTTTTTTCAGTGAAGCTTCTACGATTTTACGTTCTTGCAATGCAGCTTGCTGCTCGCTAATATCAATGATGCAACCATACCAAAGGATATCACCTCCAGTTTGGGGTACGGGTCGAGATACACCTTTCACCCATTTCTGTTTACCTATAGGAGTAATTACTCGCCATTTATATGTCCAATTTTCTAGTGTTTGAGCGGATTCAATTACCGTTTGCAAAAAACCTGTTAGATCGTCAGGATGAGTCGTATTAAATAAAATATCCGCATCTTCTACTATTTGAGCAGCATCTATTCCATAGATTTCTTTACATCCAGCTGAAACGTAGGGGAAAGATTGACGACCGTCAGCACCAAGACGAAACTCATAAATCATTCCCGGTACATTTTCAGCCATTTGCTGCATTCGGGTTCTATTCTTAATTGAAGATTCTTCTGCTCGTTTACACTTAATAAACTGAGCGAGTTGTTTCCCAAGTACGTCCAATATTTGCAAAAGACTGTTATTTTGACATCTTATCGATTGACTAAATAAATTAGTGATACCGAATATCTCTCCACCGCAAACAATAGGAAAACTTAAAACAGCGTGGAATGTATTTTTAGTTCCGTTATTTTCGTTAATGTCGTCGATCCAAACTGACCTTTTACAGCTTTGAGTTTGAATTGCAATTTTCCTTCCCAATGACAAAGCAGTAAAACCAGATGATTTTTGAGTAGAAACATCCCATCCAGTAAAATAACTCAGGGAATCATTTTGGTTATCAACCATCCAAAATTCAGCTAAGTCCCAACCTAAAACCTCACAAAACAACTGGAGTAGTTTCGATATTGCTGGATCTAAATCAATTGAATCTGACAATACTTCAGTTACACTAAATTGGAGATTGAGTAGTCTTTGCGCTAATTTGGGAGAATTGAAACCTGAAGAATTAGAATCTTCAGCAGAAATCACTTCTTGAATGACACTTAAACCAGCAAATTCACCATCATCGTCGTACCAAGGATTGATTTCCCAATTTAACTGTTGCGTAACACCACCAAGGGAAACGAAAAAATCCTCTTCATATGTATCGTTTTTCCCATCCAAATAATCTTGAGATATTTCCTGTAAGCGCTCAGAAACATTTGGTATGGTTTCCTGATCGAAAAATGCATCAACAGAACATAGATCCTCAGCACAAATTAAATCTTCCCCATTTAAACCATAGCGGTCGCGCCAATTTCGACTAATAGCTAAGTAACGCATCTGACGGTCTAGTATGGCAAATTCCGCAGCTATTTGTTCGTAACAAGAAATCTTTTGACGGAGTAATTTTAGTTCAGTTTGTAAAGATTGTTCATTTTGTAATGGTGAATCGACCCTTTGATATAAATCCGAAATCATCAAATTTTCAGTCATGATGTTTCTAGCTGTCTATAGGGAAATATTTGAGTTGCTTTAATATTTATATTTCCCAATATCCACAGACAAAAAACATCTATTTTTTCAGTGAAAATACTATTACAAAAATATGTAATAATTCAATATTTATTAATTTTGATTAATAGCATGGGTGATAGGAATTTCAATTAAAAACTCAGTCCCTTGACCGGGGTTAGATTGACAAGATAATTTTCCACGATGTTTTTCAACAATAATTTGATAACTAATAGACAATCCTAAACCCGTACCATTCCCAATATCCTTAGTAGTAAAGAAAGGCTCAAATAAACGGTCTTGAATATCTGTAGCAATACCAGGACCATTATCTATAATCTTAATTGCTACACGATTCTCTGCAATATGTTCAGTATAGATATGAATGCGACTGGGATAGGTTTCCAAATGTTTTAAAGAAAGGGTTTTACTATATTCGTCCAAAGCATCAATTGCATTGCTTAGGATATTCATAAATACTTGATTTAACTGACTGGGATAACAATGTACCAAAGGTAAACTACCGTAATGCTTGGCGATCGCAATTTCTGGACGATTAGGTTTAGCTTTCAAACGATTGCGCAAAATCATTAAAGTACTGTCAATCCCATCATGAATGTTTACCTTCTTAAATTCAGATTCATCCAAGCGGGAAAAATTACGCAGGGAAATGACAATTTCTTTAATTCGACGGGTTCCCTCTTGCATTGACTCCAGCAATTTTGTTAAATCCTGCTTGAGAAAATCAAGCTCTATGGTTTCAATTTCTGCTTGAATTTCTGGTGGGGGATGGGTATAAAACCGTTGATAAAGCTCGACTAATCCAAGTAAATCTTGAAAATATCTGAACGCAGGACTGAGATTTCCATAAACAAAACTAACAGGATTATTAATTTCATGGGCAATTCCCGCTACCATTTGACCCAAACTAGACATTTTTTCACTGTGGATCAATTGGGCTTGGGTGCGTCGCAGTTCAAACAGACTTTGTTCTAACTCTTCTGCTTGTTGCTTTAATTTCATTTCTACTATTTTGCGATCGCGAATATCTCGACCAATACTAGCAGTGTAAATGTGCTTCCCAGTTATTTCGTCACGAATCAGAAAAATACTACTTTCAATTTCAATAATTTCACTAGTAAGACAATGTTTAAGATTTAACTCACCCTTCCAAGCTCCAGACTGTAAAAGTGCTGGTCTTACCTCCTGCAAAAGATATTTCCAGGTTCCAAGGGAATGCAGCTGCTTGATTGTTTTGTTTTTGAATTCGTTTTCATCACTAATTCCCAAAAGCTCGCAACCTGCAGTGTTTATATACAGTAATTCGTTATTTGGCGAAGCAATTGCAATTAAATCATTACTATTTTCAATTAGCGCAATTAGTTTGTGCTCTTCTGCTTTAGCGCGTAATAACTGCTCTGTACGTTTTTCGACACGAAATTCTAATTCTTCATTTAATTGCTTTAATGCTGCTTCTGTATTCTTTTGCTCTGTAATATTACGAGCAATTGTACAGCTATATTCTTTATCATTAAATTTCACATAGTTAATGGAAATCGATACAGGAAATTCTTTACCGTTCCTATGACAGTGAACCGACTCCAAATTTAAAAAATGTTTTTGCTTAACTCCCTCCCAATGTGACGACCAATTACCAGGAGGTAGTGCAATATCAATATCAAACACGGTCATACTCAAAAGTTCTTCCTGAGAGTAACCAAGATTGCGACAAGCAGCTTCATTGACATAAAAAAAACTTGCATTCGGTTCAACCAAGAATACACTGTCTTGAACTCGGTCTAGCGCAAACTGAATCAACCTTAGATTTTCTTCAGCTTGTTTTCGTTCGGTGATATCTTCAAAAGTACCAAGAATACCCACCACATTACCTTGAGTATCTCGAAGTGGTATCTTATTTGTATTCAGCCAAGATTGTTTTCCATCAGCTTGTTGTTGAGGCTCAACAATATTTAATTGGGGAACCCCACTTCTCATCACTCGACGATCCCACTCACGGAACCAATCACTTTCCGAACGCTTCCAAGCTAGGTCGTAATCACTCAAACCAATAATTCTTTCTGGTTCCCCAACACCAGCAGCGCGAGCAAACTTACGATTGCAACCAAGATAAACAGAATCGCAGTCTTTCCAAAAAACAAATTGGGGGATATTATCCATCACTAACTGCAATAATTGTTGTGACTCCCGCAACTTTACTTCAGTATGATGACGCGCGATCGCAGCACCCAAATTACCAACTGCAGACTTTAATATTAACTGTTCGCACCCAGACCATCGACGTTCCTTTTGACAGTCATCAAAACCTATGAAACCCCAAAATTCACCTTTAATCTGAATTGGGATCGCAAAAATAGAATGGATACCTTGAGATGCTAAGATTTCTCTCTCCGGCTCGGGAAAATCCTTAACAAGTCCAATAATAGATCTTCCTTGAGAAAGTTTTTCATACCAACCGGGACAAAGTTCTTGGTAGACAACATTTTGTAATAAAGGATTATCAATTTCCGGCGTTACTCCAGGTCTAACCCACTCCCACCGTTGACTAGTTAAAGGTTCGCCAGTTTCAGAAAAATGATTTTCAAATACATATACCCGATCAACAAAAGCAGATTCCCCTAAAGCAGCTAAAGCAGCATCAATAGAATCATCATAATCCGCAATAGCCAGCAGACAATTAGCAGCAGTTACAATTCCACTCAACAATCGATTGCGTTCTTCTAAACTGTGCCAAATTTTTTGTTCATTGCATAAATCTTGAGAATTCTCCAAAGTTGTAACCTTTTCCCGTAGGATTTTCAATTCTTGTAGGAGAAAAGAATAAGTATCCCGATTTATACTAATGAAATTATCATCCATGAAGTTATTAACTACTGACACAAACAGCACTAAATAATGAGCTTATATCCCAGTGGGATATTCAAATTAATATATTAAAAAAGTATTACTATTTAGTACATTATTATGTGATGAATTCCTTAGCAAAATTTATAAAATTTTCTAAATCAATTAAATTGTGTCAAGAGAATTAAAATTATTTATATCAAATTTACTATATGTTTACAACAACATTTATAAGCTGTTAATAGCAGTATGATAGCAGTAATTTCAGCCTGATTTATTGAGTAGACAGTCATGAATAAAAATGACTTAATTACCACACTTTCTTTAATAGAACATGTAGAAGGTGGATATTTTTGCGAAACTTATAGATCGGATTTAAAAATAAAAACAAATAGAGAAGGAAGCGAAAGAACGCAATTGACTTCCATTTATTATATGCTTAGCGATGACAGACCTATTGGTTATTTCCACAAAAATAAATCAGATATCGTACATTATTTCTATGCAGGATCATCTCTAACATATTTAATTATTCATCCTGATGGTAACTTAGAGCGAGTAAAACTTGGCTTTGATATTCATAAAGGAGACTTACCTCAACTTATAGTACCAGGAGGATGTTGGAAAGCAACGGTACTTGAAGAAGGTGAATTTGCTTTACTTGGAGAAGCAGTTGCACCAGGTTTTGATTACCGAGATATGGAAATAGCTAAACCAGATAATTTTTGCTCGAATTTTCCAGATTTATGGAATGAATTAAAACCCTACGTCAAACAATAATCTTAGTTCTCAATTACCCCATTACCCATTACCCATTACTCAATTGCTTACGCAACGCTAGAGATTTACGCCGACCGACACCCTTCCGCTCTAGCTGCGCTGCTACGCCGATATCTACGGTTCCGGTACGCTTACGCTAACATTACTCATTACTTATTACTTATTACTTCAATAGCTCACCTAACTGCTGTTGAACTAAAATTCCTTTCAAAGATTCATTTTCGGCTTTCAAAGCCAAATTCTCAGCTTCCAATTCAGCAATTCGACTTTTCAATGCTTCCTTACTAGTACCTTGACGGTGAATTACTACTTCTTTATATATTTCTAAGTTAGTATCTTCATTCATCCATCTTTGGTAGGTTTTCGTGTGCTCTTGCACCGTATGACCCATATAATCAGCCATTGTCTTAATCGGTATTCTTAAACGATGTCCGCGAATTGCATAAGCATGACGTAGATCGTAGGGTCTAAAACCTATGTTAGTATTCCGAAATCGAATCTGAATTTTGGCAGTTTTATTACTTAAACTTCCACTATTATCCAGTAAGGGTTTAATATCCTTTAACTTAAATAAATCAATCCAATGGGGGTACAAAGGTGGAATACCACAAGTTCGTTCTCCAGTTTTAGTACCTCCAGTTAAATGAGGATCTAAAGTAACCAAATGAAAAGTATTTTTGGGATTAATGAAAGCATCTAAATCGATTGCAAATAACTCATGGGGTCTTAAACCATAAGTCGCAAGCATTCCATATATCCATTGCCATTGTTTGGGTAAAGCTACATTATCCTTACTTGTATAGGGTGACAAAGACTGACCAATTTGAGAAAAACCTCTAATAATTTCCTCATCATCAGGAATTTTCCGCATCTTAGGATTAGGTAAAGGTGTTGTATAAGAGTCAATCAAACCACCATCATCAAACTTACAGAAATCACAAAACTTTTTTAATTGCCAAGTCAAGTAAAATCTAGATGAAGTGTGGGGTCTTGTTGCTTTTAAAGCTTGTTCCAATGCTGGTAAAGATAAAGGAATATCATGGGGTAGCTTTTTTAAATGTCTGAGGTAATGAGTTTCCCAAGTGCGTAAACCTTGACGATTTTGCTCGTGAGTTTTCCAAAATTCATTTTTATATTCTTGAATTAACTCTCCAATCAATTTTTGTGGTGCAGTACATTCTTGTAATTCTATATGACGTGCATGCTTACCCAATAATTCAGAAGTCCATTCAAATTGATTCGTAATCAACAATAAATCTAGCTCTCTCGCTTTGGCGATCGCAGTTTTGAGCCCGATATCATTTGCTACAAAACCCAAGGAAATCGTATACTGCTTATTCAGGCTATTATTTTTACCAGTATCTCCAGGCTTACAGGGGAAAGTACCTTGTAAAGCGATAGATTTGGCACTTGTTAACTTCAACTTAATTTTAACCTTGTCCAAACTTAAAGCTAGATTTGCTTGATTGATAGTATGTTTGATTCTTAAGTATTCGCGTTCGACTTTTGCGTTGCGATCTGATGCAGGTGGTTTTGGTTTCCACTGCTTCCATTTTGCAGGTTCCCACTTATCAATAGGAATTTCATTCCATTGAGCATGACGGGGGTTGTAACTGCAAGGCTGCGATTCGGACATAATTTTTATTTAAGCTTTTAACAACAAATATAAGAATATACAGACTTCACTTGACTTAAGATATCGGATTCTTAGAATTTTGGTAGCCAAAAAATGAGGGTGAAATACTAAGAAACAAAATATTGATTAATACCGGAGAAAGAATTTGCTTAATGATGTAAATTGATACGAAGTTAGAAACAGAACACCCTGACTACGGAAGAAGTATAGGTATCCATAAATGAAAAGTACACGGATGAGAACAGAAAAAAAGTATATTTCCCCTTTGATTGTAGCTGCAATAGTGTTTGGCATCAGCAGTTGTAGCTCCACTCCGGTTACTCAAGAGCAAAGCACTAATACTGCACCAGCAAACACGCCTGAAAGTCCAAATTCTACAGCAAATAACAGTGTAGTTTCTCCTGCTCCCAATCCCGAGACATCAGAAACAGAAAAATCGGAGACCAAACCAGTTGCTTCTCCATCCTCATCACCGAAACAACCTTCTGCTTCCACATCTAAAAAGATTGCAGCAGCTCCCTCAGATACTTTAAAGAGAACAATTAATGCAACTCTCTACACAAGTGATGCACAGTGTCAAAGCCTAGTTGCACAAAAGGTAGAGCTACCTGCAAATACACCTATTGAAAGTGCTGTTGGGAAAATTATTGAAAAACAAGACTCAGGAGACTTTAACCTGTCTGGTTATCGAGTTAACGTCAAAAACGGTGTAGCCACAGTTGATTTTCGCTTATCCCCCAATTCTCAAAGACAATTAAGCTCTCTTTCTAGTTGCGAGCAGTTTGCGTTATTTAATAGTGTTCGCACAACATTAACTAAAAATCCTCAATGGAAAGTAAAGAATGTCCGTTTTACTGAAAAAGGACAAGAAATCGTTTTGTAAAGTAGTATTCAACGGTTTTATCGTTGACTGGGAAGAAGATTTATTCACCCTTATGACATTCTTGCTAAGAAAAAAGTAAAAGATGTCAAACGGTATCTAAGCAAAAGCTATATGTAAAATAATATAATTTTATTTGTCGGGTGGATAAATTCTTTTCAAGAAGCAGAATTACCACCGATTTTTTTTAAGAAGTCAGAAGTTAGGAGTCAGAAGTCAGGAGTCAGAAGTCAGAAATCAGAAGTCAGAAATCAGAAGTCAGGAGTCAGGAGTCAGGAGTCAGGAGTCAGGAGTCAGGAGTCAGGAGTCAGGAGTCAGGAGTCAGGAGTCAGAAGTCAGAATTCTTATCTCATTACCCATTACCCATTACCCATTACCATGATTGATCTATATACCTTTACCACACCCAACGGGCGAAAACCCGCAGTCATGCTCGAAGAACTAGAGCTACCCTATACCATTCATAAAGTAAACATCAGTAAAGGAGAGCAGTTCAGCTCCGAGTATGTTGCAATCAACCCCAACAGTAAAATTCCAGCCATTATCGACCGAGACACAGACATAAGCATATTTGAGTCTGGTGCAATCCTGATTTATCTAGCCGAAAAAACCGGTAAATTGCTACCCACCGAACCAAAAAAGCGAGCCCAAGTTATTGAATGGCTAATGTTCCAAATGGCAAACATAGGTCCAATGTTCGGTCAACTAGGTCATTTTCGCAATTCCGCTCCCGAAGAAATCCCCTATGCGATCGCGCGTTATGAGAAAGAAACACAACGTCTGCTTGGGGTTCTCGAGCACCAACTTGAAAACAATGAATTTATCACAGGAGAATACTCAATAGCAGATATTGCAACTTTTCCTTGGATTTTAATTTCTCCTTACCTAGTCTCTGTAGATCAATATATCAACGTTCAACGCTGGATAGAAACAATGCGATCGCGCAAAGCAGTCCAGATAGGAATGGCAATTCTCACTCCAGAATTTAGCAGTAACTATGGTGCAGTTGCTTAATTAAGGTAAACCAAATTCCAATAATTTGTTCTTTACGTCTCAATTCCCCTTAATTTTTTTGTATTCCTTATCTTTATACTGCCAATATTTTTCTACAGTTTCTTTTGCAGCGACTGCACTTTTGTATTCTTCTCCTCCTTCCAAGATGAGGCGTTCTCTTACTTTTTTACGCAGTTGCGAGATAATTTTGCCATTGGCTTTACGAGTATATGACCAATCTACAATAGGTTGTGGGTAAGAACTACTACCAGCATATTTAGCTTGAATAATTTCTGGTAAACTATAACCCCTTAACTCATCAACCCAATAGTAAATAAATTTAAGGTAGGGGTCCTTATCTTGAATATTTTTGTTGGGATTGTAAATACGAAAAGTTTCGCTTAGTGGATTGGTTATACCCGCCTGCATTTGCCATTGCCAATTATTAATTGCTAAATCTCCATCTACTAAATAATTCATATAGTGCTTTGCACCATGATGCCAAGAAATCCCGCAGTTAATTGTTAAAAAAGTGGCACACATCGCCCTCATCCGAAAATTCATCCAACCCATAGCTTTGAGTTGTCTCATACTTGCATCAACTAAAGGAAATCCTGTTAAACCTTCCTTAAAAGCATGAAATAACTCTTGTTTTTGGGGTGATAAACTTTCCAGCGTATACCACTCATCAAATTCTGGATAACGGTTTTTGTAAGCAATCTCAGGGTAGAAGTAGAGACGTTGTGTAAAACTATCGCGCCAACGTAAGCGATCGCGAAAAGCTTTCAAAGAAAATTCAGCCTTAGGTTGATTTTCAGTTTTTAACTCTTCTGCTCTCATTTTCGTACGTTGATAAACAGTACGAGTTGAAGTGGTACCAAACGCTAAATGTGGTGATAGATGAGACGTTGCTTTTTGTTGCGCCAACCACGGGCGTGAAAGCTTCCAGTGATAGCCATTAAACCTACCTTCTAGGAAAGAGCCTAGCATTGCTTGAGCTTGTGTTTCTCCACCTCTAAAATATACTTTATTGGTCGACCAAAAATGATGATATTTATGCTTTAGTTCGGTAAATGTAATTTGGGGTAAACGTAGAGAAATTAAAGGAACGTTAATACTTTCAGGAGTTAAAAAAGTGCTTTGTCTTTGATAGCTATAATATTCTTGAAACCATTGCGAACGATTATCTTGCGCTTGTAAAAAGGTACTTAAGCCAAGATGAAAGTCGAGATTTAAATTCTCATATAAGTCAATGATAGCCTTATCTCTGTCGATACCATATTCTACCTGTACATCGCGATTAAAATAAAGCTTAGGTTTATATTTTTCCTCTATTAATTGTCTTGTGATTTCTTGCAGGACATCTATAGAGTTTCCTTCAAGTAGTATTAATCTGCTACCAAAATTTTGTAAATTACAATCTAAATCTTCAAGAGATTCAAATAAAAATCTTACCCTTGCTTTACCTATATCAGCCCATTGATAAAACCAGGGATCGATAATAAAGAATGGTAAAACAGGAGCATTGTTAGCAGTTGCTAATGTAACAATTTCGTTATCAGTTAACCGTAAATCTCGTCTAAACCAAAGAAGATGTATCGGATTAGTAGTCATGTTGAGAGATGAGTGTTAATTAGATTTAATTATTAATTAAAAAATTCACAAATAAAAAATCACGCAAACACTATGTTGCTTATTATACTTTTTACTTTACAGTTTAGGTTAATTATTTAGCAGAATAATATTTTTTCAATAAAAAAGCCCAGTTGCTCTCACACAACCAGGCTGATACTTAAATCAACACATTAAACAGAGGGGAACTTCAGATAATAATTTACACACAACTACTAGAAAGATTTACAACCACTGAAAAGCTTAATTTTGCTCCAAATTAACTTTGACAACCTTGTTCTTTTCTTCAACAGTTTTCGGTAATGTCAAGTTCAAAATGCCATCTTTATATTCAGCAGTGACTTCGGTATTTTTAACTCTTGCTTTGAGAGGAATTACACGCTGGTATTTACCGTAGTAGAATTCACTTCTGGTCTTAGCTTCCTCTTCGGTTTTAGTTTCTGATTTACGCTGTGCTATTACTTTTACAGCATTTTCAGTAACTTCAATATCTACATCTTTAGCTTCAATTCCAGGAAGCTCCAGTCTGAGATGTAATGCATCATCTGTTTCAGTCAACTCAGCAGCAGGAGTTCTATATACTGGTGCTTGAACATCCTCAAACATACGATCAATTTGGCGTTGTAGTGCGTTCATTTCTGCCCAAGGATTGTAACGTACAATAGTCATAACTTTTTAACTCCTAAGTGTTTGTTTAATTAGTTTCAGGTTTAAGATTTATTCCTTTGATATCCATCTTAGTGATTACCAAAAGTAGTGTAAAGTCGGTTATTATCACTTTGTTATTGATGCTAACCGACCAATTACAAAGGTCAGTAAAATAGCAATCTTAATTCAGAGAAACTTTGACAACCTTATTCTTTTCTTCAACAGTTTTCGGTAATGTCAAGTTCAAAATGCCATCTTTATATTCAGCAGTAACTTCGGTATTTTTAACTCTTACTTTGAGAGGAATTACACGCTGGTATTTACCGTAGTAGAATTCACTTCTGGTCTTAGCTTCCTCTTCGGTTTTAGTTTCTGATTTACGCTGTGCTATTACTTTTACAGCATTTTCAGTAACTTCAATATCTACATCTTTAGCTTCAATTCCAGGAAGCTCCAGTCTGAGATGTAATGCATCATCTGTTTCAGTCAACTCAGCAGCAGGAGTTCTATATACTGGTGCTTGAACATCNGTTTTCAGGGTTAAATTTGTTTTCCTTTGATATCCATATTAGTAATAATTAAAAGCGGTGTAAATTCGGTTTATATCACCTAATAATTGATGAGAACCGGCCAATAAAACGAGAAGAGTAAAAAGTTCGGTTAGCTGTAAAAACATTAGTTCGGTTAACTGCAATCATAGTTTTTCATATTGCTGTATTAACAATAAAAGACTAAATATTAAAGATAGATAATTACTAGTAGTAATATTATTTTTTTTATTCTCTCAGCAACTATCCTAGGATTTTCAATACAGGATTTACGCAAAATGAACTTAACTACGTCATTATGCTTCCGCTAAGCGCTAACGCCAACATCTGTGAGATTGCTATCTCCTAAACGGAGACGCAATAACTAGGGCTTGCTGAATAAACAAAAAAAGGTGATACCCAGTACAGTATCAGACCGAAGGAATATATTCAGGTGCAAGAAAAAAGTCTAGAATAAGCCAAAAGCCTTGCATTACTGTGAGTAACACTAAAGCGTCTAATTAGTATATATGTACCGCAAAGAGGAGCAAGCTCAAATCTCATCAGAAGATTTCGAACTTCCCTTTGATGGGAAGTTCATGACTCCTACGTCGTCGCGCTTCGCGAGCAGAAAATAATCGTTGGGTAATCATGGCTTCTTTAATACCCTGGGAGGAATTTGAAGAAGAATATGCTTCAATTTTCTCTCTTGAAATGGGGGCACCCGCTAAATCATTTAGGATGGCGTTAGGTGCATTAATTATTAAAGAAAAGTTAGGAATAAGTGATAGAGAAACAGTAGAACAAATTAGAGAAAATCCTTATCTCCAGTATTTTATAGGAATTTTATCTTATAGCAATGATACTCCATTTGATGCATCAATGCTAGTTCACTTTCGCCAAAGAATAGGTATAGAGCTAGTCAACAAAGTAAATCAACAAATGGTGAAGAAGATGTTAGAAGAAACATCTTTGCACGAAAAAAAAAAGAAGAAAAAGAATTAAGTGAGTCAAAAAATCGTGGTCAACTGATATTAGATGCAACTTGCGCGCCAAGTGATATTAGTTACCCAACAGATTTAGGATTATTAAATCAAGCTAGAAAGCAGACAGAAAAAATTATAGATGCTCTTTATGAGCAAGTGAAGTACAAACTAGAGAAAAAACCAAGAACTTATCGAGAAATAGCCAAAAAGAATTATCTAAAAATAGCTAAATATCAGCCAAATTTCCCACTCATTTATCAAGTTTATTATTCTTCCCACAAATTCTCTTTTTGTATCAGAAAAGCGGAATAGCACGTTAACGAACTGATTTTAATATTGGTCATATTAATCAATAAAAAAACTTTTAACGACTATGAAACGCTATTCTTTATTTATTACTTTAGGAGTACTTGTTATTCTTATTTCCTCTGTAGGCGTGTTTTCACTAATAGTTCGCAAAGAAGAACAATATCGCCTTGCGGGGAAAGAGACATCAGCAGAGAAATCACATGATGTGCAATCGGGTACAGCAGATTCCCCAGAAAAGTCAGGTTCTGTTTCCCCTTCGACCCAACCTAACGGCTCTCCCACTGATTCAAAAAAAATAGAACAACCGGTACTAACCCCTAAGCAACAAGTCACCAAAACTAGAAGATATAAGGGGTATAGACGACCTAGCAATGAAGCAATACCTCATAGTCCCCGTGTTGAATCCATTGATGGCTTCAAATCAGGTTCTATTCCTCCTTCTTCTTCTGCTGCTCGATCGCGATCTAACAACCGTTCCAATGACTTCTCTAATGATTTAAGGAAAGCTTTTAGTAAACTCAGACCCGGACAGATTGCATTTAAAACACCTGCTCAAATGAAGGTTGATGAAGCTGAAATAGTTGAGATGCGTATTACCGATGATTTGAAACGCGACCTAAAGTCAGAATTGGGTAAGGACGCTGAAGTTGCTCAAATTAAAGTAAGTGATTTTTTGAAAGCACACCTCGATGGAAATAACTTTGAGGTCAAACCCATTGATGAAAAAAATCGAGCTTTATTAGATGGAAAATCGGTCAAGTGGCGCTGGAGCGTGACACCAACAAAATCAGGTCAGCAAACATTAATTCTAATAGTTTATGCCAGGGTAAAGCTTTCAAATGAATCAGAAGAGTTAGTAGATTTAAAAACATTTGAGCGCCCCATCACAGTCGCAGTTAACAAAAGAGATTGGTTTAAGGAAAATTGGGATAAAGTTATCGGAATTCCAATTGCACTAGGAGGAACTGGATTTTTCGCCTTTGTTGCGTCTAAATGGAGATTCACTAAGAATGTACTTAAAAAAAATCAGTAATCTTTGCTATCTTGGTCGGCGTGCAAAAAAATATAGAATTCAGATGTAAAGCCCATTGTGGAACTGAAATTCCGCCCAGAGAACGTGCGATCGCTGCTGAATCCTCTCTCCTGGTTACTTCCCATTTCTTTTCTCGAACCACTCTTCAATCAGTTCAATAATGATATCGCTCATTTGTCTGACTTCAGAAGCTGCAGCAGTTTTAAGCTGTCGGTGTAATTGTTTCGGCAAATAAACTGTTGTACGAGTATAGTTGGGGTCGGTACTTTTACTCCTTGGACTGCTTTTAACATCATTAGACTGAGATCTATCTCTAGATATACGATTCTGAGCAGCATCAATTAAATCGTCAAAACGGCTATTTTTTCTCTTTGGACTCACGCTAAAATCTCCTTTCCCATTTCAAAGTAGCATCGCCAAGCGATTTGTGCATAAGGGTCTTTTACTACATTAACTGGAACCCCCTCCAAAGCTGCTCTCTGGAACACTGCTAGTCGGCGAATTCCAGATTTAAACATCGGTAAACCAGCATTAATACAAGCCTTTCTCACCTCCGCTCCAGCTTTATTTGGACTAGGAGGAATCAAGGTTAGTAAAATTCGATAATTAACCTGAAATTCCTTTAACGCTTCTACCATTCGCAAGGTAGCAGCCAAAGCTACAGCATCAGGGGTAGTTGGTACAACTAGTAAATCACACCCTTGGGCAACAGTTTTTAATTCATCATTATTCGGTATTACTCCCGTGTCAATAATTATATGTTCGTAAAGGCTTGCTAATTCAACTCCATGTTTCTCATCAGCAACCTTAAATGGCAAACTACCCCGATTAGACCAATCCAATGCACTGCGATTAAGGTCACCATCGATTAATAGAGTATCAGCCTTTTGTTGGAAATAAGTAGCTAAATGTAATGCAGTTGTAGATTGTTAACCTAAGCCAGAAAGTCACCTTTCTGACTCGGCTTCAGAACGCAGCATGAATCTTTCAATTCACTGCGCTCCTCGTAATAGTGGCTCGCAACAGTACCTCAATGTTTGCGGTCGTGGCAATGTCCGTGTAGTACCTGTAGATTGTTATACTTCTGATTTTTGTGATTGAGGTCTATGTGGTGTACCTCGATCACATCTTCTAAAGTGAAGTTTAACTTACAGTGTGCGCATCTACCTTTTTGTGTCCGAAGAAGTTTTGCTAATATTGGTCTCAGACCCGGATGCTTACCTCTTCTGGTGCTCCAGTAAGTCCAATCTCCGTCAAATGGGCTGCGGTTTTCTTTGACATTGATGTGCATTTTAATGGGTGTTTTTTTATGTTCTTTGAGAGGAATGTTACCTTCAGAGAATTCCCATTTGCCTAACGAATCAACATTCCAGTATTTATTCGCAATCCAATGTTTTGGCTTCATAGGATGCCTACGATTAGCCCATCTCCTGAGTTTTATATAAAGCCAATTGTCTATGTCACCAAATATTTCTTTGGAATTAACTGCTGAATAATAGTTCGCCCAACCTACAATTATTGGGTTAAGAATTCCTATTAATTTTTCTTGGGTTGCAGTTTTATATCCATCAATAATTTGGCTTAATTTGTCTTTATGTCTCTTGATGGAATCTTGCGTGGGCGTAATTATGGTCTTATGTAATGCATCCCTACTGTAACCACCTCCTGCTACTTTTCTACGATTTCTTTTACCTAATGGGTATTGTTTGAAGGTAAATCCAAGGAAGTTAAATCCAGATTCATTTCCTTCATATTCGTAGAATGTATGACAGATTTTGGTTTTAGTGAGGCTAAATTCTAAACCCATTTTATTCAACCATTTCTGAGCTAAGTTCTTAGCTTTTTTTAGTTCTTCTAAATCCCGGTGCAGTATTACTAGGTCATCAGCATATCTGACAATTGTAGGTTGCCAGCTTGCTTCTTTTATATTTCCCAGTTTTTTACTTTTAGGGAAGGATGATTTGATGTAATCTTCCAATCCATGCAGAGCTATATTTGCCAATAATGGCGAAATACATCCACCTTGCGGTGTTCCTTCGTTGGTTGGGAAGATTTTATTTCCTTCCATTACTCCCGACTTTAACCAAGCTTTTATTGCCCTTCTCATTAGTGGGAAGGTATTTAGCTTATTTAGAAGTGCTTTGTGGTTTATTCGGTCAAAACATTTACTGATATCCGCATCCAGTACGTATTTTTCTTGTCTGCGCATGCTGAGAAATAAATATTTGACCGCATCATGGGTTGACCTTCCAGGTCTAAAACCGTAGCTATGGGGTTCAAATTGAGCTTCCCATTCTGGTTCTAGTGCTAGCTTTGCCAGAGCTTGTGATGCCCTGTCCCGCATTGTAGGTATACCTAACGGTCGCTTCTTGATGCAGTCGCTCATGGGGGAAACCCCCAAGACCGCGCTGCATCGCTTCTCTTCCTTTCCAGGTTTTGGAATCCAGACGCGACGTATGGGCATTGCTTTTTTAGGTAACTCAAGATTAGCCGCAAGTTGCAACCGTTGTTTGGGTTTAAGGTTTTTAATCCCGTCAATCCCTGCGGTTCGCTTACCACGATTATCCTGACTTATTCTTCTTACTGCGAGTAGCTTTGCTGCTCTGGATTTTAGTAGAAGCCTTTGGAGTTTTCTTACTGTTTTGACATCACCACGGATTGAGGCTTGATAAATTCGTTTCTGGAGCTTGAAGACTTGTTTCTCTAGCTTGCGCCAGGGAATGTCCTTCCATTCATACATCAGATTTCCTGTGTTCATGACTTGTATACTCTTACTCACGGTTTTTATCTCCACTATTCCGTGTATCCGTCAGCGTATCCTTGTCATTACAACAAGGCATTTGCTTCTGATACAATCCCGCTTAATAAGTTCATGCGCCTGACTGACTACTTAAGAAATCGACCTTCCTTAAGAGAAACTTATTAAGTTACTTCGTTCCTAATGCTTGTTTTACGAAGGGGTTAGATTCCTACTATCCTACGGGCTTATACTGTGTGATTTCCTTTACTCGGCAAGTTAAAGGAACAGTTTGAGTGATTCTTCTAGCTGGCAAAGCCTAGAAGACATTTAAGCCGTGTCATTTTGACTCAAGCTTCTAAATTCGGGTGAGCTTGTTGGAGGTAACGTAGGTTCAGACATAGGTTTGCTTTCGCTAATCATATCCTTCCAGCTTGCGGGGGTTTCTTACCGAATTTCAGATTACCCGCTTTATATCCCGCTTTATCCCGTCAGTTGTCAGGTTGACGAAATAGGGATATTGCTATCTCCCATCACCAGGGAGGTAAGGAATTAGAATTTACAATTTGTAATATTCCGCGCCTTACATCAAACATTAAGTTATCAAGGTTCAAATTAATTCAAACCAAGCTTCTCGTCCCCCTTGAGATTATCTTCAGTCGGCTGAAGTTCTAATCTACAAGGTTTAGAGAAAACGAATCACACTTGCCACACCACCTTTCAATGCTGCTACGGTCACTATCATTTTTCTCGTTTCTAATCCTCCCACCAAAATATTTGTGGCAAATAGCACTCTACGCCTACATGTTCAGATGTTTAAGTATCTCAGCTTTTCAACATTTGTCAAGTATTCAAAATAGAACTTAAATGTTTATATATTTAAAAACTGTAAAATTTAAAGTTTCAAACATCTGAATTTTTATAAATTTAATAAACTAATTATTAGCAAGTTAATATTTAAATTGCTGAATAATAATGAGCTAAAGAAAAAGTAGCTAAAAAAATAAACATATAGATGTTTAACTATGACTTGAGTAGAAATTTGCTTTCAAATAGGAGTAAATGTCATGACTGATTTTGAGGGTTTTAGAAAAAACGATGTTGAAGTGGGGTTGAAAAATTGACCATACAACTTATCTATAGACGGGTTCAATCTTATTCCACAGAATTTTTCTTTTGGCACAGTCCCACCAAAAACGTGTTTACTGCTTGCTTACAATTCAACCATTCATATTTTTTAATTTAATAAGACCTAAACCAAAAATAGCGCGACAACCGTTGCAGTCATAACTACCCAGATAATTTTGTTCCAATCCCACAACCGCCGACTATTGAAGCTGATAAATGGAAAAAACGGGATTGCAATATCAAAGAGAAGCAACGGCTTGCCCAACAGAAGCATTATGCTCAGCCAAGGTCTGAAGTAAGGTGGTGGCACGTTCAACTGCAAGATTGCACAGACTCCCCATAGCATGATTAATACTGGAAGAGTTCCAGCTAATGCGATCCAACCCAACTTCGGAAGCAAGTCTCGATATCGCCATTGGTTTGTTGTGGGATAAACGCCACCTGGTATGGGGTATATCGCCCCAGCAAATATCAGTGTGATGATTATGCTGAGTGGAAATCCTGATTCCCATGCACGGAAACGAACTTTAAGACCTTGCTTCTGCGCCATCAAACACATGCCCAGATAACGCAGACCAAACAACACAACGAGCATCAGCGTTAGAACCATCCACATACCCAAACTAATTGCCTTGGAACCGTCAAGTCGCCATAACATCAACAAACCAATCAAAGAATTTGCTAAAATAGTCCCCCACCACTGCAAGGTTGCACTATCTGCTTCCGGTGAGGTACGTCGTACCCACAAGAAGTGACCAACATCCAAATAATGAAAGACCTTTACCCATACTGCAAATGTCGCCAATCCGTAGCGTCTGAACTGAGTTCCCGGTGAAAGTATCCTGAAACCGCGCGTGGCAAATAGTTTACTCGAGCTAGTGTTGAAACCTTCAACAGTGGTCAGAATCTCATCACAACCTTGCCGCTCAAAGAAGTCGAGCCCACTCTCAACGAGACGTTGCCCCAATCCCCGTCCGCGTACCTCTGGTGCTGTGAACACCCAAGAGATCGAACCTCCTTTACGATTATGTGGTAGAGGGAATAACTTGAGCACAATAGCTCCCAGCAGTTGCCCACCCTGTTCAGCTACCAGGACATTCGGTGTCCACGAAAAGAACCATCGATCAACAAGTGGAAAAGCTCGACGCATTATGGCATACACATTCTGTCGCTCGTCATCTCGCATTGGACGAATATCGACATCAGATATCTGGGACATAGTATGCTGGTAATTCTTCAGCCTATTATACAAACCTTTAAACAAGTACAAATACCACAAATAATTGCAGAGGTTAATTAACAGAACTTGAGAACTTACCAGTCTTGTCTCATAGACGAATGGCACGCTTGATAAGCTGAAAGTAATTGGCTGCAAAGATTTCAACAAATTTAGAAAAATAGAATGAAGCAAGCAGGACTCATTCGTCCTCAAATTATCAAATCCTATATATTAATCGTTTAGGCTTATCTTATCGCGGAAAAATTATTAACTCAGAGCAAAGGAAATATTTACGATTAGAATCCCCTATCGGCTTTCTTATGTAGATTTCTACAAATTCTCATCATAAACTCAGATTCACAATTTACTTTATTAATAAGGTCGGATGTTTACAGCGCGCCTGCTGTTATTAGAAACAGATTTAAACGTTTATGCGATCGCAGACAAGATTGGTTATTCAGATGCAGGTCACAGCGAAGGAAGAGGGAAGAAGGAAGAAGGAAGAAGGTTTTATGTTGCCGTTTGCACGCAGCAAGCTGAACGCGCAGCGCGTCCAAAGTTGCTTGTACTCCTCCCTTAGCGGATCCGTAGGTAGCGAAGCTATAGCGTGACGTTAGTCAGAGGCTTCGCCGACGCCGTAGGCTCTAACCTTCTGGGTCCTGGAAGGACGGGGCTTGCATCCTTTCGGGGTCGGTTAGCGTAGCGTTGCGTCAGCAATGCTTGATGGAAGATTTTTTGGCTACGCCAGCACTGCGTTTATGGAAAACGCGCTTATTGACATCTTCCCTCTTCCGTCTTCCTTCTTCCTTCCGACGAAGTCGGTCATTTTGATATTACTATGTTGCCGTGCAACGGGATATTCAAGGTACGTAGGAGATGAAAGTCATTTCCACAGGGACTGATGTTCCATTCATTTACCATCATTACAAAAAGCTTTACCCATATCAAACAATACAGAGGGGACTTTCCCAGGGAAAATAAAATAAAGCTGAAAAAAGTTCGAGGATGAAGAAGCTTTTCAGTTTTACCGTCACACTAAACTTAAATCTTTTACAATTTTTAGCGTAACCTCATAGGCAAGCAGATGAAGTACAACAAACTAGGGGATAGTGATTTACTGGTCTCGGAAATTTGTCTGGGGACGATGACCTTTGGGAAACAGAATACCCTGGAAGATGCAAAGGAGCAGCTAGATTATGCAGTTGCTTGTGGAGTAAATTTTCTCGATGCAGCGGAAATGTATCCTGTACCGGGAAGTGCAGACACTCAGGGGAGGACAGAGGAATATATTGGTGAATGGTTACATCAGCAACAGCGCGATAAAATTATTGTTGCGACGAAAGTTGCTGGACCTAGCCGTCATTTTACTTGGATTCGTGATGGTAAATGCCAAGTTGATCGGCAAAATATTACCCAAGCGGTTAATGATAGCCTCAAGCGCCTGAAAACAGATTATATCGATTTATATCAAATTCACTGGCCCGACCGCTACACGCCGATATTTGGGGAATGGGAATATGATATCGCCAAAGAACGGGAAACGATTCCGATTGTGGAACAGTTAGAAGTGTTTGCAGATTTAATTAAGGAAGGTAAAATTCGCTATTTAGGCGTGAGTAATGAAACACCCTATGGAATCTGTGAATTTACTCATTTGGCACAGCAACTCAATTTACCCAAGATTGTGTCGATTCAAAATGCTTTTAGTTTAATTAATCGGATTTATAGTATTCATTTAGCGGAAGCTTGTCGGTTTCATAATGTAAGTTTAATGGCTTATAGTCCTTTGGGGTTTGGATTATTAACCGGCAAATATTTAAATGGTATTCCTGCTAACACCCGCTTGGATTTATTTAAAGGCTTTGGTATGCGTTATGACAAAGGTAATATGCCTTTAGCAGTGAAATCCTATGTGGAAATTGCGGAGAAGTTTAATTTAACTCCGGCTCAATTAGCACTGGCATTCGTGCGATCACGCTGGTTTGTTACGAGTACGATTATTGGGGCAACGACGATGGCTCAACTCAAGGAAAATCTTGATAGTATTAATGTCAATTTATCAGAGGAAATATTAACAGAAATTAATGCGGTTCACGCCCGCTATCCCAATCCAACTCCTTGATAAATTATAACAATACGTAATAGTCTAAGTTGCAGCGACATTCCTCTGTTCACGCACGCTACGTGCGGATGAGAAACTGGAACCTAACTTCCCCGTAGCAAGTTGGGGTCATTTACCTGTCACTACCTACTAGAGCTGTATCTCGAGCCAAGCGACCGTCTTCCATATGCACAATGCGATCAGCAATATCGAGAATGCGATTATCGTGTGTTACCAGGAGAATTGTACAACCTTGTTGTTTCGCCAGCGTTTGCATGATATCAACCACATCCCGCCCAGACTTACTATCCAGGGCTGCAGTTGGTTCGTCCGCAAGAACTATTTTCGGCTCGCTAACCAATGCTCTTGCGATCGCAACTCGTTGTTTTTGTCCTCCTGAAAGATTATCGGGATAATAATTGACCCGATCGCCCATACCAACCGCCTCTAGAATCGCTTTCGAGCGATAAACTCGGGTCTCAAGGGGTAGATCTGGATGTAAGCGTAGTGACATACCCACATTTTGTTGAGCAGTTAAACAAGCCAGTAAGTTGTGAGCCTGAAAAATATAGCAATCGCCAGCTTAGTTAGGACGTAAGGTAAGATAGATCGAGAAGTGATTAGTCTGGACAATTCCAA
>NZ_LMTZ01000006.1 GCF_001456025.1 Mastigocoleus testarum BC008
CCACGGCATGAATTAAATAAGCAATTACAGACTGTTTAAACCACAAGGGTTCCAGCTTTTCTTAGTGCCATTCGTTTCTGAAACAATATTCCCTGCTTCTATGTGGGAAATTTTTAAGCACAATCGTCAAGAATTTTTTCAAAATTATATTGACGACCTTCCTAAGATAAAAGCTGTTGAAAATAAATACCGTCCTTGTCTTTATTTTGAAAGACTTATTGCTTTCGACTCATGTCCTCACAATGGTAACCAGCTAGAACACATTATTTCTGAGTATACATCACGCCCTAAAGTTAGAAGAAGTATGTTTCAAGCATCTATTTTTGATCCAGCGCGAGACCACGTTCGGAATGCACAGTTAGGCTTTCCTTGTCTAGGACATATCAGCTTTGTGCCAAACAATAAGGATAAAACCTTAGTTCTTAATGCTTTTTACGCAACTCAACAAATACTTAGCAAAGCCTATGGTAATTATTTAGGTCTTTGTAAGTTGGGTAATTTTATGGCTCATGAAATGGGACTGAAATTTGAGCGCATGAACTGTTTTGTTGGCGTAGCAAAGTTGGACGAAGAAATCAACGGAAAAAAAATTGGAAAAACATCACCTGTAATAACACCACTTAAAGAGGCGGTTCGCAAAGCCTTACAATCAAAAACTGAATCATAGATAGGAATAAATCTGATGCTTTTTGAAATTCTTGGTGGATAGAACAGCACCTGTCCCACCTCTACAAAAAATTATGTCCTTGCAAAAAAATTGAGATTAACCCCATGGACAGATAAGCTTATGAGCATTCATCTTATATAGAGTAGATGCTCATCGCCTTGCAACATGGGAATTAAAAATCAGAAGCAGGTTAAAGAAAAAGATAAGCAGAATTTACAACTAAATTTGGAGCTTGGTAACCTTGGGGGAAAACCAAAATTTACTCCAATACCCACCATCATTTCAAAGCGTTTGTCTGCTAAACCTACAGTTGTATTCGATACTTACTGGCTGTTCGCCGCCGAAAGGCAAAAGATATTTTTTAAGAAATTACAAAATGCATCAATGCCTTGGACTAAAGACCAAATACTTTCTAGCTACAAGTTTACCAATGCCTATCGGGCTAGCGATCGCACAAGCCAATACTTGATTCGCCACGTTATCTACCGCTCGGACTTACCAACTTCTAAGGAGGAGGTTTTCTTTAGAATTATTCTCTTCAAGATTTTTAACAAAATTAAAACTTGGGAGCTTCTGGAACATCATCTTGGTCAAATCGTTTATGCTGACTATTCTTTTGAACGCTATGACAAAGTTCTGACAGAAGCAATGGAGTCAGGCAAAAGGATATATTCTGCAGCATACATCATGCCTTCAGGCGGTAAAATTCTCGGGTACACTACCAAGCACCGCAATCATCTTAAGTTAATCGAAAAGATGATGGGCGATGAACTGTCAAAACAGCTTGCAGATGCATCTTCAATGCAGCGAGGTTTCGAGTTACTGCTCAAATATCCAACGATTGGAAATTTTTTGGCGTATCAGTTTATTACCGATATTAACTACAGCGAGATTACCAACTTTAGCGAAATGGAGTTTGTAATTCCTGGTCCCGGTGCATTAGATGGTATCCGCAAATGTTTTTCTGATTTGGGTGGTCTCAAGGAAACAGACATTATCAGATATATGGCAGATAACCAAGAGTCTGAATTCAAGCGATTAGAGCTTGATTTTAAATCTCTTTGGGGACGCCCACTACAACTAATTGACTGCCAAAATCTATTTTGCGAAGTCGATAAGTACGCCCGAATTAAACATCCAGAAATATCGGGAATATCTGGTCGAACTCGCATCAAACAGAAATATTCAGCCAATTCTCAACCCTTCGATTGTTGGTATCCACCTAATTGGGGAATTAACCAAGCTATTCAAGAATCCAAAATAACCAAATTCTCATCGAAACAAAGTTTTAATCAAAGGAGTGGATAATGGACTTTCACAAATATCAACAACAAGCACTGAAGACTGACCAAGTTCCCAGTGGCACAGAAAATGACGTTATCGTACCTTTACTGGGTTTAGTCGGTGAAGCTGGTTCACTTTTGACTGAGTATAAAAAACATCTACGAGATGGAAGTGCTCACAAGCTTTTCAAAGAGGGTATAGCAGAAGAGTTAGGAGATTTACTTTGGTATATTGCCAATGTAACAAGTAAGTTTGACCTTAATTTACAAGAAATTGCAGAAGGTAATTTGAAAAAGTGTCTTAATCGTTGGGGAACCAAAGGGAAAGATACTCAAACTAAAGGTTATTTCTTCGACAAAGACTTTTCCGAACAAGAACGCTTACTACGTCAGTTTGAAGTAAACATTATTGAGGTCCGCGAAAACAATTCTGTGAAAATAAAACTATTTATTAACGGAAAACAAGTTGGAAATGACCTAACTGATAACTGCTACTCCAGCGATGGGTACCGCTTTCATGATATTTTCCATCTTTCCTACGTCGCAGTTTTAGGTTGGTCCCCAGTAATTCGTAAACTTCTTGGACGCAAGCGAAAAAGCGATCGCCTCTTTGACGAAGTAGAAGACGGTGGTCGCGCTACAGCTATTGAGGAAGGTATCTCAGCACTTGTGTTTAGCTATGCTAAAAATCACGAGTTCTTAGAGGGAGTTAAAGCAATAGATTACGAACTGCTAAAAACAATCAAAAATATGACCTTAGATTTAGAAATTTCTCAATGTTCCCTCAGTGATTGGGAGAGAGCAATCCTTATGGGTTATGAAGTCTGGCGACAAGCAGAGAAAAATCTTGGAGGTAGAATTTTTGTTGACATGGATGCAGGTTTTATATCCTATCAAGGAAAATGACGAGCGATCGCCAGTCGGTAAATTTCGTTGCGAACATAAATGTAAATGTAGTCTTGAGATCTCCCCAAATAGAAAAATTTCCAGGGGAGAATCTCTTGTGGACGTGATCGCATCAGCAACTTTAAATTCTTCGGTAGCGCTAATCGTGAGATAGTGAATGATTTAGACGTATGCACTTGAAAATCACAACATCTAAATATCTTCAAACCGATAACGACTACCAAGGATGTAATCCTCGTTGATCTCAAAAGATGTCCACCGACGTTTTAACGTCTCTGCAACAAAACCTGTAGTATTCGAACCAGAGAATGGATCCAGTACCACATCACCTTCATCAGTCACAAATTTAATAAAGAATTCTGCAAAAGCTGAAGGAAAACGTGCAGGATGAGGTTTAACTCCTTCTTGCTTACAGCGACGCAAATAAGCGCTGTTTGACTCGGTATTAGCAAGTTCTAGCAAGTTAGGTGGAATTGCACCTTGGTTATCCTTTTGGAATTTATTCGAAATATCATGACCGCTAGGACGTAATTTAGCCTTATAGCCGCGTTTGAGTAATTGCTTCATGCTTTTGCTATAGGGCTTTAAAACTTTTCTATTGTTAGCTTTGGGGTGAGGAGTTTTTGATAACCACCAAACTACGTTTACTGAGTCTTTAACCCGAATTCGCCGTACAGTCACCCACTCTGCTGGAGTTGGAAGTCGAGATGGATTGTAATGATAAAATTCTTGGGCGAGGTAAAATCCAACTTCCTTACACAATGTGACTAAAAGTTCGTATTGATAGATACTACGAACCGGAAAACCTGGAAGATACGCACCACCTAAGTCCAATACAAATGAACCATCTGGAGCAAGGACTCGTTTGAATTCACGAGCAAAAGGTAAAAACCATTCTATATATTTTTCTGCACTTTCATTGCCATATTCTTTTTTTCTCGTGAGCGCAAAGGGAGGCGAAGTTAAAATTAAGTTGACACTGTCGTCAGGGATAAACTTAATTAATTCGAGAGTGTTACCTAAATATACATTGCCGTAATCCTTACTATAGTAAGCTGTAAAGTTTATTTTGTTTTGTGGATTTGTGTCTTCCTGTTTCAAGGCTTGTAACTTTTAGAAAACCTTCTCAGTGTTATATTTATAGCTTGTTTTGGGGACAAAATATTTTTTTTTCAAATTACCCAAGACTTGAAGTGAGCTGAAAAGGAATGACTCTCATACTTTGAACCTAAGTAAATAAAATTATGTATTGGCAATATTAATAACTTTAGCTTTTATTTTACATTTATTCTCAAATTGATTCAAAAATTTGCAGTACTTGTCGCTATTTCATAATCACAAGGATGAATTAAATTTTACCCCTCGCTTTATTTTCTACTTACTACTACCACTGTACCCGGCAAAATTAAAAGCAGATCTGTTCGACAGACTTGCTCCCTTAAAATAAGTGCTTCCTCAAAATAAATATTAAACCTTGGGTTCCTTATATGCTTTTAACCACTTTAAAGTTCGTTTAACTCCCAAACGATGTTTTAAATCTTCAAGGGAATTATATTTACGATTATCTAGTATCAGCTTGGCATACCCATCTTTAATTCCAGGGATGCTCATCAAAGTAGATTTATCGCTGTGATTGAGAAAACTTAAAAAATCTTCCACGTCAGATGGTTCTATGACTCTTTGATTAAGTTTTGATTGTAGTGTTACTTGTTCTATAGCCTTCCCAATTACTGCTTGCTGTGCAGCAATAATAAATACCCAAATTTGTTCGATATTAGCAAATTTTGCGGCTTCATAAATCGCAAGTCCAGTAAGCAGATGATATGTATCTTCTCTATCTGTCAAGCAAACTAACGGAAGAGCAAAGTTACAGTTAAATTCATCCTTCCAAGAACTGGAAATTTTCTCTAACATCCATGGAGAAGTACCAGAATCTTTTTGAAAGACTTCGATTTGACTGAGGGAAATCAGATAAGGCTTACATTCTATACCTTTATATAAATCAGGCATTTTACTTACTCAGTTTTTCTCAATAGTATTAATTATTCTGATGATTTCCTGAGTTAAGCTGATAAATTGATAAGCTACATTTTTTCCCTTTCCGGTCTTTTCTGCATACACAGACATTGGTTGACGAGCTTTCAATGCTTCACCCACATAGGTGGAATGTTGAATTTCCTGGAGCATTGAAATATTTTGACGTTCAAAGCGATTCTTTATCAATTCCTTCATTGTTCTATTTAAATTAGTCCCTCGAGTCATAAAAGGAACAATGCCGATTATTTTACCCCTTTTACCCTCTGTGTTTTGCTCGATTTCTTTGACTTGCTTGATTGGATTATTTATTCCGTAAGCTGAAAGATATTCCATCTGAGATGGAATCACCATATATTGAGCCGCACACACTCCATTCCAAGTAATATCTGTATAACTTGGAGGAGTATCGATGATGACGTAATCATAATCTTTGGCTATATCTGACTTTTGAAGTCCCTTGTTAAGTAACTCTTGACGATAAGGTCTACTACCAATTTCAGCATCTTTTGTTCTATAGCTACCAGGAATCACATCTATTTTTCCGTTTATACCCCAAATATAATAGTTAATATATTTATTAAATTGACTGCTATAAACATAGTCCATATAGTTAAACCCAAGACCTTTATCTGCTTTCAAAAAGTCAATTAATTCTTTTCTCCCAGCAAAATCATCAAGAATTTGTTCGACTTCTTCTAAGCTAGAAGCATTGTCGATTTCATCCGCTCTATTAACTCCTAAGACTAAGCTTGCATTTGCTTGATCATCTAAATCAACAACTAAAACTCTATTACCTTGTTTTGCTAATTCAAAAGCAAGATTAATAACCAAAGTTGTTTTACCAACCCCACCTTTTGAGGTATGAATAGAAATTGTACGCATATTAATTGTAAATAAGAAATCACGTAGAAACTCAGCAATAGGTTCTACTCTAGTTGGATCTTTAATAGTATGCTTGGTAATTAAATTAAATTGACCATTAGTTAATTCATATACTTCTAGTCGGAAAGGATCTATCAATAGCCCAAACCGAGTATTTGAATAATTTAGGTATGTATATAATTGATAACGAGCACTATCATCTATCCGAGCAATTGCACTTTTAATTTCAACTAAAAAATTAATATATCTGTTTAAGTCCTCAATATAAAAATCTACCCACCATTTTTTTCGACAATTTCTTAACTTTTTTATTTTAAACTCTGGATACCAATGAGAATAACCACTCTTTGCTGGTAAACCAGCCATTTGTAGCATTTTTTGAACTAAATGCAAAGACACATATGCTTCATTGTTCCACTCAGATGAAATTTGAGACATACTATTAGATATACAGGTTTAGCAAGCAAAAAACATTTTAAAGCTATTCTGTATGTAATATGCCTTCATTGTGTTATCAATATCCCAAAACAATTAAATAAAAACTTTAATTTCTAATATTTTGATATAATATTCGATTAAATTTAGAGTCTTTTTCTAAGCATTTGCTAAAACCATACTACATAACAGGATATCAGCTAGCTTTAATTAGAAGGTAATAAAATAAAGTCAAAATTAAAAAGCTATGATTTGTGAGAGTTTACTCCTTATACCGATTAAATAAATAATTGCAACATATCCTTCGGTAGAGATCTTGCACGCAAGGTCTCTACAAAATATATCCGTCTCATTATTTTTCCAAATTGGTATTACTTGCAGGTAGTGCTATATCTATTTTGAATTTTGAGTTGAGCTCAATATCACAATTAATTGTACAAAAAATCATTGCATAAAAAATCCCCTACCTCAGGCAGGGGATTCTTTAATAACCTAAACCACTAGCAGCAGGACTAACCAAACTTACCAGCCGTTGAAGCTATGAGGAAGGCGGCATACGTCAGTACATAACCAACTGCAAAGTGAGCTAGACCAACTACACGCGCTTGAACGATGGATAAAGCAACGGGCTTGTCTTTCCAACGAACTAAGTTCGCCAAAGGAGTACGCTCGTGTGCCCAAACCAAGGTTTCAATTAACTCTTGCCAGTAACCTCTCCAGGAGATTAAGAACATGAAGCCAGTTGCCCAAACTAGGTGTCCGAATAAGAACATCCATGCCCAGACAGACAGGTTATTCATGCCGTAGGGGTTGTACCCGTTAATCAACTGAGCAGAGTTTGCCCACAGATAATCGCGGAACCAGCCCATGAGATATGTGGAGTTCTCATTAAACTGTGCCACGTTTCCTTGCCATACACCCAGGTGTTTCCAGTGCCAGTAGAATGTTACCCATCCAACTGTATTTAATGACCAGAACAGAGCTAGATAGAAGGAGTCCCAAGCGGAGATATCACAAGTACCGCCACGACCAGGACCATCACAAGGGAATGCATAGCCGAAATCCTTTTTATCGGGCATCAGCTTGGAACCACGAGCATCTAAAGCACCTTTTACAAGTACTAGAACTGTGGTGTGAATTGCTAAAGCAAAGGCGTGGTGTACTAAAAAGTCACCAGGTCCAATGGTTAAGAATAGAGAGTTAGAACCATTGTTGATGGCATCCAACCAACCACTCAACCAAACGTTGCCGTAGTTAGGATAAGCAGTATAAGCAATACTGTCAGCGTTAGACAGTAAAGTATCCATGCCGTATAACACCTTACCGTGAGCAGCTTGAATGAACTGAGCAAATACCGGCTCAATCAAGATTTGTTTCTCAGGTGTGCCGAAGGCAACTACTACGTCATTGTGTACGTACAAACCTAAAGTGTGGAAGCCTAGGAAGAGAGATACCCAGCTTAAGTGGGAGATAATCGCTTCTTTATGCTTTAACACGCGGTCTAATACGTTGCCCTTGTTTTGTTCGGGGTCGTAGTCACGAACCCAGAAAATCGCAGCGTGGGCAAAAGCACCAGTCATCAAGAAAACTGCAATGTACTGGTGGTGGGTGTACAGAGCTGCCTGTGTGGTGTAATCCCTAGATATAAATGCGTAGGGAGGCAGAGAGTACATGTGTTGCGCTACTAGGGAGCAAATTGTTCCCAAAGATGCCAGTGCCAAAGACAACTGGAAGTGTAGCGAATTGTTGATGGTATCGTACAGCCCTTGGTGAGGCAAGTTGAATTGACCTTCGCTCTTATTGCCAAAGAATGTTTTGGCGTTAAGCATCTCTTTGATGTTGTGACCAATACCGAAGTTTGTCCGGTACATGTGACCAGCAACGATAAAGAGAACTGCGATCGCGAGGTGGTGGTGAGCCATATCGGTCAACCACAATGACTCGGTCTGGGGATGGAATCCACCCAAGAAGGTCAAAATTGCAGTACCAGCACCTTGGGAGGTACCAAAGATGTGGCTTGCTGTATCGGGATTTTGAGCATAAACGCCCCAGTTCCCGGTAAAGAAGGGTTGTAAACCTGCTGGATGTGGTGGTGTACTCAAGAAGTTATCCCAGCCTACGTGGACACCACGAGATTCGGGGATAGCAACGTGAACCAAGTGACCAGTCCAAGCTAAGGAGCTAACACCAAAAAGACCAGCTAGGTGGTGATTTAGACGAGGCTCAGCGCTCTTGAACCAAGAGAGACTAGGACGGAACTTGGGTTGCAAGTGCAACCAACCTGCGAACAACAATACTGAAGCTAGGAGCAGTAAGAATACCGAACCTGTGTAAAGGTCGTTGTTGGTTCGCATGCCAATGGTGTACCACCAGTGGTAAACACCAGAGTAAGCAATATTAACAGGATTGCTTGCTCCACCTTGGGTAAAAGCTTCAATTGCTGGTTTACCAAAGTGGGGATCCCAAATTGCGTGAGCAATGGGACGGATGTGAAGAGGATCTTTAATCCACTGTTCAAAGTTACCTTGCCAAGCAACGTGGAACAGGAGGCTGGATGCCCACAGGAAAATGATTGCCAGATGACCGAAGTGTGTTGCAAAAATCTTTTGATAAAGATTCTCTTCGGTCATGCCATCATGGCTTTCAAAATCATTTCCCATAGCCATCGCATACCAAATCCGACGCGTAGTCGGATCCTGTGCGAGATCCTGGCTAAATTTTGGAAATTTTGTCGCCATAGGTTTTATAAATCCTCAGACATGATAGCCATTTGATTTAAGCTTTTCTAGGAGTTTTGAGTTTTGAGTTTTGAGTTTTAACAGTTGAAATTTAATAGTTTGTGATGTTTTACCATCTATCACTAATATTCAAAAGTTTTATGACCCAAAACCCATCACTCAAACTCATAAAGCCAATTGTCAGCCTACTGAAAGTATGTGTGCGTGGAAGAATGCCCAAGTTGTTGCAATTCCTCCTAAAAGATAGTGTGCCAATCCTACTGCACGACCTTGAGTAATACTCAAAGCGCGAGGTTGAATCGCAGGTGCTACCTTTAATTTATTGTGAGCCCAAACAATGGATTCAATCAATTCTTGCCAGTAGCCACGACCACTGAATAAGAACATCAAGCTGAATGCCCAAATAAAGTGAGCGCCCAAGAACATCAGACCGTAGCCTGAAAGTGGACTGCCATAGGAGTTAATTACCTGTGCAGCTTGTGCCCATAAGAAGTCGCGTAACCAGCCGTTGATAGTGATCGCACTTTGAGCAAAGTTTCCGTAAGTGATATGAGACACATTGCCAGATGCGTCTACAGTACCCCAAACATCAGATTGCATCTTCCAACTAAAGTGGAAAATTACAACTGAGAGGCAGTTATACATCCAGAATAGTCCGAGGAATACGTGATCCCATCCAGATACTTGACAAGTACCACCACGACCAGGACCGTCGCAGGGGAAGCGGAAGCCCAAGTTTCCTTTGTCTGGAATCAGACGAGAACTCCGGGCATATAAAACACCTTTAAGCAGGATTAAAACGGTAACGTGAATGGTGAACGCGTGAATGTGGTGCACCATAAAGTCAGCTGTACCCAAAGCAATGGGCATCATTGCTACTTTGCCACCTACCGCTACAACACCACCACCAAAAGCATGAGATACAGTTGCTAATGCGTTGGGTGCTGTACCACCAATACCAGGAGCCATTGTGTGGATATTCTGTACCCACTGAGCAAACACTGGCTGCAATTGAATTGCGGCGTCAGAGAACATGTCTTGGGGACGACCCAAGGCACGCATAGTGTCGTTATGGATGTACAAACCAAAGCTATGGAAGCCTAGGAAAATACATACCCAGTTGAGGTGGGAAATAATTGCATCCCGATGACGGATAACCCGATCTAGTAAGTTGTCTTGGTTAACTACTGGATCGTAATCCCGCACCATGAATATGGCTCCATGAGCAGCACCACCAACAATTAAGAAACCACCAATCCACATGTGATGAGTAAATAGGCACAACTGAGTTGCATAGTCAGTAGCCAAGTATGGATATGGAGGCATGGAGTACATGTGGTGCGCCACAATAATTGTCAAAGAACCTAGCATTGCAAGGTTAATTGCCAACTGAGCATGCCAAGATGTGGTCAAAACTTCATAAAGACCCTTGTGACCTTGACCGGTGAAGGGACCTTTATGATTTTCGAGAATTTCTTTGATGCTGTGACCAATACCCCAATTGGTACGGTACATGTGACCTGCGACGATAAATACTACCGCGATCGCCAAGTGGTGATGGGCAATATCTGTCATCCACAAGCTACCTGTAACTGGGTTCAAACCACCTTTGAAGGTGAGAAAATCTGCATATTGTCCCCAGTCTAAGGTAAAGAAAGGTGTTAACCCATTAACAAAACCGGGATAAAGGTCGGTTAACAACTCTTTATTGAGTATCAATTCATGAGGTAAGGGAATATCCTTGAGAGCTACTCCCGCATCCAACAACTTATTTGTAGGTGCGGACACGTGAATCAAGTGACCTGCCCAACCCAAAGAACCACAACCAAGCAATACTGCCAAGTGGTGATTCAACATGGACTCTACGTTCTGGAACCATTCCAGTTTTGGTGCGCGTTTGTGGTAGTGGAACCAGCCTGCAAATAGGAATAAGCCTGCTAATACTAAACCACCAATCGCTGTGCAGTAGAGTTGGAATGAACTGGTAATACCCCAGCCACGCCATACATGGAATATGCCGCTTGTGATTTGAATTCCGTGGAATCCACCACCAACATCTCCGTTTAAAATATCTTGCCCAACAATGGGCCAAACGACTTGAGCGCTGGGTTTAACCCCTAGCGGGTCGCTTAACCAAGCTTCATAGTTAGAAAACTTGGCTCCGTGAAATATCATCCCGCTCAGCCACAATGTCACTACTGCTAAGTGACCAAAGTGAGCAGCGAAGATTTTGCGGGATATATCTTCTAGATCGCTTGTATGTGTATCAAAGTCATGGGCGAGCGCATGTAGGTTCCAAATCCACGTAGTGGTTTTTGGACCCCGGCCTAAGCTTCTGTCGAAATGACCTGGTTTTGCCCACTTCTCAAAGGAAGTTGGTACTGGATCTTTGTCGACTATAACTCTAGCTTTCTTTTCCTCTCGCTCTGGAGGACTAATTGTCATTCGACCTCCTCTCTAGATAAGGATTGAGGAATCAATTTTCTCACAAGTTACTTTCTTGAGTTTGCGAAACTTTTCACTTTCTCCATAAATATACTGGAGTCACAAGAAAATTTTTTTGTGATTAGTGGTTTCAGTTGAATTATAAGGGCTTTACTCCCACATAGTCAGAAACATTTTAACAATAATTAAAAATCCCTGGATCGATTGTCCAATATTGATTGTGTCTTTTAAATAGGTGTGCAAAAGTCAATAGTTACTGTATTTAATTTACAAACAGAAACAATTCGCAACTTTTATCAATTTGTAGTTTTGACTTAATGTTCGATTTAATCCTCATCAAGAATTTAGCTGATTGGGCTCTAGCTCTACTATTTACGGGATATAAGCTTTTATTACTCTTTAGTTATTGATTTTCTGATGTAGTTAAAAAAACTATGAATAAAATGACAATGGAAAAAATAAAAATCTTATATTTGAGTTCCAGATATAGAAAATGAACTATATTTCTGCTTTGGGGCTATATTTGGCTACCAATCAATTCAGACAAAATTAATACGAATAATTTAGATGATTATTAGTGTTTGGAAATGTAAGGAAAAACTAATGAACTCACCGTGGAAACAGGTCTTAACAAAACTTTTTCCAATGAGGATTAATATTAATTTTTTTAAATATTTACTTTTGTTAATAATACTTGTCAATTTGGCAGGATGTGGCGGAAAAGCAACTGGGAAAGATGCGTCTGTTGATTTGAGTCGAATCAATGCAGGTTCGCAAACAACCCATGGAAAACTTTCCCAACAGATTACAGAAGTTTCTCCACCAGTGGTTATTCAAAGGTTGCAGCAAAAATTGGAGGTGCATCAACCGCAAGTCCGAATCTTAAGCCCAAAGCCTGAGGAAGTTTTACAAGACAACTCCTTAAAAATTAAATTTTCAGTCAAAGATTTACCTGTATTCAAAAATCCCCGGTTGGGTCTTGGACCTCATTTGCAGGTGATTTTGGATAACGAGCAATATCAAGAAGTTTACGATCTCGAACATCCATTGGAGATTTCCAATTTATCCGCAGGGACTCATACTTTACGAGTGTTTGCATCAACTCCTTGGTATGAAAGCTTTAAAAATGAAGGTGCTTATGACCAAGTAAAATTCCATGTTTTTACTAAGAGCGATCGCAACAATCCAGATCCGCAATTACCACTACTGACCTATTCTCGTCCGGAAGGCGATTATGGTGCAGAACCTATACTATTAGACTTTTACCTAACGAATGCTCCGTTGCATTTAGTTGCACGAGAAAAAGAGAACGAGAAAATAGGAGATTGGCGAATTCGTTGTACTGTTAACGGTGAGAGTTTCATTTTAGACCGTTGGCACTCACTTTATCTCAAAGGTTTCAAATCGGGTAAAAATTGGGTAAAACTTGAATTTATCGATGGAAAGGGTAATCCTGTAAAAAATGTTTTTAATAGTACCATCAGGACAATTACGTACGATCCCAAGGGTAAGGACACTCTTGCTCAAATTACTAGAGGCGAACTCAAAGCTGACGAATTGCTCTCGATTATCGATCCCAAATATTTGGTTACGGAACCAGTAGCTAAACCCACACCTGCAATTAAGCCAGTACCTAAAGTTGAAGCTCAAAGAGCACCTGCAACAAAATTAACACCGAAAGTTGAAGTTGAAACCCAACAAGCAAAACAACCTGCAGTTTCTCAACCCGCAGCACCTTCTACACCAAAAGTAATTCCATCTCCAACACCTGAGGTAAAAGTAATTCCGTCTCCGAGCGCACCATCAGTCGCGCCAGAAACACCAAAAGAAACTTTGCAAGCTTCACCAGAAGTTATTAAATCTCCCCTAGTCGAATCAGTACCTCAAACGAAGAAACCTAATCCAGACAAAATTAAATCTGAGGAGTCCAATCAAGAATTTAAACCAGAACCTAAAACTGAATTGGAATTGAAACCGAATTCTCAAACTGATACAAAAGTGACAGAGAAAGCGGAAGTACCTGCTAAGTCAGAGAAAGCAGATATTAAAGCTATTCCCCAATCTGAGCAAAAAACATCTGTTCTTGAAGACAAATCAGTTAACTGAATATTTTCATCCAAATATCATTTGCACATAGTAGATGTTTCAATATTGGGGTGTGTTACGACGTAAAGTAGCGCACTCCAATCAAACCATATAGGTCAAGATAAAGGCGTAGATAAAGAATTTATTCGTACGTACATGTTTTTAGATTGTGCTATTGGAATATCAAATTAATTTTTTTCGATTGCTTGTATCTCGATTACTTATATCTCGATTACTTATATCTCAATTACCTATATACAGCAGAATTCAGGAGTCAGAAGACAGGAGTCAGGAGTAGAATCTGCTTTATAACTGACTTTCAGTTTTTGAACTGTACCTCACTTAGTTGCAATCCGCTATAAATGAATCAAATATAAATGAATCAAATTTTTCACATTACCCAATCCACTGTGTGGGAAGAAGCAAAATCAACTGGTATTTATCTTGGTGATACCTTGGAGTCGGAAGGTTTTATCCATTGTTCGACTCGATCGCAAGTAGTTAAAGTCGCCAATCGGTTGTTCAAAAATCAACATAATTTAAAACTTCTTTGCATCATTCCCAGTAAAGTCAAACCAGAAATCCGTTATGAAGCTCTCGAAGGAGAAGAAGTTTTTCCTCATATTTATGGCGCTTTAAATATTGACGCAGTATCAGAGATTATTGACTTTAAACCAGGTGAAGATGGTTCATTTATATTACCTGCGAATATTTAGCCTTGGAATATCTTGGATATAAACTAATTTTCAGAAAATATCATCTGATTTGCGGTAGATAATATATAATCTGCGATCTGCATTCATAAGAAATAGAAAAGATATGCAGATAAAACTATCCTGGGAGAGATTTTAATTACTTTCTCAGTAATTACAGCAAAATAACATGTTTAGACTCATAGATGTTTTCTGGGCTTATATTTTTATCGCTGTATTAATTCTTGTAGGGCGCTTCATTAGACAGCGAATTAGAATTTTGCGATCGCTTTATATTCCAAGTTCTTTGGTCGCAGGCGTAATTGCTTTATTATTAGGTCCAAGTGTTTTAGGCGCAATTGTTGCAGCCAATAATCCTGCTTCACCTTGGGCGAATGGACTTTTCCCCGAAGCAATTCGAACTGTATGGAGTCAATCACCCAGTATTTTTATAAACATAGTATTTGCAACCTTATTTCTGGGACAATCAATACCTGGTTGGCGAATGATTTGGCGTCAGGCTTCTCCCCAAGCAGCTTTTGGACAAACTTTAGGGTGGGGACAATATGTCATTGGTTTATTGCTCAGTATCACCGTATTAACACCTGTTTTTAAGTTACCTCCCATTGCTGCAGCCTTAATCGAGGTGGGTTTTGAAGGAGGACATGGAACCGCTGCAGGTATGGCGCAGACTTTTGAGCAATTGAATTTCCCTGCAGGTAAAGACTTATCCTTAACCTTAGCCACCATTGGACTGGTAGGTGGTATTGTTGCTGGGACTTGGTTGATGAATTGGGGAAAAAGTACTGGACGCATTCAGATAGAACGCCAAACAGAGATCGATTTAGATATCGAGCAAAGTAAAGAAAATCAGATCAATGTAGAAGGTCATTCAGATATTGAAATAGCAAGAAAATATCTATTTCGGGATTTATTGATCGATCCAATATCCCTGAATTTTGGTTTTGTAGGACTAGCAATTGCTGTAGGTTGGTTGATACAACAATCATTAATTTTGATTGAGTCACTTACCTGGGGGATGGGAGAAGGATTTAGATTGATGCCTTATGTTCCTTTGTTTCCCATTGCCTTGATCGGGGGAATTATAGTCCAATTACTTGTGGTGCGTGTTGGTAGCAGCTACATGATTAGCAGACCTTTGATGGAGAGAATTGGTGGATTAGCACTAGACATAACAATTATCACTGCTTTAGCCACAATTTCTTTGACTGCATTAGGAGAAAACTTACCGGCTATATTAATTTTGTCAGTGGCAGGTATTCTTTGGAATATATTCGTTTTCATTTTTCTCGCGCCACGTTTGATTCCTTTTTATCCTTACGAAAGAGGATTGGGAGATCTGGGGCAGTCAATGGGAGTGACTTCTACCGGTATATTGTTATTAAGAATGGTGGATCCAGATAATCGTTCCGGTGCATTTGAGTGTTTCGCTTACAAACAATTACTATTTGAACCAATACTTGGTGGCGGCTTATTTACTGCAGCTGCACCACCGTTAATAGCAAGATATGGTGCATTTCCGATTTTATTATTGACCTCGGGGATGTTGGGATTTTGGCTAATTTTTGGCTTTTGGAACTGCAAGGAGCTACAAAAAGATTCACAAAATGACATCTAGTGTAAATATCGGTATGTGGGATAGGAATCTATCAAGTTCTGATAGGCTCTTATGTCTGGGGAAGATGCAAGAGGTTAATGGACCACGAAATTTATAAATTTCCAAACATTTTCTTAAAGACCATTCGAACTCTTTACTGATGATCGCTTATCGAAAATAGTTCGTCAAAATTTATTCAAAAACCTGTGATAGTTAAGTTTGTAAGAGAAAAATTCTTCGAGAAAACAGGAAGAAATACTATACATCGATACTCATAAACGACTATAACAGGTTTTTGATATTCAATAGTTTATATTGAGCATATCGACAGAATTAGCCACAATTTTACTCTACACTCGATATCAAAATAACAAACGTTTCGCACATAGGTGTATTGTTTATATTTACTGTGCAGTGAATTATAGTGAATTACGATTTAAGCAATTTTATGGCGTTGCTGAATAGAGAATGCTAATCAAGAAATTAAATTACTGAAACATTAATTTTTTGTAGATAGTAATTTTTTGTAGATAGTTGTATCAAAAGCATTACGCACTCACCAACGCCAATTTTACTTTTTATGTTAACTTCACTACCATGTCATGAGTTATATCTCGAATAGAATCTTGATTGTGTCGAATTGGTAAAGTAATTGTGAACTCAGTTCCTTTGTTGAGTTGAGAATCAACTGCTATCTTACCTTGATGTTTTTCAATAATTTTATAAGATATCGAAAGTCCCAACCCAGTTCCTTTCCCAACTGGTTTAGTAGTAAAAAACGGGTCGAATATCTTGTTGAGAATTTCTTGTTTCATACCAGGACCGTTATCTACAATTTTTATCTGAATATGGTTAAAGGAAATTCTTGCAGTATGAATAATAATTTTTTTAGAGTAGATTGATTTATCACCCAGTAAAGCATCTGCAGCATTACTCAGAATATTCATAAAGACTTGGTTTATTTGTGCGGCTAAACACTCCACTGGTGGTAATTCACCATAATCGCAAATAATTTCAATTTCTTTAATAAATTTGGTACTGAGAATTAGTAATGTACTGTCTATCCCCGCATGAAGATCGACTTCCTTTATTTCTGCTTCATCTAAGCGGGAAAAGTTTCGTAAAGAAAGAACTATTTGACGAATTCGTTCCGAACCATTTTGAATTGATGATAGGGTCTTGGGTAAATCTTCTTTCAAAAAATCCAGTTCAATATTTTCAATCATATTCTGAATATCTGAACTCGACTCAGGATAATTTTTTTGATAAAGTTCGACTAATTCTAGGAGTTGACTAGTATAGGTTTTTGTATAGTTAATATTGCCATAGATAAAAGTAGCTGGGTTATTAATTTCATGTGCTACCCCAGCGACCATTTGACCTAAACCCGCCATTTTTTCTGTTTGAATTAAATGACTTTGTGTTTGTTGTAATTCACTAAGTGCTTGATTTAGTTTTTGGGTTTGGATTAACAATGAGGCATTAAAGCGCCAAAATACAATACCAAGGGATCCTGCTGCAAAAATTAAAGATGATAAAATCCCTAAGTAAGATATGAAGTCAGCTTGTTCTTTTTGATGTTTATAATCTTTGCTTAAACAATCTATTTTCTCGACAATTTTTTCAAATGTTGGATCTACCTCTTCTTTGTCTATTTTAATTGACTGTTTTATCTTTCTTTCTGCAATTAATTTAAATTGTTCATCCTGGAATTTTTTATATTTTTTGTACAAGCCGAGAATTTCATATAGCTTTTCTTGATTTGGATCGATTTGAGTGATTGCATTTATTGTTGCAGTCATATTATCGCGAGTTTTTTCTATCTCTTTGAGGTTAGACTCATCTACTTTATTTTCTGCAACTGCTTCCAATTCCAGAGCATTAATTCTGTTCAATTGCCTAGCTATTTCTATTACTAATATTTCAGATCTATAACTTCTATCTGACCATTTTTTTATGCTAAAAATACTAATGCTTGTAATTATCGCAACAAGACTCGATGCGACTAAAACTGACCATTTTGGCAAATGGAATTTAGTATCTCTATGATTTTTTACCATCACGATATACAATACTAGGAAACACAAAATTTTAATCTACACGAAAATAGCGTCAGATACTAAAAAAAATCTACCAAAGTTAAGCATTAATTATTCAACGAAGAGAAATATCACTTTGGATAGATATTATTAGGTGAAACAACAGCTATTTTAAATTTAAATGTTCGTTTGTCAATATATTTTTCGATAGAATAAGTCACAGTTATAAGGTACTAAGAAGATTTGGGAAACATTAGATATTATATCGTTAGGGTTGAAATTATTTCCTAATTTAACTTATGAAAGCTTTAGTTTACTGAACAAAACAAATAATGCTATGGAATGTTATAAAAACGAGTAATTTTATGGTTGGAAGTTTTGTGGTTGGAAGTTTTGTGGTTGGAAGTTTTGAAATTGAAAATTTCTAATTTATAATTTCTGAACATATCTACCTAGTACACTAGAGCATAAATAAATAGTCAGTTTTTTTAGTTATTGGGTAAACCAAAAGTCTGTCTGGGAGAGAGCAACGCCCGCGCATGGGCGTTGCTAAAACTGGCTATTTATTTCCGCCAACCTCTACTAGTATTTCATAACATGTCTATATTGTGCCACTAATCGACCAGTTATTCTTTTGGCACTTTCAAATTGCATTGGATGATGGGGTATGAGTATTTATATTGAGCCAGGAGATAAATATAAAAATTTTCCAATTAAATAAAACATTACCTCTGCATAAATACCGCTATATCCTAAGGCATATTTCTCTAGAATAAGGATATAAATATAAATTCTAAGCTATACCCATCATGAAATACTACATAGCAAATATATATTTAGGTTATGGAACAAAAAGAATCAAGAAATGATAATAAATACTCCTTGTTATATTTATTGCAAAATACTTTCTGGTAAATTTTTATAACAATTGATAAAATAATTATCTAGACTAATAAGTTAGATATTGTTGATAAAAAATCAAAATAAAATTGAGAGTAATAAACTATAATACTTTCGTATCCTGTAAATCAATTTTTACATTGATTTGCAAAGAATATAGCTCGATTACTTTTAGAAGTGAGCGTAACTCGAGCCGATAAACATTCCTTGCAAATCCCATTAGCAAAGTATTGATTTTGAAGGCACAGGTTTCAAAGTTATAGTTTTGAAAGTATTCTTTTTGAAAGTGTTATTTTTGAAAGTGTTATTTTTGAAAGTATTATCTTTGAAAAAACTAATCTTTCAAATTCATTATCGAACGATAGTGTTGTTCTAGTTCAGCAACTGTTTTTGACTTTCGTTTTGTTTCCCATTGACTGCGATTAAATAATTCTTGTCGGAGTCGATCCACATTAACATTTTTGACTTTGTTATTATCAACTATTTGTTTACCATTTACCCAAACACTGTCAACCACATTTGTGGGACGTCCCAAAACTAATAAGCCGATGGGGTCCGTACGTGGTAGTAAAGATAAATCAGTAAGGTTGTACAGTACTAAATCTGCTTTTTTCCCAACAGCCAAAGAACCCAATTCTTCAGCAAGGTTTAATCCTTTTGTTCCCCCTAAAGATGCCATTTCTACTGCTTGTTTTGGTGTAATCCAGTGCTGATAATCTGCATCAGTTACGTTATGCAAAATGGAGCCAATTTTAATGGCTTCTAATAAATCTTGGGAATCGTTGCTAGAAGCACCATCACAGCCAAAAGAAATATTTACTCCTGCTTGACGGTATTTCAAAATAGGAGCAATACCGCTACCCAAACGTAAGTTACTCAAAGGGTTATGAACAACTGTAGATTGATTTTCTGCGAGAATGTCAATATCACTATCTGTAAGCCAAACGCAATGAGCAAGGGAAGTACGGGAATTTAAATAGCCTAACCTGTTAAGATGTTCGACTGCAGTACAACCATACTTTTCTTGAGCGAGTTTCTGTTGTGCTTTGGTTTCAAGTAAATGAGAGTGACGACAAAGGTCGTAATTATTGCTTAGTCCAACACATCCTTCAAATAAAGCATCGCTACACAACTGAATTCCAGTAGGAGCTAAGGCAAAATAGATCCCATCTTCTGGTTTGTGGAACTCCTCGATCGCAGCTTGCATCAGTTCCAAAGTTACCTCAGTTGGACGAAAATAAGATTCATGTACTTGTTCGTCGGTTTCCCCTGAGGGAATTCCTGCAGCGAGTGGTTGGTCTTGAATCAAAGGAGCAATAAAAGCACGAATACCAACTTCCCGATAAGCCCGGACTGCTGCAGCTATAGTTTCTAATTCTCTATCTGGAATCAATACCAAATGATCGACGACGGTAGTACCACCAGACATCAAGGTTTCCACTGCTGTTCCCAAAGCACTTAAGTAAACTCTTTCGATATCTAAGGGAGCAAAATCATAAAGTTCCGCTAACCACAACTCCAGGGGTAAAATTGACATAATTCCCCGTTGCCACATTTCAGAAGAGTGAGTGTGGGCATTGACAAAACCTGGAAGTAGTAGCTTATTCTTACCATTTACAGCTGTACCAACTGGATCTAATTCTGGAGCGATCGCGGCAATAATTCCATCACTAATTTGTACATCTACACTCTTATAAGCATTTTCATCGGGAATTAAAACATTTTGAATCGTAAAGTTCATAATTTTCCCCTTAATGATTTTAACCTTAGTTAAGTAATCGGACTCTCAACAGAATTTCGAGTTACAAAATAAAAAATGGTGTTAAGTGTTGCAAGTTATGAATTCACCACTTCGAACTTTGGGAGTTGGACCAAATAGTTGGTCAGTTAATGAATCTATTGCAGATATTACTAGAACTGCTCAAACCACACAAAAAGTTATCTTAACAACAGAAAGTAAAACTTTGCGATTGGATTTGCAAAAGACAGCCATTCTAGTTATTGATATGCAAAATGACTTTTGTCATCCTGACGGTTGGTTAGCACATATTGGTGTAGATGTTTCACCCGCACGAACTCCGATTATACCTTTACAAGGTTTATTACCTGTAATGCGGAGTCAAGGAGTACCAGTAATTTGGGTTAATTGGGGTAATCGCCCAGATTTACTAAATATTAGCGCGGGTCTACGTCATGTTTATAACCCAACGGGAAACGGTGTAGGCTTAGGGGATCCGTTACCCAAAAATGGAGCAAAAGTATTAACGAAGGGTAGTTGGGCTGCTGCAGTAGTGGAAGAATTAGAGCAATCTCCTCAAGATATTCATGTGGATAAATACAGGATGAGCGGATTTTGGGATACACCTTTAGATAGCATTTTACGGAATTTAGGCAAAACAACTCTGTTATTTACTGGTGTAAATGCAGATCAGTGCGTTCTTTGTACGCTGCAAGATGCAAATTTTTTAGGGTATGATTGCATTCTGATTAAAGATTGTACTGCTACCACTTCACCAGAATATTGCTGGCAAGCAACATTATACAACGTCAAACAAATATTTGGTTTTGTTACTGATTCAACAGCAATTTTAGCAGCATTAAATAATTCAGCAAATATAGCATCAGACCGATAAACGATCTCAAAATAAGTTATCTCAAAATAAGTGTTCTAAAAAATAAATCATCTGACAAAAATCTTTCTAGATACAGATAGATGGTTGAACAAGATTAGGGGGAATAGATAAATCCATGCAGATTTCCAGTTGCGTTATTCCTGTCATCAAATCTCCAGAGGACTACCAAGCATATCGTATTAGTCCCCACGATACTAACCGACTAGCTATTGTTTTCGACCCAGCAGTTGCGAACACGTCGTTAACTTGTTGTGTAGAAATTTTTGATGTTGGCGGTAAAACACCTCCAAATCGACATCAGTTAGCAGTAGAAATGTTTTTTATCCTTAAGGGTAACGGTATGGCTAGCTGTGATGGAAAAACAATACAAATTAAAGCTGGAGATAGTTTATTAGTTCCACCAACCGGTACCCATGTCATCGAAAATACAGGAAATAATCGTTTATATGCCTTAACAATAATGGTTCCCAATGAAAATTTTGCCGAATTGATTCGTAGTGGGGTACCAACAGAATTAGATGCGGAGGATATGGCTGTTTTGGGAAGATTAGATGGTTTTAATATCTGATTAGTATCCTAGTAGGATATATCATTATTTTTGTTCGCAATTTTTGTTTGCATAAATCCAAAGTTTACTGTAGTTATTTCTCAATTTTGGCGATATGTTTGTAGAGAGGTATCACAGTAACTCTCTACCTTTTTTTTGAAGTTACTTATTATATAGTTTCGTGTAATAATGTTAGGAAATGACTTGTGCTTGGGGGTAGAGCTACGATTCAAAATGGTTGATAGCGCAGTGAGAAGTAAAGACCATTTTCTTGTAGAGAGTTACCTTCTTTTTCACGAGCTACTAAAGGTATACCATAGTCTAATTGTAAAAACAGATCGCGTTGTGGTTGCCAGTTTAAACCCAATCCTAAACTTGCAATGGTCTGTGGGTCTGGGTTTTCTCCTCGATTGTTCCAAGCAGTTCCCAGATCAAAAAACGGTCTAATTTGCAATGAGTTATCTGATGTTAGAGGAAAGCGCAATTCAATCGAACCAATAATCCCATTGTCAGTGACAAGTTGATTTTGGCGATATCCCCGGACCGTATCTACTCCCCCAATACTAATTTTTTCCAAAGGAAGTAAAGCATCTGGTGTCAGTTGAGCATTAACTTTACCTAAAATTAGAGTCCGAGGTGAAATTTGCTGAACCCATTGAAACTGTCCTAACCAACTAAAGAATCGTCCATCAGTACCGGTGTTGTTGATAGTTGCATCAAATGCATCAATACCAAAACTAAATTGCGATCGCGCAGCAAGTACTTGTTTTGCATTCCGTTGTAACCAGTCTTGAGAAAAGCGAATTACTGTTACTCTAGATTCACCTTGTTCTGTTCCCTCGGAAAATGAAAAGGGAAGATCATCAAACAAAAATGTTTTACTGTCACGTAGATCTAAGGTTAAACCAAGAGCAAATTCTGTATTGGGTTTCCTAACTAAAGGTTGTCGGAAACCAAATGATAAAGTTTCTGAGTCACTGCGTATATCCAGGTCTGCAAATCGATTCTCAACTATCTCACTGTTGTTATTGCTGTAGCTGATGTTAAATTTACCATCTAAGGCATTCAGTGGTATTGTGTAACCTAAACTGTATATATCTAAACCTTCTGTTAAACCATATTCAGCACTAAATCGATCGCCAATACCCAACAAATTATTGTAGTTAGCAAATACTGTGCCTTGGAAAGAACCTATAGTGGGAGACTGATAATTATTAACGAGAACACCTGCACTTAAAGCGGGTACTTCTTCTAATTGTAGCTGTAATATATTCCTACCAGGAGCGCTACCTGCAGTCAACTCTGCATTAACTCGCTCCAGTAGTGGGTCGAGTTGTAATAGTTGTAATGCTTCTTCTAAACGTTCGCGGTTTAAAGGAGCTTTGGTAAATAATCTGAGACGACTGCGAATATAATTTTTTTGTAGTTTATCCAGACCACTAATTTCAATTTTTTCTAGTTCGCCTTCCACAATCTGAATTTCTACAATTCCAGTTTCTAGAAATTGGTTATTTAAGATAAATGCACCAGATGTAATATAACCATTATCAATATAAAGTTGGGTAATTTCAGAGCGTAGTTGAACTAAGTCTTCAAAAGACACCGAGCAAACTTGAAGAGCACAGTTTTTATATTTTGCAATAAGTTTATCTATCTCATCAAAGAGAACCGTATTACCCAGGACCTTAATTTGCTTAACATTAATTTTCCCACTACTTGGGGTTTTTGGTCGTTGTCGTATATCTTGGGAGGGTGTTTCTAAAGGAGAAGGTTTAGAGGGTTCTGGCTCGGAAGGTAAAGGTACTCGTCTTGGTTTGGGAATTGTTTCTTCTATTCGTCGTGAAGGGATGTCTGAGGGAATATTTAATTCACTAGGAGAAGTTAATTGTGCGCGAGCGACTTGTTTTAATGGTATAAAACCGGCAAAAATTAAACTGAAAGCTCCTAATTTAATGATTTTTTTTGCGATCAACTGCATGTTATGTGTACTTATTCAAATATATAAACTCGAAAAAATTAAATAGAAAACCTAAATCGAAAACTACGTATATAAAAGATGTGCCGAATTACGATTGGTATCGCACAACTATGCTTCATCGATGGAACAAACCAAGTAAGTAGGCGAGAAAAAAAGTAAACTGTGCAAATAAATATAAAATATCCGTATTTGGCTTGTAGTAGCGCTTTAGCGCTAAAGCATGATTACAAATAAGTTATGATTTTTCTTCCTAACCTACTCATAAGGAATAAAACTTTTCATTTCCCACACTCTCGACTTAGAATCCGTCGCCCATTTTCCAAACTATAAACTCCTGTTGGTTCGACAATTGGATCGCCAATTTTCCATTTCTGATTCGGTTTTTTGGCAGAACTTTCCTCTATAGTTCGGACTTTAATTGCAGAGTATCTTGAAGGTAATGTATCCCCCGGACGATAGGGTAAACCTGCGGTCCCAGTAATAAAGAAACTACCATTACGTTTTTTACTTCTGACAACACAACTACTCGCAACTAAAGCTTCGCTATCAATTGGGTTTTCTGTCAGTTCCGCAAGATCGTCTTGCAAAAAGCTATTATCTGTAATACCAATAATTGTTCCAGAACTAACACTACCACTGGCATTGACATCTACTCGACTGTTACCATCTAATCGATTTAGCTTTTCTTCCGTAAAAGAGTTCCCAGTTTCTGATGTGGGGCTAAAAAGAGAGTCACTTAAAAAAGCATTAGTGTTAAAAATAATATCACCTCCGCTACCTTGTGGAGCAAAGGCAAAGATGTCACTATCTTCTAAGGCTACTATGGCGTTGGCATTAAGATTTATATCGCCACCACTACCTGTTGTAGTGGAAAGTATAGTTTTAATATCACTGTTATTGCGGAGAATGATATTTTTCCCTGCAGTGATATTTATATCACCTCCACTAGATTTTTCTGCTTGAGTGAGAACTTGTCCATTGTTAGCATTAAAATTATCCTTAACGCTTATATTGATATTACCTGCTACATCCGTTCCTTCACTTTCTGCAGATACTTGACTACCACCAATTATATCAAAATTTGTAGAACGAACTGTAATATCGCCGGCTCGACCATCTCCTAAAGTCTTGGTACTAATAAAACCAGTATTACTCAGTTTAATATTGGGAGCATTGATACTTATTCCCTCTGAATTACCGATTGCTCCAGAGCCCACTTGACTGCTTGAATTAGAACTCAAGGAACCATCTTTAGATTTACCATCAAAAATCACGCGATCGCGACCAGTAATACGAACTGCTCCAGCATTACCTTTTCCTAGGGTACTAGCATCAAGAAAAGCACCGTTGGTAATTTCGACATTATCGGCTTCAATCTCAATTCCACCTGAGTTACCCTCAGCCCCACCAAACACTTGACTTATTGCAGAACTTACAGGACCAAAATCAAAAGTAGATTCTCCATCAAAAACCACTCGTTCAGTAGCAGCGATTCGAATCAAACCAGAATCACCCTTTCCAAGGGTAGTCGCAGTCAGTTGAGAACCATTCCTAATCTCAACATTACCGCCATTAATTTCGATTCCACCCGAGTCGCCTTCAGCATTTTCTTTAACTTGACTTATTGCAGAACTTACAGGACCAAAACCAAAAGTAGATTCTCCATCAAAAACTACTCGCTCGGTACCAGTTATGCTTATCTTGCCCGAATTTCCCTTTCCAAGGGTTGTAGCAGTCAGTTGAGCACCACCAGTAATCTCAACACTACCGCCATTAATTTCGATTCCACCCGAGTCGCCTTCAGCCCCACCAAATACTTGACTTATCGCAGAACTTACAGTGAAAAGGGGAGTAGATTCTCCATCAAAAACTACTCGCTCGGTACCAGTTATGCTTATCTTGCCAGAATCTCCCTTCCCAAGGGTAGTTGCAGTCAGTTGGGCACCACCAGTAATCTCAACATTACTTCCATTAATCTCGATTCCCTCCGAGTCACCCTCAGCATTTTCTTTAACTTGGCTTATTGCAGAGCTTAGATTTCCAAAACGAGATACCCCGTCAAATACAACTTTGTCAGTAGCATTAATTTTGATCAGCCCTGCATTTCCTCGGTTGAGGGTGGTAGCACTAAGTTGACCACCATTAGTTACTTCAACATTATTTGCGTTGATTTCAATTCCACCCGAATTACCTACAGCATTTTCTCTTACTTGACTAAATGCAGAACTCAGTTTTCCAAAAGGAGATTGGTCATCAAAAACAACCTTGTCACGAGCAGAAATCGTAATTTTACCTGCATCTCCCGTACCTAAAGTATTAGCGCTGAGTTGACCGCCATTAGTAACCTCAACATTACCCGCATTAATCTCTATACCACCAGAATTACCTACAGCATTCTCTCCCACTTGACTAAATACAGCACTGAGAAATCCCAGAGGCGATTCTCCATCAATCACTACTTTCTCACGAGCAGTAATTTGAATTTTCCCCGCATTTCCGATTCCAAGGGTATTAGCTTCTAGATAACCACCATCGAATACCTCAACACTACCAGCGTTAATCTCTATACCACCAGAATTACCTACAGCATTCTCTCCCAATTGGCTAAATGCAGAGCTTTGAAATCCCAGAGGAGCGCCATCAAATAGCACTTTATTTGTTGCATTGATTAAAATTTTACCGGAATTCCCACTTCCTAAAGCACTAGTATTGAGTTGACCGCCATTTTTTATCTCTACACTATCCGCATTGATATCGATGCTACCTGAGTTACCCACAGATCCAATCTCAGTTTGATTGAATACACCACTGCGTGAGCCGTTGGGTACTCCATCAATAACTATTGTTCCAGTAGCATTAATTGCAATGTTTCCCGCTTGAACTCCAGGTGAACCTAAACCAGAGGAAATTCCAGCAAGTATTTGACTTCCTTCTATAATCTCTAAATTTCCGGAATTAATTATACTATCCCCACCGCCATCGGCACGCAGATTTACCCTTGCGCCACTGTTAAGGGATACATCACTCCCGTTTCCCTGTTCTGGGAAACTTAAGCTTAAGTTATTTCCGTCTACATTTAATCCAACTGTGCCTATACTTGCTAAACCTCCTAACTCAACTCTCCCACCAACAGCAGATATTCCTCCTTGTTCTTCCTGACCGTCAATATTGATATTTCCACCCAACAACAACAAACTGTTTCCGTCGCCAACCCGCAAACCTGTCAAACTATTTCCTAAGATATCCTCACCTGCAGGTGCAACGCTTGTACTTTGAATTGATGCTTGAGCATTTATTCGATTAAATAAAAAAGCCGAAGGATTAACTGTCAATAATTCAGAAGGTAACTGAGGACCGGTCGCACTAAACAAACCCCGATTGCCAAATTCAATAGCATTTGCAGTCGTCACCGCAAAGGAACCATTGATATTTAAACTTGCATTTCTCCCAAAAATTATTCCATTGGGATTAATTAAAAAAAGATTGACATTAGAAGGGTCAAAATTTCTACTTGAAATCGTCCCTAAAACACCATTAATGGAAGAAGCATTACTTCCTGTTACCCTGGTTAATACATTTTGAATCGTATTATTCGGAACTACAAAGTAAGCTCCTCGTCCTTCACTGACATTAAATTCCTGAAAACTATGAAATAAATTTTGGCCTCTTTGGGCTCCTGCTTCAATCAATTCACTGGGAATTCCATCTGGATTATTTACATTAGGAATAACTTGTGAACCCTCAGCACCCAAAGTATTATCTGGTGTAATGTTACTTTGAGCGAAACATGGTTTAATCAATGCTGTGCTTAGATTGAAAAATCCCAATAATACTATCTTGGTGACTAAATCGCATAAGCCATTGGAGTTCACATTCTTCATTTCAAGCCCTTGTGCTTTAAAAATAATAGTTAAATGTCAAAACCTTCAGATTTTGAGGTCTTAAACTGCTTTAATATGTAAAGAGAGAAAAACTAAATACTTTGAAAATTTAGTAAAAAATTTTCTATAAACTTTTGTTCTAAGTTAAACAAGAAATATTGTACATTGTTATAAAGTTTTTTATGCATTTTATATGAAACTTTAATTTATTTCTACGACCTAACAATATCAAAAAATTAATACATTAACTGAGGAGATAAATAAAATACTTCGATTTAAAGTGTATATACGAATGAAGTTTTTAGTTAAGTATAGGGACATAAATATTAAATTTAACTTGGGCATAGATGTTAAACATATTATTTTTAAGCTGTATACCTAGTAAACATCAGTTAGTCAATAAATCAATATCTATTTAGTTAGATATATCAGATTGCTATAGCAACCTTGTATAAAATCGAAGATAATACCATTTGCAAGGCAATTTCAGTTGGAAGCATATTCACATAACTAAACAGGATTATCTATAATGCATGAAAAACACCACAAAAGTGCATTCCAAATAAAGTAGAAGTTTTATATGATATTTGAAACTGTTCAATAAGCCATTGTTCCATACAGGTAATCGGCAGTAGTGTCCTGTAATTACTTTTTTTGTATTTTAGAACTCTTGACAAACAACTATCTCAAATTATTTGCCTCCGAAGTTAAGCACTTTTATGACTAAGCTGTTGCGATATATGGCTTTAATATTTGCCCTGAAAATACTTAATCTGTGAGTTTGTATATCACTAATATAAATACTCCTATAAATAATTTTATTTCTGGAAAAGCTAAAATTTTTGAATCCTTGCTTTAGAGGAGAAAATATTACTTACATTTGTTAACAGCTAATGTCTTCAGAGTTCAAACTGCGCTTTTTAGAAGCTTCACATACTACACTGCGAATAATCTGTATCCTGATATTTAACAAAGAATCATATGGTTAAATGCTTGTCACACCTTTATCCAATTAAATTAAGTTCTAAAAAACATTATGCAAATCAAATAATTCAATCAATTTTTTTTTGGTTGCAAGTAGATAAAGTCAAATAGAAAAACTTTAGAGAAGTAATTCAAAATAAAAAGTGAGGAGTGTTATGACTACTTTTGGAGTAAAAAAAATAGCTACAAATAATTTTGGTCACTCCCAAGGATGGAGTAGTTTCGATAAATATCCGCGACAAATAGCTGATGTTAACGGAGATGGTCGAGACGATCTAATTGCTTTTGGATACGATAATGTTGTGGTTTCTTTGGGTGAGAGCAATGGTACTTTTGGTCCAGCTTTTGTAGCTAATAACGATGGCTTCACTGTAAGTAAAGGAGATTGGAGTAGCTTTGATAAATATCCCCGTCAAGTGGCTGATGTTAATGGAGATGGACGGGCGGATATTATTGGTTTCGGGTACGACAAAGTTTTGGTGTCTTTAGGTCAAAGTAACGGTACTTTTGGTCAAGCGTTGATAGCTGACAATGATGGTTTCACGGTAAGCAAAGGAGACTGGAGTAGTTTTGATAAATACCCCCGTCAAGTGGCTGATGTTAATGGAGATGGACGGGCGGATATTATTGGTTTCGGGTACGACAAAGTTTTGGTGTCTTTAGGTCAAAGTAACGGTACTTTTGGTCAAGCGTTGATAGCTGACAATGATGGTTTCACGGTAAGCAAAGGAGACTGGAGTAGTTTTGATAAATACCCCCGTCAAGTGGCTGATGTTAATGGAGATGGACGGGCGGATATTATTGGTTTCGGGTACGACAAAGTTTTGGTGTCTTTAGGTCAAAGTAACGGTACTTTTGGTCAAGCGTTGATAGCTGACAGTGATGGTTTCACGGTAAGCAAAGGAGACTGGAGTAGTTTTGATAAATACCCCCGTCAAGTGGCTGATGTTAATGGAGATGGACGGGCGGATATTATTGGTTTCGGGTACGACAAAGTTTTGGTGTCTTTAGGTCAAAGTAACGGTACTTTTGGTCAAGCGTTGATAGCTGACAATGATGGTTTCACGGTAAGCAAAGGAGACTGGAGTAGTTTTGATAAATACCCCCGTCAAGTGGCTGATGTTAATGGAGATGGACGGGCGGATATTATTGGTTTCGGGTACGACAAAGTTTTGGTGTCTTTAGGTCAAAGTAACGGTACTTTTGGTCAAGCGTTGATAGCTGACAGTGATGGTTTCACGGTAAGCAAAGGAGACTGGAGTAGTTTTGATAAATACCCCCGTCAAGTGGCTGACGTCAATGGAGATGGACGGGCGGATATTATTGGTTTCGGGTATGACAAAGTTTTAGTATCTTTAGGTCAAAGTAACGGTAATTTTGGTCAAGCTTTACTCGCTAAAAATGATGATTTTACTGTAAGTAAAGGGAACTGGAGTAACTTCGATCTATATCCCCGTCAAGTTGCGGATGTGAATGGAGACGGAAGAGCAGATATTGTTGGTTTTGGACCCGATAATGTCCAAATTTCTTTGGGTCAAAGTGATGGTACTTTTGGTGCAACTACCGTAGCCAAAAATGATGATTTTACCGTTAACAAGGGTGGATGGAATAGCTTTGATACAAAGCCACGTCAACTTGGTGACGTAAATGGAGATGGTCGCGCTGATATTGTTGGTTTCGATCAAGATGGCACTTATGTAGCTTTAGCCGATGATAATAATACAACACAACCTGGAAATAACGAACGCATTGTAGGTGGATATTTACCATCTTGGGAAATTAATGGTAATACTGACCCTGCAAGTATTCCAGGGGATAAATTGACACATTTGTTCTATGCTTTTGTGGATGTTGATGCTCAAGGTAATATCAAACTTAACCAAGATACTGGTTTGGATGGGGATATTGACGCACTTAAATCTATTAAGGCTCAAAATCCTGATTTAAAAATTCTTGTTTCTATCGGTGGTGCAGGAGATCCTGATTTTTCTCCTACGGCTTCCAATCCACAATCTCGGGCAAATTTTGTCAATTCTGCCGTCCAATTTATGAGAAACAATGGATTTGATGGTATTGATATTGACTGGGAATTTCCTAAAAAAGAGGAAAATGATAATTACTTGAAATTACTTGGGGATCTCCGTCAGGAAGTTAATAAGGTATCTTTGACAGATGGTAAGGATTATCAACTAACTACTGCTCTTTCAGCTTCTCCCTATCAATTATCTCCATCAGACTACGGTGATAGTCCTTATGATTTGAACCCAGCAGTTTTAAAACAGACTTCCGAGTATGTTGATTTTATCAACGTTATGAGCTATGACTATCATGGTCCTTGGGAGCAGAAAACTAATCATCAGGCTGCGTTGTATAAAAATAGTAATGATAACTCCTATAACAGCGATAAATTAAATGTGAGTTGGGGTATTCAAGAATATTTAAATGCTGGAGTTGACGCTAAGGACATTGTTCTTGGAGTTCCGCTCTATAGTTACAGTTGGACTGGAGTTAATCCTGGAGCAAACAATGATGGTCTGTTGCAAAGTGGTACCCCTGTTCCAGGTGAAAATGCAATTCTATATAAAGACCTCTACGACAAAATCGATACTAATGGATACGAACGTTACTGGGATGATAGCGCACAAGTACCCTACGTTTATAATTCTCAAACACAGGAATTTAGTACCTATGAGGATAAGCAATCAGTTCTAGGAAAAATTGATTATCTGGAACAACAAGAATTAGGTGGAATGTTTTTTTGGCATCTTGGTGGTGATTTACCAATAAATAACCCCGATTCGCTAGTTAATACTGCAGCTTCCAAGTTAATGGTGTAGAAATTTTGTAGAGCAGTATATTGCAAATTTACTTCTAATTTTCAAAGCAGCTAAATTTCAATATATTGGGGGTTTTGAATATTTCCACACTGGGATGAATATGCAGAATTTCTAGCTTTGTCTATGAAGTTTGTAGTCGTGCTTGATCGCGACTACGAATAACTTTTTATCGCATGGAATAATTAGAGATTAAACCCGAGTTGATATGAATAAATAAGTTAGTCGGAGGTCAAAACAATATTTAACTATGTCAAAGCCATACATAATAAGAAGACGTAGAATATTAGCAGCATTTTTTCTCATCAGCTTCATATTTACTTTTTTGCTCAGCCATGTTTCCATTGCAAATACCCAAGTTGCATTTGGTAGGGTTGTCCAAGCACAAAATCAAAATACTGATCAATTGGTAGAGAAAGGTAAGAAATATTATGAGCAGGGTCAATTTAGGGAAGCAGTCCAAGAATGGAAGATAGCTCTGGAAACATATAAGAACAATAAAAAGCTTCCCCAAGAAGCAATTGTTCGGGGAAATTTAGCAATCGCATATCAACAACTTGGCGATCTAGAAGAAACAGTAAAACAGTGGGAAGAAGTAGTTATTTTATATCGTCAACTAGATAATTCCCGCGAAATAGGAAGAGCACTTACGGAATTAGCCCAAGCGTACAGCATTTTGGGGCAACCAAAAAAAACAATAGAACTTATATGTGGTGTAGAGGGAGAAGATGTAGAGTTTGAGAGAACCAATCAAAAACCAAATTGTATCCGAGAAAGTGTATTAGAAATTGCTAAAACTCAAGCAGATGAAAAAGTAAAAGTTGCTGCGTTGGGAATTATTGGAGAAGCATATCGTCAATTAGCTCAATATAAACTGGCAATTAAATATCTTGAAGATGGAAGAAAAATTGGCGATACAAATGATAATTTTTTAATATTAAATAGTTTAGGTAATATCTATTTAAGTCAGGCCCAACTTTGGAAACTACGTGCAAATTCTGTTAAAAATAGTATTCCTAGTATTTATTTAGAAAGCAAATATAATGAATTTGTCAAGCAAGCAAAATCTTCTTATTACAAAGCTCAAAAGAACCTTGAAGACAGTTTAGAAATAGCTCGCGAACAAAATGATAAATCTGCTCAGATGAGAGCAATTATGAACTTAACCCATGTTTATGTTCGCAGTAAAAATTTAAAATTATTTGAGCAAAACCAACTAAATCAACTTGTACAACAAGCTGTATCACTTTTGGCAGAATTACCGGACTCTACCCAAAAAGTATATGCAGCTATTGATTTAGCAAATTTACCTGCTAATGCTGTTGATACTTTATCACTAAACCAATGTACTAATACTCAAAACTTAAATCGAAAGCTTCCAATAAATGAAGTTGAGGAATTACTAGATAAAGCCATAAGAATAGCAGTAAATATTGGAGACTCTCGTTCTCAATCTTTCGCTTTAGGAGCGAGAGGACATGTTTATGAATGTCAAGAAAATTATGAACAAGCTTTAGCTTTAACTAGACAAGCATTAATAGTTGCTGATCGAGATTTAAAAACTAGAGATAGCTTATATTTATGGGAATGGCAAACAGGAAGAATTTTACTCAAACAAAGTAAAAATAATACATCTCAGGCTATAGAAGCTTACGAAAGAGCATTTCAGACTTTAGAAAAAATTCGTAGTGATATTCTCACAACAAATAGAGATTTTCAACTAAACTTCCAAGAAATAATTCAACCAATTTATCGTAAGTTAGCCGAACTAAAACTTGAAAGTACAGAGCAAGTTGTCAGCTTACAAGATAAGTCAAATATAAAGTCAAATATAATCGCTAGTAAAACACTAAATGATGTAAACAAAAATTTGATTGCAGCCCGTAAAATTATTGATTCTCTCAAATTAGCAGAATTACAGAACTACTTCGGTAATGAATGCATTTTGGCGTCTATTAGAGAAAAACAAGTTGATGAATTATTAGGAAATAATACAGCAGTATTCAGCTCAATAATTCTCGAAAATAACACTGCTATTTTACTTAGCTTACCTAATAAAAAGACATATTTTCAGTGGATCAAACAAAAGAACAGTCAAAATATTAGTACTGTACAACTTGACAAGTTAATCCAAAACTTCCGTCAAAGTTTAATCGATGCGCGTAAGGATTTTGATTATGATACCAGCCAAGCTGCTGAATTATATGAATTATTAATTGCACCTTTCGAGAACTATATAAATCCTGAGGAAATTAAAACTCTTGTGTTTGTTGAAGATGGATTTTTTCGTAGCGTTCCGATGGCTGCATTATATGACGGCAAACAAAATAAATATTTAATTGAAAAATATGCTGTCGCTACAACACCGAGCTTAAGTTTAACAGCACCAAAAAGACTCAATACGGAAAGTAGTCGTACTTTAATATTAGGTGTTAATAAAACAGCAAATATAGATGGGAAAGAATATCCAGCTTTACTCAATGTAGAACAGGAAATTAAAAGTGTTGAGAATGTATTACCCAATACAAAAACTCTTTTGAATGAAGATTTTACTGCAGATAACTTGAGAAAAAAACTCCAAGAAACTGTTTATCCCATTATTCATATTGCAACTCATGCCCAGTTTGGTATTTTGCCAGAAGATACACTTCTAGTTGCAGGAAATAATCAGAAATTAACTATCAGTGAACTGGAGAAAATATTCAGAGAATTCACTGACGGTGTTGACTCGGTTGAGTTATTATCCCTAACTGCTTGTGAAACTGCTGTGGGAGATGAACGTTCTACTTTAGGTTTAGCTGGTATTGCTTTACAAGTTGGTGTTAGAAGTACATTGGCTTCTTTATGGTCATTACCGGATGAATCTACCTCAGTTTTAGTCAAAGAGTTTTATCAAAATTTACGTTCGGGACAAAGTAAAGCAGAAGCTTTACAAAGAGCCCAAGTAAAATTGATTCAAGCGAAGAATCAAAAGGATATTAATAATCAATATGATAATCCCGGGTTTTGGGCTCCCTTTGTCATGATTGGAAATTGGCTATGATTTGGGTGGAGATAATATTTAGCAAAAATAATTAAGGGAAGAGATATATTAAAGCGAGGGAAGAGGGAAGAAGGAAGAAGTTTGGAATTGCATTCGTGGCGCTAGCCGCGCGTCTTCCTTGGGGATTTAAAACCCAACGCATTCACGCTTCCTCGTGCGGGCGTATCTTACACCGTATGACACAGGCGCGCGCCCTAACGGACGGTCTTCTCAGCGGGGCGTTAGCACAAGGGGAATATACCCTTCAGGCACGCTACGCGCTTCATCCCATATTTGTGTTTATGAAAGAAGTTTACTCCCAACTTCGGCCCTCTCATGGGTAGGTATTTCGTATTTGGTCATTTTTTCGCAATTTTAGGGAATAATTAAATCCTAAAATGACCAAACCACGTTAAGCCGTTGAGAAAATTATCAACTATTTCCGCAATACCAAAAAACCTACCCTTGAAAGCTTCTTCCTCCTGGCTTCTTCCTTCTTCCTTACGAACGTTCAGCTTGCTGCGTGCAAAGTTCGTTAACTCAATATCAACTTCCCCCTGCTATCTTTTCCAAATAATTTTTTCGCTGCTGAATTTTCTTATGCAAAATCTCCGTTTTCTCTGGCTGAAAATCGTCCGGGATAAAATTATCCGAGCTAGCTAGGTTCCGTAAAATATCAGAGCCGATATGTCCTAACTTTCCTTGATTAGGTGCAAGTTTTAAAGCTTCTTCCAAAGCTTCGTACCATAAACCTTGCTGTGCGTAAACATATGGTTTTTGAGAATTTTTTGTCACCTTTGACAGTTGTTCCTGAAGAACTGCAGGTTTTTGAACAACCATAAATTCTCCCCTTTTTACAAAAGGACCGCTAGAACAATTAATTGATATTTGCCAAATATACCTTTGACCTACTGTAAGCGGAGATTGACTGCTAGGAAAGGATAACTTATTAATACCCGATATACTTTTGTACTGAATTGGTACGCCTATTTTCTTCGGTGTAGATGTACCTTTATCTAACTTAAATAAACGGAATTCTGTTAATTTTTGTTTAGATATAAACCAAATAAAACTTGGATTTCTAGAAGTTGTTTCTCCTACGAATGTATTCGGTGCAAGTATTGTTAAAGGTATATTTTCTCCAGGACAACCTCTTGAACCTCCAGCTCTGGAGTAATCGCTGGGTGGCTTTCTCCTAGTTCTTTTAGATTTAGAGATATTTGTAGATTTTTCCAATAAAGACGAATGATTTTCGTTCGCTAGTGAATTTTTCCCATCTATTATTAATTCCAATACAAAGACAAATACAAATAGTAAACTAATGAGTACCTTATAATTAGTGTCTCTAAGCAACATACAAAAAATTCGATTAGTCATAATTTTATTTTTTATAAAGCAGTATTAAAAACAAAATGTTTATTCATACACAAAGCTATATGCTTAAAAATATGTTTATAAGTGCCTTATATCAAGCGATAAATATACCAAATGTGTTACTTTAGACATGGTGTAAAAAATTAACACTAGACTAACCTCTATGTTTTTGCTGTCTATTAAGTTTATAGGGAATATCAGCATTTACTTATGCAAAATCAAGTGAGATTGAATCAGACTAGACAACCTAATTAAAGTTAGGTTTTACAACATGCAAGAAGCACTATCAAAACTATTTCAAGCTTGGGAATTAAGTTTTCTATGGCAATCGTGGGTTTAAATTTGCCATAATATTATTTATTTAGAATAATTGCATAGATAATTTCTACACGTTCAGCTGATGCAAAAGTTTCTGCAAATTGCGTGCAAAATTAGTTTTTATAATTATAAATTACTTGAAATCAATAATATCTATAGGGTAACGACCTAAATTAAATTTCTAAGTGTAATATATATTTTATGGATAAAATTTATTTTTAGAGTTAAAGGCCAATTAATCTCACACAAACAACCTTTAGGGGAAATAGACTCACGTTTGAAATTACCTGCTAATTTGCGAGCTAAATTTTTACATTGCTTCGTACCTTTACTTTCTCTCGGTGAGTTTATTCCGCATCCATTATCTTTTACACTTAATCTGTACCACCCATCGTAAATTTTGCCGGTTACTTGAATACGTTTAGCACCATTAGCATGCTTCCCCACATTACATAAACATTCTTCAAGAAATTGGCATAGCTCCCGTTTATACTCAATATTTAAATATCTATCTTCTATAGGTTCGAAAGAGCGAGTTTTTACTTTTATAGTATTGAAGTATTTTAAATCATTCCTTTGTAAAGTACTACTGTAAACTTCATAGAAAAGTTCGTTTACCGGTTTATTTAAATCTAAAATTAAACCACTCCCTAATCGTAATATTTCTTCGCTATTCAAAGTTTCTTGTTGGAGAAAATCACCAATACTTCGAATTTCACTATTAAGTTTTTCCAGCTGTGAAATAAGTTGTTCTTGTGGTAATTCCTCTGTACGTAGACGACTTAAAGCATTCGCCAATGTTTGTAACGGACCATTGTGAATAATAGTAAATGTGTATTCAATAGTAGATTGTCGTGCATGAATTTGAGATTTTAATGCTCGGTCATGTTGATAAAAAGCGAAAGCACTTAATCCGAGACCATTAATTGATAAAATCAACAAGCATGGCGCGATAGGAACCCACCACCCCCACAATATTAAAGATAAATAACCTAATCCTATTAAAAAAATACTACTAGCACTAACTGCTAACAAGTTTTTCCATACTGACTGTGTTAACCGAGCAATAATAATTGGTACAAAACCCCAAATAATTATCCACGCATACTCTATGGGTTCTGACCAACTCTTTAATAAAGGTCGTCTGTTGATAACTGCATTAATAATTTGACTGGTAGCGTGAGCGTGGTATTCCACCCCAGAAATTATTCCATGTAATTTTAACCCAGAAATTGCCGAAGTATAAAAATTATCTGAAGAGCTAACACCGGTAATTCCAATAATTACTATTTTACCTTTTAGCGATTGTTTTTTTAGTTTATTATTTTTGATGTCGTGAAGTGAAAAAACTCGAAATCTTTCTTTGCCGTTACGAAAATTAATTAGTGTTTGAATTCCTCCATCATCAGTGTTTACATACCCTCCCGTATTGGGTTGAAAAATTGGAATCTCTGTAGAATTAAATTGGACATAACCTGAGTCGCTAATATTTTCTTCTAAGTAGATATTTTCAGAAGACAAATAAGCTTTTACTAAACGTAGAGAAAAAGAAAATTTATCTTCTTTTTTATCGTTGGGTTTATCAGGATTAGGAGTCCATAGTAAATGACGTCTATATTTACCATCTCGATCTGGAATAATATCTACAAACCCAACTTGTTTTTGAGGTAAATCTGGAGGTGGAGAAATTTTTTCTGGATTTAAAACTTTTTCTATACCAATTAAATTTTTAGTTTCTTTAAATACTTGACTTAGCTGATTACTTCCAGGTTCTACAGGTACATTTTTGAAAATATCTAGACCAATAATTCTGGGTTTATAATTACTTATTTTTTTTATAAGTTCTGCTATCTCACTATCTGGTATTGGATAGCGTCCTATTTTTTCAATATCCTTTTCATTAATACCAACAATTACTATTTTCTCATCTATAGGTTCATGCGGACGCATTTTTAGAAAAGTATCAAATAACATCCATTCTGGAAATTGTAGCGAACCACTAAAACGAGCGATAATAACTATCAAAATAATCACTATTCCAGGTATAGATGCAGCTCGCCAAATTGGTATTTCATCTTTAATAATTTTTATAACTTTTTGTAACATTAAAATTTGTCTTATCTTAAAAAAATGCTCCCGAAAATTTTAGTCTATTAATCCTTCTTCCCTAGCCCTAATTTCAGTTTGAATTCGCATATTTTTACCACCTTGCTTACAATCTTCAGGATATACATTTAAAGCATCTTGAATTTTTGTCCAATATGTACGTACTGTCCGCTCGTGTAAATGCATTTTTTCTGCAATTACCTTATCCTGTAATCCTTCAGCAAATGCAAAATTTAAAACTTCGAGCCATTCTGGTTTTAATTCCAGTCCAGTTTTAATATCTTTAGTGTGAGTTGCTCCATTTATTGCTAAGTTGACTCGACTTAACATATCCTTCTCAGATAGTCCTTTATCTGCAATAACAAAACCTCCTTGATGCTCATCAATTTCATATTTAATTCTTACTAGTGCTTTCGCATAACTACTTTGCACCATAAAATTCTGAAGTGGATATTGATTTAATAAATGCTTAATGAATTTGATACCTGTATCAACATGGGCAGTCATTCCTAATTTTTCAGGAATTGATAAGTCTAAGATTATTAGTTCGAATAATGAGTTATTTTTTTGATTCTTTTCTATCTCATCTAGAGCATTTTTAACTGTTTGAGCTATATGAATTTCTATCTCTGGATACTGTTTTTGTAGCATATTTAATGTTCCAGATATAATTAGATGATGGTCGTCGACAATAAGGACTTTTGACATAATTATTTGTGATGTTTACAGTAAAATTGATTATCCAAATATTTTCCGAAAGCTAGCTATGAAATTTTACTTTAATTAATAGAAAATAAACATTACAAATAATATATGTACATCTTATGATAATCATTACTTATGGCTATGATGTGTGGTTTTGATATATCCTGATTCGAAGATAAAAACTCAAATATCTTAACTTCAGCTAATGCAGACAAGAATAACTGAAATTCGATTTAATATAGCGTTATTTTAGTAGTTACAAGTTTAAATATGTATGCAGAAAAGTGTATAATTTGAACGTATTTCGCGGCAGTCCCCATTCTCAGCACAGCGGAATGGGGAAGGATAGCGCGTCAATCAAGGGGGTTCAATGCCCCTTTGATTGACAATCTCCTGATAACTTCACGGATTACATCTGATTGTGTTCTTTCTGTTAGTTGGCAAAACTTCGTTAAATGCTCGTACTCCCTGTCTGATATTCGCGTAGTTACTTGTTTCATCGCTGTCAATATGCTTTCAATTTGCTACTATGTAAGAGTAACATACAGGTCGAGTGTTATGGCTACCAAACGAATTACTTTTAGACTTTATCCGTCAAAAACTCAAAACGATAAGATGCATTACTGGCGTAGGTTACACAAAGACCTGTATAACGCTTGCGTTGAGCATCGTAGGACTTCTTATAAAAAATTTGGTAAATCTGTTGATTATTACGATCAGCAGAATTGTTTACCCAAATTTAAGGAGTATTGGGAAGAATATAAAGAGCTTGGTAGCCATGCATTACAAGATACTGTTAAGCGTGTTGACTTTGCTTTTAAGCGGTTTTTTAAACTTAAATCTGGATATCCAAAATTTAAAGCCAGTCGCAGATACAAGGGATGGACTTATCCTTGTAAATCGGGTTGGAAAGCTTGTACCAACGGGAAACATGGTTATCTGAAAATCACTAACCTAGGTAACATCAAAATGCGTGGTCAAGCGCGTGATTGGGGGACACCTAAAACTTGCACAATTATTTTTAAGCAAGGTAAATGGTACGCTTCAATCACTGTTGGTTGCACACCTACCCGATATCAGACTGATAAAGATGCAA
>NZ_LMTZ01000007.1 GCF_001456025.1 Mastigocoleus testarum BC008
GCGTCATGGGTCATATTCTACGACACATGCTCTACTTTTGTTCCTTCTTCTTTTTTCTTCTTACCCCGACTTACTGAGCGGATACATATTTTTGTTGGTAATCGTCTTGCTTGGAGGCAGGTAGCATGTCTATTCCATACAGTTGTTTTATTTGCCACAAAGAGGATTCTTATTCGATATGAGAGTAATTTAACTGACAGTAAAAATCTTAATAATTTATCAAATTTTATCTTTATTTATAGAAATGTAACTGACCGTGTTAATTCTCTAGAATTTACCTATTCACTAATTAAATCCAGTTGCTATAAAAATATTTGTGAGTATTTTTTCATTTACTAAGCTTGTTAAATATGTTGAATAATATTTGTTAAATATTGTAGTTTAACTTATGTCTACTATGGGTAAATATACAATCTAAAATAATAGAATATAAAATAAGCTATAATTACTCACCTTAGGGGATTGAAAGATAACTTAAAAACATAAACTCAGTGTTTTTATTTTATCCGTACTAAGTAATCTTTATACCAAAAAATCATGTATCATAAGTATCTCCATAAGCTTAAGAAAAAGATAATAAAGATATATAATTAACGCGTTTAATCCAACCCGAGATCGATATTAAAACAGGCGAGTTTTCTCCTTCCTTTGACGTAATAAGGGGCTTATGTGGCAAAAAGAAAAAAAAGATAGCTTAATAGCTGGTTTGGGATTATTTATGGCATTAACTGCTACTGGAGTAGCAGTAGTTTCTCACGACTCAGAGTCAGTTTTAGCAGAATCTTCCTCTAAGTCGAAAAAAGCCTCTTTCCCATTACCAGACAGTATTCCTAATGATACTAAGATCCTGATTGACGGCTCGAGTAGTATTGCTGCGATTAACCAAGCCTTAAAACAAGGTTTCGAGAAAAAATTCCCTGGTTCAAATGTTGAAATTGCAGCTAATGGAGCGCAACAAGCAATCACAAATTTGTTGAATGGCAAAATTGATATTGCAGCAATTAGTCGTGGTTTAACGCCAGAAGAAAAGTCGAAAGGTTTAGAGCAATTACGTTTGCGTCGAGAAAAAATTGCTGTAATTGTTAGTAAAGAAAATCCTTTTGAAGGTAGCATTACTAACGAACAATTTGCCAAAATATTTCGTGGGGAAATAACTGATTGGTCCCAAATAGGTGGCAAAAAAGGTAAGATTCGCTTAATAGATCATCCTGAAGCTAGCGAAACTCGCCAATCTTTTCGTAGTTATCCAGTATTTCAAAAGGCTGAATTTGTAACTGGTGCTAATGCACATTTGCTTGATAGCCACCATGCAGTAGAGGTTGTTAGGCATTTGGGTAAAGATGGTATTGCTTATGTTATTGCCAATCAAGTTTCAAAAATAGATGGTGTCCGCATCTTAAAGATGCATCAAACATTACCAGAAAATCCCAAATATCCTTATTCGCAGCCTATTGTTTATGTTTATAAACAAAAACCTGGTGGTGCTGTTGCTAGTTTTCTTGGTTTTACCACTGCAAATCTCGGTCAAAAAGCGATTGAATCAGCCAGACAGCAAGAAGCCCAAACTGTGGCTAAAGATGTATTATTGGCTAATGCTAGTAATACCAACTCTAATCAAAAAAAATCACAAGTTAAGGCTGCTCAAGCGGGTCTAGCTAACACAGAAACACAACCGAAAGTAACCAATGTAAGTAACAACAGTAGTAGTCTTAGAGCAAACAAAACAGCTAGTGATCGGGATTCTTTGGAAAATGTCGGGACTTTAACTGCAAGTAATGGTGTTAGCGATCGCTATAACAGGCAAATTCTTGCACAAAACGATAATAATTCTTCTAAGTTACCAGCAGGTATTCCTCTGTGGGTCTGGTTGTTGCTTGCATCTATTTTAGGTGCTGGCGGCTTTTTAATATGGTTTTTTGCTTCTAAGGGAGAGAAAAAGCACAAAAAGAAAGAAGAGTTAGCAGCAAATTCTGGCATATCCTTGGATGCTGCGAATCAAGGCGGAATGGCTGCAGCGGCGATGGGAACTGTGGGAGCAGCAATGGGTGGTGCTGCTAATAAGCTAGGAGAACAGACAGTTGCAAGGAGATCAAACCCAACATCAACAAAAATTAATGGTAGCAACGATGTTTATTCTGCTGCAGTAGCGGTAGAAAATACTACTGAATTGCAGTCTGGAAATTCTTATAGCGACTTACCAGATACAGCTATTGGGAATACTGCATTACAAGTCGACGAATCAGAATGGAATTTAGAAGAACCTGCTGCAATTGTTAATAATTCAATTCCACAAGTAGCCAATATCGGTGATTCTGGAATAGCAAATAATCCGGTAGTTGGAACTGCAGAAGTTAATATAACTTGTCAAGAAACTGATTTAGAAAAAAAATCTACCGATAATGGATTTGCTAAGGCTACAGCTGTTGCTGCTGGAGTTGCTGCGGCTGTAGGAACTAGGAAAGTATTGTCGGAGTTGGATCGACAAGATACGGAAATTCAAGATATTCATTCAGCAAGTGCAACTTCTAGAGATATAACTTCTGAAGATGTAGCTTCTGAGTCTTTACCAGTTGTAGAAGTAGCAGATAAAGACACACTGGATAAAACTAGCTCAGACCTTAAGGAAAAACCATTACCAACGGTAAGAATCACAACTTCGAAACAAGAAGATTTGACAACTGATAGTTTAGGAGTTGATAGTTTAGGAGTTGATAGTTTAGGAGTTGATAATTTAGAAGTTGAAACGATAGCAAAAAGTGGTTTGCCAATTGTAGAAATTACAACTCCATTGACTGATGGGGACAGTCAAACTAATGGAAATTTGCCAGATTTGCATACTGCAACTAACAACCTTCAAGTAGATGGTGCTCAATTGGATACAACTCCAGAAGAAGATGATGAAGCTTTTAACTTGACGAGTAATTTAACTGCGGTGGGTGCAGCAGTTGCAGCAGGAGTAGGTTTGGGTTCCCTGTCCAAACAAGCTTCAGAAGAAATTGAATCAGGAACAGACACAACAAGTGAAATAGTAGATGACGTAACAAATAATACGTCAATTATCGCAAAAACCTATCCACCACTACCAGATGTATGGGATGAAGTATTGTCAGAAGAAACAGACAGCAGCGTAAGCGATAATAATTCAGGTATCGAGTTACCAAATGTTTCTGAAGAAATGCTAGATACAGTAGCGGATGCTGCTGAGCCTTTACAAAAAACAACCGATATAATCACATCTGATGAAGTTGTTACTGATGAAGAAAATATTGATGTTACAACTGACGAAGTTGTAGCTGATACAAATGCTGAGCCAGTAATTGATCAAGTAATAACTGATGAGATAGCTCAAACAGTAACTGATGAAGTTGTTACTGATGAAGAAAATGTTGATGTCCCAACTGATGATGAAATTGTTAGCGATCCAACCTTCAAACCAGTAATTGATGAAGCTATAGATGATGTAGCTGCTGAATCAGTAATTAATGATGAAGTTGTTAGCGATTCAACCCCCGAACCAGTAATTAATGAAGCGACAGGTGATATAACTGCTGAATCAGTAACTGATGAAGAAAATGTTGATGTCTCAACTGATGAAATTGTGATTGATGCAATTTCCGAATCAAAAACTGATGAAAAGTCAACTGATGAAGTGTCAACTGGCGAGATGACTGTTGAATCAGAAATCAATGAAGTCATTGACGAAGAAATCACAGACACCACAGCAAATACCACTGCTGACGAAGTTACTGATGCAGAAACTTCGTCAACTACAACTGATATGGTGAGTGGTGAAGTCATAAATAGCGATGAAGCAAAAACTGATAAAGTTGATGAGACCGATGAACAACGTGAAAATGTAGCGTCGTCAGTCGACCCAACCACTGTTGGTGCTGCTATTGCAGGTGCGGGAGCCACATTCATTAGTGGAATATGGAGTAACGACGCGGTGAACAATAAACTTCCTGATAATGAATTTGAAACTGGGATTATCTTAGCTCCCAGGACTCCAAGATGGGCTTACACAGCTTGGAAGATATCCACTAAAGATAAAGAACAATTGCAGCAGCAAAGCGATTCACAATTGATACTGCGTTTGTATGATGTGACTGATGTCGATCTCAGCTATCAAACACCCCAACTGATACAGCAGTATGAATGTGAATTAAGTATCAATCACCGTTATGTTGCAATCCCAAAAGGCGATCGCGATTATATGGTAGAAATTGGTTACCTCAGTAATGATAAGCGTTGGTTATCGTTGGGTCGTTCGGAAATAACTCATATTTTGAGTTCTCCTCACCAAGATTTTTGGTTTGAAGCTGATGCTGAATTAATCATCCACGGTGCGACTGAACCTGGTGCGACAGTAACTATTGGCGATCATTCAATTAAGGTAAAACCAAACGGTACTTTCCACTTGCGTATTCCTTTTACTGAAGAAGTGATGGAATATTTGATGACATCTTCAGCTGTAAATAGTAGTAAATCCAAAACTATCGGGATGAAGTTTACTCAAGAAAAGCCTAAATTTTAGGTTGATTTGATTGGATTAGATTTGAATAAGTGGGTATGTATTTAATTTGAATTACTGCCCAAATTATTCAAGGTTTTTATATTTTATCTGTGTTACTTCCAAATCAATACCCACGAAATCTATAGTTGACAGTAAAATAGTCTGTAATAATAACTGCAAATGTATTAATTAATTGCTTTAATTATTTGCTTTAATCAAATGCTCTGGCGAGGGAAAAAGCCAGAGTATTTTTGTGCTTGGTTTAAGAATTGGTAGTTATTAGAAAATATCTGTATAGCGGTCCTAAATCATTTATAAAATCAAATAGGATTGCTATAGCTCAAACAGAGTGAGACAAAAATTACCGTTTCTTGAAAAAATAACGATCCAAATGGGCGTTGATATTTTCCATTGTAGATATTGTAGAGTATAGCGAAATGTCTGTATCTCCTTGTGGTTTAATTATTTCCAGTGATTCAGCACTTTGGGATAATATTTCCCTTGCTCATTACCGTCAACCCGCGGGTAGTTTACCCGAACACTGTTCCCTTAATCACGAAATTTGTATCAATTTTGGTAAACCTGTTGTTCTGGAACAGAGAATAAATGGACACTCAAGAATTATTCATTCAGAACCCAGTCAAGTAGGTTTTTATCAGGCTAATATGAGTCAGTCTTTTGCCTGGGATAGTGAGGTTGAGTTTTTGCTATTGTATCTCAAACCATCCTTACTCAAGGATTTAAGTGAAGCAGCCTGGGGACAGGATAAGATCGAACTTGTTCCTCAGCTAACTAGATTTTTCGATCCCTTGATTGTGCAGATGGGATTAGCACTCAAGAGTATTCTTGAAACTGATGCTTTGGGTAGTCGAATATACGCTGATTCTATTGCCAATGCTTTAGGAATACATATTCTATCTCGATATTCATCAATACAAAAACCTAGCAAGTATTACAAAGGGGGTTTATCCAAGCAGCAGTTAAAACAGGTACTCGATTATATGAATGAGCATTTAGACCGAAACTTAAGCTTGAGTGAACTTGCGAAGGTTGTTCATCTAAGTTCATACCATTTTGCTCATTTATTTAAGCAATCTATGGGTATTTCACCTCATCAGTACCATATCCAATGCCGAATTGAACGTGCGAAGGAATTACTCTTTAGAAGAGATGCAACAATTAAAGATATTGCTCAAGTCGTTGGATTTTCTAGCCAAGGACATCTGAATTATCATTTCAAGCGTCTGACAGGAATAACACCCAAAAATTTTCTGCACCAGTAAATATTTTTTTGTATTGATAGCAAGAACTTGGAAAAAGATCGCAAAAACTTTGCATACTTAATTTTCAGTGCTACTTAATACTGAGTTTAGGAATTTATGGAGTGCTGAATATGATCCGAAAAGAAAACGCCAAAGAAGCTAAATACTTAGGTTTGAATATAGAAAATGAATATGGTTATGCTCAGGGAGTTAAAGTTGGCGATACTATTTATCTTTCAGGACAGGTAAGTGTTGACGGTCAAGGTAATGTTGTAGGAATTGGTAATATGGAAACTCAAATCCTCCAAGCTTACGCCAATATTCAAAAAGTGCTCGAACAGTACAATGCTTCAATAGAAAATGTTGTGGATGAAATAATTTTTGTAACAGATATGGAAGCCGCTTCAAGAGTAGCAGGTAAGTGTAGACGCGAAATTTATTCTGGTACTCCAGTTGTAGCAAGTACTGTTATAGAAATCTCTCGTCTTGCTGTTCCCGAACTGATGGTTGAGATTAAGTGTACTGCCAAAATATAGAATAATTGAAAAAAACTCATGTAAAATCTTGCAAGCAGTTCTTCAAGTAATTAGTTCTGCAAGGGAATTACTCAAATTGCAAAACTATATGACAAACAATCATCGCTTGCAAGAAATTTTAGCCAACTCACCTATTGCTGAAGTACTTCCTGCGATCGCTCAAATCAACCTTCCAGATTGGTGGTTAGCAGGGGGTGCAATACGAAATACTGTGTGGCATTCTATTTTTGGTGAGGAATGTAAGCTATTTATTAAAGATTTTGATATTGCATTTTTTGACGCGACAGGAGATAGAAATCAAGAACTAGCAGCGAAAGCAAGACTCACAGAACAGTTTCCCCAACATTTATTTGACGTAAAAAACCAAGCGAGCTTTGGTAATTGGCGTTCTGGTCTAAGAGTTTTCACTAGCACGGAAGATGGAATTATGAATTGGTTACATACTACAGCTGCTGTAGGTGTAAAAGTAAATAAAAAAGGTGAATGGCAGTTTTTTACACCCTATGGTTTAGAAGATTTATTTAATGGAGTGATTCGTCCGACGCCGATAAATGTTTGTAATCCAGATGCAGATAACAAAGCAAAGGAACTTTTCATGAAGTGTTCTTGTTTGCGAAGCGATAGCAATTCTCACTGATTTGAAGCATATATCTATACAAAAAACGACAGAACAAAATTGTTCTGGAGTTAATTCACAGACATAATAATAGTAGCTCTAGTGTGGATATGATTTATGCTCTCACTCGTGCTTTGTAGCATTTGCGACTTGAAAAAAATTGTTTATAACAGTTAGCTAAAAGAGCGGAATGCGAGTCGAGCAAATGAAGAAATTTCACAGAATCTCTGTGACCTTATCTTTAATGACTTTGATTCTGTGTTTAAATTGCTCATTATACAAAGTGTTATACGCAATGGATGAAAAACGCCCTCAAGCTTATCTTGATTTAATTAATAAACTTCTGGCTTGTCCTGCTGGAAAAGAAGCAGAGGTTCTAGACGCAAATCCAGAATTAATTGATGATGGATTCTTAAACACCATGAGACAGGTTGCTGAAGGTCTTGCAGAAGAGGGAGATGAAAATTCAGCAGCTTTTTTGAACACCATTGGGTCTCATCTGGCTGATTTAATGCAATTAGAATCGGTACCTACTATAAATTCCCAAATAGATCTATTGATACAACTTTTACTCGCGACAGAAGAAAGTGAGGGCGATCCAGAGATTATTTATCCCCTACTGCGGAAGAATGCAAAATTGCTAGATAAAGGTTTTATTGAAGTGTTGCAAAATTGGTCTAGTAAGACAATTGGGGAAGTTGAACCGGAAGAAGCTGAAGATATTGGTATTTTGATTAGCGCTTTGAGTAGTTTACTTCAAGATTGGACATTAGGCGATCGCGCTAATAATTTAGAAATTGCGATCGCTGGTTACGAAGTAGGAGTTGAACTTTTAAAACCAGAAACTTTCCCAGAAGAATGGGCTGCGACACAGTACAATCTGGGGAATGCTTATACTGAAAGAGCCAGTGAAGATGTAACAAAAAATATTGAAATGGCTATTGAATGTTATGAAAAAGCTTTGCAAATATATGATAGCGAAGTCTTTCCCCAAGAATGGGCGATGACGCAAAATAATTTAGGTAATGCTTTGTGTGAAAGAATTGAAGGAAATAAATTAGAAAATATTGATACTGCTATTAAATGCTATGAAGCTGCATTGAAAATTCATACCCATGAAACATTTCCCCAAGCATGGGAGATGACACAAAATAATCTTAACAGTGCTTACGAAGCAAAAAACAAATCATTAATGAGTAATGAATAACAAGTAATAAGTAATGAGTAATGAATAACAAGTAACAAGTAATAAGTAATGAGTAATGAGTAATGAGTAATGAGTAAATTTTTGCTCCTGACTCCTGATTTCTGCTGTGCTGACGCCCCACACCCCACTGCGTTAACGCTCGTTAGAGCGCGGTCTATGCCGATTTCTGACTTCTGACTTCTGACGATAACTGATAACTGTAGCCCGTAAGGGCGTGGCGTTAGCCATAAACTGATAACTGACTAAGCAAGGATAACCTGGTTTCGACCTTGTTTCTTGGCTTTTTTTAGTGCTGTTTCTGCTTTATGAATTAAATCATTTGGTTCTGTATTCGCACTTGGAATAATACTTGCGACTCCCACACTTACAGTTAAAACATTTGCAGGTATTCCACCAAGACCTGGATAATCACAAGGGATTGCTAATTTTTTGATAGTTTTTCTCACGTATTCGCCGATGTATGCAGCAGCGCCAGATTCAATCATAGAGAGAATAGCAAATTTGTCTTCAGAGTAACGTGCTACAAGTATTGGCTTATCAGTACTTTGTCTAGAAATCTCAAAATCATTAACTGGAGAATCATCGCTTTGAAGTTTCTCTGCTTTAAATTCAAACTGAAAATTCTCTGTCTGAAAATTCTCTGTTTGAACATTATTAATATAATTGATACCACCATAAAGAAAGTTATTATTTGCTAGTGGATGTTTGACACAGTAACGAATAGCGTTAGCAACTTGCTTTAAACAATCATCGCCAGCTAATTTACCATAAGTACGGCTATAAATATCAAAGCAATCTATGTCGCACAATATTAGAGAAATATTGATGGAATTAGTTACAGAAGTATTCTGTTTGGCTTCTTGCTGGGTACAATGCTGCCATTCCATATATAAATAGTTATCAAAATACTGTCGATTTGCTAGTTGAGTAAGTTCGTCGACGGTCGAGAAAAATCGTAATTCTTGATGTTCTTTCTCTACTTGCTTGAATCTTAAATTATCTAGTTTTTCTGGTAGTTGGAGCTTTTTACGAAAATACAAACGATATAGTTCGCAAGCTGGATAAGCGTGATAACCGGATAAATTTATTAATCCCATACTTTGAAGCTTTTGAGCCAGTATCGGATCTATATATGTACTCGTGTGATTTGTAACTATCTCAAAGAAAGCAGTTTCTAGTTCTGCTTCTTCTCTCAAAGCTAATAAATATTGCTGTAGATATTGCTGATAGATTCCTTCTTCTGTAGGTGCTTTTTGTAAAATATTTTCTAAATCTTCTTCTGTCCCACCCATTTTTACCAAATGATAGAAAGCTAGTCTTATTAAAAAAGGATGTCCCCCCAGCATTAACATTAAAATTTGTATATGGGAATTATTGATCCAGTTAAATCCGTGGATTTTTGCTAAACTCTCAACCTGTTCGGTACTTAAAGGTGGTAATTTCAGCGTGAAACCGATATTAAATTGAGATTGAGTTGATTTTGGTGGTAAAAGTATTTGCGCTGAACCGAACAAAACCAAACGCAATTTTTGCCATGCTTCTATATACCTACTTTGCTCGTACCAAGAACGCAACAATGGAAGAAAGTCTCTGGTGATTTCTGGATATTCTAATAACCAATCTATTTCATTTAGGATCAAGAGCACAGGTGTATCGCTTGAAGCAAGTAAATAGGATTTAAAATAGAGCGAGCAACTAATTTTGCTACCCACCTCTTCATCCCAATACTGGTTAAGTTTTGGTTCTAGATCTAATTCCCGACTCACATTAATACAAAACCAACGCAAAAATTTATTTAAGTTAACAAACAACGATTGTTCTGCTTGCTGAAAATCTATAGCGACTACCCGCAAATTACAATTTTTCCCGTGGTTAATAATCCTTAACAACAGGGAACTTTTACCCATTTTTCTCGGACCATGAATATAAATTGCACTTCCTGGTTTAGAAATTTGAGCTTTGACTGTTTCTTCAATTACTGGATGTGAAATATAAAACCTAGAATTAGCAGATACGGGACCACTAGGATATTCTAAAGATGTATTAATTGCTACTTTGTTGTAGTCATGAATAATTTGCTGTTCTGCTTTATTTAGCCGCCGAGCTTCTAACACATGACGAAAATTCGATTTATTAATTTGTTCTTGATATAAATCACTGATTAACTGCCATAAATTTGAAGCTACTTTTCTAACTCTTTCTTCTCCGTAATGAGCCTCCGCAGCAATATTAGTATAAGTTTTCCCTTGCCAAGAAGAACGTAAAATCATTTCTTGCAAAGAACTTAAAGAATTGGGAAGATTTGCTTTTAATAATAGTAGAACTTCATCTATAGTCATTAGTAACTATTTTTACTTTTGATTTCAAATTTATTTCAAGGATGTCGCTTTATAAAATTTTAGTTGTGTGACAATGGGTCCACTGTAGCCTTAATCGTGTTGATAATAGCTAGCTAATAAGAAAGATGCTACAAAAACATTCTTGACTTTCATTAATTTTGCTGAAACATTTGCAATTAGTAGATTTTATCAATTGCATTCTAATTATTTTTACGTTTTTGTTCATCATAAAAAAGTATTTTTATATACTTTTGATTGTAGACAACTAAAAAAAAGCACTATCAAAATGTAGCTTATTTTTGTTACATTACCCAATAAAATCACAAAAAAAAGTCACATTGTAGCATTTACCTTTGGGTAAATTCGATTCACATTATAGAGAAGTTGCCTATTAAATTTGGACTTTATCACAACCCTCTGTTAACACCTTGTTAGCACATGGCTCGGTATTAAAACAGTGTTAGCTACAGGATATCAAGAAAGACTAAGTGCTGTTGATGGTTCTGCAAAACAACTTACTCCATATAACAATCAATCAATAAACAAATAACAGGTAAGTTGGAATCAAGCCTTGTTTTTTGGACAATCCTGTTCCACGCGATCGAGAGCACCTACAACTAGCATATATATTTGTAGCAATGTCCCAAGAATGGCAAACAGCTTTACAAGCATTTTTATCTGCTAACGGTTTAGGATTCTGGAAATGGAATCTTACAACCAATCAAATTGAGTGCGACTCTGAATGTCAGCGGATTTTAGGTTATGACATTGGAGAAGTTACCAATCTAGATAAATTTTGGAAGCAAATCATACACTCCCAGGATCTACCAAGAGCACGTAAGGTATTGCAGGATTATTTAGAAAAGCGTATTCCAATCTACAAAGTTAAGTTGAGAATACTAACAAAATTTGGTCAATGGAAATGGATTTTGGCTACTGCTCAAATTCACCAACGGGATCTAAATCAGAAGCCTGTAATATTGGTAGGTACTTACAAAGATATTACCAGCGAAGTATCTGCAAAATTAGCTAAGAAGAAACAAAGTAAGCGAGAAAAATTTTTCCAAGAACTACAAGCACAAATTATTGCTGGTAATTCTTTAGAGAGAATTTTAGAATTTGCTGTTGGAGAGTTACAGCATTGTTTGCAAGTAGATAAAACTGTCATTTATCGTCCTCAGGCTGATGGTAGCAGTAGTGTCGTTTTTGAATCCCTTGCAAATAGTTTGTCTTCACTTAAGAGCCGTAATATATCAACTCATACTTCTGATTGTGTGGGAGATCAAGCTTCTATTGCTAAACAGCAAGTAATCCGGAAATATATAGATTCGCAAACTGTAGATCCACAGCAGCAGGGTAAATTTTTTTTTAAGAACGAAGCTCTACACGACCGTTCTGATAGCGATCGCTCTCGTACAGAGTTATTAGCTCCAATCCTGGTACCCAGCGACCAAATTCAAGCTTTATCTTTTACCTCCCATCAACAGCAATTTGCAATCGGTCAAGTCGGAGCTTTATCTCTCTTACACACAGATTACTCACCGGGGGAATATCCTTCGTCCCACAAAGTTTCCCATTATTGTTGGGGAATGCTTGCAGTTCAACAATACGATCGCGATCGTGAATGGGAAAATTGGGAAATTGATACTCTCAAGCAACTCACGAAGTTAATTGCGATCGCTATCCGACAACAGGAGCAAATAGCTCAATTCAAAAGGGAAACCGCAGTTCGCAAATCCCTTGAAGCGAAGTTAAATTCTCAGTCACAGCAACTGCAAATAAATCTACAGGAAATATCAAAGTTACAGGAACAACTCTTAGAAAGCCAAAAAATGAGTAATCTCGGTCAACTAACGACCGATATGCTCTTAGAGATTAATAAACCTGCAGATTTTATCTACAAATCTCTCGAATCTGCAAGTCAATACGCACAGGATTTAATTGAATTTCTGGAAAATTACCAAAGTCATCCAGATCGAGTTCAGCATTTTAGCACTTCAAATATCCAATACTTGAACCTGGAATCGGTAAAAACTGACTTTCCTAATTTGTTATGGTCAATGGGAGCGGGTTCGGAACGTATCAAAAATATTGTTGGAAATTTGCAAATTTTTCTCAATAATCAAGAGCAAATAGAAAAAATAGACATCCATCAAGAGATAGATCGAACTCTTCAACTTTTACAATATCGCCTGAAGGAGCAGCCAACAAGATCCGGAATTCAGGTAATCAAGAATTTTGGCGATCTACCACCTGTTGAAGCTTGTCGTGGAGAAATCGCCCAAGTTTTGATTAATCTTATAGCTAATGCAATTGATGCTTTAGAAGAAAGAATGCAGCAAGATTATTCTTTCATTCCCACAATTTGGGTAAATACTAGTTCGATCGCCAACCATCTATCACTAGTTGAAAGAGATCGGACTGAAACATTAGGAGGGAAAAGTTTAAGGAAGAGTAAAGTAATTATCAATATTACTGATAACGGGAAAGGTATTCTTCCACATATTCAAAGGCAGATTTTTGAACCATTGTTTACAACCAAATCAGCTTCAAAAACTAAAGGGTTGGGATTATCAATCTGTCAGCAAATCATAGTCCATAAACATCGTGGAAAACTTAAGTGTAACTCCCGTCTGGGAGAAGGTAGTGAATTTGTGATTGAGATCAATGCCAAATATCCAAATTTAAGTTATGCAATGAAAAATGCTAATTTTTTAAACTTTTAAAAATGGATACTATGTCCGCTTTAATTAATGGATATTTGTTAGAAAAACTGAATCATATAAATTTGTGAGGCATTTACTGAAATACCTCATTTTTTGTCAAAATTAATAACTTTTACTTAGTAAAAGATATCTTTATTTGCAAAACACAACATCCTTAAATAAGGGAATTAAATATTTTATTTCCCGCTTATAAATAATTATAGATTGCGACATAGAAAAGTCTCAAAAATTAAAATTTAGTTATTTATCTTGACTATGTTACAGGGAATAGTAACAAACTTATTTCAAGAGATAAAAAAATGTAAAGTTATTGTGAATTTTTAAGAATGAAGCGTAGTAGACTTGCAATAAATATATAAACTTTAACTTATAGATAATCAAGTGTTCCCCCAAAATCATCGATATTCCTAATCTGTCATGCAGAGTTACAAAAGAAAATGAATCAAAAACAAGTGGAAGAGGTGCTAAAAGCAATTATTGCCGGAAAGTATTCGTGGGCTTGTGTATTGATGCTTCGTTATAATGGCTACGAGCCGGTAGACTACATACCATATCGTACTTACATTCGACTACTTAAGGAAAACTACCAGTTGGAACGGCAAAAATCAAATTATGCCGGGACCGGAACCTAGGAATTAATTTGGTAGAATATCAAAGGTTGAGAGGAAACACTAAATTATTATTCCATATATCATTTAAAGCTAGATATGAAAGGAATAAAATTTTTTATTTCATCAACAAGAAATACAAACTGTCGTTCTCAAATTGTTTGAGCTTGCAAAAAACTATTCAATTAAGGTGGTAACAGAAGCAGGACTAAATTAAGCAATGCTTCTAGTATTTTTGTTTTAGTTTGTGATTTAGTTGGACAACTTCCTTCACTTTAATAAACTCATTCCCATGCTAACTTGAAATTTTTTCGGAAAGCCGATTTCATCCACACCTTAGATTAATTAGGATTGTGTAGAAATTAATCTGATCTAATTAATCTAATCTAATTAAATTATTTAACTGTTTGCGGACATTTTGTCCGCATTTTATTAACTTGGATTTGGTAAGAAATATTTTATCTTGCAAATAATACCACTTAAAAATTAAAATTACAAGCTTTTTATCCTGGGAAATATAATTAATTGCAAATTTTCAATGGAGTTGGCAAAGTTTAATGTGTAAGTTTATGCGCTTGAACAATGATGAATTAATTTTTAGCCTCAAATCACATATCAAGGTGGTGGATATAAATTTTGGGATGGAGCACAAGCTGAGATTGAGTAACACTATTTCCTTGTCACTTGGAATTTTGGCTTTTTTTGTGTTTCTTCCTACCCCTGTAAAAGCAAGTTTCACCCCGGAAGAATTTCCCAGAGTTATTTCGGAAACTTTACCTTCGTTCTCAATCCCTGAGCCACTAAAGCAACCAGTTAGTACGCCGATACCAAGCAGTGAAGATGATGGTCAAAGACCTATTCCTATTCCGATACCAACAACTTCACCTTCCATTCCCCAAACACCAGAAAATATTCCTGAGATTCCACAAGAGTCTCCAGACTTATCTTTACCAGAAGATATTCAACCATCTAAGCCCACATCAGATATTCCTGATGACATACCGCGTCCAGTACGCTCTAATCAGACTCCTGCAAAAATTCCGGAAAAATCTCTCAGTAGTGGTAACCTCTTGGAGGTTACTGCCACTAACAACTCATTGAATCTGTTTGCTAGAGCAATTGAAACAGCAGGGCTAACAGATACTTTGATTGAGGATTTTTTCACCATATTTGTGCCTACCAATGATGCTTTCAATCAGTCTTTACCAGCAGGTGCAATGGATTTTTTGCTCAAGTCAGAAAACAAATATTTGTTACAAAAGTTGTTGCGATATCATATAGTAAAAGGCGAAGTTGCTGCTAAAGAGTTAACAACGGGTAAATTAAACACACTTGGTGGAAGTATCGCAATTCGTGTTACTCCTGAAAGAATTATATTGAATAACAGTAGTATTACCCGTGCAGATATTCCAGCTACAAATGGAGTAATTCACTCAATCAACCGTGTTTTAATACCCCGAAATTTAAGAAATACGATTATTGCCAAAATGTCCGAGCGAAGCAAAAATTAATGAGATTGAATGTTTAAGCAAAAAGATTTGTAATTAAAGAATTTAGCACTAAACAACTTAGCCATTAAAAAATTTAAAGCTAACAAAGCATACGATATGTATATTTTAATTGTAATGTTAAGATTGGATGATATTTAAAGTATCTGAAAATACAAATCAATTTAAATGTCAGAATATAATATAAGCAAGTAAACGCTAATTTGTGTGTCTTGCAACATTTAGTATTTCCGAGAAACTTTGGAATATAGAAGAATTTGGGAAATAAATATGAACGCTATATTGGTTGCTGTTTTTGGGGTATTAGCGGTTATCTTAGGTTTTAGTAAGCCAGTGCTTGCAGATACTACACGAGAAGCTAATACTAATTCTGGTAGATATACCTTATCGGGAGATTCTTTAACCGGAATCGGTACTGTAACTGCAGAGGAAGATTTTACAAGATTTTTCAGCAATGAAAAAAGAGAAGAAAAAGATGTGTCTGACTTCAATCAGTCTTTATCTTCAGGTGATGAAGATGTCAGTTTAGAACCGGCAGAGGAATTTACCATAGGAAATGATGGATTAAATGCCCAATTTAATGATGGGGTAAAGGTACTATTCGATTTAGGTGAATAGGTGTGGGTAAACTGATTATCTTTCTCGACATAGGATTTTGCAGATTAAATATACTTGAAGAGTTTCTAGGTTCCTAACAGGGAATTAATTAGAGCCTGCAGCAAGTATATTTTTTTGTAAGTATTTGTGCTTGATATCTACTTATAATCTAGTATTAAATTTATTTTTTATTTTGCTGATTGTTCGAAATATGTTTGAGTAATTTGCTTCGTACACTAGATCAAAACCACTTCCTACGCCCATCTCTTAACTCCTAATTCCCAATCTGGAATATCCAACAAAATAGTTTTGCCGCAAGATCATCTAAGACGATCCTGCGGCAAAATTTAAAAAATGCTAAAAACGGGATTTAAAAAATGTTTTCAGCCAAAAGAATCAAAATGACAGAAATCAAAATGATAAAAAAAAAGAACTAACTATTAAGTTTCAAAACACCAACTTCATGCTGGATAGGTAAAACATCTAAAGTATCCATATCAGAACAATATTTTAAATCATCGTAACCTTCCATGCGTAATAAACGTTTCCCATGACTAGCATGGTGGAACAGTTCGAGTAAGTTATCTTGCCATTGGCAATAAAGAGCGATCGCACTAATAAGTTCGTCGTTTCCAGCGACTTCATCAGCTCTAATCTTGCTTTTTTGAATCACACCATGAGCAATCGCACCAGCACAAACAGTATCTTCCAAAGAAAAACTACCTTCCCAGCCAGAACCAACCAACCAAACAGTTTCTGGTTGTTTGTCTAAAAGATATTGGACTACGGTAGCACGATTAACCATAGCTGCAGCTAATACAACTTTGGCTTTTTCGATTCTTTGCAAGGCGCGGGTACCGTTAGTGGTACTAATAAATATCCGCTTTCCCTCGACCCGCTCTGGTGTACATTCCAAAGGAGAATTGCCCAAATCAAAACCTGGAAGTTTTGCACCTCCACGTTCCCCAATCAGCAAACGCTTTTCCTTTTCCCAAGCCGAGCTTTCTTTTTTTAGTAAATCGATATCGCTGAATACCTGAACCGCTTCGCCACCTGCAGCTAATGCTGTAGCCATTGTGGTTGTTGCACGCAATACATCAACTGCGATCGCACACTCTGGTAATGAATCTACAGGAGTCAATTCGGGAGTATGATAAACAAATAGCTTCACAACTTGGATAAACCTGAAACAGAAGTAGCTGTGTCACATTCTACCGATTTGATGTCACAAAAAAGAACAGTGGGGGTCTAATAGTTAACAGTTTAGTTAACAGCTCAAAGTAAATAAGTGATTTTTACAATGTTAAGTAAACCAAACACGGGTCGATATTTATTAGCTTATAAGTACTCGCTAGCAAGGATTTGCAAATAATTTGTAATCGTATAATAGACTTGGACGATATTTCGTCTTATTAGCTCTATTATGAGTCAGGCATTAGAAATACTGATTTATTGAGCGCTTTGCTCGATCTCTAAATATTTCTTAAGTCAGCCTGAATTAGTGCTCTTTAATTTATTAAACCTAACTCAATAACTTCAATTCCAATCTATTTACACACCTTAAAACTAAAATCGATATGGCACCTTTACCTGAATATCGCCCCAAACAATTATCTTTAGGACCGCTAGAGGCAGAAATTTTAAATATTGTTTGGGAACTGGGTTCTGTTACAGTCAAAGATGTTCACGACCGAATTCTGGCAGATCCGAACCGCGAATTGGCTTACACATCAGTAACTACAGTGCTGCGTCGCCTGACTGATAAAGGTTGGTTGGCTTGCGACAAGCAGGGAAGGGCTTATTATTGGCAAGCATTGCTGACAAAAAAACAAGCTCAAGTTATAAAAGCCCACGAGCAGTTACAACAATTCCTCGCAGTAGGTAACCCTGATGTAATTGCTGCTTTTGCAGATAGTCTAGATGAATCAGCTTCTGAAAAAATACAAGCCATTGCTCAACGTATAAAAGCTGCAAGGAAAGCCAGGGAGGAAGAATAATGCATCTACTGATGATTTCGATCGCTGTTATCTGTGCTTGGAAGATTCGACAATCCTACAAGCATATTGAAGGCGATTGGTACGAACGTTGGCAAAAAACTTTATTTTTATTTATTTTCCCTCCTTTACTGATTTTTATGACCATATTTGCCTTATTATGCATGGGTCCTGAAGGCAAAATGGGGGGAGTACAAACGGGTTGGTTGGGTTATGTATTAGCTTTACATGCCCTTGTGTTTTTTGCTTATTTATGTATTAAGTTAGGATGGCAAGGATGGCAATCCGTCCAGTCTGCTCGTAATAATCGTTTAATTAATTTAGCGGGTAAGAAAGCTAGATTACTTGAGATAGATGCATTATTTGCAGGTCAAATAGGTTTCTGGAAGCCAGAATTGGTTGTTAGTGAGGGATTAATCCAAAGTCTTTCTCCAGAACACTTAAATACGGTTCTAGCTCATGAAGAAGGACATTACTATCACCGGGATACATTTTGGTTTTTTTGGTTGGGTTGGGTTCGTACTTGTACTGATTGGTTACCAAATACCGAAGCTTTGTGGCAAGAATTACTAATTTTGCGAGAACTTCGCGCCGACGCCCGTGCAGCATCGCAGGTGGATCCTCTATTACTAGCAGAATCATTGTTGTTAGTAGTTAGCAGTCAACCTATTTCCACTGATATTTGCTGTGCTGCCCTCGATTCTACCGGTATGGATCGCTTAGAGCAAAGAATAGAAGCCCTTTTAAAACCACCAGAAAACTACTCACAATTTAAGGAAATTTCTTGGGATAGATTTGTTTTGGCTTTCTTACCTCTTATTAGCATTTTATTCCACACCTAATATTTTGTTTATTACCAATTACCCATTACCGATTACCCATTACCGATTACCCATTACCAATTACCAATTAATATATTTTTGTTTTGCACCTTTAACCGTTAACATGAGATGATCTTATTGAGACAATAAATTAAAAGAATAATGTTTAGTAGCATCCAAGCCGATTCTCCAGAGAATCAGTGGCGTTATCAGTTGGATAGATTTGTTAAAAATCATCAACAGGAATTGGCGGCGTTAACTTGGGGTTTATGGTTGGAAAATGGTAGTAGCAAGGGTACGATTGGTGTTGATTTACAACCAAAGCCCCATTTTGTTTATTGTCCGCAAGCTGCTGTAGAAAATTTAAACGATCAGGTTGACAATAAACTTCAAGAAGTGTTGGGAATTATTGAGCACTATAATCCTGAAGTGGAAGTTTTGATGATTGGTATTGCCAAGGATCAAATAAAGCTTGTTTATTTTGAACCAGAAATAGCGCCACCAGTTTGTTTTAAAGAACTTGGCAAAAGTATAAATTTACTATTAGAAAGCTTAGAGCAAAAAATGGCTGAGCAATTGAGATTTGATTTTGGATAATTTGATTTTGGATAATTTGATTTTGGGTAATTTGATTTTGGGTAATTTGATCTTGAATAGTTTAGTTTTGAATCAAATTACTGAACAGCTAAAATTTGTTAATACTCCTCTGTTTGCATAATTTTGTTCAGACTCTTGATGTTTAGATTTTTTTGCAGGAATTCTGTAAACAGCTTGATTTTAATAGATAAATGACGATTTAGGGGATATGCAAGGTACAAACAAAGTTCTGGCGGGTGATAGTCAGGTAAAATTGTTTGTAATTTTTTTTGCTGCAATTCTTGTTCGACAATAAATGTTGGTAATAATGCTATTCCTAAACCTTTAACAGCTGCATCTCTGAGAACTTCTCCGTTATTAGAACACAGAGAACCATTTACAGTAAAAGTATGTTCCCCATCATGACCTATCAGTTTCCATTGATTACCGGTTGCTAAATACCCATAGTGCAAACAAGAGCGATCGCGAAGTTCTTTTGGATGTCCAAGGTTTCCATATTTTTCTACATACTCCGGAGATGCACATAAAACTCTTTCAACAGTTGCGATCGCCTGGGAAACTAAACTTGCTGATTCTTTAAATTCACTGATTCTTACCGTGATATCAAAACCTTCAGCAATTGGATCGATAAAGCGATCGTCTAAGGTTAACTGAACCTGCAATTCTGGATGTAAAGCGATAAAATCCGCCACCACAGAAGCTAAATGTGAGGTACCAAAAGACATCGGTGCATTAATTTTCAATGTTCCCTTGGGTTCCTCTTGCATTTGAGAAACTGCTAACTCGGCTGATTCTAATTCAGCAAGAATATTGGTACAGCGTTCGTAGAAAGCAAGTCCTGTAGTGGTAGGGTTAACCTGACGAGTACTGCGTTGAAGTAATTGAACTCCCAATTCGTTTTCTAGGTTGATTACAAGCTTATTTACTGTCGAACGCGATACACCCATTTCCCGTGCTGCTGCTGCGAAACCTCCCGATACAACTACTTGAGTAAATGCTCGAATACTTTCAAATTTGTCCATAGGTCTAACCGAAAAATAAACGGTGGTTATTAAAACTTTTCACACGGTTTCAGAAATATATGATTGTAGAAATATTAGATACAATATGTATTTATTTTAGTGTATTGTCTTTTCTATTAAAACAATAGATAATATAAATAACAAAAAATTATTCCTCACCAACAAAAGTGTTATTGAAATTCAAAGGAGGGGAAATATGATTACTATTCGTCCAGCAAGTGAAAGAGGTAAAGCCAACTTTGGTTGGCTCGATAGCAAGCATAGCTTTTCTTTTGGTAATTATTACGACCCCAATCACATGGGTTTTGGCTCTTTGCGAGTAATTAATGAAGATAAAGTTACACCAGGAAAAGGTTTTGGGACTCATCCCCATCGCGACATGGAAATTATTTCCTATGTTTTAGAGGGAAGCCTCGAACATAAGGATAGTATTGGTAATGGTTCTGTAATTCGTCCGGGTGATGTTCAACGGATGTCTGCAGGAACAGGTATTTTGCACAGTGAGTTTAACGCCTCTAAAACTGACCCAGTTCATTTTCTCCAAATTTGGATTTTACCCGATACGCAAGGGCTCAAACCCAGTTACGAACAGAAAAACTTTTCCGTTAGTGAGAAACAAGCCAAACTGAGGTTAGTTGGTTCTCGCGAAGGACGAGATAACTCGGTGAAGATTCATCAAAATCTCGATCTTTATGTTACTTCTCTCCAAAATGGTGAAGAAGTGAATCATACCATTGACAATGGTCGCTTAATATGGGTTCAAGTAGCAAAAGGAGCTGTATTGCTCAATGGTCAGAATCTCTACGCCGGTGATGGTGCAGCAATTTCCCAAGAAACTGAAGTTACGTTAACAAGTACTGCTGATAACGCGGAAGTGCTGTTGTTTGATATGGTTAATTGAGTTAGTTAACTATTTTTTGACAGCTGACGATTGAAAAATGTAGAGACGTAATATGCGACCTGATATATTGCGTCTCTGCAAGATATATTGTGTTGTTTTATGACTTTGAAGAATAATCTCTTTTCTGGCGTTAATTTAGGTCCTTATACTTTACCAAATCGTATGGTAATGGCACCCATGACTCGCTTACGAGCTAATGGAAGCATTCCTACAGAATTAATGGGGACTTATTACGCTCAAAGAGCATCAGCAGGGCTGATTGTGACTGAGTGTACGATGGTTTCTCCCTTGAGTAATGGTTACATGAATTGTCCTGGAATTTACTCTTCCGAACAAATTAAAGGGTGGGAACTAGTGACCCAAGCTGTCCACGAACGCGGTGGAAAAATCTTTTTGCAACTATGGCATAGTGGTAGAGTTGCTCATCCTTCCTTGCTTAATGGTGAATTACCTGTTGCTCCCAGTGCGATTGCTCCCCAAGGTCAACTTCATACCCCTATAGGTAAAGTAGATATAGAAGTACCACGCGCCTTAGAGACAGAGGAGATACCTCCAATTGTCGAACAGTTTCGCCAGGGTGCGAAAAATGCGATGACAGCTGGTTTTGATGGAATTGAATTACATGGAGCATTCGGTTATCTAATCGATCAGTTTCTCCAAGATGGTTCTAACCAACGCACAGATCTATATGGTGGTTCAATTGAAAATCGTGCTCGCTTCTTATTAGAAGTAGTTGAAGCTGTTACCGAAGTTTGGGGCGGAGACCGTGTTGGGATTAAACTTTCTCCTAGTAATACTTTTTATGGAATGTATGATTCCGATCCAAAAGCTACTTTCAGTTATGTAATTAATGTTTTAAATAATTTTAATTTGGCTTATATCCATTTAATGGAACCCAATCAGATAGACTTAGCTAATCGCGATGTAATTAATCCTGTACTTTCAGTATTTCGATCTACCTATAAAGGAACAATTATTACTAATGGTGATTACACAAAGGAAACAGGAAATCAAGTGCTTGTAGATGAAGCAGCAGAGTTAGTTTCCTATGGTAAATTATTTTTGGCAAACCCAGACCTACCTCGACGTTTTAAGTCAGATTCAGGGTTAAACGAACCAAATCCTAAGACTTTTTATGGACGAGGTGACGAAAATGCCGAGAATGGATATGTTGATTATCCTTTTCTTGATTCGTAATGGCTAACTGATAATGGGTAACTCCTAACTTGCACATTTTCAAATTCTTATACAGGATAAGTGCTTCAACGTAAATGCTTCAACCAGAGTTATAAAAATGTGCAAGTTAAGAGTTGATTGATTGTTGCGTTTACTCTGGTTTATTTGAGTGGAATAATTTCATATTAAGGTAGTAGGGTTGTTTAACTTTTTTGTGTTTTTCGGCTTACCAGTTCTGAAAGTATTGTGAATAATCAAACTAAGTTAAAATTATTTCAAGTAAATTAAGTGAGCTTATTTAGATTTTTTGCTGTATCATAACCTAATAAATCGCTACTATAAAGGAAATATTCAAATCATATCTTCCCAATCAAGATAATGCTTGAAACCCTGATAGATACTGTAGCTGGATTTGCCAAGGATGAACTAAAACGTAACGAAAGGGTTATTAAATTACTGAAACAATTTAATCTTGACCCTGATCATCCACCAGCAGAATTTACAGGTGTTTATAATTACGCATTGGTAGAGTATGGGGTAGGAAAACCACGGGCGATTTTACAACTTTTCCGTCAAGAAGAAGTACAAAAAGCGTTTCGTCAGGCTTTTGATGCTGATAATCCTAATATTGCGATCGCGCAAATTGAAGAAGTTCTAGAACCGGATGAATGGAATATTTTGCAAGAGGCGATCGCAGAAGAGAACATTGATGTCATTATTGAATTAGCAGAGTTTAGCGCGGTTTTTATCAAAGTTGTTGAATTGACTCGCACTCCTGCAGAAGTAAGACGCGATCAAAATATTGTTAATCTACAACAAGAGTTAGAAGTAATAAAAAAACAGTTACATCAACTAAGAAGTCTGGAAGAAATTCAAACAGAACTTGCAAAATTAACTAGCCAATCATCACATTTATTAGTATCAAACCAAAATTCTGCTAGAGACGTTCCAGAGCCTGCGGCGTCGGCGTTAAGCCTCTGGGACGTCTCTACAAATGACCCAACGCCAACGCAAGCGCAATGTAAAGCAGCACATTTAGCGGAACAATTACGGGGATGGTTCAAAACTTTGGGTTATGGTTTTGAGAAGTATGAAGTTTGGGAAAGTGGTCATTTTGAATGGATTATCAAAATTCAAGGTAGACGTCGCTTTGACAGAATTTTGGTGCGGGGAATTGATGGAGAAGCAAAAATTAGCGATTTAACAGCTTTGCGTCAGTCGGTTGAAAATCAAAAAACTGATGAAGGTTGGTTAATTGCTGCACGTCGGATTAGTCGCTTAGCTCGTAATGAAGTAAATAAATCAGAAAATGAAGATTTATTTTGCTATACCCTCGACGAACTAATCGATGAAACTGCAGATTTCAGCAACTATATCAATTGGTTGTCAGATGAGGTGAAGAAACGAAAAATCGATCAACTGTATGTTCCCCTCGCTTGTACGAAGGAAGAATTCGATCCAGTAACAAAACAAAGGATGGGGATAAATCGTTATGAGGAGCAAGATGGTTGGATCGATGGTTATATCGATTTGTGGTTAGACGATCCTGCGAAGGAACATCTTTCTGTTTTGGGGGAATTTGGTACCGGGAAAACTTGGGTAGCATTTCATTATGCTTGGATAGCTTTGCAAAAATATCAGCAAGCAAAACAAAAAGGTTTAACCCGTCCCCGCTTACCCTTAGTTATTTTGTTACGGGATTACGCCAAAGCATTAGATGTAGAAAATGTTATGGCGGGATTTTTCTACAGTCAACATGAAATCAGTCTCAACAGTTCGGTTTTTGACCAACTCAACCGCATGGGAAAACTGTTGCTAATATTCGACGGTTTCGACGAAATGGCGGCGCGTGTTGATAGACAGCAAATGATTAATAACTTTTGGGAACTTGCAAAAGTCGTAGTTCCCGGAGCAAAAGTTATACTTACCTGTCGTACGGAACATTTTCCTGAAGCTAAGGAAGGACGGAGTTTATTAAATGCCGAATTACGCGCCTCGGTGGCGAATTTGACCGCTGAATCTCCGCAATTTGAAGTCTTGGAGTTGGAAAAATTCAACGATGAACAAATTCGTCAGGTATTTTCTCATGTTGCGAATACCGACACCGTTGACAAGGTAATGAATAACCCCCAACTTCTAGATTTAGCACGTCGTCCGGTGATGAGCGACTTAATTTTAGAAGCATTACCAGATATCGAAGCGGGTAAACCTGTGGATATGTCGCGGGTTTATTTGTATGCGGTGCGGCGAAAAATGGAAAGGGATATTAAGAGCGATCGCACTTTTACATCATTAGCAGATAAAATGTATTTCCTATGTGAAATCGCTTGGGAAATGCTTTCTAATGACCAAATGAGTTTGAATTATCGGTTATTTCCCGACAGAATCCGACATTTATTTGGTGAAGCAGTACAGCAACAGAAAGATTTAGACCACTGGCATTACGATATGATGGGGCAAACGATGTTGGTGCGGAATGCTGATGGTGATTACACTCCGGCGCATCGTTCTTTATTAGAGTTTTTTGTTGCTTATAAGTTTGCAGCGGAGTTGGGGGTGTTAGCGGAAGATTTTCTCGAAGTGGTGCAGCCATATGAGTTATGTATAGATCGAAATGCTGCACCACAGGAATATACTTGGTCTGAATATTGTCAGTTGCAGGTTGAGAAGCGGAAGAAAAATCATTTAATTGCACCTTTAAAAGGATTTAGAAGTGAAAATTTGCAAAGATTGCGGGAGACACTTGGTCAAGCACCGTTAACAAAAGCGGTTTTGGATTTGTTGGTGGGGATGGTTGATGAAAGAGAATGTAGAGACGCGACGTGTCGCATCTCCAAAATGATAGAAATTATTGAATCAACCCGTGGTAAAAGTGAGGGGGATGTTGGTTACGTTGGGGGAAATACAGCGACTTTGTTGGTGAAGTTGGATTGTGCAGCATTGGAAGATAAAAATTTATCAGGTGCTGTAATTAAAGGTGCTGATTTTAGTGATGCGAGTTTGCGTAAAGTTAACTTACAGAAGACAAATTTAGTTGATTCCACTTTCACAAAGCCTTTCAGCTTAGTTATATCATTAGCATTTAGTCCAGATGATAAATCACTTGTAACTGGTGGTGCTGATGGCGAGATTCGTTTATGGCGAGTTGCTGATGGTAAACAGATTTCCAGTTTTAGAGCACATAATGGTTGGGTACTTTCGGTAAATTTTAGCCCAAACGGCAGTATGATAGCGAGTTGTAGTGATTCTGGTGCTGTAAAATTATGGGATTTAAAAACTGGAGAATGTCTAAAAATTTTACGAGGACATACCGATACAGTTCGTCAATTATCTTTTAACTCCAATGGTACTATTCTCGCAAGTTGTAGCGATGACAAAACCATCAAATTATGGAATGTGAATTCAGGAAAATGTCTTAATACTTTGCGAGGACATACATCTTATGTATGGACAGTAGCAATAGCTCCAAATAATAAAATTGTAGCTAGCGGTAGTTTAGATAATTCCATAAAAATATGGAATGTCTCCACTGGAGATTATCTTCAAACTTTACAGGAACACGATCGCGTTGTTCTTTCAGTCGCATTTAGCCATGACAGCAAAATCTTAGCTACTGGTAGTTCAGACAGAATAATAAAACTTTGGGATATTAACACTGGAGAATGTATTAAGAATTTCACTGGGCATACTGATGTAATCGTTTCACTGGCTTTTAGCCAAGACGATAAAACTATTTATAGTGCAGGTTGCGATTGCAGCATAAAAAATTGGTCAATTGATGATGGAGAATGCATTAAAAGCATAAAGGCACATGATTCTAGAATCGAAGAAATTGCTCTTAATTCGACAAACACACTATTAGCAAGTTGTAGTGAAGATCGCTCAATAAAACTTTGGGATATTAATACAAAAGAATGTTTACAAACTTTGCAAGGATGTAGTAACTGGATTGTATCTGTAATAATTAGTTATGATGGCAAAACTATTATTAGCGGCAATAACAACCAAACAATTAAAATTTGGGATATCTGTACAGGAAATTGTTTAAAAACTTTTGAGGGACATGATAGGTGGATAAGTTCAGTTACTGTGAGTCCCAATGGTCAAATCATCGCAAGTACTAGTGGCGATCGCACGATAAAAATCTGGGATATTAATACCGGAGAGTGTTTCAAAACTTTAAAAAATGCAGATATTCACCATCGATCAGTATCAAATATCGCTTTCAGTCCTGATGGAAAAACTTTAGCTACTGGCAGTTTTGATACAACTGTTAAATTATGGGATGTTTCTAGTGGGAAGTGTTTACAGACTTTTCAAGGACACACCGATTGGGTAAACTCGGTTGCATTTAGTTTTGATGGCAAAATCATAATTAGCGGTAGTAGCGATCGCACAATAAAACTACGGGATGTGAATTCAGGAAAAGACCTTAGAACCTTAGAAGGACATGATGCTCGTGTATTATCAGTTGCGATATCTCCTGATGGCATAACTATAGCAAGTGGTAGTAAAGATGGCATAGTTAAAATATGGGATATCCACAGTGGGAAATGTTTAAAAACTTTGCAGGATAGTCATTGTGGAATAGAGTCAGTCAAATATAACTCCGATGGTACACTGCTTGCTGCTGGTAATCTTGAGCAAACAATAAAGATATGGGATATTCATGCGAATAAATGTATCAAAACCTTAGAAGGTCATACAAATAGAGTTGTATCAGTCGCTTTTACCCCAGACGATAAATTTTTAGTTAGCGGTAGCTACGACGAAACCATCAAAATCTGGGATATCCAAACCGGTGAATGCATCAAAACCCTCAGTAATAAACCCTACGCAGACATGAACATCACAGGCGCTACAGGCTTAACCCCAGAACAAAAAGCTTCACTCAAAGCCTTAGGCGCGGTGGAAGAAGATTAAGAAATTAGAAATCACACTAAATTCAATTTGATGAACCTTTTTAAGAATGAGTTTAGTGTAAGAAAGTTTAAAAAAATCATTTATACGATTATTGCTCTATCGTAGGGGTGCACCGACGTGCGCCCTGATGAGCATTATATTTTTTCCATAATCCCCTAAAAATAAACAATTATGAAGGTGATTTAAAGCTCGGATTTGGTGCTCCACAAAATTTTCTATATTGCTTAGAATAAAAGCAAAAGCGGTATCGTTCCTTAGCTCATTTTTCATCATGGCTCACCCGAACCCAAATGAAACAAAATTCTGTACCCAATTAGTCGAATTTTTGGTACTAGTTTAATTTCTACTTATTGAATATATCAAAAATAACTATAGCTGAAAGCTTAAAGAATATTATGATTAAGCAAAAAATCAAAATTGGCTTATTATCTCTATTATTAGCATCTAGCTCCATTTACTTTGCTTGTACGCCACAAAAAACGACGAATGCAGGAACAGAAAAAACTGCAAATAATGTATTAACAGAAAATATAACAAGTGCGAAAGTAGAAACAACTGCAAATCCAAAAGTAGAAAAAACTGCAAACCCAGGAGCAGAAAATAATATAGGTGCGGGAATAGACAAAATCGCAACTACAAGAAGAGGAGAGTTAAAATTTATATCTAGTTGGTTTGGTAATACCGGTGGAAACAGGGATACAGCCGGACAAAGCTGGATCGAACGCATTAAAGTACAACCTGATGGTAGCGTATGGAGTCAAACGGGTTGGGATGAAAGTGGTAATAACAACGTCATTTATAAAAATGGAGCGCGTGTTGGTAAATTTCAGGGTAAAATCAATCCCTACGAAGCTAAAGTTAGGGGTAGAAGATGGGTTATCCCCAACCCCAAATTTTTAGGTGGTGACAGGGTACAAACTGTTGATGGTAGATGTGTAATTAAAGATGCTGGAACACCTAGCGCCCTTGCTGTCACTAATGATAGACATTTGATGGTTGCAGATAATGGACCTCGTCAATATATTCGGATTTACGATGTTTCTTCACCATGTAATCCAAAATTAATCCGTACTTTTGGTGAGGAAGGTGGAGTTTTTTCCAAAGGTAAGCCAGCAGGTGTGGTCGAACCGTTGCGTTTTTACGGAATTAATGGCGTAGGAATGGATCGTGCAGGGAATATCTGCGTTGGTGGTCAAATTGTTGGTGGTGGTGGTTGGATACGTTGTTTAACACCCCAAGGTAAATTAAAATGGCAAGTCTATTCTGCTGGTTGGCTTTCCAATGCTGCAGCCGATCCCGATACCGATGGACGTATTTTCTACAGTTCCAGTGCAGCTTACCGAATGGATTATGGAGTAACTAAGCAAGGAAAAGAAGGCGGAGATTTCCCTGTACGTTTCACTATTGATATTTTCCGATATCCCGACGATCCCCGTGCTAAAGTTTATGCTGGTGGTAAATGGCTCGATCTCAAAGAAGCACCAGCAGATGGTCACTATGCCGTGAATCCCAATGGTATAGTAGCTGTCCGTAGTTGTGGAACGGGAAGAAAATATCTTTTTGGTAGCGGTCAGAATGGTCCCAAGCTTGGTGCTTATAAAGTCGACGAACGCGGTATGTTCATGCCCATGGAACTCAATAATATCGAAAAAGCTTGGGCAATGAATGTTGATGATAAATGTAATATTTGGGTTGGGAAGGAAGGTAAAAACGATAAGGGAGTATTAATGTATCCATTCACTGGAATTGATGCACAAGGTAATCTTCAGTATAGAGAAGCGAAGGTTATACCCCGTCCGTTTGCTGATATGACCACCATAAATCGAATTCATTATGATACCAAACAAGATGCGCTTTACCTAACGGGATATAGCAAGAAATACCCTCATAAAGAAGGATGGGGATTGATTGGATCGGTGATGTATCGTTGGAACGGTATTTCTAAAGGAAAAATGGATTTACATCCCGGTTATCCAGCTGTGTTTCCCGATATACCTCATGGTAAAGGAAGTGATTCTGGTGCAGCTCCGGGCGAGAAAACTAATGTTGATATTGAAACATCACCACGATACAAATCCATTTCTTGGGCTGGTAACTACGCCTTTACGTCCTATGTTGCTCGTAATAAAACTAAGGGTGGTAGACGCGGTCACACCGATGTATACGATCTAAATACAGGTAAAAAAGTGAAATCTTTCTTCCCTGACGGAAATATCATGCGAACCGATGATGAAGTAGGTTGGGTAGATATTATTAATGGTAATAGTGCGTTTTTAAGATCTAATGGAGAATACGTAGTATCGGTAGAAGATAATGCTTATAACAAGTATCTTCTTTTCCGATGGTGTCCTAGCAAAAAATGCAATTAGTTTATTCGAGCAAATGTGACATTTAAATATAAGGGTTTAAAGACAGATTTGTTTGTCTTTAAAGTCTTTGTATATTAATCTTAGGGCGGTGCGTTACGGTGTGGTAAAAAAGGTGACCTTAAAAAATATTTTTTTGTGCGCCTAACACACCCTACTATAATTTTATTTATGAACACCTTTCAAAAAAGTTTCGTATCTCAACAAAATTTGAGTTTGTCTTTCTTAACTAAGCCTGACGTCCTGCAAGAAATTTTCTGAATCTATACTTAAGATTACTAATTCTTTGGTTCAGAAATGTTTTGCTAACTCTTTGCGAACGCACGAATGGATGGGGAGGAGTTAATTTTTGAGGACGCTCTTGAGGAGATTTAAGATATCGATAATGTAGAAATAGATCGCGGTAAGGAATATCAATTTCTTCTCCTTGACACAACTGGTTAAACTTTGTGGAAGGTACGCTCATATAGTGTAGGTAAGTAAGTCGTTTACCTCGGTCATACAAAACATTATTAATAGTTTCAAATTCAGATGACCAATGGTTTCCAGTCGTTTCACCATGAGATGCAAAATTATAAAAAGATATACCACTTTGCATCACCATGTAATTGAACAGTGATTGATCTGGTCCTGATAACGCCATTGTTTCAGCTTCCGAGGTCAACTTATCCAGAAGATGATTTAATTTATATTCTGGGAAAACACCTTTTTTACTCGAGAACCAACCAGCACAGAAAATATGCGATCGCAGTTTAGCTTCACCAAAAACTTTAATTAGTTGCTCTTGGGGAGCATCAAACACATATTTCATATCTGATAAATGTTGAAAATCATCAGCGACCCAATCATAATCATCTAGCTTTTGGTAAACTCTATCGAGTGGTCCCATCGCCAGAGTATCAGCATCAAAATAAACAAAATTTTCAAAGGGACCGCTAAAAGAACAAAATTTACGGTGCATTCCCATGCAGTATACAGGATGTGTACCCTGTTGTTTCCAGATTTTTTGGGCTTTGTGATGACGTTTCCATACATCTGTGGCAAAATTTTCCCAGTATGCAATTGCTTGAGTGTCATCAAATAAAGTAACGTTACTTCTCTTGTCTACTTCAGCCTTAACTCGATCAAAAGAATTATTATAAGGAATAATGCAAACTGGTATATCTGCACCAATATTTACTTCAATGCTATTGAGTAAAGCAACCAGTTGATTATAAACACGATCGTTAGCAAGGGTATATATACCATTAGCCATTTACTCTAACTCCTAACTCCTAACTCTTAACTCATTACTCATTACTTGTTACTTGTTACTTGTTACTTATTACTTATTACTCATTACTTATTACTTGTTACTTGTTACTTATTACTTATTACTCATTACTTATTACTTGTTACTTGTTACTTATTACTTGTTACTCATTACTCATTACTCATTACTTATTACTCATTACTTATTACTCATTACTTATTACTTGTTACTCATTACTTGTTACTCATTACTCATTACTTATTACTCATTACTTATTACTTACTACTCTTTGCTTCTATCAAATCTAAACTCCAACAAAAGGTACAATACGACGCATTAATCTTTTAAGTTTTTCTTTTTTCGATTCATTCAAATAACGATAATGTTCCCAAACATTCCAGTAAGGACAACCGGGTTTTATTTTCATTCCAGCCCAGTGCAAATACTCTAGTCTTTTTCCCTTGTCATAAAGTATGCGGTCTTTTTCTTCAAAATGGCGAGAACCAGCCCAGCTACCAGGTGCTCCACCAGAAACCTTCACCATATTATGGCGTTTAGAAATATTTTTCAGTACCAAATAATTTAGAATAGGTTGGTCTGTAACCCCTTTGGTAAAATCAAAATATTCTTCGTGTACAGAACATTCCCGTAATGTTGCTTCCATTTTCTCGGGACTAATTACTTCTTTTTTAGAAGCCCAATAACCACTGTTAAAAACGTCTTCTAATTCTGAATCACTGAAAATTTGCTTCTCTTTAACAGTATCTGAAAAAACATTTTTCAAGCCTTCACTTACATGATGATAATCACAACAGATAAAATCATATTCTGTAAGTTTATTTAGAGTTTTATTTGGGCTTTCAAAGACAATTATATCGGTATCAATATAAATAAACTCATCTAGAGGACCAAGCCATGCGACTAATTTTCGCATTTTATTTGGTAAAGCCAAGAAATTCCGGGGAAAAATATCTTGGACTTTCTGAGTAAATTCATCTATTAGTTTGAGATCGGGAAAAACCTCTACTCCACCATGATGACTGAGAGTAGATGCGATATTGTGAAATTGTTCGTTAAAAGGAATCAGAATAATTGGTATTTCTTTATCAAAAGAACGGATACTATTGACTAGTGCGATCGCATTATCTATCACATAATCATTAGCTACTATATACACTCCACGCGTCATAATTTACCTCAATTAATTTAGTTGTAATTTTTTTAAAGCCTTCTGGAGAAAACTGGGCTTGGATGTACCGTAAGTTTTTGGAGGGGTGGTAAAAGTTGGACGATTTTCGGGTTCGTGAAGGTAGCGGTAGTGTAAAAATAAATCTCGATAGGGAAAGTCAAAATTCTCTCCAGCACACAAGGCTTGCATTACTTTGGGCTGAACGCCAATATAATGCAGATATGTCAGGCGGTTACCTTTGTCATATAGAATGTGTTCCCGTTCTTCGAAGTGCTTGGAGGTTGCAGAACAACCGGTTCTCTCGGCTTCTGGTAATTCATTAGCAAAATTATAGCTAGAAATTCCAGACCTCATCACCATGTAATTAAGTAAAGGTTGTTCTCCCGCACCACCGTATAAAATTTCTGATTCACCGGCTTGGAGTTGAGAAATTAACCAAGCTTTTTTAGCATCATCAAATATACCTTTCTTGGAAGCATAAAAACCAGAACAAAAGATTTCTTTATCAATTCGTTCTTGCGGAAAAACTTCTAATAATTTTGCAGAATTAGTATTATATATTTTACTGACATCTTTAAATTGGAAATCATAAACAACCCAATCGTATTGTTCTAATTTCGCAAATACCGTCGCTAGGGAACTCATTGCAACGGTATCCCCATCCATATAGATAAATTTATCGAAGGGACCATCAAAAGCACAAAAACGGCGATGGGCTCCATATAAACGATATTTACCACGATTTAGACGTTCCGGTGCTACAGCAAGCATAAATTCGTCCCAACGCTGAATAGATTCTCGGTCGTCGTAGATAAATACGTTGGGTCTATTAGCAATTTCAGCAGATATTCTTTCTAGCTGTTCGTCAAAAGGATAGATACAAACAGGAGTTTCAGATCCAATATTGGCATCAATACTATTTAGTAGAGCCACTAATTGGTCAAAAACTACATCATTACCAAGGGTACAAATACCATTCATATATAATTTCAAACTTTAAATAAAGTAAATAGAAAACTAATAACTTACACTTTGAAAATCTGAAAATTAGATTTGAAATTCTGAAAATCAGATACAAATAATCCTTACTTATTACTTATTACTTATTACTTGTTACTTATTACTCCTTACTTCCTACTTTTTATATAGGGCTATTGAAATTTAGCTGTAAATTCAGAAAGCCAATTGAGAAGATTGAGTTTATGCAAGATGATTTGTCGTGCTTCTGCGATCGCTCCTTTTGCTTCATACCAAGCATCAGGGGTTGCGGTAACTTCTTTGATGTAAGCAATTCCTTTTTCGTCCATGCTAGGTAAACGCAAAAAACTACCTGGAGGTAATAATTTATCGGCTGCAGGTCCACCGTAATAAATCGGTAAACACCATGCTAACAGAGCATCCCAGAGTTTTTCACTGACATACCAGTCATTATCTTTATAATTTTCAATAGAAAGATTGTAGTAATAGGGAGCCATTCCATACCATTTATTATTCAATTCTCCAAGACTGTTAGACCATAGAGGTAGATTACGTCCGTATAAACTAAAGGGAATTCCACTTTGTTCTAGAGAACGGAGAAACTCCAAACGTTGACGATGATTGAGGGTACGATTAATTCCAGAGGTAATCCAACTACAGGAAGCAACTTTTTTTGGTGGGGGCATTTCATTTAATTCCCGAAATGAGTTACCGTGATACCAAATGGCAGGCATATAATCGGGAACTGGAGCAAAATCATCGGGACCAGAGACATAACCGCAATATTTTTCGGCTTCCTGATAGTTATATTTAGCAATATCTACAACTTCTTCTAAGGGTGGTTCCCTCAACAGATAGATAATTCTATCTTTATTTACACTGCGAAAGCGAGATTTTATGTCCGGTAATGGCTTTGGCGATTTACGAAATCGATCGAGCCAAGTTTTATTTGTCTGTTGCTGGGGAAAATCAAACTGGTACATCAACAGAAAATCTGGCTTAGTAGCATTAGCTCGGATTTGAATGTTACCCCAAACTCCAGATTCATCAGGTGCTTGTTGCCACAGCCAGTCGGCTTTTTTTTCTAAGCCACTGTAGCCGCTAATCATACCAATAGTTGCAAGATTCATATTATCAGTTATCAGTTATCAGTTAACAGTTAACAGTTATTAGTTAACGAATATTGAGAGTGTCTTCAAAGCGTTCTAATTTATCTAATAGATGCATCGTTGTTCTATGAACTTCAATAATTATTTGTTTCTCTTCTTCAGGGGAGTCTATCAAATTGTTATCTAAGCTGTGAAGAGAATTAAGTATGGAATTAAGGATTTTACGAAATTCGTCGGCAATATCTTTTAATTTTTGCTCTTTTATATTTGATTTTTGATATCGATTACCGGCTAAGATTGCTTTGAGATTAGTATGTAAATTAACTATATCGTCTAACACATCAATTGTGTTGAAAATTCGTAATACTGACTTGTATGATTCTTCAATTAACTCTTGACGTTCTTGCTGATTTTCTGCCATACCATCAGACAATAACCCCAAAAAACCGATTGTTGAATTTAGTCTCGTACGAATTTCGTAAGATAGTCGGATTAAACTTTGACTAGATTTATTACTAAATTCTTTACCCTCGCCAAACTGCATAGAATAAAGTCGGGAGTAGTAACCATTTTTTTCTAATAGTTCTTCATGATTTCCAGTTTCTACTACTCTTCCTCGATCTAAAACTGCAATTTTATCGGCTTTTTGAACTGTGGATAAACGATGAGCTATGACCAAAGTAGTGCGATCGCGACTCAAGTCATCAATTGCTTGCTGTACTAAACGTTCTGATACCGTATCTAGGGCGCTAGTAGCTTCATCTAAAATTAGTATTTCCGGATCTTGGACTAATGCTCTAGCGATCGCTAATCTTTGTCTTTGACCGCCAGAAAGCATAATACCCCGGTCGCCAATCATTGTGTCAAAACCTTGAGGAAGTTTACTAATAAACTCATAAGCATTTGCTCGTTTACTAGCGTGAATAATATCTTCTTCTGTAGCTTCCTGTTTACCATAGGCAATATTATTTCGGACTGAGTCATTAAACAAAAAAGTATCCTGAGATACGACACCCATAATACGACGCAAAGATTGGAGTTCAAACTCTTTTAAGTTTACTCCGTCAATTTCGATACTTCCAGATACGGGATCGTAAAATCTGGGTAACAAATCCGCTAAAGTTGATTTACCGGCACCAGAACCACCGACCAAGGCTAAAGTTGTACCACGTGGCAAATATAAATTAATATCTTCTAGTACTTTCTTATCGTGACCAGGATAAGTAAAGGAAAGTGAATTAAAGTTTATTCCCTTTTTTAGATCGGTGTAAGGATGGTGACCATCAGGCATGAATGGCTTCAAATCCCGGTTCAAGAAATCGGATGTAATATTTATACTGGCAGATGTATTAGCAAAGTTACTGCGAAGTGAATTTAACTGAGAAAGAAATGGTAACATTCGTAGTAAAACTAATAAATAAGTCAGTAATACCGCTGATATTGAATCTATGCTATCGGCAAAGAAAAATTTACCCAAGAAAACAATTAAAACTAACGCCACAATTCCCGTAAACTCACTTGTTGGAGCAATGGCTTGGGAATATACCTGGGAAATAAAATCGGCTTGTTCGCGCTCGCGAATTAACCGGTGAATTTTTTCATATTCTCTATCTTCGTTTGCTGTAGCTTTAACTAGACGAATTCCATTCAAGATTTCTAAAACAGAAATAGAATAAGCTTTAGATTTTTCTGAAAGTCGAGTACCGAGTTTACGAGAACGAGAAATTGCAATTTGATTAATTAAAGTTACGAAAGAAAGTAGAAAAGAAGATGCTATTGTCAACTGCCAAGATATTGACAATAAAAATCCAATAAAAACTAAAATAGTAATTGATATTATTACTAATCTGATAGTCGATCCTAAAGTACTTGCCGCACGAGAAATCTCTACACCTAAACTATTGATTAAATCACCAATTTTCATTTTGGTGTAGTATTCCATATCTATTTTTAACAGTAGGTCTACACCTTCGGAACGCATATCTGTAGTTAACAAACGCGTTAATCGACTCGATGCTAAAACACTTGTATAATTAGATAGATTCTTGACAAAAATAGTGAAGATAATTATCCCACCCATAACTAGTCCGCGATAGCTTTCGGGAAGACTATCGAATGGAGTCATAATACCTCTAATCAATGGCGGTAGATTAGTGATTTCTATGTCTTGACCAACAATTTTAAGAACGATAGGCACAATTAGAGTAGTACCAATTCCATTAAAGAAAGCGCCAAAAAAACCTAGAAATAAAGTGAGGATAATCAATCCTGGGTAAGGTCTAGCAAATCTAAAAAGTAGCTTATTGTTCAACATCGAGGTTGCCGATTTTTATTTTCTATTTGTTAACATTTTTTGCTAATTATTTGCCACCCCAAAATTTATTTCGCAAATAATAATTTGACTAAAAGTATAGGAAAATATATAGTTTATAAACTAGAAACTATTTGAGATACAGTTGTGGCCATAGTGTTTAAACTATAATATTTAATACACCTTTCTCTCGCCATTTTCCCACGATGATTAGCTGCCTCTAAATCTTGAAATATTAACTGAATATTCTCAGCAATTTCTTCTGGAGAGCTAGGATTAATTAGATAACCCGTATCATTCAAAATCGTTGGAATATCTCCTACTCTTGTCGCCAAAATAGGTTTTGCCATTGCCATTCCATCGGTCAACTTGAGAGGAAATTGTGCCCAAGCGATCGCAGTATCCCGAGAAGGAACTACAACAACGTGAGCTGCAGAAACTACAGAGGGCATTTCTTCTACAGATTGTGGTGGTAAAGTAATAATCCACTTACCCCACCGTTCTTTTAATTTTTCATCGTAATTGTCATAAGGATTTCCACCTACTATTACCAATCTCAGATCCGGTTCATTTAGTAAATCCAGCGCCATTAAAACATCTTCCAAACCTTTATGAGGTCTAGGTGCGCCAGGAAACATTAAGACGCGATAGTCCGAAAGACCATTATTTTCTCGGCTAATTTGAGGATCATATTTGTCTGGATCGAACAAATCAGTGTCTTTACCATTAGGTAAATAATTTCCACCAAAACGATTGAGTAGAAATTGAGTATGAGCAACAACCGCATCTGCGTGTTTAATAGAAGACTCCATCCATTTTATGTAAAGAGGATGCTCTGGGTTACGTAAAGCACCTTCTTGCTTGAGAACATCTCTGGCTAGTTGTTTAAAATTAGGGCGATACTGCCATTCATCACCTCCGTACCAGCTCAATTCCCAATCATCTATATCTAAAATGAGTGGACGATGATGAAAAATCTTATCCATTAAGGCTACACCGTAACTTGTGGGTTTTGGTTTCACCGCACAAACAATATCTCCTTTGATTTTATTTAAGAGTTTTTTACTAGCACCAAAAAACTCGGGATAATTACAACCTTCAAGATAAAATACAGAGAGGTCATGTGGAGCTTCTGGATAAACATTTTCGCCAAATAAAAATCCTAAAATTTCTACATCATAATTTAGTTTTTGGAAAACTTTTCCTAGTAAATATGCACGAACGATACCACCTTTACAAAAATTAGGTGCAAGTATAGAAACTTTTAAGTCAGGTTTTTTATTTTCATTCATTGTGGGAAAGTAATTATATTCAAAATGATTTAATTTTTAATAAAATAGCTGATTTTTTAATATTTGACTTTTAATATTATTGATATTGACTTTATTTCTATTAATTTGTGGAATATAAAATTGCTATGAATATTACAATTTATGGCACTTGTATCATTTCAATTTCGATCAGTTTTTATTTCCGAATTAAATAATAAATAATAAATGATATTGATATTAAAAAACATATTAGACATTAAAAATAATTACAATTTATCTAAATTAATATCAATTTAACTCCTGGCTAATTATTTTCCCATAGCATTTTTACTGATAAATAGCGTTATAAGTGGCTTCTTCACAAAATACATAAGTAAAATCACGGTCTTTAGAGAGGTATTGATGAAAATACGTTATAGAATATTGAAATCGCCCTCAAGAGTTTTGAATAGGGCGATGTAAAAATTAACCTAAATCCCTAGGAAGATACCTTTATACAGAAATTTAGAGCTAAATATTTTTAGCAACAAATAAAATTATTAACAGCAAAGACTATCTCTACATAAATTTTAAGCCGTATACTTCAAGTTAACTTAGAGGATAATGTTAAAACTAATATGAAATATGAAATATAATAGTAATTATATTTTAGATAATATAATTACCAAAAATATAACTATTAGAATTAAATAGACATACTTCACTTAGTAATTTACGATTTAAAGTCATTAATAATTTAGTCTCCTCATAGTTAATTCAAGTTACAGTCTACTGTTTACCAATCAACTAGTTGTAAGCGACCTGTTTGAATGTAATCGAAAATGCGATTAATCTGACGCCGATCTGAATCACTGACTTCTCCATCAATTAGTACTGTATAAGTCAGAGCATTATGGTCCTCAGGGCTTATTTTTCCAGTCCTAATGATTCTTTCTACAATTTTTTTTACTGCTACCTCCGCTCGATTATGAAACTTTTTGTAGTCTGATAAATTATTCATATTCCTCCAGGAAGACACAAATTTTCGTCACAATATTTAGTTGTCTTTAATTTCACAAGACAAATATATAGCTACTTAAAATAATTAAGTAAACCACTGAAAATAATATTGTGAATATGAGATACCAGAAACTACTGATATCCTGAAAAGATATTTTAAATATGCCAGATATACAAACAATATCTCGCGAAATAATACAGTTATAAATTTAACTTTTGATACAGTCGTAATTCCAGAGAATTTTTACTGACGCACTACCATAAATGTTACCATTAGCATCTTTATATCAAGTGTAATTACGGTTGAAGTATCTCAACTTGAACTATCTCAAATAGATTTTACCTGGGTATGAGCAATGCTACAGATTAAGGATGTGAAAATATAAGTTGCTTGTACGCGTGCTATTTATATAAATAAAGAATAAGTCCTAAAATTACTTTTACAGGGTTAGACAAATTATCATGCAGATATTTCGTCTTAAAGCACTTTCAGATAATTATATATTTTTGCTGTACGATTCCCAGAGCAATACTGCTGCTGTTGTCGATCCAGCACAATTAAAACCAGTTTTAGAAAAGCTGACGGAACTTAAAGCCGAATTAATTGGCATATTTAATACACATCATCATATGGATCATGTGGGTGCTAATCGGCAATTGATGAAGAAATTCCCTAACATTACTATTTATGGTGGAGCTGAAGACCGGGGGAGAATACCCGGACAGGATGTGTTTTTACAAGCTGGCGATCGCGTAGAATTTGCTGGTCGAACAGCAGAAGTATTTTTCGTTCCCGGACATACCCGCGCCCATATAGCTTATTATTTTCCAGCGCAAAAACCAGGAGAAACAGGAGATTTATTCTGTGGGGATACCCTGTTTGCTGGAGGATGCGGTCGGTTATTTGAAGGGACACCCGCACAAATGGTAGATTCTCTGAGCAAAATTCGTTCTTTACCAGATGATACACGTATTTGGTGCGCTCACGAATATACACTAAATAATTTGCGGTTTGCGCTTACTGTGGATAAAAATAACCCTGATTTGCAAAACCGTTACGAGCAAGTAAAAGCATCTCGAGAACGTGGAGAAGCTACTGTTCCATCGATTTTAAGAGTAGAAAAATTGACAAATCCGTTTTTGCGCTGGGAACAGCCAGGATTGCAATTAACCGTAAATAGTAGCGATCCTGTAGAAACCTTTGCTCGGGTAAGACAAATGAAAGATAAGTTTTAAACGCAATACCCGTGAATGAAATGCTCAAGCTGCCTTTGGAACAATAATTTCTAAATCTTTTTTCAAATCTCTAATTTCCGATTTATGA
>NZ_LMTZ01000008.1 GCF_001456025.1 Mastigocoleus testarum BC008
AACTCGAGAATTTTGGAACACTGCGAGAAGCCATGGAGCATGTCTTGACTTTAGCGTCCTAGCTAACCTGGCGGTTGCTATATTTAGAATTTTCTTATAATGTAAATATCAATGTAGTAAAAATTATTAAGGCTTAAACTTACCAATAAGCTTGTTTAATAATGAGTATATTGTGTAACTTCGAAAAAACTACAGGGTTACAAATACTTAGTTTTAATTAGTACAGGAGGTCGATTGTAGTCGCTACTCAAAACACTGAAAATACAATTGCTGTTCTTTCCAATGAAGATAATCTCAGGCTCCTTAGTCAAAAATTAAAAAGCTGTTGCTTCCCGGTACAACAGATTTATTGGTTTTTTTCTGATGCTGGAGGTTTGTCAACACTAACTTTAGAAGATTTAGGAATCCCCAGTGACCGAATAGATTTCTATATCCGACATTTTTTACTTGGTAACCATTTACTACTACTCAATTGTACGGATGAAGAAATTAGCAAAGTAAAAAATAATATCGAACAAATAGATGTTGAATTCTGGGAAATGTATAGTTTAGATCGTACTGAATGTGCCTGATATATAATAAATCTGGAAGATAAGTAATTAATTATTAAATCGATTTGGACAGGAATTCTGCTGTATACGGTGTGTTGTTGTAAAGTGCAACGCACCATTGTGGTGTTGATAGAATGGTGTTAATAGAAGTGTCCTTATAGATTTTAGTTATAGCAAAAAGCCTGAAGCTAGAAAATTATGTTTTTCTTACTGCCTTCCCACTTTAAAGTTACCTTTAAAGATTTCTCTTTTTCTTCCCACATTTCTCCTCCTAACTCAATTAGGTAATTTCTCACTGGGATAGGAAGGAGCAAAAGGAAACGAAAAACTGAAGGTTGAGAATAGGAAAAATGTCTTAAACCAAAAGTGTAGGGCTATAAGTTTAAATAAACCTAAACCATTGAGAAGATACTGAAAAGAATGAGAGCAAGAATCCCAGAGGTCAAAATACAAGCAAACATCGTTACTCTACCGATAAATTCTCATTTTACACCTGTTTTTAAGTAAACAGATTGTCTATAGAGATGTAGTAATCTTATGTCTCTACAGAGAAGTTGGTTTTTGATGTGTGGTTCGCATAAACGAACGCTGCTGTAATAACTGCTCGAGAGGTTCTTATGACTCAGCAAAAGTACTCCAACAATTCCAGTAAATTGCTTCCAATTATTCGAAATTCGTTATCTGATAACTTAGGGGTGAGTCCAACCCGTAAAGAACAGGTTTATATAGACATATATAAGTCAGTAAGCTTGAAAGATGTTAGCTACTGGATTGAAGTTTTATTTTCTGCAGGTATCGCAACCGTAGGGTTAGTACTAAATAGCCCCGCAGTGATTATTGGTGCGATGTTAATCTCGCCATTGATGGGAAGTATTCTTGCTAATGGATTAGCATTAGCCGCAGGTGATTTAATCTTAGCCTGGCGAGCACTGCTTAAACTTATTTTGAGTTGTGCTACTGCTATTTTATTTGCATTTCTGCTGGTGTGGTTTCTTCCTTTCAAGGAAATGACCGCCGAAATTTTAGCTCGTACCCGACCAAATATTTTAGATTTGGTTGTCGCTTTATTTTCTGGTGCAGTTGGTTCTATTGCGATTTGTAAAAAACCAAAAGGTGTTGTCACTTCTATTCCTGGAGTTGCGATCGCTGTTGCCCTGATGCCACCCTTGTGCGTGGTAGGTTATGGTTTGGGGATCGCTGCGGGCGAAGATTTCACCAATGGGTCACAAATTGCTAGTGGTGGTGGCTTATTATTCTTGACTAATTTAGTAGCTATTACTTTCACCGCAATGATAGTGTTTCTTGCTTTACACATTGACAGCGCTCGGGTTACGCGAGACGTTAAACAATGGCGTCAACAAGATGAAGAAACGATATGGATGCAGGATATTTTGGGAGGTTTACCTGCATCGAAAAGGATGAGGAAGATTGGCAGTCTCCCAGCGCGATTTATGCTGATTTTCTTTACTATAGTTGCAATTTTTATACCACTCAACGAATCATTTAGCCAGCTCAAACAAGAAGTTTCCCACAAACAACAGGAAAACTCTACCAAGTCAGCAGTCAGAAAGATATGGCAAGAAAATTTTGCTAATTTACCCAACGGTGAACCCCGTTCCTTTATTAGCGAATTAGCAACCCGCACCAGAAACCAGAAGTTACTAATTCAACTTCAGGTGTTTACTAGTAAACTGTACACGCCAGAAGAAAAAAGTAATTATGTGAGCAAACTCGCTAAGCGCTTGAATAAACCACCGGAGTTATTAAGCCTAAAGTTAATTGAGATTCCTACTGCGTCCAATGAACTTATTAGTTCTCTAGCAGAAGAAAAAAAAGAAACGGTAGAATCAGCAACGATTACAATTCCTCAGTTACACGCCAATTTTACTCAAGAAATAGAATCTGCAATTAGCAACCTGCGACTACCACCACCAGCAGAAATGGTTGATTATGAGATTATCACTACTCGTGCAACACCACTAAATGTGCGAATGATCTATTTAAGCGAACGTGATATTAATCCAGATGCAAAGGTAATGCTAGCAGATGAGATCAAAACAAGATTGGAGTATCCATCTGCGGTAGTCAGTATGAAGAGAATTCCTCGGGTAATGGGAGATATATCATTTACTCGGAATGACTCTAAACTAACCCAATTCGATATGCAAAGATTGGATAATGTTGCTAAAATTCTTCAACGACAACCGAATTTACGTTTAGAAGTAACATCCCACAAGCAGATTGACGAACCCGAAGAAATTTTACGCGATCGCTCCCAAGTGATTACCCAATACCTACGTTCGAGATGGCAAATTAAACCTGAGAGAATAGTACCCACAAACGGAAATACTTCTCGATTTAATGCCGTACTTAAATTAAAAACAAAATCTTCAAATAAAACCTTTACAATTTAAGTAATTTATCCAGTTTAAGTAATTTATCCAGTAAACTACTTTGTCCTATAATTTCGCTTATAAGGACAGGCTAAAGTACTTACTTCATGAAATCTCAAAATTGCGGTGGCGATCGCACAAATAAAGTTAGCAGTTTCCTAACTCGTTTGTCTGTTCGTCAAAAGCGAAAACTGATTATTTTTATACCAATTTTCTGTTTGGTGATTTCTTTAATTGCTTTGTGGATGCAAAGACAACATACTATTGCAGCACGTCGAGATGTGGATCGGGTAGAACGAGTTTTGCTAGAAACTAATCGTTTATCAGTATCATTACTGAATGCTGAGGCGGGAGTACGTGGCTACTATGTTACTCGTAATTCCGAATTTTTAGAGCCTTACAAACAAACAAGACAAGAAATACCCATTTATTTTGATCGTCTCGCTCGCTTAGCTGAATATAACTCCCAGCGACAACAGCAAGTTCTGAGCTTAAGAAAATTAGTTCGCAAGGAAATAAATCTTTTAGAGCGAAACCTGGTTACAGTGAATAATGTGGGAAATATTTCCTCTGAGATTCCTCTTTTGAGAGACTTACTAATTGATAGTAAAGAAACCCTGGACGAAATTCGTGTAGCTATTGATGAACTTACTACCGATGAACGAAAACTATTGAGACGACGTAACGAATACTTGGATAGTCAAGCAAATTCTAACAATTTGGTGTTGCAGTTAGCAATTGGAGTAAGTCTTTTGGGTTCTTTAGTGGCAGTTTACCTTTTTGAACGTTTGGAGAGGGAACTACAAGTAGGAAAACTTAAACTCAGCCAAAATAAAGAAATTTTAAACTCAATTCTCGCTAATGTAATTGATGGGGTTATTCTGCTTGACCGCGAGCGAAAAATTGAAATTTGTAACCTAGCTGTTGAGAACATGTTTGGTTACAAATCATCAGAAATTATTGGTCAAAAGTTATCAAAATTATTGAGAGATTCTAAAGGAAAGAACATTGAGAGGAAAGAAAAATTTGTATTACCTCAATTTAACAGCCGTGTAGAAGCTTGTGGGAAGCAAAAAAACGGTGTATGTTTTCCCCTTGAGTTATCAACTAGCGAAACTCCATTAAACTCTCAAGAGCTAGTTATAATACGTGATATGACTGAGCGCCAGCGTATAGAAGTAACTTTGCAGAAAAATGCAGAAGAGCTTGCTTTTCTAAGCACAATTCTGCTTCAGAAGAATACTGAGTTAGAAGAGCAAAATAAAGAATTAGATAGCTTTACATATGCTGTTTCTCATGATTTAAAAGCACCCTTAAGAGCAATAAATAATCTTTCTGAGTGGATTGAAGAAGATCTAAAAGATTTTTTAACTCAAGATACACAACACAATATGAATCTACTACGGGGAAGAGTAAAGCGTATGGCGGCTTTAATTGACGCTTTACTTGAATATTCTCGTGTAGGACGTAAAAACATCGAACCTGAAACTGTCGCAGTAGATAAGCTTATTTCCGAAGTTATTAACCTTCTTAATCCTCCACCAGAAATAGAGATTAAAGTCACCCCTAACTTACCCACCTTGATTACAAAAAAAATACTGTTATTTCAAGTATTTTCTAATTTAATTGGTAATGCGATTAAGCATCGCCATCATCCAAAAGGAATAATTGAAATTACCTTTAAAGAAGGGAAAGGGGATAAATTTTATGAGTTTAAGGTAGCTGACGACGGTTATGGTATCGAACATAAATACTACAGTCAAATTTTTAATATTTTTCAAACACTACAAGCAAGAGATAAAACCGAAAATACGGGAATTGGTCTTTCTATTGTAAAAAAAATAGTCGAGCAGCAAGGTGGAAGAATTAATGTCGAATCTCAAGTAGGGAAAGGTTCTATCTTTTCCTTCACTTGGCTAGAAAATAAACCTGAATAATCTAAATTCTAGTAGTAAGCGTATAATTTAGACAGTCATCTGTTCTTGAAGTGAAGCAGGGAAAAAGGAAGAGGTGAAAATATCCAATTATGAAAATTTAGTGTTATATATTCAGTGTTATATATTAATTAGCAATTACTCCGCATGGTATATTCAAAATCAGTCTCGCGGTTGAATTGGTATAAAAGATTAAATGTTATAATTTGCTCAAATGAATGCCTGACCTAAATCGTCATTGGTGAATCAATATAAATCATCGGTTCTGGCATAGAAAATTTAAGGTCATAAGTTGACAACTTGAAAGCAATAGCTTGGTCAGCCAGTTCAACCAAACGTTTGCGCAACTTGAGGGAATCTTCTCCCGAACTAGTGAGGAAAAAGTTAACTCTAACGCGAGTCTTTAAATTATCGTCGGTGTTAGAAAAGTAAATTCTTGTGTTGCCTTTACTTATACCCCAAAATGTATCCGTACTCTCGATAATTACCCTTTTTACTAAAGCCCGTTCACTTTCTTTGAGTAACCGAGAAAAATCTAGATAAAACATCGCTACGACTTTTTTACCCCTGGTAATATTTTCGATATGCTTACTAGCCATAATTGAGTTAGGAACGATGATGATTGTGTTTCTAGCAGCAGTGCGAATTTTAGTCGAGCGCAAACCAATTGATTCAACTCGTCCGTAAACATCTTCGCCATAGGGGTTGAAGTTAACCTGAATATATTCTCCTGGTTGATAAGGACGATCCAAAAATAGCTCTAAAGTACCAATCAATCTTTCTAAAGCTTGTCGCGCTCCAAAAGCTACTGCAACACCCCCAATACCGATACTAGTTAAAATTGCAGTTAGGTTAAGCTGTAAGCCTGAAGCAAAAATAATGACAGCAAATAAGATAATTATGACATTAGTTAGAGTTTCAAATACTAAAGCTACCTCATTAACCTCTCCACCTAAACGTTGAACCAGATCGATCGCATGAAGGCGAATTGCACGTTGAGCTAATCGCGAAGCAAGCCAGGCGATACTAATGGCTAAAGCCAAATATACAAAAAAGCCCAATATTTGATAAATTACTTGGTATTTCCACAATATATTTAAACAAAGAGCAATAAAAACTAGGGTTCCAATATTAATAATAGAGTTTTTGACTGGTTTAATAGATTCAGCATTAAAACCTTTGATATCTAAGCGAAAGAAGCGCACAGCAAACTTCAGTATCCAGCAAAAGAATAAAGGCAAAAATCTCCCAAATATGGGTGCAATAAAAACACCAAACAGAAATAGTCCAAATCTCCAAAATAGTTCTAGGAAAAAGTTTTGTGTCTCCTCATTCAGTTGTAGAAATTCAAAATTGAATCCTGGCATAATTTGCTTTGCTATTTTATGATTTAGATATTCATGGGTTGAGTAATATCAAGGGTTTGTTCTTCAAAATAGCAATTTACTCCATGGTTTTGTAGTCGTTCAATAATATTGTCTCTGGCAATCTCGAGTAAGTTTTTCCGTAACTCCATCGAATTTTCCGCTGCTCCGAGAATATAAAAAATAAGTTTAGCCTGCACATAACCCTCACCTGAAGCATCGGTTAAATCTTCAAAAGCAACTTGTGTTAAGGTGCGATCAATTCCTAAGATATCTTGAGTGCTTTCTAGTATTGATTGGTGAGTTAGTGCTTTTTCCTCATCAGACATTGTCTTAAAAAAGTTTAACTTCACCACAGAAATTACTCTTCTTGCCCTGGTCATATTTTCGATCTTAATTTGAGCAAGTTCGCTATTGGGAATAACAGCTAAAGTATTTTTCCCTGATAGTCGAATTTTAGTAGAGCGCCAGCCAATCGATTCTACTCTCCCGATAGTGCTATCCGGTAAATGTATGTAGTCGTCAACTACAAAGGGACGATCAATAATCAGGACTAAACTCCAAAGTATTTGTTCGATAATTTTTTGGGATGCAAAAGCGATCGCTACACCCCCAAGTCCCAAACTGGCGATCAGACCGAGCAGGTTAATTCGATGTATTTGTGCAAACACAAAAATAACACTTAAGATTATTGATAAATTACAGAGAAATCTGCCAAGAACAATTAACTCACTGTTTATTTTATCTTGGTTTTCTAACGTAGCTCCTAGCAAATAATTATCAAATAATTCTTTGATTATAGTAAATCCAAGAAAAATAACATTTAAGGCAATGAGTAAGCTAATGGGGAATTCAAAGAAATATAACCACTCAGCAGCAGGGATAATAAGAATAGCTATGTCAGCGAGGCTAATAATAGTAATACAGCTTAGCCATGTCTGATGAGGCAGAATTACATTCTGATAAACATTTTGGGTTTCAATCGAGAATAAACTAGTATTTAATGAGCCAATTGCTTTGGGTAGTTGCGAATAAGATAAACCTATTACAAGGACGAAAGTCAATAAAGTAATTATACTTCCTAGCAAAGTCATGCTTACCTGAAGTATGTCTGGTAAATTAGTAACGATCCCCGGGGGTATACAGCGAGTGAAAACTTCAAATACTTCTAAGTAATAATTCATAGTAATCCAGTTCCAATGAAAGAAATGAACCATTTAAGAGTAAGGGGGGAAGGAGTAGATTTTAATCATCCTCTTCTTTTCTATTCAATGTTTGTATTCTCTGCTCCTTGAAATCTCTTCCCTGGGCTTGTTTCTGTCAAGCTCAATCTTGTAATTAGAATCATAAGCAGCAAAACGTTAGCCCTAAAGAGTAGAATACAGTGCGCGATACATAAAGACACAAAGCATGTCATTTCCCAGTTATTACCGATTGTAATTAAGGGTGTACGAAAAGCTAAAACAACTGCGGCTAGTAGTTACAGCTAAGTATCTTTGCTGTATCCATTAAATACTGAAAATCCTCAGTCCAAAGACATGAGGAATGTAAAAAGTGATCCCTGAGGCTTATACTTTGTTATTGCTCCTCCTGTGTAGTAAGGTATCAAGCTTCACTATCGGTAAAATTCTCTACCATATAAGGGAGGAGCTAAGTATAGAGATTCACTCTAAATGCTGATTTATTTAATTATTACACGATATCGGAATGTGCAAGTTACGACAGCTTGACGTATAAAATCTGAGATTAGTATTTAATGCCGTTTTTTAATAACTGGTTTACCATCAACATCAACTTCCAATTCTTCACGACGAAGTTTTTCTTTTGCTTCTACTGTATCGCGCTCAACTTCTTTGCGAACTTTAACTTCTTCACGAACAAAAGCTTGCTTTTGTATATCCGCTGACTCTTCATAAACTTCCATGCGAGCAACTTTTCCACCAGAAAAGTCAGTAGTGCCAGGAGATACTTGACCTGGATTTGTGGGGTTACTTCGCTCAACCACAATTCTCTCTTTTTCAATGGGAACAGAAACACTCGCAGTTTCTGTTTCTACGCGCTTACCTACTGATACCTCACCAGCCTTAGCCCGTTCTTTATCTGCAACTAGACGCTCTTCATACAGCTTTATATTTTCTTTATTTTCAGTTTCTTGAACTCCAGTATATTCAGAACTAGCAACTGGTGTAACAGCTTCTGGCGATGAAGAAACTTGTGATGGTGCATCATAAATCCCAAATTCTTCAACACCACATTCGCGCATGTACGTTTCAGCTCTGATGACTTCCTTCACAGTTCCAGTCACCATCACTAAAAAGCTACCTCCAGCGACCCGATCGCTATAGACTTTTGCTCGCTCCTCAGGTATACCTAGACCTATCAAAGCACCAACTAAGCCACCTGCTGCTGCGCCAATAGCACCACCTGCTAGGGTCGTTGCAATCGCAGTTGCTTCAGCTCCGGCTAAAAGAATAGGACCAACACCAGGAATAGCTAAGGTTCCTAAACCTACCAACAAACCAGTGATCCCGCCCAAAGCTCCGCCAGTCAAAGCTCCAGCTGCTGCACCATCATCAGCTTTATTGCCAATGTCTTCAGTAGTTTCAGTCCCAACTACTTTATCAGCGTCCCGCGCTACTACGGAAACTCTGTCCATATCAAAACCAGCATCTTTTAATTTGTGAACTGCTTTCTCTGCTTCTTCACGACTATAAAATAAACCGACGGCACGCTTATATTCAGTATTATATGCAGTATTCATCTATTAAACTCCAAAATAAAAACAACAAAGATTTCCTAGCTCAACAAGAAACCAATCCGACAATAAAATATTGTGCAGCCTTGTCGTGGGAAAATTTTGTCACGCATACTTGCATCGTCTCAAGTTTCCCAAAAAAAAAAGTCTACCTTTTGAGTAATTCACGAACTGTTCAAAAGATATAAATTTTTTCCCTAAACCGAAACCTTTGATTATAAAGATAGGTTAATGAAGAGAGCAAGAGAAAATTTTATACATTCCCGGTCCTTGCTAAGACTTGTTTTAAGCAAAAATTTTTATGTTCTGGTGCAGTGATATATAGTTTTAAAGCACCTGCATGACAGGTTTTTAGATTTTTATCGGGTCCAAATGCACTACGGATAAAACTGAGATAAATATTTATTACTGAAGACTGATGCAATTCCTAACCGAAGAATGATGTAGATAGAGCAGCAACTAATAAATAATGGGGATTATTATCGAATTCTGAAGGAATTCCTTATTGATCTCCATTTAATTATTCAATAATTCGTCCTATCGTGCTTAATTTTTCCCAATAACTTGATAAATTTTTCTCTGTAAATTTTTCTCTGTACAAGTTACATCTCATAATTTAGCTGATGTGCTAGGTCAATTTCACATCTCAAATATTTTTAGTTAATCTAACTTTTTTCTCACTTTTTGATTATCACTTTTTGAACTTAAAAACCAGCATGGAAGCTTGAATTATTAATATTTGCAAGCTTTTTTATCACCGCTAGCAACTTTTTTATGTAGTTTGGATCTTAAATCTTATGCAATCAAAACCCTTGACTCTACGAAAATTCTTACCTCTATCCTTATTCATACTATTACTTCCCCTTGCATCGTGCCAAGTTAAGCAGGAAGAGGCTGGTCGTTTACCCGACGTTGACATCACACCCGGAAAACTACCTGAATATGACATTAAAGGACCCGACGTCAAAGTCGGAGTCACAAAACGTACTGTTACAGTACCGAAAGTAATTGTAGTGCAGGAACAACAAACCGTTGAAGTTCCTTACATTGATGTGGATTTACCCGGAGCAAATCGGAAAGAGCGCACCATAACAACTGAAGTTGAAGTTCCCTCCGGTGGTTACGATCTTGAAGTCCAAAGTGTATACGCATTAAATAATGAACTTTGGGTGATTTCTCAACTTAGAGAAGAAAATCCAAACGCACCACGGGCGACGGTACGTGTTTCTGATAATATCGTTATTAATGCTCCAGATATACCAGTACGTCACTACATTATTGGCGAGCGTCCGAAAGGTAACTTTAATGAACAGTACACATTTATTAATGATCGCCAGCAGATTGCTTCTCAGTTAGAGTCCGGACGACAGTTATATCAACAACAGGCTACCAGCTAAAAAATATATTCTAATCCACTTGAGTAAGTTATTCTCCCTCTGCGAGAAGGTGGATTAGACTTTCCACTTTAGTAATTAAATTACGTGCATTAATCTTTGGGTATAACACTGCAGAATTAGTTTTAGCCACAAAACAACTAATTATTATTAACTAAAGATTGATTTAATTATTAGTATTAATTTTGTATAAATATTTTTAGTCGTTTAATTTTACTTAGTTGGAGATTTATTGTGAAAATAATTAACAATATTACAAGTCAAATTTCGAACTATAAAAAATATGTACTATACATATTTTCTTGTTTATTCGTACTAACCTTTGCTTGGAGCAGCGTATTTATAAACACTAATTCTGTCGCAGCTAATGCCCAAAGTTTATATATAAATACTAATTCCCATATAATTGCACTCGATTATAACGAAAGCAATCTTAAACAAAAAGCAAAAAGTGACTTTGATAAAGTCTTAGGTGCTGGAAGCAGTGACAAACTGGAAGGTAATGTAGAGCAAGCTGTAGGTAATGCTCAACAGAATTTGGGAAAAGTAACCGGGCAAGCCAAAGGTGTAACAAAGCGAGTTGAAGGAAGAGCCAAACAAGATATTGGTAGAACAAAAGATGCTGCACAAGATTTAGCTTCTGATGTCGAGAACAAAACAGATAACGCAGTAGATAATATTCGAGATTTCTTTAATTAGTAGATCAAGTAATTCAAAGATTTTTACTATAATTTAGTAATATGCATATTACCAAAATAAAGGTAATATGCTTTTTAGCATTTGACTAAAATCTAAATTATTTAACGTTATACATCCAGTTTTATTCGTTAAGTAGCAAACAGGAAACAGGAAGTGCAATTATAGTAAATCACGACGTAGCGGATAAGATTTTTTTGTACAAAGCGCGGACCACAGTCAGAAAAATATGTGTGGAAGGAGTTTTTTATTTATTTTTTTATTTTTTTAATTTGCTAACTCGTACTCCATCTTTAGCGAGATAAAATAGTAATATTTATTTATATTTTTAAGTCTCGATAAGTAATTAATATTATCTCAAGTTGGAATACATAAATAGCTGAATTTTATAGAATTTAATAATCCCTACAGCTAGCTACAGTTTGGAGAGCTTCTGTGAATTTTAAGCAATTTTTTGGTTTATTAGTACTTGTAATATGTCTATATACTTTATGGCAAATACGTCAAGTTTTACTTGTTGTATTTGCTTCCATCATATTAGCAACTGTTTTAAATCAAGTAGTAAAATTTTTAATAAAGATCCATATTAAAAGAGGAATCGCAATCTTTATCACAGTTACTCTTTTTTTCACTGTGATAACTGGTTTCTGTGCCTTGATTCTTCCTCAGATGATTCAGCAATTGCAAGAGCTTGCTGATATTTTACCTTTGACTTTGGAACGAATACACTCTTGGAATAGTTGGTTGCTACAAGCTATTCCAGCAGAAATCGTAGAAGAGACTCGCGGGCTAGAAAATATAACACAAGGGCTACAAAGTTCGTTAAATCAGTTAATAAATAATTTCTTTACTATTCTAAGTAATTCGCTAAACATAGTTTTAACTATACTACTATTTTTAGTTTTAACAATTATGTTTTTAGCAGAACCATATCCTTACCGAAAAGGATTCATCATGTTATTTCCTACCTTTTATAGGCGAAGAGTGAGTAATATTCTTTCTCTTTGCGAAACCTCATTATTGGGTTGGATTAAAGGTACATTACTAACAATGTTAGTAATTGCTGTTTTAAGCTATGTTGGATTAGTTTATCTAGAAATAAAATTACCCTTAGTTAACGCAATATTGGCAGGATTGTTAGAATTTATTCCTAATGTTGGTCCCACTTTAAGTGTAATCCCACCGCTGCTGCTAGGATTAATTGATGCACCTTGGAAAGCTGCAGCTGTTATCGGCTTATATTTTGTTATCCAGCAAATTGAAAGTTTGGTAATTGTACCTTTAGTAATGAAGTCTCAGGTATCTTTAATGCCTGCGATAACTTTGCTATCCGTAGTTATTTTTGCCAGTTTTTTTGGATTTTTAGGTTTATTTTTAGCTATCCCTTTGACAATAGTATTACAAATTTGGATCCAAGAAGCCCTAATCAAAGACGTATTAAATAAATGGCAAAACAACAATAATAACAATCAAAATATAGAAAAAGTGCTATTAATTAACTCCGACTATGAAGATAAAATACGAAAATAAATATAGGGTATATGATTCTTGCTTGTAGTACAATTAATTATTATTTATCACTTCACTACTTACATAGTCTGCCCTAATATTCACTATTCATACTGGTAAAAATGCCGATTACTTTTGCCCTGTCAGGATTTCTAGCTGTTGCTCTGGCGTTAATACACTTATTTTGTGGTAAATTACGTTTTGTTGATATACCTCGCAGTCGCTGGCTTAGTGGTGCTGGAGGTGTTTCCGTAGCCTATGTTTTTATACATTTATTACCGGAGCTAGGCGAATATCAATCTATATTAAAACAATCTGAACCGGGAATAACTTCTTATTTAGAAAACCATGTTTACCTCATAGCTTTAATTGGTTTGGGAATATTCTATTGGTTAGAACGCTTAGCGATTTTATCCCGTCAGCAACAACAAAAAGCAGGAAAAGGTAAAGTTACAAGTATAGAAATTTTTTGGTTGAATATAGTCTCTTTTGCTATTTATAATAGTTTAATTGGCTATTTATTACTGCATAGAGAAGAAACGGATATTGCCAATTTAATTTCGTTTGCATCAGCCATGGCACTACATTTTATTGTTAATGACCACGGTTTAAGGCAAAATCACAGAAGTATTTACGATCACGTAGGTAAGTGGATATTAGCTTTCTCAATTATTTTTGGCTGGGTTATTGGTACTGGGCTAGAAATCAGTGAAAGCGCGATCGCCATATTATTTTCTTTTTTAGCAGGTGGAATTATTCTTAACGTTTTGAAAGAAGAATTACCAGAGGAAAGAGAAAGCCGTTTTTGGGCTTTTGCTTCAGGTGCTTTTATTTACGCTGTTTTATCTAATACTCAAACAATAATAGAATTTTACCGGTAAATTAATTGACTCTAACTTAATGGATTCTATTATTAGAGTGAAACAATTATTTTTTAGCTTCAGATACATCGAACTCAACTATCTGTGGCGATTCTTCTTGGAGTATAACGCTAATATCTCCGTTACTTTCTAAGCGCGCTATTTTTACTGAATGGTAATCGTCAATTTTTGCTTGTAGGCGTAATGAAGAAAGTAAATCCTCATAAGTTATATTACCTGCTCTCATACCTTGACGATTAATTTTACCGTCACGAACTAATATAATAGATTTTCCCTTGATTAACCTTTCAAATCTTTTCGCATGAAAAGCAATAGTTGCAAATACCCAGTGAATTCCCATTAAAACCACTCCTGCTCCCAGAGTCGGGAAAAAAGGAGCAGAACCATTAATTGCACGACTTAATGTTGCACCAAAAATAATACTTAAAGTAACATCAAATATTGCATGCTTCCCTAAAAAACGTTTATTTCCTCCTAGCCTTACTATTCCTAATGTAACAATATAAACAACTGCTGCCCTTACTCCCATTTGCCACAGGCTTAGTTTTTCAGTATTTAATCCTAACAACTCATTTATTGCACTTCCAATTGTGTCAATTACCATAGATTTTCTATTTCACACCACATAATCGATTATTGTCCCACCGTTCAAGTAATTATTTTGCAGTCAGTGCATTAGAGCATTTCTACAATAAACAAGATATGACCTAACTTTATTTTCTCTTTCGCCTCAACTCTATAAGTAAATGAACTAAATTATTCAGCCCATTTACTACAAAACTCCCCAAATCATTAACATTAAATGAAGGTATGATTTTTGAAATTATATTTGATATTTAGATTTTCTTAATGTTAAATTTTATTTTCTCTTAGATTTAATGTAATTATAGGTCTATCTAGAGAAGTAATTACGATAAAATTTACACTTCCCTTAGTTTAAATATATTTTTGTCTGTAGGGTGATGATAATAAACTTCATTTCTAGATATAACTAATATAGTCAAGTGATTCTTATTTAACTAAGCTGATATATGACCTTTATTTTATTAGCTTAAATTAAAAAAAATCTTGCTTTTTTCACAGGTATTTTATATGGAATCTAAACAAGAATATCAAAAAAAGATGGAAGCACAGCTTCAAAATCTACAGACAAAAATTGATGAGTTTAAAGTAAAAGCTTCTTTAGCTAAAGCTGATGCAAAAGATGCCTATGATGAACAAATTTCAATTTTAAATACTAAGCAACACGAAGCTAAACTGAAGTTTCAAGAGATTCAAAAATCTAGTGAAAGTGCTTGGGAAGATATGAAGTCCGGTATGGAAAATGCTTGGAATGATTTGCAAACATCTTTTAATAAAGCTACTGCTAATTTCAAGTAATTTATAAAAAACCAGAAGTATTATTATTTTTGCTGTTTATTCGCAGCTTTATCACTTAATTAAATGGAGGAGAAAAATGGAGAACACTCGTAAGTTTTTTGCAAATATTCGCCCTTTACAATTTCTAGTCGCGGTTTTCACTTGTCTTACCCTATTATTTAGTAGCGCTTACCCTGCATTTGCAATTGGAAGTTATAAAAGTACTCCTTCCGAAGGCGAAACTAGTCTAAATCAAATTCAGAAAGAAACCGATAAAGTAGCTAGCTCAAAAGCTGGAAATCCTGATTTAGAAGAGTCTCAGGCTAAAACAAGGAAAGGTTTGAATTCAGTTCAAGGTAGTGCCGATAAAAATAAAATGAAGCGCCCATCCAACTCTCAAAGTGCAACTACTGTTCAAGATAAAGTGGAAGGATTTTTGGAAAATGTTACTGGCAATTAATAAATAGCTTTTTCTTTACTTTTCCGAAAAAATAGTTTTTTAGGTTGCGCTCTCATCAATTAACTTTATCATCGCTAGGAAATAATACTTGTTTGTTGAGAGCAGCTTTTAAACTTAATATTTTGTTTAACAATTATATTACTCCTCAAGGATAAGCTATGTAGTTAGTTTATCCTCGAGGAGATTAATTATTACTGAGAATAAATAATAATTTATGATTTAAAAGTATTTAATACTCAATATTGTAATAACAAAACAAGAATTAAATGTCGTAATTATAAACGAATGAATGAGAAATAAAACTCTATCTATAGATTATTACTTATGATTGATTTTTGGGGTCGAAGTATGTGTTGAAATACTAATAGATGAATGAAACGAAATGTAAAGAGTCAATTATGCGAAGTATTAATATTGGTTTAACCGAAGAACAACGTCAAGGAGTGATTAAGTTATTAAATCACGATTTGGCAGATGCTTATGTGTTACTGGTGAAGACCAAAAAATACCATTGGGATGTAGTTGGACCACAGTTCCGCACTCTACACGAACTGTGGGGAGAGCATTACGAAACTCTCACCGAGAATATAGATTCTATTGCTGAACGGGTTCGCGCTTTAGGTGGATATCCTGTAGGCACAATGAAAGGATTTCTAGAAATTACAACTTTGAAAGAAAATCCCGAGAACCTTCCTTTAGCAACTCAGATGGTAGAGAGTTTAGTAGAAGATCACGAGCAGATTATTCGTAATCTCCGCGAACATATCGATAATTGCTCAGAAGATTTTCATGATGAGGGTACTGCTGACTTCTTAACTGGATTGATGGAAGGTCATGAAGAAATGGCTTGGATGCTGCGCTCCTTTATTGAAGGAGAGTCCATCAGTTCAGATGGTCAGAAACTACAATCCCGTCAAAAAGTTGCAGCAGGTGTATAGAAGTTAGTTGAATTTAATGGGAGTGATGGAATTACTCCCTAGGTACAGCTGAATTTTATATAGCTCACTTCCTGCAAAGATACAAAAATACTTACGTTGCAACAAAGTAACAAGATTATTAGAATTTAGAGGGGTTTCGATGCCTGATTACAAAGCAGAACGTACAATCTCAGGAGTTTTCAAACAGGAAAGTCAAATAAATGATGTAATTCGACGCTTACTAGATAGAGGTATACCTCGGGACTATCTATCGGTAATGGGTAATAATTTTCAATCCCAAACTAGAATTTCAGGTTTTATTTCTAAAAAAGATGTAATTCTTGGTGGACTACGAACCGGAGCTGTTTTTGGCTCTTTGTTCGGTTCCTTGTTGGGTCTACTCACCGGTGTCGGTGTGTTGTTTATTCCTTTTGTTGGATCTGTAGTTGCAGCAGGTCCAATTGGAGGAGCATTACTTGGTGCTGCTAGTGGTGCTTTGGCTGGTAGTACTGGTGCAGGTTTAGCGTCAGTACTGATTACCTTAGGAATGTCTGAAGATAAAGCTGCGATTTATGAAACTCGTCTTAAAGCTGGTGAATTCATCATCATGGCTGAAGTCCCGAGCGATCGGACCGGCGAGTTTCAATTATTAATGGAAAGTGCTGGCGGCGAAGAAGTTCATATAATTGAGAAAACATTACCTCGTCCTTGTCCCGGTCGTTGTAAAGGTCCTCAAGATTTAGCGCCAGAAGTTCGCTCTCATCTCTCCGAAGCAGCACAAGAAACTTTTATCGAACGCTACAATTCAGTCTTTGATGAAACTAACGACGAGACGAAAGCTGAAGAAGCAGCCTGGGCGCAAGTTCATCAGCAGTATGAAGAAGATGAAAATGGTGTCTGGTCTAAGGCTAAAGTGACAGCTTAAGAAAACGAATCGGTAAGGTAAATACTTTGACCAATTTCGATAAGTTTGACGCTCATTTTGATTCTATAGTCTTCTTTATCTGTGGTGGGAATATCTTGCAACATTAATACATGATAGAGGGTAAGATATCCCCCTACAGAAAATCGATACTATTAATCGAATAGATTATCATTTTTTGCTCTTAAGAATTAAGTACACTAGTAGTTGCGTTTCTCAGGACATTTTGCAAGAAAATTTCTCTATTACCTTTAAATTAAAATGTAAAGTTTCAACAGATATACCTGTTGCTGTAGTAACTAGTTACGTTGTTAATTTCTCTTAAAAGACATAAATTACAACTTACTTCAGTTAAGGCGACTAGTATAACTGGGAAAAACAGATAATTTAAGCTTCTGTTCTCTTAAATTCATAACTCCTTGTCTCAAAATTCTTAGCCTCAAAATTCTTAGCCTCAAAATTTCTAGCCTCAAAATCTCTAGCCTCAAAATTTCTAGCCTCGGAATACTCAGCCTTAAAACTTTTAGGCTCATTAAAATATTTCAGTTCAAGATAAAAGATTATTATGCAAAGTAAAGAAAGCCAAACTGAAGAATTTCGTCCCACTCCGGATCAAATTCCTGGACAGCAATTAGAGTATCCTGCAAAACAAGCAGACATGACTCCCCAGCCAGATAGCGATCTGTCCAACTATAGTCCGGCGAATAAACTCAAAGGAAAGACAGCCATAATTACTGGTGGAGATTCGGGAATTGGTCGGGCTGTTGCGATCGCATTTGCAATGGAAGGTGCAAATGTAGCAATTGTATATAACAAAAATGATGAAGATGCCGAAATCACCCGTAAGAGTGTAGAAAAATATCAGCAAACTTGTTTGACAATTAAAGCTGACGTTCGGGACTTCGAGTCTTGTCGTCAAGCCATCGAACAGACGGTAGCAAAGCTTGGTGATTTAAATATTTTGGTAAATAACGCCGCTTACCAAATGACACAAGAGCGTTTTGAGGATCTTTCACTCGAACAGTTCCGTCAAACAATGGAAACCAATGTTTTTGGCTACTTCTACATGGCAAAAGCAGCAGTACCTTATCTCAAAGAAGGGGACACAATTATCAATACCGGTAGTATTGTCGGCAAGATAGGTAAAGAATTTCTAGTAGACTATTCCACCAGCAAAGGGGCGGTACATACCTTTACTAAATCCCTAGCGTTAAATTTAGCCGAGCGTAAAATTCGTGTGAATGCAGTGGTACCCGGTCCGGTATGGACGCCAAATATCCCGGCGACAATGCCTGAAGATATGGTGGAAAATTTTGATACTGATTCTGCTTTAAAACGAGCCGGACAACCAGAAGAATTAGCCCCGGCCTACGTATTCCTAGCATCTCAAGATAGTAGCTTTGTTACAGGTGCCTTAATTGATGTCACTGGTGGACAACTCTCTAGTTAACGGCTCACAGGACATTTAGGTTGCTGGAAATTAGAAGTCAAAACATTGAAATATACCCGATTCTACCTCGGTATATTTCCATGTACTCTTCATCCAATTTGAATGAATATTTTTGATTCGAGATTGCATAGAGCATGGGATATAAGCTATCCAAAAGCAGGAACTTAGCGAAATTCCTATGCTCTTTCTCGAGATCTAGCTCGTTTTGCTTGCAAACTTTTTTTTCTTGAATTATTAAGATTTTATATAAGTTAAATCTCCTGCCGAATCCTTATCTGTAAAGAGAGCTTATATAGATTCCACCCTTGAAAATACAATAATCCCCAGAAACACAATTTGATACGAAAAAATAATGTCTACTCACTACGATCTAATTATTATCGGAACCGGTGCAGGTGGTGGAACTCTGGCATATGCTTTAGCTCCTACAGGTAAAAAAATTCTTTTATTAGAAAAAGGTGGGTATATTCCCAGAGAAAAACGTAATTGGAATCCCAAATATATATACATTGATGGGCTTTATCGTACTGAAGAGCGCTGGTTGGACCCGAAAGGAAGTAACTCACAAGGGAGTGAATTTCAGCCGAATCTTTATCATCGGGTAGGAGGTAGTACAAAAATATATGGTGCTGCTCTGTTACGAATGCGGCAAAAAGATTTTGAAGAAATGTCCCATTATGGCGGTATTTCCCCTGCTTGGTCGTTGAAATACGAGGATTTTGAGCCTTACTACACCCAAGCAGAAAAAATTTATCAGGTTCATGGAAACCGAGGAGAAGATCCAACCCAACCATTAACAGACGCAGATTATCCTTTCCCTGCTCTACCCCATGAACCACGAATTCAGCAAGTTGCTGAGAATTTACAAAAGCAAGGTTTACAACCGTTTTCTCTCCCCATGGGAATCGACCGCAATTCTCGTAACCCACTAAAAAGTAACTGTATTAGATGTGATACTTGTGATGGCTACCCTTGCTTAGTGAATGCTAAAGCTGATGCTCAAGTTTGTTGCGTGGATAAAGCCATAGAACATGAAAACGTTACGTTATTAACAGGAGCGCAAGTCGAGCGCCTGGTAACCGATGCTTCCGGTAAAGAAGTTAAAGCAGTGGAAGCTACTATTAATGGTAATAAAGAAACTTTTAGTGCCGATATTGTTGTAGTTGCTTGTGGAGCAATCAACTCCGCTGCGTTATTATTACGTTCTGCGAGCGATAAACATCCCCAAGGTTTGGGAAATAGCAGTGGGATGGTGGGACGTAATTTTATGAAACACAATACAACCAAATTTTATGCCATCTCCACCACTCCTAATGAGACAGTCTTTCAAAAAACACTGGCAATTAATGACTTTTATTTTGGCTCGCGGTCTGACTCTTATCCTTTAGGTCACGTCCATCTAATGGGGAAACATAAGTGGGAGATGATGCGACCGGATTTACCCAACTGGTTACCGAAAAGTTTACTACAAGTAATGGCTAAACATTCTGTAGACTGGTGGGCGCAATCAGAAGATTTACCAGATATGAATAATCGAGTTGAGGTAGACGCCAAAGGTAAAATTGTCGTTAACTATCATCCAAATAATACTAAGGCTCACGAGCGTTTGCGGCATCAGTTTACAGAGGTTTTACGCAAAGCTGGGTTTTCCCTAATTTTACCAATTCCATCACCATTAAAAATTATGAATCATCAGGTAGGTACTTGTAGATTTGGTACCGATCCTCAAAGTAGTGTACTTGACTTAAGTTGTCGCACCCATGATATTAATAATCTCTATGTGGTAGATTCAAGTTTCTTTCCTTCAAGCTCAGCAGTAAATCCGACATTGACGATTGCTGCTAATGCTTTACGAGTAGCACAACATCTGAAAACACGCTTAAATATTGGAGTTAGAAGTTTAGAAACAGGCGCTTATATGAAATTGAAATATCAACAGTCAACCAGTACTAATAATGATCCTAGTTTATAGAATTTTATTGTAGAGCAGGGAATCATATCTAATATTATGAATACTGTAAATATGCAAGTAAAATCTCCTAGTTTTAGCCCTACTAATTACAACAAAGATGTTTTAGGAACTTATTTACTTGAAATTGGTAGAGAACCTTTATTAACTCCCAAGCAAGAAGTATTTTATGCCCAGCGAGTAGAACAAATGAGGACTTTGCTAAATTTAAAACAAGATTTAGCAGATAAACTTCAGCAGCAGCCAACACTGGAAAAATGGGCATCAGAGGCTAGTCTTACCGTTCCCGAATTACAGCGAATTTTATACAGGGGAAAAGATGCGAAGGAGAAGATGGTTCGATCAAATTTAAAATTAGTAGTATCAATAGCCAAGAAATATCAATATCATAATTTGGATTTAATTGACCTGATTCAAGAAGGAAGTTTAGGTTTACAACGTGCCGTAGAAAAATTTGATCCCTCCAAAGGTTTTAAATTTTCTACCTATGCTTATTGGTGGATTAAGCAAGGAATTACCCGTGCAATTGAATATCAAAGTCGAACTATTCGGCTCCCAAGCCATATTTGTCAAAAGTTAAAGAAAATTAAGAAAGTACAAACAGAACTGACGCAGAAGTTAGGTCGTGCACCTACAGTTGCAGATATAGGTGATTATATTTCTGTTGAAACAGAAAATTTACAAAAATATCTACAAATTGCTCGCAAACCAATTTCTCTGGAACTCAAATTTGGAGAAACACAAGATACAGAACTACAAGATTTACTTGAAGATCCAAATTCTTCTTTAGAAAAGAAAACTAATGAAAATTCTGTAAGGGAAATTCTCCAAACAATGATCTCTAAGTTGAACCCTCAGCAACAGGAAGTGATATCGCTACATTTTGGTTTACAAGATGGTCACGAATTATCGTTAAGAGAAGTTGCCAAGCGTATGAATATTTCTTATACCAGAGCACGGCAAATAGAGCGTCAGGCATTTTCACGTTTGCGGCGAGAAACAAAAGGTATGAAAGAATTTTTTCTATACAACTAGTCCAAAAAGAAAGGAAATAATAAGCCGTGAGTAACGAATAACAGGTAATGAGTAATAAATAATCTATTAATCAAAAGTGATAAATTAAAAAAACAAGTTAAAAAAAATGATTAAGTCTTGGATGATAATTGGGGCTGTAACCTTTGTTGTAGCTCTGGGAGCTAATATCCTTAGACCTAAAGATGTTAAATGGTTTAAGCGTTTACGTCGTCCTTCTTGGCTGACTTTTGAAAAGCTAATTCCAATTATTTGGACAGTAGTTTTTATTTGTGGTGGCTGGTCTGCTTATATTGTTTGGGAAAAAAATCCAGGTACTTACCAAACCTGGTTTTTAATGGGACTTTACTTACTGCTAGAGGTGGTAATTGTAGCTTATTCTCCCTTAACTCTATGGTCGCGAAATCTTAAGATCGGAACCTTTGTCGGTGGAGCCGGTTCTGCTTTGGGATTAATTGTTACTTTGATAGTCTTACCAGTTTCCGCATGGGCTGCTGTACTATTACTACCTTATCTAATTTGGAGTCCGATTGGCACTTACACTACCTGGGTAATGTATCGCTTGAACGCAATTGATGGAGACTTGAACGCGAACCTTTGAAAAAACTATACCCAATGTTACACGTGCTTTAATCTCTAGACAGAATTAAGTTTGGGATTTTTTGTCTATAATCTGCATAAATCTTTGATTTAATAACTAACTTTGATTTAATAACTTCCGGTCTTAGTAAAAACATTATGAATGCAGAGTTATCAACTGCTTGGGAAAGAGCGCGAGCAATGATAGATGGTTTCATTGCTTTGTTACCAAGCATCGTTTTAGCACTAGTTCTTTTTACAATTATTTTCTTTGTAGCTAGAGCGATCAAGAGATTAGTTAGAAGATTAACTCGCAATCGTCGGAACGCACGCAACTTAGGACTGGTATTGGGAAGATTAGCCCAAGGGACTATAGTGCTAATTGGCCTATTTCTCTCTTTAACAATTGTTGTTCCTTCTTTGAAAGTAGGGGATTTGGTACAACTGTTGGGAATTAGTGGGGTTGCGGTCGGCTTCGCTTTCCGAGATATTTTGCAGAACTTTTTGGCTGGAATTTTAATTTTACTCAATGAAGCTTTTGAAATAGGTGACCAAATAGTATTTAAAGGTTTTGAAGGTACTGTAGAAAATATCGAGACCAGAGCAACTACAATTAAAACCTATGATGGTCGTCGAATAGTCATTCCTAACGCAGAACTCTTTACTAACTCAGTAACGGTAAATACAGCTTTTGAACATCGTCGAATACAATATGATGTTGGGATTGGATACGGAGACGATATCGATTTAGCAAAACAGTTAATTTTAGAGGCAATACATGAGACAGAAGGCGTTCTTAAAAATCCGGCTCCAGATGCAATAGTAGTTGATCTAGCAGATAGTACCGTAAAAATTCGCGCTCGTTGGTGGATCGCACCACCTCGTAGGGCTGAAGTTTTAGATTTTCGCGATAAGGTTTTAGCAGCAATAAAAAATAAGCTTACCGATTCGGGTATTGATTTACCGTTTCCCACGCAACAAATATTATTCCACGATCAAACAGAGGAGACTGACGGAGATAGAATACGTCAGAGAGAGGGGTGGCCTGCAGGTAATGGCAAAACTCCTAAATCCCACACTATTAGCAGCCATCTCCAAAAAATTGCCCAAATGAAGCAAACTAAAAATAATAATTATAGTATGTGACCTAATTTACTAATCTCAAGAAATACTGCTACACATTAACTCTCTCACATTAATTCTCTGAATCCGTTATTTGTCTTGCTTGAACGCGCTACAGATTTGGAGGCAGCAAGCTGTATGACTACGTCACACAATACCTATAGCTGCGCTACCTACGGATCCGGTACGCTACGCTAGCAACGCTAACATCCGTAGGATGCGTACTAACACCTCTGGTACCCCTCACATTCGCGGGATACATACTAATACCAAATCCGATTTTTAAAACCCCTTTATATTCTTTGGGATTTCCCGCCATACTTCCCGCACCTCCCTCATTTTAAAAAGGGGTAATTAACCCGGACTTAGTATAATACTGCAGGTGCGTGCAAACAACCTTACCTGTTACTTTGGGAAAGCGCATGGTAGTCGCGCTGCTCACTTTCATAATACCTTCGGCTTGCCACGTTCTAAGTATAAAAATTTTAAATAAATTTGGTATAAAATAATATGTAACACTAAAAACAGTAATGTGAAAAACACGCATATTTTGGTATCAATGGAGTTACTATAGATGGACTGCTATAGTCAAGAATGTATTTTCCATTCTCCATTCCCTAGCTTAATCCGACTTTATTTCCACTTCGAGTCCGGGTAGTCCTTCAATTTTTTCTTTTAATTCTTCGGCAGGTATAAGGGGAACAAAAACATTCAAACCTTCTTGGACACAGGCTACATCAATTGGAGTTTCACCAATTAATTCTCCATCTAAAACCACTTTTTGTGGAGGTTCGGTGCTTACTTTGACTTTCTTAGCCCGTAAATAACCAATATCATCTCTTGTTACTGCATCACCGTGAAGACCTGTTTGTAGCAAATGGTAAGAGGCTGCGATCGCACTAGCCCAGGTGTTTGATGCAACAATCGTTATGTCTAAAAATCCATCGTCACCAATAATTCCTGCTGGACCTTGAGCTAAAACTGAAGTCGCAGGAGCAACATTTGCGATCGTAATCGCAGTTGCAGCAGTACGAATAATTTTTTCCTCAGTTTCGATTTCAACTTCAAAAGTATCTATATTATTTAATTGTTTAATTCCGGAAAGTATATAAGCTAAAGCACCCCATTTACTTTTAATATCTCGAGAAGCCCCTTCTACCGTTTCCGCTTCGAAACCGACTCCAGCAAGTAATAACATGGGCTTATTATTACATTTAGCAACGTCTAATCTGCGTAGTTTACCATTAATAATAGTTTGACAAGCCTTTTCAATTGTATCGGGGATTCCTAGAGCTGAAGCAAAAGCATTTGCAGTTCCTCGTGGTACTACACCCAAAGGAATATCAGTTCGTATTAAGGCCTTAGCTACTGCTGAAAGGGTACCATCACCACCAGCGGCAATGACTATTTCTGCACCATTTTTAACTGCTTCTTCGGCTATTTTGCCGGTTTTTAACTCTTTTTTAGTAAATTTAATATCTAAATCAAATGCGGGTGATAGTAAATCGCGTATAGTATTTAAATCCTGTTCAGGATTACCTTGACCTGCTGCGGGATTAAAAATCAAACTAGCTTTACGAGTTGCCATAGAATCTACATTTTCTAAAGAAATTTAAATTTTTTCTGCTGCTATTATATTTTTTTCATCGGCTGTTATTATATTTTTTACTAATCATAAGTAAAGTTAAACCCAATCTAGGTAAAATATTTTTCTTTTTATATTACTTCTCACTCTATACAAAATAAGTTTTGATAATAATTTGTAGGCATGTCTTATTTCTTATACAATAAATAATTGTTATAACAAGAATTATAAATAGCAATAGATAATTATTGACGATGCAGAAAAAATATTTACATACTGATTAATTTACATAATCTATTCCCTATTCTTTACTCTCCATTACCTGTTTCTACACTTAAAATAAATGACTAAATTTTCTCATTTACTTAAATAAGTAAGTCTAGGTTTAATACACACCTAGACTACTAAATTGATCTCATAAAAGCTCAAATTAGTCGATTGCTTTTTTTATCTGATCTTTAGCATTCTCAACTTTGTGCTGCATTTGAGCTTCTGCTTGCTTAGCCTGACCCTCAGCTTTATCCTGAGGATTTCCAGTAATCTCCCCTAAAACTTCCTGAGCTTTACCTTCAATATTTTTTGCAGTTGCCTTAATTCTATCTTCCGTACTCATACTTATTGACCTCTTGAAAATTTAAATTTCATAATATTATTTTATAAATTAGCAAAATTTTCTATACTCGTACTTCACACGGAGGACAGAATAATTGCAAATTTATATTCAGTATTTAGTTAGGGATTTTTGAAATTTAACTATATCTTTTGATAGGCTCTGTTTATATCCAATAAATTATTTATTACCTTTTCAAGTAGGCTCATATTTCTTTCAGTTATATATGTTGCACTTATATTTATTCCAAACATTTATTCCAAAGTGGTCCACCTGCGCCGACAGCCAACATTTTTTTGGAAAATTTCCAAAATTTCCAAAATTTACTTTAAGATACTATTTGTTTGACTCAACGATTTGAGATAAATTTAGAATTTAACTAAAAATCGATTTTTAAGCAAAATGTATCTATAAAAATGTCACTTAATTTTTCCAAAAACGGGGAAATATTTCGGGAGGTAAATTTTGCGAGCTAAATTTGTTGCATTGGCTATTTTTTCAACTTTAATAATTGTTGGAGTGACGCCAAACTTGGTTGGAGCGCAGATCCCTTCGTTGCATCAGTTGCAATTACCTTCTAAAGGAATAAAAAATCTTGAAAATAGAATCGTTTCCGACTGGGTTTACTTAGATGGAAGGCGTTTGTTTCGAGTAGCAGCACCAAAATCCAAACTTGGAGAACGTTTACAAACTATTCAAGCTAAGCTGGATGATATTAGGCAAGATTATTTGAAGCGACCCAACGAAAAGGTAGATATAAAAGTACTAAACCAAGAAAATGGGTCCCCAGCTATTTACGTAAACGATCAAGAAGTTTTAGAAATTACCGAACAAGATGCAGAATTGAATGAATCAGACCAAAAAAACTTTGCATCTAAAGTTCGAGATATCTTAGAAGAGAATTTACAAAAAGCTAAACAGGAACGTCAAAAGGAGTTTTTACTACAACAAAGTAAGATCGCAGCAGCAACAGGGTTAGCAATGGTATTTTTGAGTTTGGGTATTTACACTATCTCTCAACGACGCTCAAAACAGCTGTCATCAGAAGGTAAACATCCAGTATCAGATAAAACCAAACCAATTACTACTCTGCTGAAACAACAACAGAAACAGCATTTGCGAGAAGTTAGGCGAAGAGTTTTACAATTAACTCATACAGGAATTTGGGTTGGAGGAAGTTGTTTCATCCTAGGCTTATTTCCTTATACCAGACCGCTTCAAGTCGCAATTCTCACTGGTGCTCAAATTCCTCTACGCCTTACAGTTATCGGCGCGATCGTCTACATTACAGTGCGGCTAAGTTATTTCATTATCGACCGCTTAACTTCCGCATTCGTTAAAAGTAGTGCTTTAATTACTCCAGAAACATCTCATAGATTACAACTACGTGTTTCCACCATATCCGGAGTTACTAAGAGTATTGTTACTCTCATCTGGCTAGTAGCTGGTGTCCTTTTGGGTCTCACAACTTTAGGGGTTGATATCGTTCCCTTACTAGCAGGTGCTAGTTTAGTTGGTGTTGCGCTTTCTCTTGCTTCCCAAAATTTAATCAAAGATGCAATTAACGGTTTTCTAATTGTTCTAGAAGACCAGTATGCTCTTGGTGATGTAATTAATGTTGGGGATGTAGGTGGTTTAGTAGAAAATCTCAACCTAAGAATGACCCAAGTACGGGATTCTGAAGGGCGTTTAATTACTATTCCCAACAGTGAAGTTAGAATAGTAGCCAATCTTTCTAGTCGCTGGTCTCGTGCTGATTTGAGCATTCCTGTTGCTTATCAAACAGATATTGATAAAGCTTTGGAATTAATTAAAACTGTTGGTTTAGATATGGCAAAAGACCAAGAATGGCGATTGCGTATTCTCGATACTCCAGAAGTTCTGGGAATAGAGAATTTTGGCGAGAGAGGTGTGATTATTCGGGTGTGGATCAAAACCCAACCTTTAAAACAGTGGGACGTAGCCAGAGAATATCGACGTCGTGTAAAAATTGCTTTTGACCGAGCTGGAATTTCTATCCCCATACCCCAACAGTCTATCTGGGTAAACGAAGCTCAATCTTCACCATCTCAAATTTATCATAAAAGTTAATAATCTTAATTTATAGCAGCAAAATAATAATTCTCTTAATAATTGAAGAAAGATTATATCACGACATATACTTATAGTGTAAAATATTATAATTAAATAATATTTTTTGTAAAAATCATAGATTTCTCATGTATGATATATGAGTACGGTAAGTTACCACTTAGTATCGTTTTTCTATCAACTTAAAAACTTATTTCTCTTCTGAATAAAATTGCCAGAGCAGAGCGCTTTTAACTTGATATTGCTAAATACGAGCCAATTCATCCGGAAACAACGCTGTCTAGCCGCTGGAGAAGTGCCTCGTCTGCGTTTTTCGAAGACCAAAGCAGATGAAAATTATTAGGAGTAGAAAATGAAATCAGATATTTCATTCTCCGAAGCACAACAGTCGGTTGATTCAGAACCTTTAATTTTGGCAGTTGAAGATAATGAAGATAATTTATTAATAGTCAACTATGTTGTTGATTCTCTTGACTGCAAGTTCATTGGTGAAATGAGTGGTGAAAAAACTTTAATCATAGCTAGGAACTATCGACCAGACTTAATATTATTGGATATAATGCTACCCGACATCAATGGCATTGATGTTTTTCGACAACTTCAACTAGATCCAATAACAAAATCGATTCCCGTTATAGCTGTAACAGCTTTAGCTATGTTAGAGGAGCAAAAGACAATTTCGGAATCTGGTTTTGACGGATATATTACCAAACCTTATTTATTGGAAGACTTGGAAGATATTATTCGTCTTCACATTCCTAAGCTTGGGACTAAACTTGTCGCTTAGCCCAGATGTTTAACTTAGAAATAGATGTGAGAACTATAAGCACAGGTAAGATAAGTTAATCAACTATCTACTAAAAGCTTGTAAAAGTAAACTATGGGTGGTTTATGAACTGACAAACCTTGTTAGAGACGCGACATGTTCCCTTGCGGGAACGTGAAGAAGATGGCGTCTCTAGAATATTGAACCTTATGAGTAACTTAGGATCAGTACAGTTCTCAATTTGTTAGAGCTTTTTGCTGGAATCATGATTAGTGAGTTATACTCAAATATTTTCAGACTAAATTGATACATTACTCTTGATCCTTAAGGCGCAGGTTCTGAGTTAATGAAGTCAATTTTAGGAGTTGTTTTTACTTCGGGTTTTACTGTCATTAAAGCAATTAAGCTGATGTAGTCAGATTCGGGATGAGTAGCAAAAAGTAGTTCGGATATCTTTATCTCGATAGTTTCTTCGATTATTTTTTTCAGCCGTGGTTGTAGGATTTGCTCTATACTTTCCCTAACTTCTTTTGCTACTCCTGCGTAACCATTAAGGATTAGTAATTGTTCTGGTTTAGTGAGAGCATCTTTGATCGTTATAGTTAGTTGATTCTCATAAAGTCTACAACGTATTTCACTTGGTTTGTGCTTAAGCTCATTCCAAAACAAAGAGTGAATTTTTTGCGAGAGAACTTGTTCTACATTGTTCATGATATTTTTGAATGAATATACGTATTGGGAGTACTTTAGAAATCCTTAAACTTTCGAGTACTGATAATATTTAGCCCAGGGAAAATATTCCCCGGGTAAATGTTTAATGTTTGCGATTTAATTCTTGCATCAGTATGACAAGGTGAATAATCGAAAAACTAGCAGTCAAAAAATGAAGGGAAAAAGTAAAATTCAATAATTAAACTTTAGCTTGACGAACTCAATGCTTACAAAATATTCAATTCATATTTAGCTACTTTTTATGCGATGATTTAGCTTTTACCTTTGGAATTGAATCTGGGTTCCGAACTGAAGGTGTTTCTGATAAAACAGCAATAACGCCACTGCGACCAGTTTCTAAGGTTGCATCAGATAATAAATCAAGTACTTTAACTTCTAAAACTTCTGCTATTAATTCTTTCAGTTTGGGTTCAATTGCTTCATCTAGACCATAACGTACCTGTTCTGCTAATTTATCCTCGCCTTTTTCTATCAATAATTGTTCTGGGGAAGTAATACTATCTTCTATAACAATTGCTAAGGTTGCGTCAAATAACTGACAGATAACCTTAGTAGGTCTATGTCCTAATTCATTTGTATATAAAGCTTGGATAGTTTGTGAAAGATTTCTCTCTAACTGTCCACGAGTTGGTGTTGTGCTGCTCATCCATTAACTCCTTGTCAATACAGACCACTACTAATAAGTCAGTACGCTGTCAATTAATACAAGTTTATTTCCACCAGCATGATTTTTTCGCTAAAATTGCAGGCTGAGGGAAGAAAGCTGCACTAAAAGATGAATCTGCTTGAGTTATTAATAGCGGTGCGAATTATTATTACGTTTGAAAACTTATCGTCAATAATTTTCAGTTGAAACACTACTGTTTAGCAACTGGTGTTTCACTATTTAATGTATAATTCATCAGGAATGAACTGACAAAAGATAAAATCAGAGGACCAAATATAAATGCTAAAGGTCCACTAACGGTAAATCCTGGAGCGAATAAAGAAGCTAACCAAAAACAAATACCATTAACAACTAAGGAAAATAATCCCAGGGTAATTAAATTTAAAGGTAAAGTAAGCAAAGATAAAATTGGTTTAATGAATGAATTAACCAAGCCAATTATTACTGCTGCAATCAGCGCTGCAGGGAATGTTGCTATATTTACTCCCGGGAAAATGATGTCAACGACTAATAGACTTAAAGCCGTACCTAATAAAGTTAAAAAGTATCCTAGCATAGTTGTTTCCTTGGAAAAACAATATTTCTATTTGGTTGTAATTAAACTAATGTGTTCAATTTAAATTTTAAGTTATTTCTATTGTGCAAAACTTCGCGGGATATAACCTCTCTAAAAAGATATATATCTCTATTTATTATTTATACTCAAAAGTATGTTTTTTTTAAATAATTAATAAACAAAAATCTAACCATTGAAACCTTGCGACTAATCTCTAGATAGAGGAATCTTAGTTAACTATGGTTACATAATTATGAATAATTGTTTCTTTTAATCGATAACTATGAAGTTATTACGAATTATTCTCGGTATCGTATTACCACCTGTAGGTGTATTTCTAACATACGGAGTTAGTCCTGCCTTAATAATCAATATTTTGTTAACCTTGCTCGGATTTCTTCCTGGTAGCATTCATGCATTGTGGGCTATTACTAAGTATTACGAGAAAGAAAGTCAGGGCGGAAATGCGGCATATTGAGGCTCATTACTTGGTAATAAATATTGCATGTATAGGGACGTGAAGCAATCACGTTCCTTATTTCATATTTCATCTCACTCGGACTATTTGAGGGCAATCAATATTTGAGACTGAATTGCATAAAAATCTATTACAATAATGGCTTTATTAAAGTCCCGTTAGTAAGATTTGAGATAGATGAATTGAGTTATAATTGCCAAAAAAATAATAACATTAGACGTCCTAATAGTTTCTCTTTTAATGGACGATGCTTTAAATTTTTTAATGTTAAACTATGACTGCGACTAAAGCCATCTAAAAAAAAATCCTCTATTCTTTTAGTTAATGTATATTCTGTTATTAAAAGATTTAATTCATCATTATGAAAAAAACTACGGGGGTCGAAATTAGCACTACCAATACTTACCCAACAATCATCTATCAGCATAGCTTTAGCATGCATCATACTTGCCTGATATTCATATATACTGATATCTGATTTAATTAGTTTACTGAATAATTCTAGAGAAGCAAAGCGAACTGGTGGTTTATCAGTGCGGGGTCCCATTGTGAGAATACGTACATCAATCCCCTTGCGCTTTGCTCGAATCAAAATATCTCGAGAATTTCTATTGGGTAAAAAATAAGGACTAGCAATCCATACCCGTTTTCTTGCTGCAGCTATTAAAGATTGAAATAAAGAACGAATACCTGAATCCCTGAGTGTAGGATCTTCCCCTGCGTCGATCAGGATTGTTTGCTGATTTTCCTGGTTGAACTTAAAATTTTCCTCACTGAAATTAGCGCTACCACCAGCATCCAGCCAATGTTGAATAAAAAGATTTTTTAGCCTTTCAATGATAGAACCTTGGAGACAAACTTCGTAATCAAACCAAGGAGTTTTATCCCCAATTCCATCTCGACCATCCCAATAATCAGAAATTCCCGCTCCACCAATCAATGCTATTTTGTTGTCAACCAAAAGTAATTTCCGATGATTGCGCCTGAGATAATAAAAAGGATCTCTCCAACTAAAGCGATTAAAAAAAAGAACTTCAACTCCTGAAGATTTCAGAGATGACCAGTATTTCGATGGTATTTCTTTTGCTCCATAATGGTCTGCAAGTACTTGTACCTTTACTCCACTTTGAGCTTTTTCTGCTAAAGCTAAAGCAAATTCGTTCGCGCGACGACCTGGTGTCATAATAAAGGTTTCAAACTGAATCGATTTGGAAGCCTTACTAATTGCTTCTAGTCGATATGCAAAAATTTGTTCTGCAAATACACAGAAATTAGTTATTTTTCCTTCAGTAATAAAAGAATCTGACAATCCAGCCATTGTGGAAGCAAAATTTTTTGCTTTTGGTGAAGGTAAATCGCATATCTGGTAAGGAATCCGCAAATGGAAAAAACCCCGAAGATAAAGAACCAGAATAACGATTACAAGTGCAATGAATATACTAGCAATTAGCCATCCTAATAAATTAAACATGAGTATGACATTTTATTAAACATTATATTTTATGTCTAAAAACTCTTTTTATCTAATTTTTTGACTCAAAATATAAAATAAAAAAACTTATATTATTTCTGTAAAAAATATTACGAAAATAATAATTTCAAGATAAAAGTCCAAGATGCAAATTGACATACAGCGATCCCACTTGAGATTTGAACAACTACTATATCCAAACCTAAACCCAGAAGTAATCCCCATTTTAAATTATTTAGGATCGCTATATTCTACTATTTTGACAATTTATTAAAGTTTATTTTGAGATTATCTATTATAAGTTACTTTTATATTCTAATATTTTTTAATCATAAAAATATTACTTTTACTATATTCTATGAACTCGAGAATTATTTTAAACAGTAGCTGAAGTGACTAGAGCTGGATGAAAAGTTGCGTAGTTCTGAACTTGATACTTTTCTAAAATATTCCGAGCAGCAGCAAGCTGAATTGCTGTACCGCTTAGTAATACTAAATAATCGCCGAGAAAAACTCGGTAGTTGTAATGCTTAGCAATGTCGTCAGGAATGTCAAATGCTGCAAAATTATATTGAGGAGCAGTAATTGCAACATTATAAATATTATCGAGGCGATCCGTCCGTTTAGCAACAACGGCCACTTGTCCCATGGGAAAATCGTTTTCTCTGAGATCTTTCAGTGCTTTTTCTAAATCTTGACGTAGAAAGAATAATCCAACCCCATACTGATAACGTCTGTTGAGGATCGTAGAAGTAACAGCAGACATCGCACAAGTATCCCAATTCTCAACACCATGACTCCGACAAATCATTTCTGCGAGTGCAATTTCGCGACTATCTCCATTAACTATTAGTAAATAATGTCCCTGCTCAACCAAGTAGCTGTAGATTTTCGCTTTTTCCTCAGGTATTCCCAACCGAATTAATGTAAGATTAAGCCCTTCTGTCGCTGTAGCAATTGGGTTTCTACTCAACGCACTAGCAACTACTGGAGCTTCAGTTCCTGCTAACATAACTGCTTGATTTCCTGGGATGATTAAAACTCCCAAACTAATCAGCGATTCTATTAATCCGTTTATTGAATTATTGCTAAATGCTCTATTTATAATATATTGATTTTCTCGTTTATTAATATTTTTATTAAGTTCTACTCCAGAAAAATCTTCTTTTTTGCCAACAATTAATATTTGATCTATTGAGAATTTGGCGTTTTTGAGCCTTTTCAAGGCTAATCCAATATCTTTACGACTGACAAATACTCCGATAGCTCGTTTATTTCTATCTATATCCATAACATTTAAGACTTAAATAAATTAATAATGTTTCTTTAATTTAATCAATGAGTAGAAATGATTTAATCAAAATATATGATTATATCTGTGAAGTTTGTTAAATAAGTACTTGATTCTGATTACCTTAACTTTAAGTCGGTTACAAAACTCTATTAATACGAGTTATGAATCCCCAAACAAATATCAACAACATCCCACTTAATACGGTAAATAAAATATTACTTACAGAAAATATTCCAGCTGATGCGAAGACAACAGAAAAATTTTCTAAAAGGAATTGACTTATATATCCTCCAACCAGTGCACCAAAAATTCCTAAGCCAATTATTGAGTGACTTTCACCAACTATACGTCTCGGATAAAATAATTTTGCTAGTGTTGCAGCAATCAATCCTAAAATAACCCAAGCGATAATCGTACCCATGTAATTTACTTTTCTTATAATTGAAGATTAGTGACTACTTAAATTTGCGATTACTTTCATAATAAAGTAGGCAGATTTATAATTAGCTCTATCTATCGAACCAATGTTAGTTTTCTAAAGTTGTATGATGAACACACCCAATGGAAATTATTAGACATAGTTAAATCAGGACTTACGCCAAGCAAATTTATGATTGCGGCGGCGGTCACTACATGTAGGGTTAGCGGATTGATCGCGACCTTAAAGATTCTGGAGTTAGCAGATCGTAGCATGTCCGCAAGACATGTGCTATTTCCTTGCACGAACGTGATGCATATAGCTGCGCGGTACGCTGCTACACTAGGCGCTAACGCTATCGCTTTTCCTAACAAAAACCCTATATCCACTAACGCGATGACGTAACTAAGTAGGTTAGTAAGAAAAATCATAACTTGTTTGTAATAGCGCTTTAGCGCTAAAGCGCTACTACGAGCCAAATACGAGTATTTTATATTTCTTTACATAGTTTACTTTTTTCTTGCCTACTTACTTACATAATCCGAACCCATATGCTTACTGCGATATTATGTAAAGTATATTTATAAAATAAGCTTATTTATTTAAGACAAGGATCTGCCTACCTACAATCTATGTAGCAGTTATTTCTTAAGAACTAAATTAGATAAGGTAAAAAATTCGTAGTTCTCAGGAAACTGGTCAAAATCTAAGTTTTAGATTTCATCTCATCAATGTCAAACAATGTAACCAGGATTCCTGCAATTGGTATAGAAATAAAAATTCCCAGCAACCCTGCAACTCTTGCCCCTACTAATAAAGCAATAAATATCACAATGGGGTTAAGATTGAGTGCATCTTGCATAACTCGTGGTGCAATCAAATTATCTTGTAGCTGTTGCAAAATTACACAAACTACTAAAACCTTGAATGCCAACCAAACTCCTTGAGAAAGCACAATAGAAGTAATTACACTAATACCCAGTGTTGCTCCGATACCAGGTATAGTATCGAGTAAGCCTACAATAAATGATAATACTAGAGGGAAGGGTACTTGTAGTAGAAAAAAAACTATAAAAGTAGAAATAGTTAAAAAGCCCGTTAGTATCAACTGCCCTCGAAAAAAGCCCAAGAAATTGCGTTTGACTATAATTGTAAATTTTCTACGCCGTCTCCGAGGAACGATTTTAAGAATTAATTTCCAAAGCTTTCTTCCTTCTATTAACATAAAAAAAGTAATGACTGCAATTAATACAAAAGTTGCAAAATTAGTTATGAAGGCTTGAAATATTGCTAAAATATTTGTCAATCTGAATATGGCTTGCTCCCGTAGTATTTGTTCGAGAGCGCTTAAATCTATTTGTAAGTTTCTTTCCTGTAATGTTTTCTCTAAATTATCTACAAGAGGTATTAATGAATTTAAGAAATTTGCAACGCTATCTATTAAATCTTGTCCCTGAGATATAAGCGCCAGACCAATAGTAATTGCTAGGCTGCCAATAATAACAATACCTACTAAGAAAACTATAACTACTGCAAGATTACGGGGTAAAAATTTCCTGAGAAATTCTACTGGATAATTGAGAAGGAAAGCTAAAATTCCCGAAAATGTAAAAATAACAATAACTGCTTCAAAATAAATTAAAAGTTTTACTATTATCCATCCACAAGCAACTAAAAGTAAAAAGCGCACTAGTGCTGAGTTATTAAGATAAGATAAAAAATTATTACCTTTTGAACTGTTCATATCGTTTCTAGGAAACAGAGGAATTTTATACGAGTAATTTTAAATTTACTTACTAAAAATATAAGTCCTAAAAATACAAGTACTATAAACAGAAACTTCAACTACTGCATATATATCTTCACACTATCGTAGTTAAACTTTTTACTTTTAACTACTCTGTCTAAAGTCAGAAATTAAAATATCACTTAAGTCTTAAATTACACAACTTAAGCTACCATTAGTACCTCCCTGAAGAATATTTCCTGGCTGACTCAATTCATCTTTCGGAAGAATTTAATCAATTTGTCTCCTCAGAGCAATTTTATATTTGAGAGTTCCCGATTGCGCTCGACCGCACTACACAGTCATTGAAAACATCTCAGTCTTTTGGTTAATAGATTGATTAATCTCTAGACAGAGGGATCGTTCTAAAAAGATTGGGATTATAAAGAAATAGTAAAAAGAAAGTTACAGCACCTTGCAAGTTAGTTGAGGTACATTATGCATTCTTGTCTTGTAGACACGACAGGGAAATCCCTCTTTCTGACGTTACCCTGACGCGATGAGCGAGGAAAGGAGGAAGGGTTTTGACTTTTGCGATTTCATAAACCTGCAATATACAGCGTATTACAGGTCTGTTGGTATCGATTAACTAGCTAAAATTTGACAGGAGAAAAACCTTGTTTAATAGCCCTGATTATTTAATTCATACTTTTACCGTCGGTACACTTGCTTACATCGCTATTATTTTTTTACTTCGCGTTTCTGGTAAGCGAACGTTATCAAAGTGGAATTCTTTCGATTTTATTGTCACTATTGCTTTTGGTTCAATTTTGGCAAGTCTACTCTTATCTACCAATACTTCACTTGCACAAGGAATTCTAGGATTTGGTTTATTAATACTTCTTCAGTATATTATTACTTGGCTTTCTGTACGTTCAAATATTATACAAAAATTGGTTAAGGCAAAACCCTCACTACTTCTATATCAGGGTAAAATACTTCATCATATTCTCAAGCAAGAAAGAGTTGCAGAAGGGGAAGTTCTCGCTGCGTTGCGTAGTAATGGAATTACCGCTATAGAAGATGCTCAAGCTGTAATCCTAGAAACAGACGGTAGCTTCAGTGTTATCCAACAGCTAGGAAATGGTTACGCCTCAGCTCTGAAAGATGTAAAAGGATATCCTAAAAATTAAGTATTTCCTTGTCTTAGCAACTTAAAAATACAAATATTAAATAAAAAAATAGTAAAATAATATTAATTTTAAATAAAAAATAGAATATGAAGCGGTGGCTTGAGAAAATAATCGCCAACCATTGGTTAAGAAAATTTATTTTAGTAGGTTATGCTGCCAAAGGGGTCATATATTTACTAATTGGTTTACAAGCTACTCAAGCAGCATTGTTTGCAAAGGAAAAACCATTAGGAACTTATCTTATACTTAGCAGTTTTTTGCGTCAGCCCTTAGGAGGGTTTTTTCTGTGTTTGTTAGCATTTGGCTTAATGGGATATGTATTGCGACGTTTCCTTCAAGTAATACGCGAACCGAGAAAATCTAACTCTTTGAAGATTATAGGAATTGTGCATCGCCTTGGCTATATAATTAGTGGTCTAAGTTATGCAGGTATTGCCTATTCTGCTCTTAATATCACCCTAGAGCTAGGAGAATACGACGATACAATCCAAGACTTGGTAAGCGAACTTTTCGAGCAACCCCCCTTGGGAAAATGGTTGATATTCTTCGGTGGAATTACTGTGGTTAGCATCGGTATTTCTTATATTTATGGTGCTTGTACGGGTTCCTATATCAGTGAATTCAGGTCTTCTGAAATAGATGACCGAGTAGAATGGTGGGCAAAATTAGTAGGAAAATTAGGTTTAAGCGCCAGAGGTGTTGCTTTTATTTTAATTGGTATATTTTTGATTCAGGCTGCGCTCTATGCTAATCCTGAAGCAGCGGGAGGATTACAAAATGCGTTTCGTACCCTGGCTCAACAACCCCTAGGTTGGTTATGGGTCTTGCTAGTAGGAACAGGTTTCATCGCTTACGGGTTGTATATGTTTTTTACAGCAAGATATCTACGTTTTCCTATTAGATGAAAAAGTTCCCCAAGCCCAAACCTAGCGATCTATTCTATCCACTAATTTCTGAGGAGTAAGAGTGAGCAGACAAAATAAAGGGATAGAATAACAAGTAACTAACTCCATTCTATATCCTACGTTGCACTAAATTAAAGCCTTTTGAGGGTACCCCGTTTTCTTCTTGAAACTATTTGGGAGCCATATCTGTTAGCATAAACCTGAGTAAATTCTGCTCCGAATAATAAAATCTGTGCGGAGTAGTAAATCCACATTAATATCACTACAAACGAACCAGCCGCACCATAAGTAGAACCAACACCAGCATTGCCTAAATATATCCCGATCGCAGATTTACCTATAGCGAACAATAGTGATGTAATAGCTGCGCCAACCCAAACGTCACTCCACGCAATTTTAGCATCTGGCAAGATCTTATAAATCATTGCGAATAGCAGCGTGATAACAGCAAAGGAGATGGAAAAATTTAAGAGTTGCCACAAAAATATGAAGTCTTGGATCAAATAGTCAAAAATATTACCAATAGCTGTGAGTGCGGTACTAGCTACCAATGAAAGCAATAATAAAAAACCAGTTCCCATCACCATGATTAAGGAGAGGAAGCGATCTTTGATCATTGCCATTAAACCTCCTTTTGACTTGGGTTCAACTCCCCAAATTGTATTTAATGCCTCTTGAAGTTGATTAAATAAGCCAGACGCACCAAATAGGAGTAAAAGTAAGCTAGTAATTGTTGCTACCGTACCCGAATCAGAATTTTGGGTATTTTGAATCATTGTCTGAATAACAGACGCAGCATCTTTCCCGACTACTCCTTGAAATTGTTCAATAATCTGTCCTTGTGCAGCTTGTTGTCCAAAAACTAAACCAACAATACCTATCACAATTACTAAGACTGGAGCAAGGGAAAAGGTAGTATAAAATGCTAGTGCTGCTGCTAGACGCGATGCATTGTCTTCTTTCCAGTGATTAAACGTTGTTTTAATCAGATTAAAAACAGTCCTAATTCTCATGAGACTATTCCTGAACGTAATGCACGCACTGCGGCTTGAGTGCGGTCATCAACACATAGTTTGCTCAAAATACCGCGAACGTGGGTTTTTACGGTTCCTACTGTCAGAAATAGCCGCTTGGCGATCGTTGCGTTATCACAACCTTCCACAATTAACTCCAATACTTCTAATTCTCGTGCTGTAAGAGGACAGCTTTCAATTACCTTTTCAATATCAGAATCAATCGCACGAATAGAGATATTTTTTGCGTTACCTTCACCATTTTGAGCTTCTGCTTCTGCACGTATTTTTCGCAAAACTACATCAGCAATATTCGGATCAATCCAGGAGTTTCCTTCGTAGGTTTCTACTAATGCATCAATTAATTTTTCACTTTCAATGTCTTTCATGCAGTATGAATCAGCACCAGCACCTAAAGCTGCTAATACAGAATCTTCACTACTTTGCATGGTTAATACTAATAACTTAGTGTTATATTCTTCATTTTCTGCCTGTAGGTCTCGGTATTTGCGAGTTAACTCTATACCGTCAAAATCTGGTAAGCCAATATCAACAGTAGCCACATCCGGTCTAAAAATCTGCAATAACTTCAACCCTTCTGTTGCATTGGGTGCTTCTCCAACAATTTTAATATCCTCTCTTGATTGCAGTGCTGCTTTTAAGCCAATTCGAGTTAAATTGTGGTCTTCAATTATTAAAACTTTTATTTCTTTCATATAGAACCTTTTTTATTCTGCTTCGCTTGCTTTCTCTATTGTGAGCAATTGGTGACGCATATTCAACACTATATTATTAAATATGGGATTTTCTCTTACTAACACATCCATCGCCAGCAACAAGGAGTCGGATGTTAACTCTATCACTGGATGCAAGAACATCCATCTACTGAGAGAGTTAAAAGTTTAAAAGTATTAACCTTTAGATAGATTTATTAAATAAATTTTATTCTTCTATAGAACATTGGTTTCAAAAGAAAAGATAGCTAATCTAGGGAATGGATAACTATAGTTTCGGATAGATACTTTTTTCACAATACTAATTTTTTCACAATACTAAGATTTATGAATATTCTCCGAGTGTAGTTATTGGTTTCTATATTTACTTATATCAGGGCTATGAATCAATAGACCCGTCCTAAAATTTACAAGGCAGTATTTACAAGGCTTTGAGACCAATCCTTGCAGATTCTCTTTCAACGTAAAAATTAAG
>NZ_LMTZ01000009.1 GCF_001456025.1 Mastigocoleus testarum BC008
ACAAGCTATTTGCTCAAAAAACTTCGGGAACATATATAACGGTTTAGACACAAATCCTAATCCGTTTAAAATCATTGCTTTGACAACATGTCCTGCACTGACTTTTTCTCCTGGTTTTGACCCTAATAAATCATTAATTATTTCTACTAATCCAATGGAATCTACGATTCCTGCTACTATCCCTAAATGGTCTATATTTTGTATTTCAACATCTTTTATATCAAACATAAAAACAGAATTTTACAACACAATTCTGTTTAAATTCTCACATTATTATTTCGAGCAAAAATATTTTCTTACTTTTTTAAGAATCTTTTTAGCCTCATCAAAGACTTCAACTCAAAATACTTTTTGATAGATCCCAAATTTAATGAGATAACTTCCCATTAGTCTCATGAATATCTAAGTCTTGTTTAATAAATATGTACTAAAAAATCTCATCCCCTTGGTGTGTGACAGTTAGGGTGCGGAAGATGGGATACAACACTAGCTTTTCAGTAGATCTAAGAGAAGTCATAAGACCAATACAGTTCTGTTAAGAATTTTTGTAAAACAAAATCGATGTAGAGACGTAGCATGCTATGTCTCTACCAATGAATCCAGACTTGTCTGAACCGTATTAATTTGCCGGTTGCATAGGTTTTAGTATTATTTGTGAATGAAAATGAAAATTAGATGGAAAAAGAAAAGTGGGATATCGCTCGATACAGCGATTGTCTATAGCAACAAGCGATCGCAAATAAAGATTATAGATTTTTTGTAAATCATTTTGTTAAATAATTTCTCATAAAGCGAGAAGTCTTTAAAAATCATCTATTGCTCAATAAATCAAATAGTTTTCTAATAATGTTAGTTAGTAATTGCATGGAGGTATGATTTTGCTTGCAATATCCTAATTTAAAGTTGAAGATTTGACTAACTATTATTCAACTATAAAGAAAGTAATCAATCAAAATACCCAATTCACTTTCCCTCAACGAGTGTTGTTCGTCTAAAATGATTAGAAAAAAGACCCACTCACACCAAATAAACTGATATTTGTATACAACAAAAAGTTAAAGTAAATAATTAAACAGATTTGTGGAATAATGCTATGCATCGAAGACCTTAAATTCAAAAAATCACAGCACTATTTATCTTCCCGAATCATTTCTAAAAATACTCCTCTTAATTCTTCCAATGCTCTTTCCTTTCGCTTACGGAGTGTAGCAACTTTAATATTTTTACCTTTTGAAATATAGTGATTCGCAATTTCATTCCACGATAAACCTTGTACAATTCGAAGTTCTAAAAGCTCTCGTTTATATGAGGGAAGTTTGCTCATGGCTTTTCGAACTTGAGACCTGTTTTCGCTCTCCAAATCTGTAATGTCTTCACTGTTAGACATCATTGATTTAACTAATTTGGGGTCGGTTTCAAAGTCGGAAGGGTCGTGAGGGATTTTCCTAAATGCTGTAACTGGATATTCCTGGCGGTTTAGTTCTCTAATGCAGTTTAATGCTGTAAGTTTCATCCAAGCTTCTACATTTGGAATTTCCTCTTTTTTCTTAACTTTTTTGTCATACCGGGTTAGAACTTCCATGATAATTTCATCAGACTTATAATTTTTAGCCATATTAAATTGTCGTAAACGGTTTTGAACGTTCTTATACAGCGAATTCCAATTAACAACAGTATCTAGTTCTGGATATGTTCTTCGGAGTAGTTCCATATGTGCAAAAATAAAGCTTTGGGTTTTTACATATAACTGTTCCTTCATATTTTTCATAAATACCTCCTTTATAAAAAATTACTAAAACAAAAATTACATCCCTGCTTAAGGGTAGAGGAATCTTCTTCCGGGACTTTACGCAACATTTTGTCTTGTTGTATAAGCTTTTTGTGCATTCTATTAGAAAAATGATGCTTACAAGGATATTTGTGACATCATTATGCAAAATCACGTAAGTATTTTTGTACACAAAAAACTATTTAAATATTAGTTACAATTACGGTAAATATACTCTCAACCGTAGAAATACGTGTATCTGTGCTTTAAACAAACCTTTATTTTTTCGATTAGTTATAAAATTAGCCAAAATTATCAGTAATAATACTGTTTCACTAGTTGGGTTAATAGATTTAGAACAGAGGGTAAGAATTTATATCGGGACTGAAGCGGAATAAGATAAAACCTGGTTGACTGAAAGTTTATTTCTCAGGTCGGTCAGGAATACTGCAATCACCTTTCTTATTAAGTTGATATTCAAATTCCCAAAACTTAATCTGGAGTTTCCCTTCACCACAACTGGAAGTTACTATCGCTACTAAACTGGGCGCAACTATTGTTGAGGAAAGGATGATGAGCAACCAGGGTAATAAGGTAGAAGATATTTGTTTTGAAAAAGTACTTGTTGAGTTTATTGCTTTTTCGTGTATTTGTTTTTGTTGCGACTCAGATTGAATTGCACATTTCGTCTTGTTTTTCATAGCTTTTAAGTTCTTTTTTGCCAAATTCAACAGCTTTGGGGAATCTACCTCCGGGGCTTTACCTAGGATGTATGCTTTGTGCTCTACCCGTTTAGCATCCCTCACAAGAAAATGACTGTCACAAGAATGTTTGTGACTAATAAGACTTAAGTTGTTAAGTGATTTTCAGCGTTATAACAGTTGTTTTAGATACTTTTAAGATTAATTTCTATATTTAGAATTATTGACGAAATGAATCGCTTTTAAATTTTTATATGAAGGAGTATGTCACAAGTTGATATGTCCAGATCATTAAGTAATGAGTGGTCTAAAGGTCTTATAAAATCGTGAACAAACTACGATACGGTTCAATAAAGGATAAGTGTAAGTTGCTTAAAGCGATAATGCTTGCTCTGTTTGCTCTAGGTAACTCTAACAACTCCCCGGAAATATTAGGTTTTGTTCCTCGAATCGATCTACGAGATTTAAGTTTTTTGGTTTTTATTGAGTCGTATTGTCATAAATTCTGGAATTTTCTAAAACTCTACTTGAAACTGAGCTTAATAACCCGAATAATCTCCAACAGGTTTCTAGTGATAAGTCAAAGAGTCTCTGAAAATTCTCTTAATTAATAATACTTTGGAGTGTAATTAAGACCGACCTAAAAACCTGGAGTACAAACCCAGTAATTAGCGTTAAACAAAGCATATAGTCACGATTATTTCACAGACCACGGAAAACCTATCTATGAAAAATTCTCAGAAATTTGCAACCATGAACACTCAATCAAAAGAACCCCCTAACCCTATTGTCATTACTAATTTAAAGGTGGGTACAAATAAATATAGTGAAAAGGGTCAAGTGTTTGAACCAGTAAAGGAAGATTGCAGATTATCCAAAATATTAAAACCTTTTAAAAAATATCGCGATCGCTATGATCGCGTAAGACTTTTGCAAGCAGATAATAGACGACTGTTTGACTTAGTACAAGAATATTGCAGATTATCTAAGTTATTCAAGCCTTCTGAAAGAGACATAGATAAAATCGCAGCAATTTTAGAATTAGCTCAATATGATGCGGAATTGAATTGTCTGATAAATGAAGCGGATCGCTTAATTGCTTACGAACTTGAATTGCAGTCGATTTAGTTACTAAGAATGAAGGTAATTAATACAGCAGTGGCGATCAATTTCTAAGCAGTGAAGGTATTAACAATTTCTGGAGTTATTTTTGAGTAATTGTTTCCAAATGATAAGAAGCTTCAACTGAATCTTAATAGGGTGTATCTTGTTCGTTCAAAAATAGAATAGTTATTCTGCTGTAATTAGTTTGTGAGATGATGTTTTAAAAGTCCCGGAAGGTATACTTTACTGTTCTTACTCGGTTTTGCTTCAAGAAATAATCAAGGTTTCGGTCACACAACGAAATATTTCACTGTACTTACTGTAAGAGCAAAAGACTTTTAAAACATCCTCTGAGATATTTCTACATTGTTCAGTAAAATTGAATTCTATTGCAATCATATTTGATTGGTGAATAGATAAATCAATAAGAGACGTTGCAAAACCTGCGGCGTCGGTGTTAGCCTCTGCAACGCCTCTGCAATATTAATTCTTACACACAAATGATTCAGGATTGCGATAGAGAATGTTCTGTTTATATCTACAGTTAAAAAAACTAAAAGCCAGGTCTAAATTTTATTCTACTCTTTACTTCTTACTCCTTACTTCTACTATAAATACTCACAACCAGTTCCCAATTAAAACATATGGAGCCCAAAAGTAAGGAACCTGATATTCTTCCTGCTGTAATAAACTTAATTGAGCATTACGCAAAGCTTCTGCTTTACTCAAATAGGATTTAGTAAGTTGTTTATAAAACTGACCCATTAATTGAGCTGTTGAAGCATCATTTAAAGCCCATAAAGAAGCAACAGTGCTACGAGCACCTGCTTGGATTGCAACACCAGCAAGTCCTAAAGCTGCTTTTTTATCTCCGCTTGCTGTCTCACAAGCACTAAGAACCAATAATTCTATTGCATCAGCTTGAATTTCTTCTCGATTGCGAAGCCATTTATTAAGCTCATTAACCTCAATTGGTCGGTCATAAGCCAAAATAAATGTTTCGTCTGGGTCAGAACTAAATTGACCGTGAGTCGCAAAATGGACTATGGGAAAAGATTGCAACTTAAACTGTTTTTGAACAGTTTTGCTGGTAAATTCTTGATTGAGTAAAACTTTTCCTGATACTTGAGATTTAATTTCCTCTAATTCTTTTTCAACATAATCAAGCTTAGGAAAATTATGACGCTCTTCACTAAGTCCAGCAGTAATAACTTGAAGATTTTTTGTTGGTAATCGTTTGAGTTCAAATAATTCCAAGCCAAGACTCATGGCTACATTATATTTTTCTATTAGGTACTGCTGACCATCGTAAAGAGCAGCCATAGGGAGGTTACGTAAGGAACCATCCAACACAAATACTAAGGTTTTTACGTGACTGGAAGACAAATATTTTTCTGCAGGTCCGAGCAACAATTTGTATAAGGTTTGGTATTTAGCTTGAGGATCTGCACCAATTTTAAGTTCTTCAATATCGGAGCGTAATTGCTCTACAGTATTTTCAAATTCAGTTTGGGTAATTGCAGTGGTGTATCTTAAAAGCGATTTTTGGGGTAATTTCAAAATTACTTCTAATCGTTCTGGAAGAATAATTGGATATATAATCGCTGCTGTTTGGTCTTGCTTATCAACTACATCATCAAGGACAACTTTGGTTTGTAAGCAAGCTGAACGAAAAAAATTATCTAATTCTGCTAATTGAAGAGATTCTATTACTTGACGAGCATTGGTTAGATTATTACTAGTTTCTTTCTCATTTAGCAGTAAATCTGCATATTCTCTGTATATGGGTTCAATGTTCTCGCGAAAAGAAAACTGAGCATCCAGATTAAATGCAACTAAATCTGTGCGCAAGGACTTGAGAGTTTCCCAGCTTCGTTCATAAAATTTGATCGCTTGAGATATATTTTCTTGTTTTCTCAATAATCGTCCTAACTGCGATTCCCACTGAAAACTAATATCCCCAGCATTGATCGCTATGGCTTTATCGAGAGCTTGTTGGGTAAGTTTTTGTGCTTCAGGTAATTGGTCAGTTTCTTCGTACAGTTCCCCAAGAGTACCTAAAGCATAGGATAATGCCCTATTATCTGACAAATTTGTTGCTTGTTGAACCCCAATTGACAATAAGCGAGCAATCTCTATTTGCGAAGGGGTATTTTGTGAAAGGGTACTTTGTGAAGATGTATTTGTAGAAAATTTCTGATTTAATTCCTTTAGACTTTGGGCAAAATTAATTATGCAATATACAGAATCGCGACTAGGTTGTAAGTTTTTAATTTGGGACTGAATTTGGGGTATTAATATTGCGGCTGTATTTAAGTTATTATTTCCTAGATTTTCCACCAATAATTTTAATTGATTTAATTTAGCTTTGAGAGCAACAATAGGTTTTGTAGACGGAACATTTGCTGCTTGCTGATAAAATGCGATCGCGGAGGAGGTATCTTCCTGAGCTAGAGCAGTATTACCTAAACCGATCAAAATTTCGCTTTGAATTGTAATTTCATTTTGGTTAGTAGTTTTTCCCAAACGTTTTACAAGTGCTAGACTTTGCTCTAAAATTTCTCGAGATTGATTTTTATCACCAATAACTCGTAATACATCACCTAAGTTACACAATCCCGTCGCTACCAGAAAAGAATCTGGTTGTTGCTCCAATCTTGATTTGACTTGAGTTAAAGTATTCCTGGCTCTTATAAATAGACCCAATGATTGCATTGCTTGAGCTTGATTTATTTGATTGCGGATTAATTCAGAATCAAATTTTAGCTGAGAGTAAATTTTGGCTGCTTTTTTCCAAGTTTCTATTGCTTGAGAAGCTTCTCCTTGGAATAATTTGAGACGTCCTTGAATATCTAAAGCTTGGGCGTAAATTTGTGGGTATGCTTGTGAAGTATTATTTTGTAGATTGTTTTTAATATTTTCTAATAACTGGAAACTTTGTGCGATCGCTATTTTTGCTTCTTCCCACTTTCCCAAATCTTGATAAACCAAAGAAAGATTACTTAAAGTCATTGCTTGCTTTAATGAATCTCCAGTAACTTTAAACTCAGAATTTGCTTTTTTTAAAACTTTTATCGCCTCACTAAGCTTCCCATGTTCGTAAAATGCTTGACCGCGATCAACCAAATTAGAGATTTGTGACTGAGATATTTTGAGGTCAGATATTTGATGGTTTGCAGCTGCAGGTAATATCCCCAATTTAAAAGGTGGAGTTACACATAAACATGTAACCATTATTGCTAGTAAAAAATATTTCAAGCATCTCATAAGTAAATATGGCGCTACGCGCGGGTCAAAATTCATTAGCGGATCCGTAAGGTAGCGGCTTCGTAGGTAGCGCAGCTATAGCTATAGCGTGTCCGTAGGACATAAGTCAAAAGTTAAAGTTTTACTAGCTATAGGTTTTTTAGCGCGTCTATGACAAACAGCATTTGCTAACGTGTTGAGAAAATTATGTAGTCTAATAAAATTTATCAATTTCAAACTATCTAATACAAACAAATATCTAAGTTATTATTAATAACCCAAAAACTACAGAACATCCCCAGAGAGATGTTCGCAGCTAAATCTATTGAAAATTACTTATTTAGTTTGTAGAAATTAGGGATAGTAATTGAACCAAATCACAAATCCCATAAATTTCATAAGTTACAGAATAAAGCTTTGAGATTGACTACAAGCCAAGTAGTTTGTCTGAAAGGAGGTGACTCCAAAATATTTATGAATCAATTTGACGTTTTGTACTCCCACTTGACTTATGGGTGCTGGTTTCATTTCCCCACGAAAATCTAAAATTTGAACAATGACCAAGTATGCTAATGCTAAAAGTATGGAAAGTGCACCCGTAATAATCGCAACGATTTTTCCTCGGTTCATTAATAATTACCTACAACTCGAATTGCTTTTAAGTCTATCTTAATCTGCGATAATTGTTTAGATAATTAAAGCATAATATTTTTATTTTTACTATCAAAAACTAGAACTATCAAAATATTTATTGATGCTGTACTTCAGAAATAAAATATAACTAGTAATTAGTTCTGTTTGTCGAAAACCAAAAAAAAATTGAATAAAATTATAGATGAATTGCTTACTTTCATGTTTAAAATTAGGTCTTATAACTAGTGCTTCTTCCAAAAAAATTAAGTGTGATGAATAATTATAGAATAAAGATTCTCTAGCTAATTTGAAATAGCATAACGCAATGGCATCACAATACATATCGGATAAATTATGAGATTTTAATAGCTGATTTTCTAATTTTTTTAAAACAATATGATGACCTTCTAACCATCTAGATTTAGACGTAGTAGAAACAGTAACGTTACCGTATCTCCGATAAATTGAGTAACAACCTGCTTGGTATGCGACCTTTGCACCATTCATAACTACAGAAATAAAAAAGTCTTTATCCTGTACGATCGCTAGATTTTCATCCCAACCACCACTATTCTCCACAGCACTTCTGGTATAAAGTACGGAAGCGACAGCAGTCCACCAATTAGAGATAAGAGATGCGAGAATATCTTCTTGCTGTCCCGAAATTTTAATTTCTTCGAGAATACTCGTACCATCAGGTAAATTTAGTTGATGTCGCCAATCACCGTAAACCACATCATTTCCTGTCAATTCTAGAAAATCAACTTGTCTAGCAATTTTTTCTGGGAGAATGTAATCATCAGCATCTAAAAATTGAATATATTCCCCTTTTGAGATTGCAAAACCACGATTTCTTGCACAGCAACCTCCTCGATTTTTAGGAAAACTTTCCCAAATAATTTGATTTTTGTAACTTTTGATAATACCTAAAGAATTATCAGTGGAGCCATCATCAATAACAATAATTTCAATGTGGGGATAGGTTTGTTGTAAGCAACTGTTGATAGCTTCTCTCAGCCACTTTTGGCTATTAAAACACGGTATGATTATTGAAACTAGCTTATGCAATTTTTGCATATTTAATATATTTTATTCTATATTACGTAGTAATAAGTTCAGGATACTAGTAAATGCTGTTTGTCCTATGGACACGCATTTAGCCTGCGGCGACGGCAGATAAGCAGGTAACGGCTCCGGATAATTATAGTCTCTAGCTGTGCTACCTACGGATTCACTAACATCGTAGACGCGCTAAAAGCTATGAGTCGCAAATTTTTACTTATTACATAATAAGAACTTAGATACTGTAGAAGACGCGATATATCGCGTCTCCGTAACTCCTTAAAACCAATATTTTCAAGTGTTGCTAAAGATTATTTTTATTTATCTCTACACACGACTAAATTCTCGGAAATTATCCATTTTCCCCAGTAATTAGCAAATTGAAAGTACTTAACCTACGTTGGATTCTGTGATATTTTTCCTGAAAAAATCGCTTTAAAATTTCAATTGGAGCTAACGGAAAGGTCCAGCATAAACTTAACAAGGCTGCACGCTTTTGACCAAGTTCCTTTGATTTAACTACATGAGCGTACACAAAATCAACAAACGTCTTTGGGTGTGATTTAAATAAAGATTTATGCTTGCGTACCAAACGAATGAAATCGACTTGACGATGGGATGGATTACGCGAAAGTCGGGAACCAGAGTGCGCTAATTGTTTATAGGTCACTACAGGTATTCCCAAGATAGAACAAACCGGATTTAGTCTCAAAAACATCTCTGTATGTTCGCGGGTCTGGAATGTCTCATCATAACCTGCAATACCAAGCAAAGTATCGCGCTCGATAAACAGTGTCTGCTTTGATAAAAATGACTTTTCAGGAGGAATTTCTTCAAGAAAAAAATGTTTACCGCGTGGAAGAGTAGGAGGAACACGCCGTTCGAGAACTTCACCTTCCGCATTTACGACTTCCTTCGTAGATAACACCGCTATTGGTTTTGGAAGTTGTGTATCAGCAATCGCCTTAAGACATGCTGCAGCCATGTAAGGTAATAACCTATCATCATCATCTAGATAAGTGATCCATCTTCCACGTGCAGCTAATGCTCCAGCGTTGCGAACTGCTGCAATACCATTATTTTCAGATTTCCTAATTACCCTTAATCGAGGATCGTCAGCTAAATCTACTGGAGGTTCTGAAGCATCATCAATAACAATAACTTCTAAATCCTCAATAGTTTGCTCTAAAGCACTCTTCACTGCATGGGGTACGAGATGTTGCCGATTGTGAGTAGGAATAATTATGCTAATTAAGGGATTACCCATTATTCAATTCGGAATTTATTCGTTCATAAAATATTCTCTAGATTATAAATACAATAGGGTAAAAAACACACAAAATTTGTATAAAGCCAATACAAATTATTTACTAACAACTGCCCATTCACGCGGTTGATAAAATAAACATCTACTCACTGTTCTATTACTTTTAACAGTAAATCTAAAAGAATCAACAATATCAAAGGAATAAACGCCTTTTCTTATGTATATTTTTGCACTATATATCCCAGGAGTTAAAGTGCAATAGGGCATGTGCATTTGAATCTCAGATCTACCTTTGTTGATACTTAAAAGGTTATTATCACTATTAGAAGTAATATATAAGACTAAGCCCATTTCTCCCGAAAGAGATGTTATTAACATCCCTAAGTTAGCCCCATCAATGTCCTCGTGGGCTTGACATTCCGCACAAAAATAAGCTGATTCTCCAGACCACAAATTATCTAAAGTATTACCCTGGGGATCTTTAAAACTGAGAGAAAGAATATCTAAACCGTTACTTTCTGCTTTCGGTTTGGGAGACAATACCATTTGACCCAAAGCGTTATCTGTACCGCTCAAACAAAGGTCTTCTTCGTATCTACGAATTACTGATTCTGTTTCTCCATAGGTAATTAATTGACCCTTGCGCAAATAAACGGAGGATTCGCAAACATTGAGAATACTATGGGAGTTATGGGAAACTAAAATAAAAGCTGTACCTTTTTTGCGGATTTCTGCCAACTTGCGATGGCATTTCATTTTAAACTTAATGTCCCCTACAGCTAACACTTCATCGATTAGCAAAATATCTGGTTCGATGTGGACAGCACAAGCAAATCCTAACCTTGCAGCCATACCGGAACTATAGGTTTGTACCGGTGCATCAATCGCTTCTGCTATTTCTGCAAACTCTACAACTTCGTCAAATCTTTCTCGTATTTGCTGGGTGGACAAACCCAAAATTGACATATTCGCATAGATATTTTCTCGGCCAGATAAAATGGGATTGAATCCTGCTCCCAGTGCAATTAAAGGCGCAACTCTTCCTTTAATTTTAATTGAGCCTGTATCTGGTTTAATTAAGCCACTGATAATACGCAGTAAGGTACTTTTCCCTGCACCGTTTGATCCTACTAAACCTAAAGCTTCACCTTTTCGTAGTTTAAAGCTGACATCCTTAAGCGCCCAAAATTCTTTAGTGCGTAAAGTGTCACTTCTCCTACTTCCACCAGTTAGTTCTGTGGCAATATCTGTGACACCATAAAACAAAGAGCGTTTTAAATCCCGACAAAATTTCTTGGAAACATCGTTTATCTCGATAACAGCTTCATTGTCATCTTTTGGTGCAACTGCTACTTCTTTATCTTTTAAACTAGTCATGTTAGGAACTTACTCTTTCAACCACAAAAGGCATAGCTAAACGAAATCCAATCCAGGTTAAAAATAAACCCACAATAGTGACAAGACTCACTACCCAAAATCCCACAGTTTGAGTTAATAATCCAGTGGTTGCTAACTCTCTGGTAGTAACTAATAGGGGGGTTACTGGGTTAAATTTGACCAAAAATCCAAACACTCCATCGTTAGGAACCGGATACACCACAGGAGTTAAAAACAACCAAAATCCAGTTACCAGCGTTAAACCTTTGGATATATCTTGATATAAAACCCCAAAAGGAGATAGCATCACGCCGATAAATGTTCCAAACATAACCAAGTGTATTAATGCCACAGGAGCTAAAATTACTGACCAGGTTATGGGAATTTGAAACCAAATAAATAAAGCAGTAATTAAAATTAATTTTATTGAAAAGTTAAAAAATACTTCTCCCAATTTTGACAATATTAAAGCTTCTCGAGGAAACTTAACCCTGGCTAACATTGGCTTGGCTGTTGTAACCGCTTGAATTGGACCACTAATTGCTTCCACAAAGGTTTGCCAAAGAGCAGTACTAAACATTACGTAAGCAGGGTAAGGTAAGGAAGTTTCACCCACATTAATGACTTTGGCTTCATTGGCTAAATTAAATCCAGCAGCCATGACAATCGGCGGAATAAATGCCCAAATAATTCCTAAGAAGGACTGACGGTATTGGGCGCTAATATCCCTGACCATCAGTCTCCAGGCAAGTTCGCGAGAAGCTAGTAAATCTAGCCACATTTGTCTCAGTAATTGCCGAGGATGTCGTAATTGACTTTCGGGTGTATAAAATTCTTCTGGTCGTCTCGAAGGCTGTAAATGTTTACGTCGTTTCAATATTTATGACCCTTTATTAAAGTTTGTAGTTGTTAATTCATAATGAGATCCGCCCTGACGGAGGAACGTAATTTGTAGTTCGTGTAGGGTTAAGATTTTAGGCAAGGACATTTCCTGTGATCTAAGCAAAATATAACGCCCTAACCTACATGCTTACTCCTACAGTTTGTAACTTAAACTTGCTATAGCAAGTGCAAATTACGTTAGCGCAGCGTGTCCGTTAGCCCGCACCTGACGGTGTTCAGCGTAGCTGCGTCAACAAACGGCTCCGCCGCGTACGATAGGACATATTACGAGTTACAAATTATGACGATGCTGTTGTAACTGTAGATTGCTGAGTTTTTGTAGTCGATATCAGTTTATTAGGTAAATACTTGTTCGCGTAGCGATTTGTGACAAATTTATTAAAGAATTTATCTATCGGTTTGAGGATTTTACCGAATACGCGAGCCAAAGAACGATTACCAAAGGCTAATTTACGAGACAAAGGATCGACAATTGTCATCCGTCTGCGCCAACCCAATCTGTTGTATTTATTTTTAAAATATTGATCTTCTGTTGCATTCCACTTTTCGCGCAGACGTTTTAAGCTGTTGAGTTCCCAAGCATCGCTCCAACGCAGCATGTAGTAGTGCAAATCTGAAAATTCTAGGGGTGGTCCAGGAACATAGGTGACCAAAGAATCGGGTTCTAAATAAATACTACCTCCCGCCTCAGTTACCAACATGCATAAATCAACATGCTCTTTTGTATTAAACAACTGTTCGTCTAAAACGCCAATTTTATCGAAGATATCTGTCCGTACCATCATGCAGTGAAACTCTGCTAACCCAGTTTTTTCACGTTTTAACTGCGGACGTATTTGCTCGACTTTACGACCTTGTTTGTATATTTTCTCAATAATTTGACGCCTGACATTTCCGTCTTTCTCAATGACTTTTACCCCTGATTCACCTCCAGCACAATGAACCTCCGTATGCAATGGCAAAAATTGACATACTAAAGGACTAACAACTGTTGCACCTGTAGATTCAGCACAGTCAACCATAGCTTTCAACCAGCCAGGAGTAACAGCTACATCATTATCGATAAAAACAATATATTTGCTTTTTACTTGGCGCAAACCTAAGTTACGAGCGTGGTTGGGAGAAAGGTAACAGTCAGTACGAATGTGCTGAAAGTTCTTCTCTTTGGCTTTGCTGGCAATATAATTTTTTATATCTTTGGGAGAGCCGCCATCTACATAAATTAGTTCGAATGGATACTCTGTATGTTCGTAAATACTTTCTAGAGATTCGCGGGTGTAGCTGAAACGTTCTCTGGGAGCAACGACAATTGTTACATCTTTTGCTGTTGTGTTTGAAAGGCTCATGACTTAATCCTTGCTTAATAACTTAATTTAGACTTCGGTTCAAACAAAAAATACCTGTGTGGATTTGTATTTCTCAGCTGTTTTAACAACTTCTAATTTATTGGGGAGTCAGGGAATAAGTCCGCACTGTTTCTGATACAGTAGGTAGCTTATCTATTGAGACCTGATGATAGATCCGCTCTAATTCATCATTAAGATTATTGATATCATAATGTGCTTCTACATATTCTCGACCGGATGAACCCATGCTCGACCAAATCTCTGGATGCTCGATCAGGTAGATTAATTTTTCTGCGATCGCAGTTTCATCTTTTTCCGGGACTAAAAATCCTGATACTCCATCTTTAACTAATTCTGGTATCCCACCATGAAAGGTACTAACCACAGGTAAACCCATAGCCATGGCTTCTTTTAAAGTATTTACTGGAGCGTCTTGATTCCCATCACTAGCGGTGACACTAGGAGCAACAAATATGTGAGTCTTATTGAGAACTTCGATGATCTCCTTTTGATTCATCCAACCCAGTAGTTGTACTTTATCACCGATATTAAGTTCTTGAATAACTTGCTCAAAGTGTTCTTTTAAAGGTCCGTCCCCAATAATTTTAAATTCAACATTTGGTTGAAATTCAGCAACTTTAGCGATCGCGCGAATGGCATATTCTATGCCTTTTTTCTCTACGAGACGACCGGTAGTTGCAATCTGAATTGTTTCCCCAGGAGTAATGTTGCGAGTTTGAAAAATAAATCGACTGCAATCAATCCCCGAACCGTGAACAACTATTTTTTTCGGGTCACAACCCAATTTAATCGCCCGTTGTCGAAAAAATTCGCAGTTTGCGAGGAAGAAATCTCCTTTAAGTAACAGTTCATCGTATACATCGTTTCCTTCTTCCTGGAGATAGTAACTGATATCATAGCCACGAAAAGATGTAATTAATTTGCCTTTGAGAGCCCCAATATCCCGGTATAACATCCCCTCAAGACCATGCATCCCAAATTGACAATGAATTATATCGTAGGGTTCCGACTCTAACATTTGTACTATCGAGTACATTAACCTTAAAGACAGAGCCTTTTTGCCGTATTTTAGAAAGTTAAATGAGTACAAAAAAGCTAAAGGTGCTTTATGGAAGTTTGTTATAAATAATCCGAACCCTTTAATCAATCGCCACAAATAACTTCTTGGTGCTTGCTCCAACAGAGTTGTTTTTTCAAGCAAATTATACTTAGTTATATCAGTATGATATTTCGACATATTACCGCGATTTTTGGTATATATGTGAATATCATGTCCGCGATTAATCAAACCCACAATTTGATTAACAATGAAGGTTTCTGAAATTACAGGGAACGTATCTACCAGGAAAGCAATTCTCATGAAAATTATGCTGCTAAGTGATTAGACTAAATCTCAATGTTCTCGGTTCAATTTATTCTTTGGGGTTGGAAACAAAATAAATACTAAAAATAAGTATTAAAAATAAATATTAAATATAAATATTAAATATAAAAAATCCTCTAAAAATATAAGTCCCTCTAGCTTGGGATTAAATACTTGAGATTGACTGTTAGAGAATCGACTGATTTAAATATCGAGTTAGTGAAATAATCAACATTTTTTGAAGACAAAACCCCAATCTTGATTGCGTATAATATAAAACAGGAAATCTAGTAATGTATTACCGGTAGTTAATTTCGCTCCTAAACATACACCAAATCTGCAATTAAATATTAGGTAACAATTGCAAAGATTAATTTTTTTTAGAAAAAAAAGCAACCTAAAAAAAACAATTTTTATGAGATGTTTAATTTCAGGCTGAGAATAAAATATTTTATTAAAGATATTTTCTGTTTGGCTTAACTATTTTTATCGAATAAATCGTTCGCACTAAAGAATTATTTTCTTCGAATTATAGGTGTAATGAGAGCGAACACTCTGTCTGGAGAAATAGAAAAATATTCAAACTAAATATCTACTGGATGCTGACCATAAAATGGTAGTGCTTCCGACCATAGAGGAAATTTATCCTTGCACCAGTCAATATAAGCTAAATCTAAAATACTAGTGACTGTTTTTGCTAACTCAGAATTAGCTTCAAGCAGTTGATAGTTCAGATTAAGTTTCGACAATTTTTCTTGCCAACTTTCAGGAGTTAATACTGTATCTGGTAATAAAACTTTAAATGGGGAAATATTTGGTGTAGTTTGATAAATAGCTGTGAATAATTTACCTCTTTGTGCTGGCATTTGTACTGCTAACGTTTTTTCACCTTTGCCCTTATTAAGCTCGAGATTGGTAAGATAATGCCAAGCAAACGCAGCTAATGTGGAGATACCAAATACAGGGATGTCTAATTGTTGTCCTAAAGTTCTAGCAGTCACCATCCCAATTCTCGTTCCTGTGTAACCCCCCGGACCTTTGGCGACAGCAATAAAAGCTAAATCTTGCCATTGTTGTGGTTTAATAAATTCGATCAGGCATTGGTGCATCTGGCTGGATAACTCTCGTTCTAGATTCCAAACCTTAGAACGCTTATCCCCTCCGTCAAAGTTACTAATTGCTAAACCTAATTCCGGAGTTGTAGTATGTAAGGCTAAAACATACTTTTTAGATTGAAGATGCTCTTGTTTTCTGCTCAAAGGTCAACTAGAGATTAATTAGAATTAAATTATTTTACCGGTTAATTTAACCATGTGAGTTTGACAATCGGCAACATCTGGAGAACTTTTGGAAAAGTATTAGTTTTAGGTTTGTTTCAGCAAAAGAGCCCAAACGAAGCCAGCAAAAATTAAGAAACAATTAATTTTACTACCGATAAACTTAGAGACCGCAAATTAGGAAACAGAAAAAAAGAAAGCAAAAAATTACCCAATAATCTTATGGCGTTAACGTTTTTCTTTGAGAAGGTGGATTAAATTTAGATTAAACGAGCTATGGAATTTTGGGTACTTGCGATCGAATCTAAGGTACTTTTAGCATTCTCTAAAGCAGCATTATAAAAATTTGTAATTAAGTTGGTATTGCTTCACCAGGACGTAACCTAGACCATTTTCCAGCATCTTTCTTAAAGCTAAGACAGCCAACCACATCCCATTCCATTTCAATTATGTCTTCACGGGGACGAATATTTACATTGATGGATGGTTCATTAGGTTCAAAATCAGGCTCCTCAGTTAAATGAGGTTGCTGATGCTGGGTTTCTACTGCATTGTAAGTGACACAGCGATCTACATAGTGGCAGTTGACACAAATACACATAGGGAAATCAACTCCAATACCTTTATTGTTAATCTAGCTTAATAACTGGCTTTATTACTAGCCGGAAGGTTTATTTTTATTACAATGTCAAACTTCCTTAATTCTCTCGTCTGTCCGGGAAATTGTCCCTTTGACTTAGAACTTTTACCAAAGCCAGCTTACATTGTTGGCGGTGCAGTGCGGGATGGGCTTTTAGGTCGAAAACGAGAATATCTAGATTTAGATTTTGTATTACCTGGCGATGCTGTGGGTGTAGCGCGTAACATTGCTAAGCATTATCAAGCTGGGTTTGTTTTACTTGATGCAGAAAGAGAAATTGCTCGCGTAGTTTTTCCCAACGCAACAGCAGATTTTGCTCGACAAGAAGGAGATACTCTGGAAGTTGATTTGCACCGACGCGACTTTACAATTAATGCGATCGCCTATGACCCATATAGGCAAAAAATAATCGATCCACTCAAAGGTGAAGAGGATATTAAAGCAGGTATTCTGAGGATGGTATCACCTGCAAATTTACAAGATGATCCCTTGCGATTATTACGGGGATATCGTCAAGCATCTCAATTGGGTTTTAGCATTGAAGCCAAAACTCAAGCCGCTATCTGTTCCTTAGCTTCACATGTTACTTCATTAGCTGCGGAGAGAGTAAGGGTAGAAATTAGTTACATGTTAACAAAACCTGAAGGAACTCCTTGGTTAAAAAAAGCTTGGGAAGATAATTTACTATCACCATTTTTTAAAAGTGCTACTCCCGAGCGCGTAGCTAAATTGATGGAGGTGGATCGAGCTGCTTCCTTACTCGCTCAAAGTTGGATGGAGTTAGGGAAGAAATTTCCAGAATATATTCGGGATACCGTCAAAACCACTTGGCTGGGTATTGCTAAACTTGCGATGCTCGCAAGCCCAGATCCAGAAGTAGCAGAAATTGAGTTACAAAACTTAACTTATAGCCGTGCAGAAATTAAAGCTGTTACCACTGCTCTGAAATCCTTAAAAACCTTGAATTCAGGTGAGATGTCCTTAAGAGAACAGTTTTTTTTCTTCCAAACAGCGGGAGATGTATTCCCAACTACAACAATTTTATTTATGGCAGATAATAATAGGGTAGAGGCGATCGCACCCTTGATCGCTCGCTACCTTGACCCTGATGATCTGGTTAGTCATTCCACTCAGTTAGTGAGTGGTAAGGATATTATATTATATCTAAATATACCTTCTTCGCCACTAGTAGGGGAATTGTTGACAGAAATCAAAGTGGCACAAGCTGAAGGCAAAGTATCTACGCCCCATGAAGCTATAGAGTTTGCCCGTCAGCTAATAGAAGATTGGAATTAATTTGATTGGGTCGTTTACAGTGGATTTTCCCACGCGATCGCAATATTTTATCGCAATATTTTTAGGAACTCTCTGTTAACTAACAGCAAAGAACAACATTGAAGAATTTCTGTGCAAATGCGAGATTATTTCCAGAAAAAGATTAATTTTGTGTGAACGAAGGTATTGGAAGTGTTGAAATTGCAAAACAATCATTCATTCACAAGGTTATTTGCTTCAAATAGTAGTTGTTAATTATACTAACTAGTGAACTGTTTGTGTAATTAATTGCACTTGAAGTAGTATTTTTAAATGTTATTTTTTTCAGTAAGAATACCGCTTTATATTTACTTTTAGTTATAGTAAATTCAAATTACAAACTTTAAATTTTTGATTTGATATATTATTTTCATTAAAAAGCTTAAGGGTCAAAAACTTTATTTTAATAAATCTAGTAAACCTTAGTATTCTATTTTTCACAAAACTAATTCTGATTTTTGCCTTGATTTTTGTAGATAAAGTAATTTCCTTTGTAAATTATTTTAGATGTTTTTATGGATAAACAATCCCGATATCAACTGAGAAAAAAAGAGATTTCAGAGTTCATTATTAAAAATAGAGAAACATATAAAAAAGATAAAAGACTTCTATTTTTAATCGCAGCTTTTTGGGGTTTGCTACTTTCTCCTTTTCTTGGGTATCAAGTCATTATGTTGTTAGCAATAATGTTTTGTTTTTATAAGGTATTAGTCAATTACCTTACCTGGTAGTTTCTAAGTTGATAAATCCTAGCTACCCCTCAGAATTCCAACGATTGGAGTTAGCGTGCAAATTTAAACTACTGGCTTTTAATTATTTCTACTCATAATATAGGTAGAACATAGTTTATATAATTGTAGTTTAACCATATGAAGGTATTTAACCATATTGCTATTTCAATAGTCATATTTGGCGTGGCGATTGGGGGGAGTTTGCCAAAATATGCTGTGGCTGCATCTTCCGAGCAGGTTTGTCGAAATGCGATCAAACAAAAGCTGAAAGAAACTGACTTTGGTTCTCGGGGAGCTAATATTGCCAAACCTATTATTATTAGAATTGCTGAGCCAGAATTAATTAAGACAATTAAAGATGTCAATCAAGGAAATATTTCCCAAGAAGATATTCCCGACCGGATCCAAACTGACATCTCAAATCATTCTTTCTTTGTAAATAATCCTTTTAATATTCCTATTAATAAAGAAAAAGTATCTGCCAAAGTTGCGGGGGAAATTAAGCCTTTATTAAAGAAGGAATGCAAGGGAGTAAGTTGAAAACAAGGAACCTTGCTATCTCTGTCCTTTACGGATCATACTTAATCCATACAAGTAAAGTTCAGCAATAGCGTAAATACGAGGAGGAGAATCGTTTGGACGCGAACGTTCTGTAAAAATTCCAGCGTCAACCATATCTTTAATACGAAGGGCTAATTCTCCATCTTTAATACCCCATATTTCAGTCAAGCGATTTTCATCGATAGGAGAACGTTCACTCTGTAATTTATTGAGATATTCAACCAGTTCAGGATATTCGTTACGTACCTCATCTACTCGTTGCTGAGAAACATAGGGAAAAGCATCAATTAAAGCTTTTGGACGTAAGACGATCTCAGAACTATATTCTGTGGAGAAATCCTTTTCACGTTTAACTGCTTCTTGTAATAGTAGGATTAAACTTCTAGGGAAGCAGTTTTTTTGTCCATCAGCGATACGAGTGCGAACCCAGTTATAGGTGTAAGCCTTTTTTGTGCGACCCATCCGCTCACCCCATAAAGTATATAAGCTGGTACGTAGTTGCTCTAAATTAATTGCATTAAGTCGAGCCACGGTTACCCCAAATTTTTGTTCTAAAAATTCACTTAAAGTGTTAGAACTCTTGAGAGCTTGACGTAGTACTACTCTCCAGAGGTCAGTTTCATCCCAGCGTAATTGAAGCGAACGCCCAGTATAGTGCCCTTTGTTAGTGAAGTTGAGCTGATTCCAAATATCTTCACGCAAAAATATTTTAGGAACTATTGATTTTAGGCTTGTCCCGCTTTCTAAACACCATGCTAATAATGCTTCGAGGGCTTTTCTTCTTCTAATATAATCTTTATTTGTCGAACCAAAGCCAGCATCTAGTTCATCGTAAAGCAGCCACACAACTTTTTTATTATCTCGTAACCAGCGATCAATTAAACGCAGTTCATCAGCTGCTTGGGAAGCTGCTTGCGGAGATTGGGCGCGTTCAACCAACCAAGATACGATCACAGAGTGTTGAGGATCGTCTTGAGCACTCAGTGTAAGTAACTCTCGATCTAAACTATTAAGCGAACGTAACTCAGGCAAACGGTGGCATAATTGCAAAAGTGCGTAATTTATCCAGAATATAGACCAGTTGTCTTCACCCACTTGTTGCTCGTAACTAGCTAGATCGCTACTTTCTAGGATCGGTCCTCCTAATCTGGGTTGACCGTGAGCGGCGATAAAATCAACGTTACTTAAATTTACTTCATAATGAGCCTGTTCTTTTGCTTTATCTGGTTGCTCTACAAATAATCTGAACAATAAGCTTTTACCTGTTCCTTTCGCACCTCGAATTAGCCAGTTTTTATTACTTAAAAATTTAGGAAAATCTTCTGTACGTTGAAATATATTCGGTATATTCTCAGCTTCTAATTCTTGTGCCGTTGCTGCATCAAAGCGTAATTCATTTAAAATATTTGTACGGTTAAAAATATTTGTATTAGTCGCTAATTCAGTCTTAACATCTGCCAAACTAGCCTCAATAGCATCAGCGATTGGCAAATAGTTGGTAAGTAAACTGTTTGGTAGATTTACCAGACTAGACAAAGTTGTAATATTAAGATTATATGGAATTTCATAATAAAGCTCTTTGATAGTTATTTCATCAGGTAAACCCCAATTATCTGCAATCCAATCTTCAACTTTTGTTATCCAAGCTTGGTATTGCTGTGATGCTACTGCAGGCATAGGTGTAAGTAGAAAGCGAATATCGGGTTTAGCCTGATATTGGTTTTGTTTTCGAATACCTTGCACAACCCAACGTAGTCCTTCAAAGCTTTGATCGGTGGGTGAAAAGCAAATGATTGCAGTATCTGCTAAATCGAAGAGCGCGATCGCACTTATATCACTGAAGCCAGGACGTGCATCAATCAAAATTACATCTGGATTTAAGGAAGTTTTTATATCTTCCATCAGCTGTTCGATTGGATTATTTGCACCCTTATAAAAATTTTCTAAAGTTTGTCGGTCAAGATCGGCTAAACGATGTATGTAATTTTCATCATATTCTCCAACGGGAACTAAAAAAAGTTCGCCACGAGTAGGTAACTTAATTTGAGAAATACAACTTTCTATTTTGGGAATATTTTGATCTGGTGTTAGATAGCGTTGATGTAAGTAATCTAAAACGCCATATTGTTCTTCATTGATTTTTTCGATATCGGGGTCAAATAAAATTGAAATTCCAGGTGCTTCTAAATCAAAATCTACCATCACAACCCGACGATTACGAGTTGCGAGAACACCTGCGACCATTCCCAAAGCTGTGGAACGACCCACACCTCCTTTAAAAGAGTAAAAAGTAACAATTTGAGGTGTTTTGGTCGGGTTATCTTCATCTAAAATTGCTGGTTGGTCAGGTTCTGGAGCCATTAAAATATCTGACCACAAAGGTAATTGTATATATTCTGGAGAATTATCAGTAACTTCTTTTGGAGTTAGTAGATCGTAGCCAGCAATTGGGTATTGACCAAGATTAGTATTTATGACTTTGAGAAGCTTATCTGTTTTTTGTTCTCGTTCTTCTAATGATTTATTCTCGAAAGAATTTGTAATTATCCGAATGTTTAACCATCCCAGTGATGTACGTTTAACCTTTATTTGTGCTTCTGGATCTTCACGCTTGAACTCACGATTTAGATGTTCTTCAATATGAAGGGGCGATGTAACTTGGTTAATCATGATGTCTCCCCTTGTTGACTCATTAGCAATCCATGTAATGTTTTCACTGCTTGTATGAAGCGTTGACTTTCTATCTCATCTCCCATTTTTTCGGAATAGCGTAATTCGTCATTACGCCACAGGGATGAAACTGTATTCCACGCATTACGATAAACATTGGTGCGATCTAAAGCAATAGCACGTTGTAATTTAGGCAAATCCCTCGATAATTTTGTCAAACTATGTAATTCTGAACCTTGTAGACCATTTTTAAATATTTGAGTATCCTTAAAGTTATTTTTAGCTTCCATGTAACAAATTAAGGACTTCAGAGAGCATTCAATCGCGTAACCACCAAGATAAATAGAACCAGCCCAACGCTTACAGCCATGCAAAGCGATCGCATCTTCAAGTCGACGACGAGAAGCACCTAGTTGACAACGTCGATCAAAAGTGTCTGCCAAATAAATCTCCTTCAAAACTATTCTAATTTTTTGGTGAGTTGCTAATTTCTAGCATAAATCTTAAAACCTTTTAAATTAGCAACTGTAGTTATTATGAACTATTAAACCCTCACCCCTTCCAACTCTTCATCGCTCAAATCATACAATTCCCGCAAATTCTGCAATTTATCATCACTGACTATTCCTTAGTGTCATTTTTATACTTGAAAATCACACTTCAAGTTAAAATAAATGCATCCAGCAAATGATTTGAAATCTGAATTGCGAAGTACTATCCCAAAGGTACTCAGATGAGACCGAAGAAAATAACGTTAATGGTGAGAATTTAGAGATTTAGTCATTATTAGGACTTACGCACTCGTTACCAATTTCCAATGGTTTGGGATTGCTTCCTATCGTCGCAATGACCGCATTTACGTTGTCCGTGCGTAAGTCTTGATTATTAAAAATCGTTCCCCCATCCTTCCTGCTAAAATTCCTGCACTTTCTCCTCAGGGTCAAAATCCAACTGGGGATTCCACTTCAGTGCTGCGCAAAATTTATCAATTTCTATCTCAATATTTGTATTTTTGGCTTCTTCACATTTCTACCCCTTCCAATTCTTCATCGCTCAAATCGTACAATTCCCGCAGTTTCTGCAACTTCTCATCACTAACTTCCCAAAAACCCCGTCCGTGGGCTTCTAGCATTCTCGCTACAATGTTACGAAACGCCTCAGGATTACTTTTACGCAATTTCTCCGCCATTTCTGCATCTAAAGCATAGGTATCTGCGGCTTGGTCGTATACCCAATCATCAGTAAAATCAGCAGTACCACCCCAACCAATTAAGGCTGTCATACGTTGGGAAATTTCGTAAGCACCACCGGAACCCTGATCCGCCATAGCTTGCGCCCATTTAGGGTTTAACAATTTGCTGCGATATTCCATTCGCAATAAATCGTCTAAGTCTCGGGGGGTAGTATCTTTAGAAAAGCTTTCCACAAAACTGGTTGTGACTTTTTTCCCGGTTTGTTTTTCTGCAGCTTTCTTTAAACCGCCAGTATTAGCGTAATATTCCTGAATATCAGTTAAACCGTATTCAACCGAATCAATTTCTTGGACAATGCGATCGGTACTTTGCAGCAACTGAGTTAAAACTTCCGGACGTGCTTGTCCTTTATCTTCTCTACCGTAACTAAAAACATTCCGACCTTGCCAAGTATTTCCTAATTCTTCCCCTGATTCCCAATTCCCATCAACTACCTGGTCGTTTACTAAAGAACCAAAATCACCCGCAGGGTTGGAAAATAATCTTGCAGATACGTTTTCTACTCCTTGCGCTTGTAATGCTAAAGCATGTTTTTTGATAAAATTCTGGTCTTCTGGTTCGTCTGCGATCGCAGCACGTTGAAACAAATCATCTAATAATTCAATAATATTCACAAAACTATCGCGGAAAATCCCCGATAAATTTCCTAAGACATCAATGCGCGGATGTCCTACCTCAGCTAAAGGTTTGAGTTCGTAACGGACAATTCTTCCGGTACCTTCTTTCACCGGTTCTGCACCAACTAATTCCAGGAGAATACCTAAAGATTCACCTTTAGTTTTAATTGCATCCAAACCCCACAACATAACTGCTACGGTTTCTGGATAACTTCCTTCTTGTTGCAAATGCTGACTAATAATTTTCTTTGCAATTTCCCGTCCCCGTTCGTAAGCGCCAGGAGAAGGCATACGATAGGGATCTAAGGCATGAATATTTCTTCCTGTCGGTAACACACCAGGACCATCCCGTAACAAATCTCCTCCCGGTGCGGGGGGAATATATTCTCCGTTCAAACCCCGTAACAAATTTGTTAATTCATCCGTACTCTGCATTAACAGATCGTGAACTAGCTTTTTGTGTTCGTGTTTGTCTGAGTCTTCCTGTATTTCTACTTCTTCTAACTCTTCTTCGCCAAAGTAAGCTTCTAAATACGACCGCATGTCTTCTTCGTTCGGTGCTTCACCCAACACATGTAACCCAGAGGAAAACAGGCGATTTTCCAAGACCTGCAAATATTCGTATAAATCTACCAAATAATCCCTAAAAGCGCGATCGCTGAACATGCGCACATTTTCTGGACTGAAGGGAATACCCAAACGCTTTGCTTCTGTAAACGGACAATCTGCATCTAAACCCGTATCCACAATCTTTTTGCAAATTGCTTCTTTGAGAGCATAATTCTTTTCTGGATCTTCCCGATACTCAGAAATTAAATCCCGCAGTACTACCAATTCTTTATACAGTCCCGCACGACCGTAAGGCGGTACATTGTGGGAAATTAATACCCCATAACCGCGACGCTTTGCCAAAATTGATTCAGAAGGATTATTTGCCGCATATATGTATAAATTTGGTAAATCTCCCAACAAAATATCCGACCAAGAATAACCAGTATTACCCAAAGGCGAACCGGGTAACCATTCTACCGTTCCATGCATTCCAAAATGAACGATCGCATCTGCGGAAAACTCGTTTTGCAACCACTTATAATAAGCTGCATATTGGGGATGGGGTGTTAAATCCCGTTCAAACATTAACCGCATTGGATCCCCTTGGATTCCCAAAGGTGGTTGTACCCCAATCCACACATTTCCTAGTTGAATTCCACCAATCTGTAGCTCATTATCAAAGGTTTTAATACTAGTACCAGTTAAAGATTTCCACTGTTTTTCGATCCGAGAAGTACCCAAATATCCCAACCATTGCTCTAAACTACGAGCGTTGACACTAGAACCTACTCGGCGATTATCGTCATTAGCATGAACTTGAGATATATTTTGAGATGCAAATTCTTCTTTGTTGACCGGATTTTCATCTGCTTCCTTAACCCAACGAATTAATTCTTCAGGATCTTGGGGTAATTCACCAACATCATAACCTTGGTCTTTTAATGAATGTAAGAATTTTAATAGACTGCGAGGAACATTTAATAATGCAGCAGTACCCGTAGCCCCATATCCAGGGGGAAAACCATAGAGAATAATCGCAATTTTTCGTTCAGATGCTGGTTTTTGTCTGAGATTTACCCAGCTTTGGACTCGACCGATTAATCTTTGCACCCGTTCGGGAACTAGATAAATATCTTCTCCCACCAAACCACCCAAAGGAACAGTATCAATCGCTCCATCTAATTCCGGTAAAGCATATAAAACCACACTTTGCAATCCACCAATTCCCTGACGCGTCCAGGAATGAATATCTTGAATTAACAACGGTGCAGCAACAATATAAGGTACATTTTTAGCAGTAAGAATATTTACAGCAATTTGGGTTTGACGTCCCGCTTCCATGGAACCTGCGGGACCACCCACCAAAGGAAAACCAATGGTAGAAACAATTCCATCGACTTTTACTGCTTCCTTAGATAAAGAAAGAGTTTCCACCTTACCTTGCTGACGTTGCTGAGTTTCATATTCAGTTGTCATCCAGTCTCTCACAGCAACATGTCCTTCTACACCATTAATGAAAATCGGTAAAGGAATTAAACCCGCAGCCTCAAAACGGCGAATTAACTGGGGAATATATGGTTGTTTGGTAATAACGTGTTTACGGTAAAGAAGGATTCCGATGACTGGGGATTGGGGATTTGCGATTGGGGATTTGCGATTTGGAATTGGCGATTTGGAATTGGTAATTTCTTGCTTTTGAATTTTGACTTTTGACTTTTGACTTGCTATCGGGGATTGGTTACTTTGGTACCACTCCAAATACTCGCGGGGAGATTCGAAGTAACCTTGATAATCAGGATGTAATAACCCCATATTCGGAGTTTCTATTGGTTGGGGAATATCACCAACTTGCAAATCTAAATATTTTTCTGCTAGTGTCCAGAACAAAGCAGCAACATTCTCAGAACCACCAGCATTCCAATAACCATAAATAATTAACCAGTTGCGCAGGTCTTGTACCTTCTGGACTGGAACATACTTTAATAATTTAGGACCAACCTTTAAAAAACTAATATAACCGGCTAATTTATCTTCTTCCCGTCCATTACCAAACTTATCAAGGATAAATTTTACTGGTTTGGGCATTCCTTTCGGCTTATCACCAATGGAAAATGCACCAATTTTCGTGCAACTCATCAGTTCCAATGCGGACTCAAACACCAAACGGATGGGAATCTTACCAATGCGATCGCGAATCCACAAAACTTGGTCGTAGTCAAATAATAAACTGGCGAAAAACACATCTGCACCATCAAGTGCTGCTTCCACCTCAGCCCGTTTAGTATTGATATCCCTGTCGCTAAATACCCGAATATCTAATTGCGGACAGCGAGATATCGCCACTTTTGCTGCTTTACGGTACAAGTCAGCATTGAAAGATTCAAACCCTGCGAGTAAGACGATGCGTTTCATTTACCACAACCGAAAATAGTCTCTTCTTCATAAATCTTAAGCTAGCTCATAGTTTTAGTGTTACTTATCTCCCCTGAGTTTAGGAAGGGGAGAAAATCTAACTTAAAAAAAGCGATCGCCAGCCCTTTTAGGAACTTAATCTGTTCCTGATAAATCCCGCAGCGCTATAACATCCCAAATCGCGAGAAAGTCTCTATATTAGTAGGTAGTTAAGCTTTTCTCGCAAATGAATTTATCAGAAAACTTAAATTTAAATTTACCTGTTAAAATACCCGAGCAGGTTGAGAAGGCAAAACAAATTGTGCATCAAGGATTCAACTCTTGGAGTGAGAATGCACAACAAATTGGTGAATCTTGGCAAACTACAGCAGATCGAGTGACGGATAAGTTTGTTAATAAATTTACTGCTACTACTGAGCAGGCTAAGGATTCTTTAGGAAATACATTTCAAATAGCAATAGACTCTTCCTTAGGTAATTTTTTAGAGCAACATCCCGCACTTTTCAAACTGACACAAATTCTTTCCTGGGGTGCTAACCATCCAATTATTAGTATAATTTTCATTATATTTGCAATAGCTCTAATTTTTAGCTTAATTAAGGCTACTGTTAGATTAATCGAATCGGCAAGCTTATCTATTATCCGACTACCTTTACAATTACTTCAGGCAGGTTTAAAGTTAAGCTTTTTATATTTGAATAAACTTATCAAACTATTATTTATAAAATTTAAATACAAGCACCCAACTGATTCACCTACCAAGCAAAATATTAATAAATTGAATAATTCGACAATATCACCAGTCGTGGGGGAAAAAGTCGTTTCTCTAGAAAAACAACAAAGATTGAAAGAAATTTCTGGCAGGTTAGCAGATATTCAAAAAGAACAGCATCAATTGTTGCACGAGGCTGCATCAATTTTAAATTCCGAACCAGTTTCAGATTCTGACTTAGATTCAGGTTCAAATATAGATTTAAATTCTAGTTCAAATTCAAATTCCATTCAGATTTAAATTTAGACTTCAAGTCAGATTTGGACTCAGATAAAATTAGACAAAATTAAGATTAATCTCATTACCAGTGTCAGATGAAATATTGTTTTGTGAATGGGTCAAAATATTCGACTTACGGTAATTTTTCTTTGTTCGCTAATATTGAGTGTTTCTTTGATATTATCAACAGTAAATTATAAATTTATATTTCGAATGTTTATATGTCAGAATCAAAGCGATCCAAACAAATATTCCGACAATGGATAATTACAAATTTAATTGGATTCTGTGCCAGTATACCCTTTGGTTTTGGCATGAACTGGTTATTAAATAGAACTTTTATCCAGCTTCAATCAAATAAAATTTTATATATAATTCTAATTTATGGTTTTGTTGGCATAATTATTGGTATCGCCCAGTGGGTAATTTTAAAACAATATTTACCTAAAATCAGCACTATGTGGATTTTAAGTAATGCTTTAGCTTTACCTTTGGGAGTTTACACTTTTTTAGTAGTTGGTAAAAATACTAGTAATATCTTATTTCCGTACTTTGGTGATGTAATCGCCGTGGGTATTTTAGCCGCGATTGCAAGTGGGTTAGGTGGAGCGATAGCTGGATTAACTCAGTGGTTTTTGCTAAAAAAGTGGATAGTTCACCGACATTTTGCCATCATTTGGATTTTATCTTCTCTCATAAGTTGCGTGCTTGCAGCCTTTATAGGTATCACAATATCAGTGCTTCTTCATTTTTCCTACTTTCCTTGGAACTGGATAGAATTAGCGATTGCGTCTGCTATTTTATACAGCGTTATAACAGGACGAGTGTTATATTGGTTTTTACTCCATCGTGAAAATCCCGCTTGATAACTAAGTAAGAAAAGATTAATAAAAACTAAATAATAAAATACAACCGTAGAAAGTCTTCTTTGAGGGCTTAATTTTTATGCCTACTCCTAATGACATCGAAATAATTTAGTATTTTTCCGAAAATATAAAACTCTAAATTGTGGTTATCTAGTAGAAGCTAATTGTAAATTTGAGACTTACACAAGATCTAATTTTTAATTAGGGCTTGAAAGGCTCAAAATTTTTGTCACACCTATGCGGAATTTACACTACTTTAAACTTTATCAGGGCATATTTACCCCCCCTTACTCCAGGTTAATTGGGTTAGTATGACTTTAGATATGCGTCATAAAGGTTGATTATGTCCATTTAACTTTTGTAAACCTAATAATATAAAAACCTTTCGACTTCCATGGAGATTGAGAAAGTAATACTGCACACATCAAGAATGACACAGCAAAGAGATTGCATCGTAAGCTTTTGATGTTGATAGCCAGAAAAAGCAATATAGGTTAAAACAAATACTGAGGAATAACAAATGAACCTTCAAATATTAATATTTGTAGCGATCGCAATCATTATTGGTATGTGCTGTGGTGCAGTAATTGTTTTTTTAATTGTTGTCCAACGCCGTCGCCAGAAAGTCGATAGTTTAGTGTCTACTAAAAGTTTGATTGGTCTTTTTGCTACAGTAGAGATTCCTTTTGATAGAACATGTAGAGGTAAAGTACGGATAAAAATCAAAGGATCCATGCTTGATTTCACTGCTGGTACAGATGACCCTGTAGGTTTTAAAGCTGGAGATAGAGTCTTAATTGTCGAAACAAACGAAAATCAAGTCTGGGTTGTAGGTGAAAATTCCTTGAGTCGTTAGGGATTGGGGACTGGGGACTGGCGACTAGGGATAGCACTGCGTGAGCGGCATAGAGCCTACGGCGTCGGCAGATCCGCAGGTGACAGCTCCGGATCCGTAGGTAGCGCAGCTATAGGTAGCGCAGCTATAGTCATAGCCTCTGGCGATTGGGATATTATCAATCACTAATTACTTTTTACTCCTTACTCCTTACTCTTTACTTCTTACTCATTACTTATAAAAAATCCATGTCAATGAAATATTTTTTACAACAAAACCCTCAAACAGTAACTGTTGCACAAGTTGAACCCAGAAATCCTTTGCATATCCAAAGAAGCCAGATTGATGGAGCACTTATCACCAGCTTACCGATTGCTTTGGGTATATTTGGTGTCGTTTTATTTGTGTGGTTTATCAAATCTTGTTTGTGTATTTGCAAGCCCAATGAAGTGCTGGTTATTTCTGGTCGGAAGTGGAAAACCAGAGACGGACAGGAATTAGGATATCGAGTTTTAGCTGGCGGTCGGGCGATTCGTATTCCCATCGTGGAAACAGTTAAACGCATGGACGTAACTACTATGCCCGTTCCCGTGGAGGTGAAGAATGCCTATTCCAAAGGTGGGACGCCATTAAATATTCAAGCTATTGCTAACGTTAAATTATCGAGCGACCCAACAATTGTTGGTAATGCGATTGAAAGATTTTTAGAGAGCGATCGCAAAAAAATTCTCCGAGTAGCAAGGGAAACCCTAGAGGGTAACCTACGGGGGGTTGTTGCGGCTCTAACTCCAGAACAAGTGAATGAAGACCGTTTACAATTTGTCGAACGTATTACTTCAGATGTTAGTCGCGATTTGATGAAATTGGGTTTACAAATTGATACTTTGAAAATCCAGAGTGTTTCTGATAACGTAGGTTATCTCAGTTCTATCAGTCGTAGCCGCATTGCAGCAATTGTTAGAGATGCAGAGATTGCTGAATCGGACGCTATTCGCGAAGCGGAACAAGTAGAAGCCCAATGTCAACAAGAAGCAGAAGTTGCTAAAACTCAAAATCAGATTATAGTTCAGGAAAAAGAAAATGAACTACGGGAATTTAAAGCCAAATTAGAACAAAAAGCACGTTCGGAAGAAGAAGTTAGCATTGCCACAGCTAAGGAAAAACGCGCATTATTCGAGCAAAAATTACAACAATTACGTGCAGAGTTAGAACGTTTGCGCTTGGAAGCTGATGAAGTACTTCCAGCAAAAGCACAACAACAAGCACAAGAACTACAAGCCCGTGGTGAGGCGGCTGTAATTGCTGAAAATGCGAAAGCTGCTGCTCTAGTTAATGAAATGCTTTCTCTGGTATGGCAAGAAACTGGTACTGATGCATCACAGTTATTTTTAATTCAAAAAATTGAACAAATCCTTTCTGAAGCAGTGGAAATTCCCGGAAGACTCCAACTGGATAAAATTAATGTTGTAGATAACGGCGATGGTAAATCCTTAGCAAGTCTAGTCAAAGTTTACCCAGCAATATTAAATCAGTATCTAGAGAGCATTCATCAGACTATTGGCATTGATGTCATTGGAACTCTAACTAGCAATAAAGCTGTTGAAAGTTAGTTATTCCCATTTAATTCTCAATTCCAATTTAATTCTCAATTCCAATTTAATTCTCAAAAGTCAATCATTAACTACAAATAATAGATAAAAATGATAGAAATAATCAGTTTACTCCTAGGTATTTTCGGCGCAGGTTCGGCAGCAACTTACTGGATAATTCGTTACTTTTATCATATCTGTCAGCCGAATGAAGTATTAATTTTTGCTGGTGGTAAACATAGAACTTCTACTGGTGGTCAGGTCGGATATCGCCTAGTTAAAGGTGGTAGTAGTATTCAAACCCCATTGTTGGAGCGGACTTTCCGCATGGATTTGAGCAACATGATTATTGACCTTAAGGTAGCAAATGCTTACTCAAAAGGCGGTATTCCCCTCACAGTTGAAGGGGTTGCAAACATCAAAATTGCTGGAGAAGAACCAGTTCTTCACAATGCAATTGAACGCCTGTTAGGTAAAAGTCGCAAACAAATAGAACAACTTGCAAAGGAAACCTTAGAAGGTAATCTCCGGGGTGTTCTCGCAAGTTTGACACCAGAACAGGTAAACGAAGATAAGATTGCTTTTGCTAAAAGTTTATTAGAAGAAGCTGAAGACGATTTAGAAAAACTGGGTTTAGCTTTGGATAGTTTGCAAATCCAAAATATTTCTGATGATGTCCATTACCTCGACTCTCTGGGACGCAAACAACAAGCTGAATTGCTACGTAATGCACGGATCGGAGAAGCAAAAGCCAAAGCAAAATCCGAAATTCGCAGTTCAGAAAACGAAAAGTTAGTAGCTCTACGAAAAATAGAAAAAGAATTGGAAGTTACAAAAGCTGATGCAGAAAGACGGGTAAGAAATGCACTTTCCAAACGAGTAGCATTAGTAGCGGAAGCGGAAGCTACTGTAGGAACGCAAATTGCGAAGACACAAGCAGAAGTTGCGGTACAAACCGAGCGCATTAAACAGGTAGAACAGCAGTTAATTGCAGATGTGCTCGCACCTGCTGAAGCCGAATGCGAACGAGCGATCGCTAAAGCAAAGGGTGATGCAGCTAGCATTGTTGAAGATGGGAAAGCACAGGCTGATGGTATTAAGAGCTTAGCTGAGTCTTGGGTAGCTGCTGGCGATAGCGCCAAAGAAATTTTCTTACTGCAAAAATTAGATGTGTTGCTCAAAGCGATGTCATCGAGTATTCCTGAAGTTGCAGTGGAAAATGTCACCATGATTGATGGTAATGGTGGTAGTAATGCAACTAAGATGGCGGCTTTTATCGAGCAGTTGAGACAAACTACCGGTTTAGATGTTGCAGAAATTATTAGTCAATTAAGCGAAGGGAAAAAACTCAAAAGTGCAGAAGTGAAAATAGAGCAGCAACGTCACCATGGCTCTTAGTTTTTGCGATTAATGAATCAGAGAAGCTTTATAGAGACGTAAATTTATTAACTTGCAATTAGCCGTGAACAAATACGTCTCTATTAATTTTGGGTTCGAACAAAATCTTATACCAATTTGGAAAAATAATGAGACAGATATAGCGGTTTTCGGTTGAGTGCATGACACCTTGTAGAGACGTTGCAGAGCCTGTGGCGTCTTTACCGGAGAATCTGTTGCAATGATTTATCGAACTGGTATTAAATGTTGGCTGGTAATTCACGTAGATGGTTTTAATAAATGAATAAATACATCTTAATGATTGTGCTATTTAGTACATTATCTTTAGTGGCTTGTTCGTCAGAACCCAAAAAATTAGCAGATGACTTGTCAGTTCCACCCATTACATCTCCTGTAACAGATATTCAAGAAGGTTCGTCCACAGTTGGTATCGCTCAAGCTACAAAAGAACGGGAAAATTACAATATAATTAAACTCAATAAACTTCCTAAAGCCTTATCTTTAAAAGAAAGTGACCCCAAAGCAATTGCAACTGCAGCTTTTCCTCCACCAGATGAAAAACCTCAAGAAGGAAATTTTCAGCGAGATGTAATTGTGAATAAAGTTGCACCAAATTTTGTAACCGTACTTGTGACTGAGACTGGTCTTCTAGATGATTCTGTGCATGGAATCCGCACTCGTGTCGACTTTGAAGCATCCGGAAGTGACGGTAAATCGTGGAAAATGGTTTGGATTGGTTCTCAATATAAGTGTCATCAAGGTAGAGGACAGCAGGATTGGTCTAAGAAATTGTGCATCTAAAGACTCAAATATCATTTAAGTGGTGCAAGTTCTGAGAAATCAAAATGTACGATTGTTGGTTTTGACCGCTCTAAAACTCATTATTACCAAGGTATTTAGCTTTCAATTCATCTAGCTCTGTATCAATTTTATCTTTACTGCGAGATGAAGATTTAGATTGTGAATTAGGTTTTGAACTGGATTTTGAACTGGATTTTGGATTGGGTTTTGGATTAGATTGATTGGAAGAATTATTTTTTGGTTTACCACCCAGAAATATAGTTTTCATTTCTTCTAATTCCCGATCTATTTGACTCTGAGATTTTTGATTAGAAGGTATTTGAACTGCAGGTGGGGGTACAGGTGGAGATGGATTAACAGATTTTTTCTTTCTTACAGATTTCGAAACTGCTTTAGATATTGGTTTAGATATTGGTTTGGATATTAAATTTAAATCCCCTTGAACTTCTTCTACAGTTTGATATCGATGAGCAGGAATATGAGCAAGCATTTTATCCAAAATCTGGACTAGCTTTTTACTAACAGGGTTTTTGATGTATTTTTGCCAAACCCAAACTCCATGATTCACATCGTATATATCAAAAGGAGAATGTCCTGTTAATAAATGAATGCAAGTTACACCCAAACTATAAATATCGCTTGCAAAAATAGCTTTCCCCCGCATTTGTTCCGGAGCGACATATTCAGGACTACCAATACTTGTTCCAGTACGATTCAGAGCCGTATAAGTTGCAACTTTTGCAGCACCAAAATCTACCAGAAATAAATTTCCCCCTTCCTCGAATGATTCAGGAGAACTTACAGAATCGATTTTATGAATAATATTTTCAGGTTTAATATCGCGGTGAATTACTTGTCTGAGGTGACAATATTCTAGTACCGGTAATAAATCCTGTAGGAGTTCTAGTATTTGTTGCTCTTGAAAAGCCCCATTTTGTGCTAATTCTTGGGTTAAATTTTGTCCATTGATAAATTCTTGAACCAAGTACTGGCGATCGCCTTGGGTAAAATATGCTAATAACTCGGGAATTTGTGGATGTTTTCCCAATTCATCAAGTCGCATCGCCTCTTGGGTAAATAATTCTGCAGCTTTTTGTAAAGTACTCGTTCCTTGGGCTTGAGGATATAACTGCTTAATTACACAATAGGGTTTTGAAGGTTTATCTTCATCTCTAGCTAAAAAAGTTCTGCCAAAACCACCTTGTCCTATAGGTTGAATTGCGCGATAACGTTCTTTGAGCAGCAATTTGGAACCACAATGCAAACAAAACTTCTCATTGGAAGTGTTTTGCGGTTGGGGACAATTTGGGTTGAGACAGTAGCTCATGTGAAGACAATAATATACCTGCTTCTATTTTGCCTTGCTCTTGAACAATTATTATTTAATCTTGTATGAATCTTTTGACACTCCCCTGACTATCTAAACCGTGCTGATGCTTGGTTTATCCAATAAGTCAGGGGATTCTTGGTTCACGGACTCGCCGTTAGAATGCAGGTTTACACCAACATCCCAAGAGGGCAAATCTCCCCAAGCGTAGGTTCCTGTGTGCCCCACAGTACTTAGTCCTCGCTTCAATATATTGATTCCAGCATTCACGTCTCTATCTTCCACAAATCCACAATGAGGACAAACATGAGTTCTTGTAGACAAAGATTTTTTTACTTTTTCACCACAGTTAGAGCAATCTTGACTCGTGTTGTGCGGAGGTACAGCAATAGTCACCTTTCCATATTTCAGACCAAAATATTCAACCCAATCACGGAAAGTTGACCAGCCAGCATCACTAATTGATTTAGCTAGATGTCGGTTACGAACCATACCCTTGACATTCAAGTCTTCATAGGCGACCAAATCGTTAGATTGGATTACGTAGTATGCCAGTCTCTTGCAATACTCTTTACGTTGCCTACTTACTCTTAAATGCTTTCGGGCATACCTATTTCTAGCTTTATGGTAGTTGTTAGATTGTGGTTTCTTAGCTTGTTTCCTAGTCTTGCTGTACTTCTTGGATTTCTTACGGTTTGCACGATTTAACTGTTTCTCAGATTTGCGGTAAAAATTAGGACTAGCTTCTACATTACCATTACTGTCGGCAATGAAATATTTCAGTCCTAAATCTATCCCAATCATCTTTTTGTTTGGTTCTGTCTCAATCTTGACATCTACATCAATTGCAAATTGCGCGTAATATCCATCAGCGCGGCGCACTAAACGAACTCGTTTAATTTGCTTTATATTGTAGAAATGCAAGTCATGAGTTCCAACAAGTTTAAAGGTCCCAATACCTTTGTTGTCAGTGATAGTTAAATACTTCCTATTGTCAGAAAGCTTCCAACCACTGGTTTTATACTCAACCGAGCGTGAATGTTTCTTAAACTTAGGAAATCCTTTCTTACCCTTAATCTTCTTCTTACAATTATCGTAAAACCGGCTAATTGCACTCCAAGCACGCTCAGCAGCAGATTGACGAGCCATTGAGTTGAGTTCGTCCGCGAAAGGAAATTTAGCAGCCAACACCACACAATATTTATTCAATGCATATTTATTGACTTTTTTATCCTTATTGTCTATCCAGTACCGTAAACATTTGTTACGCACAAATTGACTGGTACGAATAGCATTGTCAACACGGCAAAACTGCTTTTCTTTTCCTTTTAGTTTGAACTCAAATATCCTCATCGACCCCACACTACAACTACTCTATTTATGCTAATCCATTTAGCTAAATTGACAAATCACAATTAAGGCAGAATAAATTCTGCTATTAGTATTCATCCCCGGACTAAAGTGCCGGGGTTTTTTCCATAATCCTCATAAACTATCAAACCTACTCCACGTTCTTGATTCTCAAGCTATAAATTAGGTGTGGAATTATCATAATTTTGAGGGTAAATCTGTATGGCTAACCAAGTAGATCTTGAAAACATGGGTGCTGAATCAGCTATAAATGATGACAGTATTAATGAAGTATTTTTCAATACTAGTAGCATAAATCATGTAGAAGTAATTGAAAATGTTATTTCTACTCTAGATGAAGACAACAGCGCGATGGTCAGTCATCCACAAGAAGGTGCTTACTTGTGGAAATTTAAGTATGGCACAGTTGAAGTGTTTGTCCAACTGACAGGATCCAGCGATGAAGATACAATAACAGTTTGGTCTTCAGTACTCAAGTTACCTGCAAAAGATGAACCAAAAATGATGCGACAGTTATTGGAAATGAACTGTACTAGCACTTTTGAAGCGCGTTTTGGGATTATTGAAAACCAAGTTGTGGTAATCTCCACCCGGACTCTAGCTGAATTATCTCCTGGAGAAGTTTCTCGTCTTATTACTATTGTCGCAACCATTGCTGATGATAGCGATGAACCACTAGAAGCTGAATTTGGTATGGCTTAAGCTTGGTATCATCTAAATTTTGTTATAATCTCCCGTCATTTATGCGGGGGTTAACTAATAATATTTATTTGACCCAAGATTTAGTTTCCTCAACTTCTCCTCACATCCCTCAAACCTTGAATCCAAACTTGAAACCCAACTTCCAAATCTAAACCTTGAACAATAACCAAACTTGGCGACTAATTCCTTTATTAGAAGCTTCTGGAGAAGTCCAGATGGCTATAGATCGCTGGTTGTTAGAACAACATTTATTGGGGAACCATCCACCAACTCTGAGGTTTTATATTTGGTCATCACCAACTATTTCCTTAGGTTACCATCAAAAAAAATATCCCCTGCATTGGGAAAATCTGACTTGGAAAGGTCAAAAATTAGATTTGGTACGACGTCCTACCGGTGGAAGAGCAGTTTTACATCAAGGCGATCTAACTTACGCTGTTGTCACATCCGATGTTCCAGGTAGTCGCATTGAAGCATACAAAAAAATCTGCACATTTTTGATTCAAGGTTGGCAAAAATTAGGTTTAGATCTGCATTATGGTACTGCTGGACGGGGTTACATCCATAATCCCAACTGTTTTGGAACAGCAACAAGTGCAGATTTAATTTTACCCGATCGCACAAAATTCATTGGTAGCGCTCAGTTACGAAAAGGTAATGTGATTCTGCAACATGGTTCTATACGTTTAAAACCAGATCCAGAATTATTTGCTCAAGTTTTTGATGCAGAGCCATTTACTTTAGTGAAGCTTCCAGATATTTTAGAAAGTTATGGTTTAGAAACAGCAAATAACCGTCTAGAAGAACTGAGTTCTGAAAAATTTAACTCTCAAGAATTTAGCTCTCAAGAATTTAACTTCAAAAAAGTTAACCTTGAAAAGATAGTTAATACTTTAGTTGATTCGGCTATTGACTGTTTTGGAATAAAATTTGAAATAAATCCACTTTCTGAGTTGGAGTGGCAAAATATTGCTAAATTTGGTAATTGGTAATTGTTAATTGGTAATTGGTAATTGGTAATTGTTAATTGGTAATTGGTAATTGGTAATTGTTAATTGGTAATTGGTAATTGGTAATTGGTAATTGGTAATTGGTAATTGGTAATTGGTAATTGGTAATTGGTAATTGGTAATTGGTAATTAATCTCTTCGTTAACTCATTTAATAATATTGGATTAATTACAATTAATTTACTCTCAAGAGAGAAGGATAATGGAAACTAGATTTTGAGGTTTTTATTACCATATATAAATGATAAATAATTAACCTATTATCTGTAACCGATTATCCATTCTCAAAGATATTAAACATTAAAAAATGTGATATCTACTTATCTACCAATATAAAGATGAACTGGCGAACTGCTGGAAATATTATTCAATCTTTGTCGATAAACCAATTTAGATTTAGTTGCTTGGACCCGATCGCGCTCTCGAATCTCTTCAACCATTTGTGCGATCGCTTTGAGAGACTGATTTTCCAGAGCAATTAACTTTGAATCGTTGTCAAAGTCAACCATTTTTAGTGTTTCTACAGGTCTGATATACCCGAGAATTTCTGGTCCATGATTATATACAGCCTCATGAGCACTTGGATCTGTGTAAGTTCTAGTATCCTTTCTACTATCGCTCCAACACTGATACAAAGGAATCATATTGGAATCTGTTTTGTCTTTATATATGTATCCTTGGAGGCGAGGTTCTTGGTTATAAATAGCTTCACAGCTACTTGGTTTTGTAGAAAGCCTACTATCTTTTCTTTCGTTACTCCAACATTCATAGAGAGGAATCATACCCTCTTCTGGTTGTGACCAAATCATTCCTAGCAACCAAGGTCCATAGGTATAGGTAGATTCAAAATTTTTACCTACCTGAGTTTTGGTGTCTTTTCTTTCTTCGCTCCAACCCAAGTACAGAAGACGCATTTCGTTTTCCATTTTTATTCTCCAAATATTCAGTTGATTTTATAAGTTTAAAGCCAAAAAATACCCAACTTGGATTACTAATAACACCAAGTTATTCTGCACTCAAAATATTCAGTTTTTAACTAAAACGTGAGAGTTTTATATTTTGTTTTACAGGCGCTTAACTATTAAGTCTCAAACGTTGGCAAATACAATTAACACCTTTATGGATAATGCAATGCACAAAAGAATAAAGGTTGCAATCACCTTCATTTGCCTAGTATTAGCACATGTTTATAGATCAAAACTGATGATGGTAATTCGATTGTCGAATCACTTTTCTTGCAGATTTAAGTATTCTTTACTTATATAATAGCTACAGTATTTTTACCATCGGTATTATTACTAATTTTCCTTTAAGTAAAAATACTATCTCAAAAAATTATATTATCGTGGACTAGAAATATTTACTGAACAAAGCTCCACAAAGGTTTCAGCTTATTTTGCTAGTTCGGTTTTCTTTATACATGTAATATGCTTTTCACCAAATATTATGCTTTACTCTCTGTAATTCGAAAAAAGCAAAAGTTAAATTATATACTTAATAGCAAACTAATTTTTATTTTGCTGCTTTCAAGATTAAATAGATTAAACTTATATTCTGTCCGTACTCGCTATTACAAAAGTTTATTACAAGTTCAACTTTTCTCTTTAGGTGTGAAACAAGTCAATAAATCAACAAAATATGTGCGATCGCAAAAAATGTATTCTTCTGCTTTTTTCTGCTTTTTTTCTGCTTTTTTTCTGCTTTTTTTCTACTGTTAATACGAGTACCCATACTTATGAGATGCAGCTGATACACATGTAGAATACATACATAAAATAAAAATATTCATCACACAAGTACACCTCGTGTAAAAATCCTTCTAGATTCATATATAAAGATAGAATGTTTTGTTGTTGGATTATTAGATGAAATGATTTATTTTTTAGCTCGAAAAACTGTTTTGCTCCATAAAATTAGATTTAAAGAAATTAAATATCTTAAAAATTAATATTTTGAGAATTAATAGTATCCGCTCAGTAAGTCGGGGTAAGAAGAAAAAAGAAGAAGGAACAAAAGTAGAGCATGTGTCGTAGAATATGACCCATGACGC
>NZ_LMTZ01000010.1 GCF_001456025.1 Mastigocoleus testarum BC008
ATTCTACGACACATGCTCTACTTTTGTTCCTTCTTCTTTTTTCTTCTTACCCCGACTTACTGAGCGGATACTATTAATTCTCAAAATATTAATTTTTAAGATATTTAATTTCTTTAAATCTAATTTTATGGAGCAAAACAGTTTTTCGAGCTAAAAAATAAATCATTTCATCTAATAATCCAACAACAAAACATTCTATCTTTATATATGAATCTAGAAGGATTTTTACACGAGGTGTACTTGTGTGATGAATATTTTTATTTTATGTATGTATTCTACATGTGTATCAGCTGCATCTCATAAGTATGGGTACTCGTATTAACAGTAGAAAAAAAGCAGAAAAAAAGCAGAAAAAAAGCAGAAAAAAGCAGAAGAATACATTTTTTGCGATCGCACATATTTTGTTGATTTATTGACTTGTTTCACACCTAAAGAGAAAAGTTGAACTTGTAATAAACTTTTGTAATAGCGAGTACGGACAGAATATAAGTTTAATCTATTTAATCTTGAAAGCAGCAAAATAAAAATTAGTTTGCTATTAAGTATATAATTTAACTTTTGCTTTTTTCGAATTACAGAGAGTAAAGCATAATATTTGGTGAAAAGCATATTACATGTATAAAGAAAACCGAACTAGCAAAATAAGCTGAAACCTTTGTGGAGCTTTGTTCAGTAAATATTTCTAGTCCACGATAATATAATTTTTTGAGATAGTATTTTTACTTAAAGGAAAATTAGTAATAATACCGATGGTAAAAATACTGTAGCTATTATATAAGTAAAGAATACTTAAATCTGCAAGAAAAGTGATTCGACAATCGAATTACCATCATCAGTTTTGATCTATAAACATGTGCTAATACTAGGCAAATGAAGGTGATTGCAACCTTTATTCTTTTGTGCATTGCATTATCCATAAAGGTGTTAATTGTATTTGCCAACGTTTGAGACTTAATAGTTAAGCGCCTGTAAAACAAAATATAAAACTCTCACGTTTTAGTTAAAAACTGAATATTTTGAGTGCAGAATAACTTGGTGTTATTAGTAATCCAAGTTGGGTATTTTTTGGCTTTAAACTTATAAAATCAACTGAATATTTGGAGAATAAAAATGGAAAACGAAATGCGTCTTCTGTACTTGGGTTGGAGCGAAGAAAGAAAAGACACCAAAACTCAGGTAGGTAAAAATTTTGAATCTACCTATACCTATGGACCTTGGTTGCTAGGAATGATTTGGTCACAACCAGAAGAGGGTATGATTCCTCTCTATGAATGTTGGAGTAACGAAAGAAAAGATAGTAGGCTTTCTACAAAACCAAGTAGCTGTGAAGCTATTTATAACCAAGAACCTCGCCTCCAAGGATACATATATAAAGACAAAACAGATTCCAATATGATTCCTTTGTATCAGTGTTGGAGCGATAGTAGAAAGGATACTAGAACTTACACAGATCCAAGTGCTCATGAGGCTGTATATAATCATGGACCAGAAATTCTCGGGTATATCAGACCTGTAGAAACACTAAAAATGGTTGACTTTGACAACGATTCAAAGTTAATTGCTCTGGAAAATCAGTCTCTCAAAGCGATCGCACAAATGGTTGAAGAGATTCGAGAGCGCGATCGGGTCCAAGCAACTAAATCTAAATTGGTTTATCGACAAAGATTGAATAATATTTCCAGCAGTTCGCCAGTTCATCTTTATATTGGTAGATAAGTAGATATCACATTTTTTAATGTTTAATATCTTTGAGAATGGATAATCGGTTACAGATAATAGGTTAATTATTTATCATTTATATATGGTAATAAAAACCTCAAAATCTAGTTTCCATTATCCTTCTCTCTTGAGAGTAAATTAATTGTAATTAATCCAATATTATTAAATGAGTTAACGAAGAGATTAATTACCAATTACCAATTACCAATTACCAATTACCAATTACCAATTACCAATTACCAATTACCAATTACCAATTANCCAATTACCAATTACCAATTAACAATTACCAATTACCAATTACCAATTAACAATTACCAATTACCAATTACCAATTAACAATTACCAATTACCAAATTTAGCAATATTTTGCCACTCCAACTCAGAAAGTGGATTTATTTCAAATTTTATTCCAAAACAGTCAATAGCCGAATCAACTAAAGTATTAACTATCTTTTCAAGGTTAACTTTTTTGAAGTTAAATTCTTGAGAGCTAAATTCTTGAGAGTTAAATTTTTCAGAACTCAGTTCTTCTAGACGGTTATTTGCTGTTTCTAAACCATAACTTTCTAAAATATCTGGAAGCTTCACTAAAGTAAATGGCTCTGCATCAAAAACTTGAGCAAATAATTCTGGATCTGGTTTTAAACGTATAGAACCATGTTGCAGAATCACATTACCTTTTCGTAACTGAGCGCTACCAATGAATTTTGTGCGATCGGGTAAAATTAAATCTGCACTTGTTGCTGTTCCAAAACAGTTGGGATTATGGATGTAACCCCGTCCAGCAGTACCATAATGCAGATCTAAACCTAATTTTTGCCAACCTTGAATCAAAAATGTGCAGATTTTTTTGTATGCTTCAATGCGACTACCTGGAACATCGGATGTGACAACAGCGTAAGTTAGATCGCCTTGATGTAAAACTGCTCTTCCACCGGTAGGACGTCGTACCAAATCTAATTTTTGACCTTTCCAAGTCAGATTTTCCCAATGCAGGGGATATTTTTTTTGATGGTAACCTAAGGAAATAGTTGGTGATGACCAAATATAAAACCTCAGAGTTGGTGGATGGTTCCCCAATAAATGTTGTTCTAACAACCAGCGATCTATAGCCATCTGGACTTCTCCAGAAGCTTCTAATAAAGGAATTAGTCGCCAAGTTTGGTTATTGTTCAAGGTTTAGATTTGGAAGTTGGGTTTCAAGTTTGGATTCAAGGTTTGAGGGATGTGAGGAGAAGTTGAGGAAACTAAATCTTGGGTCAAATAAATATTATTAGTTAACCCCCGCATAAATGACGGGAGATTATAACAAAATTTAGATGATACCAAGCTTAAGCCATACCAAATTCAGCTTCTAGTGGTTCATCGCTATCATCAGCAATGGTTGCGACAATAGTAATAAGACGAGAAACTTCTCCAGGAGATAATTCAGCTAGAGTCCGGGTGGAGATTACCACAACTTGGTTTTCAATAATCCCAAAACGCGCTTCAAAAGTGCTAGTACAGTTCATTTCCAATAACTGTCGCATCATTTTTGGTTCATCTTTTGCAGGTAACTTGAGTACTGAAGACCAAACTGTTATTGTATCTTCATCGCTGGATCCTGTCAGTTGGACAAACACTTCAACTGTGCCATACTTAAATTTCCACAAGTAAGCACCTTCTTGTGGATGACTGACCATCGCGCTGTTGTCTTCATCTAGAGTAGAAATAACATTTTCAATTACTTCTACATGATTTATGCTACTAGTATTGAAAAATACTTCATTAATACTGTCATCATTTATAGCTGATTCAGCACCCATGTTTTCAAGATCTACTTGGTTAGCCATACAGATTTACCCTCAAAATTATGATAATTCCACACCTAATTTATAGCTTGAGAATCAAGAACGTGGAGTAGGTTTGATAGTTTATGAGGATTATGGAAAAAACCCCGGCACTTTAGTCCGGGGATGAATACTAATAGCAGAATTTATTCTGCCTTAATTGTGATTTGTCAATTTAGCTAAATGGATTAGCATAAATAGAGTAGTTGTAGTGTGGGGTCGATGAGGATATTTGAGTTCAAACTAAAAGGAAAAGAAAAGCAGTTTTGCCGTGTTGACAATGCTATTCGTACCAGTCAATTTGTGCGTAACAAATGTTTACGGTACTGGATAGACAATAAGGATAAAAAAGTCAATAAATATGCATTGAATAAATATTGTGTGGTGTTGGCTGCTAAATTTCCTTTCGCGGACGAACTCAACTCAATGGCTCGTCAATCTGCTGCTGAGCGTGCTTGGAGTGCAATTAGCCGGTTTTACGATAATTGTAAGAAGAAGATTAAGGGTAAGAAAGGATTTCCTAAGTTTAAGAAACATTCACGCTCGGTTGAGTATAAAACCAGTGGTTGGAAGCTTTCTGACAATAGGAAGTATTTAACTATCACTGACAACAAAGGTATTGGGACCTTTAAACTTGTTGGAACTCATGACTTGCATTTCTACAATATAAAGCAAATTAAACGAGTTCGTTTAGTGCGCCGCGCTGATGGATATTACGCGCAATTTGCAATTGATGTAGATGTCAAGATTGAGACAGAACCAAACAAAAAGATGATTGGGATAGATTTAGGACTGAAATATTTCATTGCCGACAGTAATGGTAATGTAGAAGCTAGTCCTAATTTTTACCGCAAATCTGAGAAACAGTTAAATCGTGCAAACCGTAAGAAATCCAAGAAGTACAGCAAGACTAGGAAACAAGCTAAGAAACCACAATCTAACAACTACCATAAAGCTAGAAATAGGTATGCCCGAAAGCATTTAAGAGTAAGTAGGCAACGTAAAGAGTATTGCAAGAGACTGGCATACTACGTAATCCAATCTAACGATTTGGTCGCCTATGAAGACTTGAATGTCAAGGGTATGGTTCGTAACCGACATCTAGCTAAATCAATTAGTGATGCTGGCTGGTCAACTTTCCGTGATTGGGTTGAATATTTTGGTCTGAAATATGGAAAGGTGACTATTGCTGTACCTCCGCACAACACGAGTCAAGATTGCTCTAACTGTGGTGAAAAAGTAAAAAAATCTTTGTCTACAAGAACTCATGTTTGTCCTCATTGTGGATTTGTGGAAGATAGAGACGTGAATGCTGGAATCAATATATTGAAGCGAGGACTAAGTACTGTGGGGCACACAGGAACCTACGCTTGGGGAGATTTGCCCTCTTGGGATGTTGGTGTAAACCTGCATTCTAACGGCGAGTCCGTGAACCAAGAATCCCCTGACTTATTGGATAAACCAAGCATCAGCACGGTTTAGATAGTCAGGGGAGTGTCAAAAGATTCATACAAGATTAAATAATAATTGTTCAAGAGCAAGGCAAAATAGAAGCAGGTATATTATTGTCTTCACATGAGCTACTGTCTCAACCCAAATTGTCCCCAACCGCAAAACACTTCCAATGAGAAGTTTTGTTTGCATTGTGGTTCCAAATTGCTGCTCAAAGAACGTTATCGCGCAATTCAACCTATAGGACAAGGTGGTTTTGGCAGAACTTTTTTAGCTAGAGATGAAGATAAACCTTCAAAACCCTATTGTGTAATTAAGCAGTTATATCCTCAAGCCCAAGGAACGAGTACTTTACAAAAAGCTGCAGAATTATTTACCCAAGAGGCGATGCGACTTGATGAATTGGGAAAACATCCACAAATTCCCGAGTTATTAGCATATTTTACCCAAGGCGATCGCCAGTACTTGGTTCAAGAATTTATCAATGGACAAAATTTAACCCAAGAATTAGCACAAAATGGGGCTTTTCAAGAGCAACAAATACTAGAACTCCTACAGGATTTATTACCGGTACTAGAATATTGTCACCTCAGACAAGTAATTCACCGCGATATTAAACCTGAAAATATTATTCATAAAATCGATTCTGTAAGTTCTCCTGAATCATTCGAGGAAGGGGGAAATTTATTTCTGGTAGATTTTGGTGCTGCAAAAGTTGCAACTTATACGGCTCTGAATCGTACTGGAACAAGTATTGGTAGTCCTGAATATGTCGCTCCGGAACAAATGCGGGGGAAAGCTATTTTTGCAAGCGATATTTATAGTTTGGGTGTAACTTGCATTCATTTATTAACAGGACATTCTCCTTTTGATATATACGATGTGAATCATGGAGTTTGGGTTTGGCAAAAATACATCAAAAACCCTGTTAGTAAAAAGCTAGTCCAGATTTTGGATAAAATGCTTGCTCATATTCCTGCTCATCGATATCAAACTGTAGAAGAAGTTCAAGGGGATTTAAATTTAATATCCAAACCAATATCTAAACCAATATCTAAAGCAGTTTCGAAATCTGTAAGAAAGAAAAAATCTGTTAATCCATCTCCACCTGTACCCCCACCTGCAGTTCAAATACCTTCTAATCAAAAATCTCAGAGTCAAATAGATCGGGAATTAGAAGAAATGAAAACTATATTTCTGGGTGGTAAACCAAAAAATAATTCTTCCAATCAATCTAATCCAAAACCCAATCCAAAATCCAGTTCAAAATCCAGTTCAAAACCTAATTCACAATCTAAATCTTCATCTCGCAGTAAAGATAAAATTGATACAGAGCTAGATGAATTGAAAGCTAAATACCTTGGTAATAATGAGTTTTAGAGCGGTCAAAACCAACAATCGTACATTTTGATTTCTCAGAACTTGCACCACTTAAATGATATTTGAGTCTTTAGATGCACAATTTCTTAGACCAATCCTGCTGTCCTCTACCTTGATGACACTTATATTGAGAACCAATCCAAACCATTTTCCACGATTTACCGTCACTTCCGGATGCTTCAAAGTCGACACGAGTGCGGATTCCATGCACAGAATCATCTAGAAGACCAGTCTCAGTCACAAGTACGGTTACAAAATTTGGTGCAACTTTATTCACAATTACATCTCGCTGAAAATTTCCTTCTTGAGGTTTTTCATCTGGTGGAGGAAAAGCTGCAGTTGCAATTGCTTTGGGGTCACTTTCTTTTAAAGATAAGGCTTTAGGAAGTTTATTGAGTTTAATTATATTGTAATTTTCCCGTTCTTTTGTAGCTTGAGCGATACCAACTGTGGACGAACCTTCTTGAATATCTGTTACAGGAGATGTAATGGGTGGAACTGACAAGTCATCTGCTAATTTTTTGGGTTCTGACGAACAAGCCACTAAAGATAATGTACTAAATAGCACAATCATTAAGATGTATTTATTCATTTATTAAAACCATCTACGTGAATTACCAGCCAACATTTAATACCAGTTCGATAAATCATTGCAACAGATTCTCCGGTAAAGACGCCACAGGCTCTGCAACGTCTCTACAAGGTGTCATGCACTCAACCGAAAACCGCTATATCTGTCTCATTATTTTTCCAAATTGGTATAAGATTTTGTTCGAACCCAAAATTAATAGAGACGTATTTGTTCACGGCTAATTGCAAGTTAATAAATTTACGTCTCTATAAAGCTTCTCTGATTCATTAATCGCAAAAACTAAGAGCCATGGTGACGTTGCTGCTCTATTTTCACTTCTGCACTTTTGAGTTTTTTCCCTTCGCTTAATTGACTAATAATTTCTGCAACATCTAAACCGGTAGTTTGTCTCAACTGCTCGATAAAAGCCGCCATCTTAGTTGCATTACTACCACCATTACCATCAATCATGGTGACATTTTCCACTGCAACTTCAGGAATACTCGATGACATCGCTTTGAGCAACACATCTAATTTTTGCAGTAAGAAAATTTCTTTGGCGCTATCGCCAGCAGCTACCCAAGACTCAGCTAAGCTCTTAATACCATCAGCCTGTGCTTTCCCATCTTCAACAATGCTAGCTGCATCACCCTTTGCTTTAGCGATCGCTCGTTCGCATTCGGCTTCAGCAGGTGCGAGCACATCTGCAATTAACTGCTGTTCTACCTGTTTAATGCGCTCGGTTTGTACCGCAACTTCTGCTTGTGTCTTCGCAATTTGCGTTCCTACAGTAGCTTCCGCTTCCGCTACTAATGCTACTCGTTTGGAAAGTGCATTTCTTACCCGTCTTTCTGCATCAGCTTTTGTAACTTCCAATTCTTTTTCTATTTTTCGTAGAGCTACTAACTTTTCGTTTTCTGAACTGCGAATTTCGGATTTTGCTTTGGCTTTTGCTTCTCCGATCCGTGCATTACGTAGCAATTCAGCTTGTTGTTTGCGTCCCAGAGAGTCGAGGTAATGGACATCATCAGAAATATTTTGGATTTGCAAACTATCCAAAGCTAAACCCAGTTTTTCTAAATCGTCTTCAGCTTCTTCTAATAAACTTTTAGCAAAAGCAATCTTATCTTCGTTTACCTGTTCTGGTGTCAAACTTGCGAGAACACCCCGGAGATTACCTTCTAAGGTTTCCTTTGCAAGTTGTTCTATTTGTTTGCGACTTTTACCTAACAGGCGTTCAATTGCATTGTGAAGAACTGGTTCTTCTCCAGCAATTTTGATGTTTGCAACCCCTTCAACTGTGAGGGGAATACCGCCTTTTGAGTAAGCATTTGCTACCTTAAGGTCAATAATCATGTTGCTCAAATCCATGCGGAAAGTCCGCTCCAACAATGGGGTTTGAATACTACTACCACCTTTAACTAGGCGATATCCGACCTGACCACCAGTAGAAGTTCTATGTTTACCACCAGCAAAAATTAATACTTCATTCGGCTGACAGATATGATAAAAGTAACGAATTATCCAGTAAGTTGCTGCCGAACCTGCGCCGAAAATACCTAGGAGTAAACTGATTATTTCTATCATTTTTATCTATTATTTGTAGTTAATGATTGACTTTTGAGAATTAAATTGGAATTGAGAATTAAATTGGAATTGAGAATTAAATGGGAATAACTAACTTTCAACAGCTTTATTGCTAGTTAGAGTTCCAATGACATCAATGCCAATAGTCTGATGAATGCTCTCTAGATACTGATTTAATATTGCTGGGTAAACTTTGACTAGACTTGCTAAGGATTTACCATCGCCGTTATCTACAACATTAATTTTATCCAGTTGGAGTCTTCCGGGAATTTCCACTGCTTCAGAAAGGATTTGTTCAATTTTTTGAATTAAAAATAACTGTGATGCATCAGTACCAGTTTCTTGCCATACCAGAGAAAGCATTTCATTAACTAGAGCAGCAGCTTTCGCATTTTCAGCAATTACAGCCGCCTCACCACGGGCTTGTAGTTCTTGTGCTTGTTGTTGTGCTTTTGCTGGAAGTACTTCATCAGCTTCCAAGCGCAAACGTTCTAACTCTGCACGTAATTGTTGTAATTTTTGCTCGAATAATGCGCGTTTTTCCTTAGCTGTGGCAATGCTAACTTCTTCTTCCGAACGTGCTTTTTGTTCTAATTTGGCTTTAAATTCCCGTAGTTCATTTTCTTTTTCCTGAACTATAATCTGATTTTGAGTTTTAGCAACTTCTGCTTCTTGTTGACATTGGGCTTCTACTTGTTCCGCTTCGCGAATAGCGTCCGATTCAGCAATCTCTGCATCTCTAACAATTGCTGCAATGCGGCTACGACTGATAGAACTGAGATAACCTACGTTATCAGAAACACTCTGGATTTTCAAAGTATCAATTTGTAAACCCAATTTCATCAAATCGCGACTAACATCTGAAGTAATACGTTCGACAAATTGTAAACGGTCTTCATTCACTTGTTCTGGAGTTAGAGCCGCAACAACCCCCCGTAGGTTACCCTCTAGGGTTTCCCTTGCTACTCGGAGAATTTTTTTGCGATCGCTCTCTAAAAATCTTTCAATCGCATTACCAACAATTGTTGGGTCGCTCGATAATTTAACGTTAGCAATAGCTTGAATATTTAATGGCGTCCCACCTTTGGAATAGGCATTCTTCACCTCCACGGGAACGGGCATAGTAGTTACGTCCATGCGTTTAACTGTTTCCACGATGGGAATACGAATCGCCCGACCGCCAGCTAAAACTCGATATCCTAATTCCTGTCCGTCTCTGGTTTTCCACTTCCGACCAGAAATAACCAGCACTTCATTGGGCTTGCAAATACACAAACAAGATTTGATAAACCACACAAATAAAACGACACCAAATATACCCAAAGCAATCGGTAAGCTGGTGATAAGTGCTCCATCAATCTGGCTTCTTTGGATATGCAAAGGATTTCTGGGTTCAACTTGTGCAACAGTTACTGTTTGAGGGTTTTGTTGTAAAAAATATTTCATTGACATGGATTTTTTATAAGTAATGAGTAAGAAGTAAAGAGTAAGGAGTAAGGAGTAAAAAGTAATTAGTGATTGATAATATCCCAATCGCCAGAGGCTATGACTATAGCTGCGCTACCTATAGCTGCGCTACCTACGGATCCGGAGCTGTCACCTGCGGATCTGCCGACGCCGTAGGCTCTATGCCGCTCACGCAGTGCTATCCCTAGTCGCCAGTCCCCAGTCCCCAATCCCTAACGACTCAAGGAATTTTCACCTACAACCCAGACTTGATTTTCGTTTGTTTCGACAATTAAGACTCTATCTCCAGCTTTAAAACCTACAGGGTCATCTGTACCAGCAGTGAAATCAAGCATGGATCCTTTGATTTTTATCCGTACTTTACCTCTACATGTTCTATCAAAAGGAATCTCTACTGTAGCAAAAAGACCAATCAAACTTTTAGTAGACACTAAACTATCGACTTTCTGGCGACGGCGTTGGACAACAATTAAAAAAACAATTACTGCACCACAGCACATACCAATAATGATTGCGATCGCTACAAATATTAATATTTGAAGGTTCATTTGTTATTCCTCAGTATTTGTTTTAACCTATATTGCTTTTTCTGGCTATCAACATCAAAAGCTTACGATGCAATCTCTTTGCTGTGTCATTCTTGATGTGTGCAGTATTACTTTCTCAATCTCCATGGAAGTCGAAAGGTTTTTATATTATTAGGTTTACAAAAGTTAAATGGACATAATCAACCTTTATGACGCATATCTAAAGTCATACTAACCCAATTAACCTGGAGTAAGGGGGGGTAAATATGCCCTGATAAAGTTTAAAGTAGTGTAAATTCCGCATAGGTGTGACAAAAATTTTGAGCCTTTCAAGCCCTAATTAAAAATTAGATCTTGTGTAAGTCTCAAATTTACAATTAGCTTCTACTAGATAACCACAATTTAGAGTTTTATATTTTCGGAAAAATACTAAATTATTTCGATGTCATTAGGAGTAGGCATAAAAATTAAGCCCTCAAAGAAGACTTTCTACGGTTGTATTTTATTATTTAGTTTTTATTAATCTTTTCTTACTTAGTTATCAAGCGGGATTTTCACGATGGAGTAAAAACCAATATAACACTCGTCCTGTTATAACGCTGTATAAAATAGCAGACGCAATCGCTAATTCTATCCAGTTCCAAGGAAAGTAGGAAAAATGAAGAAGCACTGATATTGTGATACCTATAAAGGCTGCAAGCACGCAACTTATGAGAGAAGATAAAATCCAAATGATGGCAAAATGTCGGTGAACTATCCACTTTTTTAGCAAAAACCACTGAGTTAATCCAGCTATCGCTCCACCTAACCCACTTGCAATCGCGGCTAAAATACCCACGGCGATTACATCACCAAAGTACGGAAATAAGATATTACTAGTATTTTTACCAACTACTAAAAAAGTGTAAACTCCCAAAGGTAAAGCTAAAGCATTACTTAAAATCCACATAGTGCTGATTTTAGGTAAATATTGTTTTAAAATTACCCACTGGGCGATACCAATAATTATGCCAACAAAACCATAAATTAGAATTATATATAAAATTTTATTTGATTGAAGCTGGATAAAAGTTCTATTTAATAACCAGTTCATGCCAAAACCAAAGGGTATACTGGCACAGAATCCAATTAAATTTGTAATTATCCATTGTCGGAATATTTGTTTGGATCGCTTTGATTCTGACATATAAACATTCGAAATATAAATTTATAATTTACTGTTGATAATATCAAAGAAACACTCAATATTAGCGAACAAAGAAAAATTACCGTAAGTCGAATATTTTGACCCATTCACAAAACAATATTTCATCTGACACTGGTAATGAGATTAATCTTAATTTTGTCTAATTTTATCTGAGTCCAAATCTGACTTGAAGTCTAAATTTAAATCTGAATGGAATTTGAATTTGAACTAGAATTTAAATCTATATTTGAACCTGAATCTAAGTCAGAATCTGAAACTGGTTCGGAATTTAAAATTGATGCAGCCTCGTGCAACAATTGATGCTGTTCTTTTTGAATATCTGCTAACCTGCCAGAAATTTCTTTCAATCTTTGTTGTTTTTCTAGAGAAACGACTTTTTCCCCCACGACTGGTGATATTGTCGAATTATTCAATTTATTAATATTTTGCTTGGTAGGTGAATCAGTTGGGTGCTTGTATTTAAATTTTATAAATAATAGTTTGATAAGTTTATTCAAATATAAAAAGCTTAACTTTAAACCTGCCTGAAGTAATTGTAAAGGTAGTCGGATAATAGATAAGCTTGCCGATTCGATTAATCTAACAGTAGCCTTAATTAAGCTAAAAATTAGAGCTATTGCAAATATAATGAAAATTATACTAATAATTGGATGGTTAGCACCCCAGGAAAGAATTTGTGTCAGTTTGAAAAGTGCGGGATGTTGCTCTAAAAAATTACCTAAGGAAGAGTCTATTGCTATTTGAAATGTATTTCCTAAAGAATCCTTAGCCTGCTCAGTAGTAGCAGTAAATTTATTAACAAACTTATCCGTCACTCGATCTGCTGTAGTTTGCCAAGATTCACCAATTTGTTGTGCATTCTCACTCCAAGAGTTGAATCCTTGATGCACAATTTGTTTTGCCTTCTCAACCTGCTCGGGTATTTTAACAGGTAAATTTAAATTTAAGTTTTCTGATAAATTCATTTGCGAGAAAAGCTTAACTACCTACTAATATAGAGACTTTCTCGCGATTTGGGATGTTATAGCGCTGCGGGATTTATCAGGAACAGATTAAGTTCCTAAAAGGGCTGGCGATCGCTTTTTTTAAGTTAGATTTTCTCCCCTTCCTAAACTCAGGGGAGATAAGTAACACTAAAACTATGAGCTAGCTTAAGATTTATGAAGAAGAGACTATTTTCGGTTGTGGTAAATGAAACGCATCGTCTTACTCGCAGGGTTTGAATCTTTCAATGCTGACTTGTACCGTAAAGCAGCAAAAGTGGCGATATCTCGCTGTCCGCAATTAGATATTCGGGTATTTAGCGACAGGGATATCAATACTAAACGGGCTGAGGTGGAAGCAGCACTTGATGGTGCAGATGTGTTTTTCGCCAGTTTATTATTTGACTACGACCAAGTTTTGTGGATTCGCGATCGCATTGGTAAGATTCCCATCCGTTTGGTGTTTGAGTCCGCATTGGAACTGATGAGTTGCACGAAAATTGGTGCATTTTCCATTGGTGATAAGCCGAAAGGAATGCCCAAACCAGTAAAATTTATCCTTGATAAGTTTGGTAATGGACGGGAAGAAGATAAATTAGCCGGTTATATTAGTTTTTTAAAGGTTGGTCCTAAATTATTAAAGTATGTTCCAGTCCAGAAGGTACAAGACCTGCGCAACTGGTTAATTATTTATGGTTATTGGAATGCTGGTGGTTCTGAGAATGTTGCTGCTTTGTTCTGGACACTAGCAGAAAAATATTTAGATTTGCAAGTTGGTGATATTCCCCAACCAATAGAAACTCCGAATATGGGGTTATTACATCCTGATTATCAAGGTTACTTCGAATCTCCCCGCGAGTATTTGGAGTGGTACCAAAGTAACCAATCCCCGATAGCAAGTCAAAAGTCAAAAGTCAAAATTCAAAAGCAAGAAATTACCAATTCCAAATCGCCAATTCCAAATCGCAAATCCCCAATCGCAAATCCCCAATCCCCAGTCATCGGAATCCTTCTTTACCGTAAACACGTTATTACCAAACAACCATATATTCCCCAGTTAATTCGCCGTTTTGAGGCTGCGGGTTTAATTCCTTTACCGATTTTCATTAATGGTGTAGAAGGACATGTTGCTGTGAGAGACTGGATGACAACTGAATATGAAACTCAGCAACGTCAGCAAGGTAAGGTGGAAACTCTTTCTTTATCTAAGGAAGCAGTAAAAGTCGATGGAATTGTTTCTACCATTGGTTTTCCTTTGGTGGGTGGTCCCGCAGGTTCCATGGAAGCGGGACGTCAAACCCAAATTGCTGTAAATATTCTTACTGCTAAAAATGTACCTTATATTGTTGCTGCACCGTTGTTAATTCAAGATATTCATTCCTGGACGCGTCAGGGAATTGGTGGATTGCAAAGTGTGGTTTTATATGCTTTACCGGAATTAGATGGAGCGATTGATACTGTTCCTTTGGGTGGTTTGGTGGGAGAAGATATTTATCTAGTTCCCGAACGGGTGCAAAGATTAATCGGTCGAGTCCAAAGCTGGGTAAATCTCAGACAAAAACCAGCATCTGAACGAAAAATTGCGATTATTCTCTATGGTTTTCCCCCTGGATATGGGGCTACGGGTACTGCTGCATTATTAAATGTTCCTCGCAGTCTATTAAAATTCTTACATTCATTAAAAGACCAAGGTTATGATGTTGGTGAATTACCCCAAGATCCTGAAGAATTAATTCGTTGGGTTAAGGAAGCAGATGAAAATCCGGTCAACAAAGAAGAATTTGCATCTCAAAATATATCTCAAGTTCATGCTAATGACGATAATCGCCGAGTAGGTTCTAGTGTCAACGCTCGTAGTTTAGAGCAATGGTTGGGATATTTGGGTACTTCTCGGATCGAAAAACAGTGGAAATCTTTAACTGGTACTAGTATTAAAACCTTTGATAATGAGCTACAGATTGGTGGAATTCAACTAGGAAATGTGTGGATTGGGGTACAACCACCTTTGGGAATCCAAGGGGATCCAATGCGGTTAATGTTTGAACGGGATTTAACACCCCATCCCCAATATGCAGCTTATTATAAGTGGTTGCAAAACGAGTTTTCCGCAGATGCGATCGTTCATTTTGGAATGCATGGAACGGTAGAATGGTTACCCGGTTCGCCTTTGGGTAATACTGGTTATTCTTGGTCGGATATTTTGTTGGGAGATTTACCAAATTTATACATATATGCGGCAAATAATCCTTCTGAATCAATTTTGGCAAAGCGTCGCGGTTATGGGGTATTAATTTCCCACAATGTACCGCCTTACGGTCGTGCGGGACTGTATAAAGAATTGGTAGTACTGCGGGATTTAATTTCTGAGTATCGGGAAGATCCAGAAAAGAATTATGCTCTCAAAGAAGCAATTTGCAAAAAGATTGTGGATACGGGTTTAGATGCAGATTGTCCGTTTACAGAAGCAAAGCGTTTGGGTATTCCCTTCAGTCCAGAAAATGTGCGCATGTTCAGCGATCGCGCTTTTAGGGATTATTTGGTAGATTTATACGAATATTTGCAGGTCTTGGAAAATCGCCTGTTTTCCTCTGGGTTACATGTGTTGGGTGAAGCACCGAACGAAGAAGACATGCGGTCGTATTTAGAAGCTTACTTTGGCGAAGAAGAGTTAGAAGAAGTAGAAATACAGGAAGACTCAGACAAACACGAACACAAAAAGCTAGTTCACGATCTGTTAATGCAGAGTACGGATGAATTAACAAATTTGTTACGGGGTTTGAACGGAGAATATATTCCCCCCGCACCGGGAGGAGATTTGTTACGGGATGGTCCTGGTGTGTTACCGACAGGAAGAAATATTCATGCCTTAGATCCCTATCGTATGCCTTCTCCTGGCGCTTACGAACGGGGACGGGAAATTGCAAAGAAAATTATTAGTCAGCATTTGCAACAAGAAGGAAGTTATCCAGAAACCGTAGCAGTTATGTTGTGGGGTTTGGATGCAATTAAAACTAAAGGTGAATCTTTAGGTATTCTCCTGGAATTAGTTGGTGCAGAACCGGTGAAAGAAGGTACCGGAAGAATTGTCCGTTACGAACTCAAACCTTTAGCTGAGGTAGGACATCCGCGCATTGATGTCTTAGGAAATTTATCGGGGATTTTCCGCGATAGTTTTGTGAATATTATTGAATTATTAGATGATTTGTTTCAACGTGCTGCGATCGCAGACGAACCAGAAGACCAGAATTTTATCAAAAAACATGCTTTAGCATTACAAGCGCAAGGAGTAGAAAACGTATCTGCAAGATTATTTTCCAACCCTGCGGGTGATTTTGGTTCTTTAGTAAACGACCAGGTAGTTGATGGGAATTGGGAATCAGGGGAAGAATTAGGAAATACTTGGCAAGGTCGGAATGTTTTTAGTTACGGTAGAGAAGATAAAGGACAAGCACGTCCGGAAGTTTTAACTCAGTTGCTGCAAAGTACCGATCGCATTGTCCAAGAAATTGATTCGGTTGAATACGGTTTAACTGATATTCAGGAATATTACGCTAATACTGGCGGTTTAAAGAAAGCTGCAGAAAAACAAACCGGGAAAAAAGTCACAACCAGTTTTGTGGAAAGCTTTTCTAAAGATACTACCCCCCGAGACTTAGACGATTTATTGCGAATGGAATATCGCAGCAAATTGTTAAACCCTAAATGGGCGCAAGCTATGGCGGATCAGGGTTCCGGTGGTGCTTACGAAATTTCCCAACGTATGACAGCCTTAATTGGTTGGGGTGGTACTGCTGATTTTACTGATGATTGGGTATACGACCAAGCCGCAGATACCTATGCTTTAGATGCAGAAATGGCGGAGAAATTGCGTAAAAGTAATCCTGAGGCGTTTCGTAACATTGTAGCGAGAATGCTAGAAGCCCACGGACGGGGTTTTTGGGAAGTTAGTGATGAGAAGTTGCAGAAACTGCGGGAATTGTACGATTTGAGCGATGAAGAATTGGAAGGGGTAGAAATGTGAAGAAGCCAAAAATACAAATATTGAGATAGAAATTGATAAATTTTGCGCAGCACTGAAGTGGAATCCCCAGTTGGATTTTGACCCTGAGGAGAAAGTGCAGGAATTTTAGCAGGAAGGATGGGGGAACGATTTTTAATAATCAAGACTTACGCACGGACAACGTAAATGCGGTCATTGCGACGATAGGAAGCAATCCCAAACCATTGGAAATTGGTAACGAGTGCGTAAGTCCTAATAATGACTAAATCTCTAAATTCTCACCATTAACGTTATTTTCTTCGGTCTCATCTGAGTACCTTTGGGATAGTACTTCGCAATTCAGATTTCAAATCATTTGCTGGATGCATTTATTTTAACTTGAAGTGTGATTTTCAAGTATAAAAATGACACTAAGGAATAGTCAGTGATGATAAATTGCAGAATTTGCGGGAATTGTATGATTTGAGCGATGAAGAGTTGGAAGGGGTGAGGGTTTAATAGTTCATAATAACTACAGTTGCTAATTTAAAAGGTTTTAAGATTTATGCTAGAAATTAGCAACTCACCAAAAAATTAGAATAGTTTTGAAGGAGATTTATTTGGCAGACACTTTTGATCGACGTTGTCAACTAGGTGCTTCTCGTCGTCGACTTGAAGATGCGATCGCTTTGCATGGCTGTAAGCGTTGGGCTGGTTCTATTTATCTTGGTGGTTACGCGATTGAATGCTCTCTGAAGTCCTTAATTTGTTACATGGAAGCTAAAAATAACTTTAAGGATACTCAAATATTTAAAAATGGTCTACAAGGTTCAGAATTACATAGTTTGACAAAATTATCGAGGGATTTGCCTAAATTACAACGTGCTATTGCTTTAGATCGCACCAATGTTTATCGTAATGCGTGGAATACAGTTTCATCCCTGTGGCGTAATGACGAATTACGCTATTCCGAAAAAATGGGAGATGAGATAGAAAGTCAACGCTTCATACAAGCAGTGAAAACATTACATGGATTGCTAATGAGTCAACAAGGGGAGACATCATGATTAACCAAGTTACATCGCCCCTTCATATTGAAGAACATCTAAATCGTGAGTTCAAGCGTGAAGATCCAGAAGCACAAATAAAGGTTAAACGTACATCACTGGGATGGTTAAACATTCGGATAATTACAAATTCTTTCGAGAATAAATCATTAGAAGAACGAGAACAAAAAACAGATAAGCTTCTCAAAGTCATAAATACTAATCTTGGTCAATACCCAATTGCTGGCTACGATCTACTAACTCCAAAAGAAGTTACTGATAATTCTCCAGAATATATACAATTACCTTTGTGGTCAGATATTTTAATGGCTCCAGAACCTGACCAACCAGCAATTTTAGATGAAGATAACCCGACCAAAACACCTCAAATTGTTACTTTTTACTCTTTTAAAGGAGGTGTGGGTCGTTCCACAGCTTTGGGAATGGTCGCAGGTGTTCTCGCAACTCGTAATCGTCGGGTTGTGATGGTAGATTTTGATTTAGAAGCACCTGGAATTTCAATTTTATTTGACCCCGATATCGAAAAAATCAATGAAGAACAATATGGCGTTTTAGATTACTTACATCAACGCTATCTAACACCAGATCAAAATATTCCCAAAATAGAAAGTTGTATTTCTCAAATTAAGTTACCTACTCGTGGCGAACTTTTTTTAGTTCCCGTTGGAGAATATGATGAAAATTACATACATCGTTTAGCCGATCTTGACCGACAAACTTTAGAAAATTTTTATAAGGGTGCAAATAATCCAATCGAACAGCTGATGGAAGATATAAAAACTTCCTTAAATCCAGATGTAATTTTGATTGATGCACGTCCTGGCTTCAGTGATATAAGTGCGATCGCGCTCTTCGATTTAGCAGATACTGCAATCATTTGCTTTTCACCCACCGATCAAAGCTTTGAAGGACTACGTTGGGTTGTGCAAGGTATTCGAAAACAAAACCAATATCAGGCTAAACCCGATATTCGCTTTCTACTTACACCTATGCCTGCAGTAGCATCACAGCAATACCAAGCTTGGATAACAAAAGTTGAAGATTGGATTGCAGATAATTGGGGTTTACCTGATGAAATAACTATCAAAGAGCTTTATTATGAAATTCCATATAATCTTAATATTACAACTTTGTCTAGTCTGGTAAATCTACCAAACAGTTTACTTACCAACTATTTGCCAATCGCTGATGCTATTGAGGCTAGTTTGGCAGATGTTAAGACTGAATTAGCGACTAATACAAATATTTTTAACCGTACAAATATTTTAAATGAATTACGCTTTGATGCAGCAACGGCACAAGAATTAGAAGCTGAGAATATACCGAATATATTTCAACGTACAGAAGATTTTCCTAAATTTTTAAGTAATAAAAACTGGCTAATTCGAGGTGCGAAAGGAACAGGTAAAAGCTTATTGTTCAGATTATTTGTAGAGCAACCAGATAAAGCAAAAGAACAGGCTCATTATGAAGTAAATTTAAGTAACGTTGATTTTATCGCCGCTCACGGTCAACCCAGATTAGGAGGACCGATCCTAGAAAGTAGCGATCTAGCTAGTTACGAGCAACAAGTGGGTGAAGACAACTGGTCTATATTCTGGATAAATTACGCACTTTTGCAATTATGCCACCGTTTGCCTGAGTTACGTTCGCTTAATAGTTTAGATCGAGAGTTACTTACACTGAGTGCTCAAGACGATCCTCAACACTCTGTGATCGTATCTTGGTTGGTTGAACGCGCCCAATCTCCGCAAGCAGCTTCCCAAGCAGCTGATGAACTGCGTTTAATTGATCGCTGGTTACGAGATAATAAAAAAGTTGTGTGGCTGCTTTACGATGAACTAGATGCTGGCTTTGGTTCGACAAATAAAGATTATATTAGAAGAAGAAAAGCCCTCGAAGCATTATTAGCATGGTGTTTAGAAAGCGGGACAAGCCTAAAATCAATAGTTCCTAAAATATTTTTGCGTGAAGATATTTGGAATCAGCTCAACTTCACTAACAAAGGGCACTATACTGGGCGTTCGCTTCAATTACGCTGGGATGAAACTGACCTCTGGAGAGTAGTACTACGTCAAGCTCTCAAGAGTTCTAACACTTTAAGTGAATTTTTAGAACAAAAATTTGGGGTAACCGTGGCTCGACTTAATGCAATTAATTTAGAGCAACTACGTACCAGCTTATATACTTTATGGGGTGAGCGGATGGGTCGCACAAAAAAGGCTTACACCTATAACTGGGTTCGCACTCGTATCGCTGATGGACAAAAAAACTGCTTCCCTAGAAGTTTAATCCTACTATTACAAGAAGCAGTTAAACGTGAAAAGGATTTCTCCACAGAATATAGTTCTGAGATCGTCTTACGTCCAAAAGCTTTAATTGATGCTTTTCCCTATGTTTCTCAGCAACGAGTAGATGAGGTACGTAACGAATATCCTGAACTGGTTGAATATCTCAATAAATTACAGAGTGAACGTTCTCCTATCGATGAAAATCGCTTGACTGAAATATGGGGTATTAAAGATGGAGAATTAGCCCTTCGTATTAAAGATATGGTTGACGCTGGAATTTTTACAGAACGTTCGCGTCCAAACGATTCTCCTCCTCGTATTTACGCTATTGCTGAACTTTACTTGTATGGATTAAGTATGATCCGTAAAGGACAGAGATAGCAAGGTTCCTTGTTTTCAACTTACTCCCTTGCATTCCTTCTTTAATAAAGGCTTAATTTCCCCCGCAACTTTGGCAGATACTTTTTCTTTATTAATAGGAATATTAAAAGGATTATTTACAAAGAAAGAATGATTTGAGATGTCAGTTTGGATCCGGTCGGGAATATCTTCTTGGGAAATATTTCCTTGATTGACATCTTTAATTGTCTTAATTAATTCTGGCTCAGCAATTCTAATAATAATAGGTTTGGCAATATTAGCTCCCCGAGAACCAAAGTCAGTTTCTTTCAGCTTTTGTTTGATCGCATTTCGACAAACCTGCTCGGAAGATGCAGCCACAGCATATTTTGGCAAACTCCCCCCAATCGCCACGCCAAATATGACTATTGAAATAGCAATATGGTTAAATACCTTCATATGGTTAAACTACAATTATATAAACTATGTTCTACCTATATTATGAGTAGAAATAATTAAAAGCCAGTAGTTTAAATTTGCACGCTAACTCCAATCGTTGGAATTCTGAGGGGTAGCTAGGATTTATCAACTTAGAAACTACCAGGTAAGGTAATTGACTAATACCTTATAAAAACAAAACATTATTGCTAACAACATAATGACTTGATACCCAAGAAAAGGAGAAAGTAGCAAACCCCAAAAAGCTGCGATTAAAAATAGAAGTCTTTTATCTTTTTTATATGTTTCTCTATTTTTAATAATGAACTCTGAAATCTCTTTTTTTCTCAGTTGATATCGGGATTGTTTATCCATAAAAACATCTAAAATAATTTACAAAGGAAATTACTTTATCTACAAAAATCAAGGCAAAAATCAGAATTAGTTTTGTGAAAAATAGAATACTAAGGTTTACTAGATTTATTAAAATAAAGTTTTTGACCCTTAAGCTTTTTAATGAAAATAATATATCAAATCAAAAATTTAAAGTTTGTAATTTGAATTTACTATAACTAAAAGTAAATATAAAGCGGTATTCTTACTGAAAAAAATAACATTTAAAAATACTACTTCAAGTGCAATTAATTACACAAACAGTTCACTAGTTAGTATAATTAACAACTACTATTTGAAGCAAATAACCTTGTGAATGAATGATTGTTTTGCAATTTCAACACTTCCAATACCTTCGTTCACACAAAATTAATCTTTTTCTGGAAATAATCTCGCATTTGCACAGAAATTCTTCAATGTTGTTCTTTGCTGTTAGTTAACAGAGAGTTCCTAAAAATATTGCGATAAAATATTGCGATCGCGTGGGAAAATCCACTGTAAACGACCCAATCAAATTAATTCCAATCTTCTATTAGCTGACGGGCAAACTCTATAGCTTCATGGGGCGTAGATACTTTGCCTTCAGCTTGTGCCACTTTGATTTCTGTCAACAATTCCCCTACTAGTGGCGAAGAAGGTATATTTAGATATAATATAATATCCTTACCACTCACTAACTGAGTGGAATGACTAACCAGATCATCAGGGTCAAGGTAGCGAGCGATCAAGGGTGCGATCGCCTCTACCCTATTATTATCTGCCATAAATAAAATTGTTGTAGTTGGGAATACATCTCCCGCTGTTTGGAAGAAAAAAAACTGTTCTCTTAAGGACATCTCACCTGAATTCAAGGTTTTTAAGGATTTCAGAGCAGTGGTAACAGCTTTAATTTCTGCACGGCTATAAGTTAAGTTTTGTAACTCAATTTCTGCTACTTCTGGATCTGGGCTTGCGAGCATCGCAAGTTTAGCAATACCCAGCCAAGTGGTTTTGACGGTATCCCGAATATATTCTGGAAATTTCTTCCCTAACTCCATCCAACTTTGAGCGAGTAAGGAAGCAGCTCGATCCACCTCCATCAATTTAGCTACGCGCTCGGGAGTAGCACTTTTAAAAAATGGTGATAGTAAATTATCTTCCCAAGCTTTTTTTAACCAAGGAGTTCCTTCAGGTTTTGTTAACATGTAACTAATTTCTACCCTTACTCTCTCCGCAGCTAATGAAGTAACATGTGAAGCTAAGGAACAGATAGCGGCTTGAGTTTTGGCTTCAATGCTAAAACCCAATTGAGATGCTTGACGATATCCCCGTAATAATCGCAAGGGATCATCTTGTAAATTTGCAGGTGATACCATCCTCAGAATACCTGCTTTAATATCCTCTTCACCTTTGAGTGGATCGATTATTTTTTGCCTATATGGGTCATAGGCGATCGCATTAATTGTAAAGTCGCGTCGGTGCAAATCAACTTCCAGAGTATCTCCTTCTTGTCGAGCAAAATCTGCTGTTGCGTTGGGAAAAACTACGCGAGCAATTTCTCTTTCTGCATCAAGTAAAACAAACCCAGCTTGATAATGCTTAGCAATGTTACGCGCTACACCCACAGCATCGCCAGGTAATACAAAATCTAAATCTAGATATTCTCGTTTTCGACCTAAAAGCCCATCCCGCACTGCACCGCCAACAATGTAAGCTGGCTTTGGTAAAAGTTCTAAGTCAAAGGGACAATTTCCCGGACAGACGAGAGAATTAAGGAAGTTTGACATTGTAATAAAAATAAACCTTCCGGCTAGTAATAAAGCCAGTTATTAAGCTAGATTAACAATAAAGGTATTGGAGTTGATTTCCCTATGTGTATTTGTGTCAACTGCCACTATGTAGATCGCTGTGTCACTTACAATGCAGTAGAAACCCAGCATCAGCAACCTCATTTAACTGAGGAGCCTGATTTTGAACCTAATGAACCATCCATCAATGTAAATATTCGTCCCCGTGAAGACATAATTGAAATGGAATGGGATGTGGTTGGCTGTCTTAGCTTTAAGAAAGATGCTGGAAAATGGTCTAGGTTACGTCCTGGTGAAGCAATACCAACTTAATTACAAATTTTTATAATGCTGCTTTAGAGAATGCTAAAAGTACCTTAGATTCGATCGCAAGTACCCAAAATTCCATAGCTCGTTTAATCTAAATTTAATCCACCTTCTCAAAGAAAAACGTTAACGCCATAAGATTATTGGGTAATTTTTTGCTTTCTTTTTTTCTGTTTCCTAATTTGCGGTCTCTAAGTTTATCGGTAGTAAAATTAATTGTTTCTTAATTTTTGCTGGCTTCGTTTGGGCTCTTTTGCTGAAACAAACCTAAAACTAATACTTTTCCAAAAGTTCTCCAGATGTTGCCGATTGTCAAACTCACATGGTTAAATTAACCGGTAAAATAATTTAATTCTAATTAATCTCTAGTTGACCTTTGAGCAGAAAACAAGAGCATCTTCAATCTAAAAAGTATGTTTTAGCCTTACATACTACAACTCCGGAATTAGGTTTAGCAATTAGTAACTTTGACGGAGGGGATAAGCGTTCTAAGGTTTGGAATCTAGAACGAGAGTTATCCAGCCAGATGCACCAATGCCTGATCGAATTTATTAAACCACAACAATGGCAAGATTTAGCTTTTATTGCTGTCGCCAAAGGTCCGGGGGGTTACACAGGAACGAGAATTGGGATGGTGACTGCTAGAACTTTAGGACAACAATTAGACATCCCTGTATTTGGTATCTCCACATTAGCTGCGTTTGCTTGGCATTATCTTACCAATCTCGAGCTTAATAAGGGCAAAGGTGAAAAAACGTTAGCAGTACAAATGCCAGCACAAAGAGGTAAATTATTCACAGCTATTTATCAAACTACACCAAATATTTCCCCATTTAAAGTTTTATTACCAGATACAGTATTAACTCCTGAAAGTTGGCAAGAAAAATTGTCGAAACTTAATCTGAACTATCAACTGCTTGAAGCTAATTCTGAGTTAGCAAAAACAGTCACTAGTATTTTAGATTTAGCTTATATTGACTGGTGCAAGGATAAATTTCCTCTATGGTCGGAAGCACTACCATTTTATGGTCAGCATCCAGTAGATATTTAGTTTGAATATTTTTCTATTTCTCCAGACAGAGTGTTCGCTCTCATTACACCTATAATTCGAAGAAAATAATTCTTTAGTGCGAACGATTTATTCGATAAAAATAGTTAAGCCAAACAGAAAATATCTTTAATAAAATATTTTATTCTCAGCCTGAAATTAAACATCTCATAAAAATTGTTTTTTTTAGGTTGCTTTTTTTTCTAAAAAAAATTAATCTTTGCAATTGTTACCTAATATTTAATTGCAGATTTGGTGTATGTTTAGGAGCGAAATTAACTACCGGTAATACATTACTAGATTTCCTGTTTTATATTATACGCAATCAAGATTGGGGTTTTGTCTTCAAAAAATGTTGATTATTTCACTAACTCGATATTTAAATCAGTCGATTCTCTAACAGTCAATCTCAAGTATTTAATCCCAAGCTAGAGGGACTTATATTTTTAGAGGATTTTTTATATTTAATATTTATATTTAATATTTATTTTTAATACTTATTTTTAGTATTTATTTTGTTTCCAACCCCAAAGAATAAATTGAACCGAGAACATTGAGATTTAGTCTAATCACTTAGCAGCATAATTTTCATGAGAATTGCTTTCCTGGTAGATACGTTCCCTGTAATTTCAGAAACCTTCATTGTTAATCAAATTGTGGGTTTGATTAATCGCGGACATGATATTCACATATATACCAAAAATCGCGGTAATATGTCGAAATATCATACTGATATAACTAAGTATAATTTGCTTGAAAAAACAACTCTGTTGGAGCAAGCACCAAGAAGTTATTTGTGGCGATTGATTAAAGGGTTCGGATTATTTATAACAAACTTCCATAAAGCACCTTTAGCTTTTTTGTACTCATTTAACTTTCTAAAATACGGCAAAAAGGCTCTGTCTTTAAGGTTAATGTACTCGATAGTACAAATGTTAGAGTCGGAACCCTACGATATAATTCATTGTCAATTTGGGATGCATGGTCTTGAGGGGATGTTATACCGGGATATTGGGGCTCTCAAAGGCAAATTAATTACATCTTTTCGTGGCTATGATATCAGTTACTATCTCCAGGAAGAAGGAAACGATGTATACGATGAACTGTTACTTAAAGGAGATTTCTTCCTCGCAAACTGCGAATTTTTTCGACAACGGGCGATTAAATTGGGTTGTGACCCGAAAAAAATAGTTGTTCACGGTTCGGGGATTGATTGCAGTCGATTTATTTTTCAAACTCGCAACATTACTCCTGGGGAAACAATTCAGATTGCAACTACCGGTCGTCTCGTAGAGAAAAAAGGCATAGAATATGCCATTCGCGCGATCGCTAAAGTTGCTGAATTTCAACCAAATGTTGAATTTAAAATTATTGGGGACGGACCTTTAAAAGAACACTTTGAGCAAGTTATTCAAGAACTTAATATCGGTGATAAAGTACAACTACTGGGTTGGATGAATCAAAAGGAGATCATCGAAGTTCTCAATAAGACTCACATATTTGTTGCTCCTAGTGTCACCGCTAGTGATGGGAATCAAGACGCTCCAGTAAATACTTTAAAAGAAGCCATGGCTATGGGTTTACCTGTGGTTAGTACCTTTCATGGTGGGATACCAGAATTAGTTAAAGATGGAGTATCAGGATTTTTAGTCCCGGAAAAAGATGAAACTGCGATCGCAGAAAAATTAATCTACCTGATCGAGCATCCAGAGATTTGGTCGAGCATGGGTTCATCCGGTCGAGAATATGTAGAAGCACATTATGATATCAATAATCTTAATGATGAATTAGAGCGGATCTATCATCAGGTCTCAATAGATAAGCTACCTACTGTATCAGAAACAGTGCGGACTTATTCCCTGACTCCCCAATAAATTAGAAGTTGTTAAAACAGCTGAGAAATACAAATCCACACAGGTATTTTTTGTTTGAACCGAAGTCTAAATTAAGTTATTAAGCAAGGATTAAGTCATGAGCCTTTCAAACACAACAGCAAAAGATGTAACAATTGTCGTTGCTCCCAGAGAACGTTTCAGCTACACCCGCGAATCTCTAGAAAGTATTTACGAACATACAGAGTATCCATTCGAACTAATTTATGTAGATGGCGGCTCTCCCAAAGATATAAAAAATTATATTGCCAGCAAAGCCAAAGAGAAGAACTTTCAGCACATTCGTACTGACTGTTACCTTTCTCCCAACCACGCTCGTAACTTAGGTTTGCGCCAAGTAAAAAGCAAATATATTGTTTTTATCGATAATGATGTAGCTGTTACTCCTGGCTGGTTGAAAGCTATGGTTGACTGTGCTGAATCTACAGGTGCAACAGTTGTTAGTCCTTTAGTATGTCAATTTTTGCCATTGCATACGGAGGTTCATTGTGCTGGAGGTGAATCAGGGGTAAAAGTCATTGAGAAAGACGGAAATGTCAGGCGTCAAATTATTGAGAAAATATACAAACAAGGTCGTAAAGTCGAGCAAATACGTCCGCAGTTAAAACGTGAAAAAACTGGGTTAGCAGAGTTTCACTGCATGATGGTACGGACAGATATCTTCGATAAAATTGGCGTTTTAGACGAACAGTTGTTTAATACAAAAGAGCATGTTGATTTATGCATGTTGGTAACTGAGGCGGGAGGTAGTATTTATTTAGAACCCGATTCTTTGGTCACCTATGTTCCTGGACCACCCCTAGAATTTTCAGATTTGCACTACTACATGCTGCGTTGGAGCGATGCTTGGGAACTCAACAGCTTAAAACGTCTGCGCGAAAAGTGGAATGCAACAGAAGATCAATATTTTAAAAATAAATACAACAGATTGGGTTGGCGCAGACGGATGACAATTGTCGATCCTTTGTCTCGTAAATTAGCCTTTGGTAATCGTTCTTTGGCTCGCGTATTCGGTAAAATCCTCAAACCGATAGATAAATTCTTTAATAAATTTGTCACAAATCGCTACGCGAACAAGTATTTACCTAATAAACTGATATCGACTACAAAAACTCAGCAATCTACAGTTACAACAGCATCGTCATAATTTGTAACTCGTAATATGTCCTATCGTACGCGGCGGAGCCGTTTGTTGACGCAGCTACGCTGAACACCGTCAGGTGCGGGCTAACGGACACGCTGCGCTAACGTAATTTGCACTTGCTATAGCAAGTTTAAGTTACAAACTGTAGGAGTAAGCATGTAGGTTAGGGCGTTATATTTTGCTTAGATCACAGGAAATGTCCTTGCCTAAAATCTTAACCCTACACGAACTACAAATTACGTTCCTCCGTCAGGGCGGATCTCATTATGAATTAACAACTACAAACTTTAATAAAGGGTCATAAATATTGAAACGACGTAAACATTTACAGCCTTCGAGACGACCAGAAGAATTTTATACACCCGAAAGTCAATTACGACATCCTCGGCAATTACTGAGACAAATGTGGCTAGATTTACTAGCTTCTCGCGAACTTGCCTGGAGACTGATGGTCAGGGATATTAGCGCCCAATACCGTCAGTCCTTCTTAGGAATTATTTGGGCATTTATTCCGCCGATTGTCATGGCTGCTGGATTTAATTTAGCCAATGAAGCCAAAGTCATTAATGTGGGTGAAACTTCCTTACCTTACCCTGCTTACGTAATGTTTAGTACTGCTCTTTGGCAAACCTTTGTGGAAGCAATTAGTGGTCCAATTCAAGCGGTTACAACAGCCAAGCCAATGTTAGCCAGGGTTAAGTTTCCTCGAGAAGCTTTAATATTGTCAAAATTGGGAGAAGTATTTTTTAACTTTTCAATAAAATTAATTTTAATTACTGCTTTATTTATTTGGTTTCAAATTCCCATAACCTGGTCAGTAATTTTAGCTCCTGTGGCATTAATACACTTGGTTATGTTTGGAACATTTATCGGCGTGATGCTATCTCCTTTTGGGGTTTTATATCAAGATATATCCAAAGGTTTAACGCTGGTAACTGGATTTTGGTTGTTTTTAACTCCTGTGGTGTATCCGGTTCCTAACGATGGAGTGTTTGGATTTTTGGTCAAATTTAACCCAGTAACCCCCCTATTAGTTACTACCAGAGAGTTAGCAACCACTGGATTATTAACTCAAACTGTGGGATTTTGGGTAGTGAGTCTTGTCACTATTGTGGGTTTATTTTTAACCTGGATTGGATTTCGTTTAGCTATGCCTTTTGTGGTTGAAAGAGTAAGTTCCTAACATGACTAGTTTAAAAGATAAAGAAGTAGCAGTTGCACCAAAAGATGACAATGAAGCTGTTATCGAGATAAACGATGTTTCCAAGAAATTTTGTCGGGATTTAAAACGCTCTTTGTTTTATGGTGTCACAGATATTGCCACAGAACTAACTGGTGGAAGTAGGAGAAGTGACACTTTACGCACTAAAGAATTTTGGGCGCTTAAGGATGTCAGCTTTAAACTACGAAAAGGTGAAGCTTTAGGTTTAGTAGGATCAAACGGTGCAGGGAAAAGTACCTTACTGCGTATTATCAGTGGCTTAATTAAACCAGATACAGGCTCAATTAAAATTAAAGGAAGAGTTGCGCCTTTAATTGCACTGGGAGCAGGATTCAATCCCATTTTATCTGGCCGAGAAAATATCTATGCGAATATGTCAATTTTGGGTTTGTCCACCCAGCAAATACGAGAAAGATTTGACGAAGTTGTAGAGTTTGCAGAAATAGCAGAAGCGATTGATGCACCGGTACAAACCTATAGTTCCGGTATGGCTGCAAGGTTAGGATTTGCTTGTGCTGTCCACATCGAACCAGATATTTTGCTAATCGATGAAGTGTTAGCTGTAGGGGACATTAAGTTTAAAATGAAATGCCATCGCAAGTTGGCAGAAATCCGCAAAAAAGGTACAGCTTTTATTTTAGTTTCCCATAACTCCCATAGTATTCTCAATGTTTGCGAATCCTCCGTTTATTTGCGCAAGGGTCAATTAATTACCTATGGAGAAACAGAATCAGTAATTCGTAGATACGAAGAAGACCTTTGTTTGAGCGGTACAGATAACGCTTTGGGTCAAATGGTATTGTCTCCCAAACCGAAAGCAGAAAGTAACGGTTTAGATATTCTTTCTCTCAGTTTTAAAGATCCCCAGGGTAATACTTTAGATAATTTGTGGTCTGGAGAATCAGCTTATTTTTGTGCGGAATGTCAAGCCCACGAGGACATTGATGGGGCTAACTTAGGGATGTTAATAACATCTCTTTCGGGAGAAATGGGCTTAGTCTTATATATTACTTCTAATAGTGATAATAACCTTTTAAGTATCAACAAAGGTAGATCTGAGATTCAAATGCACATGCCCTATTGCACTTTAACTCCTGGGATATATAGTGCAAAAATATACATAAGAAAAGGCGTTTATTCCTTTGATATTGTTGATTCTTTTAGATTTACTGTTAAAAGTAATAGAACAGTGAGTAGATGTTTATTTTATCAACCGCGTGAATGGGCAGTTGTTAGTAAATAATTTGTATTGGCTTTATACAAATTTTGTGTGTTTTTTACCCTATTGTATTTATAATCTAGAGAATATTTTATGAACGAATAAATTCCGAATTGAATAATGGGTAATCCCTTAATTAGCATAATTATTCCTACTCACAATCGGCAACATCTCGTACCCCATGCAGTGAAGAGTGCTTTAGAGCAAACTATTGAGGATTTAGAAGTTATTGTTATTGATGATGCTTCAGAACCTCCAGTAGATTTAGCTGACGATCCTCGATTAAGGGTAATTAGGAAATCTGAAAATAATGGTATTGCAGCAGTTCGCAACGCTGGAGCATTAGCTGCACGTGGAAGATGGATCACTTATCTAGATGATGATGATAGGTTATTACCTTACATGGCTGCAGCATGTCTTAAGGCGATTGCTGATACACAACTTCCAAAACCAATAGCGGTGTTATCTACGAAGGAAGTCGTAAATGCGGAAGGTGAAGTTCTCGAACGGCGTGTTCCTCCTACTCTTCCACGCGGTAAACATTTTTTTCTTGAAGAAATTCCTCCTGAAAAGTCATTTTTATCAAAGCAGACACTGTTTATCGAGCGCGATACTTTGCTTGGTATTGCAGGTTATGATGAGACATTCCAGACCCGCGAACATACAGAGATGTTTTTGAGACTAAATCCGGTTTGTTCTATCTTGGGAATACCTGTAGTGACCTATAAACAATTAGCGCACTCTGGTTCCCGACTTTCGCGTAATCCATCCCATCGTCAAGTCGATTTCATTCGTTTGGTACGCAAGCATAAATCTTTATTTAAATCACACCCAAAGACGTTTGTTGATTTTGTGTACGCTCATGTAGTTAAATCAAAGGAACTTGGTCAAAAGCGTGCAGCCTTGTTAAGTTTATGCTGGACCTTTCCGTTAGCTCCAATTGAAATTTTAAAGCGATTTTTTCAGGAAAAATATCACAGAATCCAACGTAGGTTAAGTACTTTCAATTTGCTAATTACTGGGGAAAATGGATAATTTCCGAGAATTTAGTCGTGTGTAGAGATAAATAAAAATAATCTTTAGCAACACTTGAAAATATTGGTTTTAAGGAGTTACGGAGACGCGATATATCGCGTCTTCTACAGTATCTAAGTTCTTATTATGTAATAAGTAAAAATTTGCGACTCATAGCTTTTAGCGCGTCTACGATGTTAGTGAATCCGTAGGTAGCACAGCTAGAGACTATAATTATCCGGAGCCGTTACCTGCTTATCTGCCGTCGCCGCAGGCTAAATGCGTGTCCATAGGACAAACAGCATTTACTAGTATCCTGAACTTATTACTACGTAATATAGAATAAAATATATTAAATATGCAAAAATTGCATAAGCTAGTTTCAATAATCATACCGTGTTTTAATAGCCAAAAGTGGCTGAGAGAAGCTATCAACAGTTGCTTACAACAAACCTATCCCCACATTGAAATTATTGTTATTGATGATGGCTCCACTGATAATTCTTTAGGTATTATCAAAAGTTACAAAAATCAAATTATTTGGGAAAGTTTTCCTAAAAATCGAGGAGGTTGCTGTGCAAGAAATCGTGGTTTTGCAATCTCAAAAGGGGAATATATTCAATTTTTAGATGCTGATGATTACATTCTCCCAGAAAAAATTGCTAGACAAGTTGATTTTCTAGAATTGACAGGAAATGATGTGGTTTACGGTGATTGGCGACATCAACTAAATTTACCTGATGGTACGAGTATTCTCGAAGAAATTAAAATTTCGGGACAGCAAGAAGATATTCTCGCATCTCTTATCTCTAATTGGTGGACTGCTGTCGCTTCCGTACTTTATACCAGAAGTGCTGTGGAGAATAGTGGTGGTTGGGATGAAAATCTAGCGATCGTACAGGATAAAGACTTTTTTATTTCTGTAGTTATGAATGGTGCAAAGGTCGCATACCAAGCAGGTTGTTACTCAATTTATCGGAGATACGGTAACGTTACTGTTTCTACTACGTCTAAATCTAGATGGTTAGAAGGTCATCATATTGTTTTAAAAAAATTAGAAAATCAGCTATTAAAATCTCATAATTTATCCGATATGTATTGTGATGCCATTGCGTTATGCTATTTCAAATTAGCTAGAGAATCTTTATTCTATAATTATTCATCACACTTAATTTTTTTGGAAGAAGCACTAGTTATAAGACCTAATTTTAAACATGAAAGTAAGCAATTCATCTATAATTTTATTCAATTTTTTTTTGGTTTTCGACAAACAGAACTAATTACTAGTTATATTTTATTTCTGAAGTACAGCATCAATAAATATTTTGATAGTTCTAGTTTTTGATAGTAAAAATAAAAATATTATGCTTTAATTATCTAAACAATTATCGCAGATTAAGATAGACTTAAAAGCAATTCGAGTTGTAGGTAATTATTAATGAACCGAGGAAAAATCGTTGCGATTATTACGGGTGCACTTTCCATACTTTTAGCATTAGCATACTTGGTCATTGTTCAAATTTTAGATTTTCGTGGGGAAATGAAACCAGCACCCATAAGTCAAGTGGGAGTACAAAACGTCAAATTGATTCATAAATATTTTGGAGTCACCTCCTTTCAGACAAACTACTTGGCTTGTAGTCAATCTCAAAGCTTTATTCTGTAACTTATGAAATTTATGGGATTTGTGATTTGGTTCAATTACTATCCCTAATTTCTACAAACTAAATAAGTAATTTTCAATAGATTTAGCTGCGAACATCTCTCTGGGGATGTTCTGTAGTTTTTGGGTTATTAATAATAACTTAGATATTTGTTTGTATTAGATAGTTTGAAATTGATAAATTTTATTAGACTACATAATTTTCTCAACACGTTAGCAAATGCTGTTTGTCATAGACGCGCTAAAAAACCTATAGCTAGTAAAACTTTAACTTTTGACTTATGTCCTACGGACACGCTATAGCTATAGCTGCGCTACCTACGAAGCCGCTACCTTACGGATCCGCTAATGAATTTTGACCCGCGCGTAGCGCCATATTTACTTATGAGATGCTTGAAATATTTTTTACTAGCAATAATGGTTACATGTTTATGTGTAACTCCACCTTTTAAATTGGGGATATTACCTGCAGCTGCAAACCATCAAATATCTGACCTCAAAATATCTCAGTCACAAATCTCTAATTTGGTTGATCGCGGTCAAGCATTTTACGAACATGGGAAGCTTAGTGAGGCGATAAAAGTTTTAAAAAAAGCAAATTCTGAGTTTAAAGTTACTGGAGATTCATTAAAGCAAGCAATGACTTTAAGTAATCTTTCTTTGGTTTATCAAGATTTGGGAAAGTGGGAAGAAGCAAAAATAGCGATCGCACAAAGTTTCCAGTTATTAGAAAATATTAAAAACAATCTACAAAATAATACTTCACAAGCATACCCACAAATTTACGCCCAAGCTTTAGATATTCAAGGACGTCTCAAATTATTCCAAGGAGAAGCTTCTCAAGCAATAGAAACTTGGAAAAAAGCAGCCAAAATTTACTCTCAGCTAAAATTTGATTCTGAATTAATCCGCAATCAAATAAATCAAGCTCAAGCAATGCAATCATTGGGTCTATTTATAAGAGCCAGGAATACTTTAACTCAAGTCAAATCAAGATTGGAGCAACAACCAGATTCTTTTCTGGTAGCGACGGGATTGTGTAACTTAGGTGATGTATTACGAGTTATTGGTGATAAAAATCAATCTCGAGAAATTTTAGAGCAAAGTCTAGCACTTGTAAAACGTTTGGGAAAAACTACTAACCAAAATGAAATTACAATTCAAAGCGAAATTTTGATCGGTTTAGGTAATACTGCTCTAGCTCAGGAAGATACCTCCTCCGCGATCGCATTTTATCAGCAAGCAGCAAATGTTCCGTCTACAAAACCTATTGTTGCTCTCAAAGCTAAATTAAATCAATTAAAATTATTGGTGGAAAATCTAGGAAATAATAACTTAAATACAGCCGCAATATTAATACCCCAAATTCAGTCCCAAATTAAAAACTTACAACCTAGTCGCGATTCTGTATATTGCATAATTAATTTTGCCCAAAGTCTAAAGGAATTAAATCAGAAATTTTCTACAAATACATCTTCACAAAGTACCCTTTCACAAAATACCCCTTCGCAAATAGAGATTGCTCGCTTATTGTCAATTGGGGTTCAACAAGCAACAAATTTGTCAGATAATAGGGCATTATCCTATGCTTTAGGTACTCTTGGGGAACTGTACGAAGAAACTGACCAATTACCTGAAGCACAAAAACTTACCCAACAAGCTCTCGATAAAGCCATAGCGATCAATGCTGGGGATATTAGTTTTCAGTGGGAATCGCAGTTAGGACGATTATTGAGAAAACAAGAAAATATATCTCAAGCGATCAAATTTTATGAACGAAGCTGGGAAACTCTCAAGTCCTTGCGCACAGATTTAGTTGCATTTAATCTGGATGCTCAGTTTTCTTTTCGCGAGAACATTGAACCCATATACAGAGAATATGCAGATTTACTGCTAAATGAGAAAGAAACTAGTAATAATCTAACCAATGCTCGTCAAGTAATAGAATCTCTTCAATTAGCAGAATTAGATAATTTTTTTCGTTCAGCTTGCTTACAAACCAAAGTTGTCCTTGATGATGTAGTTGATAAGCAAGACCAAACAGCAGCGATTATATATCCAATTATTCTTCCAGAACGATTAGAAGTAATTTTGAAATTACCCCAAAAATCGCTTTTAAGATACACCACTGCAATTACCCAAACTGAATTTGAAAATACTGTAGAGCAATTACGCTCCGATATTGAAGAACTTAAAATTGGTGCAGATCCTCAAGCTAAATACCAAACCTTATACAAATTGTTGCTCGGACCTGCAGAAAAATATTTGTCTTCCAGTCACGTAAAAACCTTAGTATTTGTGTTGGATGGTTCCTTACGTAACCTCCCTATGGCTGCTCTTTACGATGGTCAGCAGTACCTAATAGAAAAATATAATGTAGCCATGAGTCTTGGCTTGGAATTATTTGAACTCAAACGATTACCAACAAAAAATCTTCAAGTTATTACTGCTGGACTTAGTGAAGAGCGTCATAATTTTCCTAAGCTTGATTATGTTGAAAAAGAATTAGAGGAAATTAAATCTCAAGTATCAGGAAAAGTTTTACTCAATCAAGAATTTACCAGCAAAACTGTTCAAAAACAGTTTAAGTTGCAATCTTTTCCCATAGTCCATTTTGCGACTCACGGTCAATTTAGTTCTGACCCAGACGAAACATTTATTTTGGCTTATGACCGACCAATTGAGGTTAATGAGCTTAATAAATGGCTTCGCAATCGAGAAGAAATTCAAGCTGATGCAATAGAATTATTGGTTCTTAGTGCTTGTGAGACAGCAAGCGGAGATAAAAAAGCAGCTTTAGGACTTGCTGGTGTTGCAATCCAAGCAGGTGCTCGTAGCACTGTTGCTTCTTTATGGGCTTTAAATGATGCTTCAACAGCTCAATTAATGGGTCAGTTTTATAAACAACTTACTAAATCCTATTTGAGTAAAGCAGAAGCTTTGCGTAATGCTCAATTAAGTTTATTACAGCAGGAAGAATATCAGGTTCCTTACTTTTGGGCTCCATATGTTTTAATTGGGAACTGGTTGTGAGTATTTATAGTAGAAGTAAGGAGTAAGAAGTAAAGAGTAGAATAAAATTTAGACCTGGCTTTTAGTTTTTTTAACTGTAGATATAAACAGAACATTCTCTATCGCAATCCTGAATCATTTGTGTGTAAGAATTAATATTGCAGAGGCGTTGCAGAGGCTAACACCGACGCCGCAGGTTTTGCAACGTCTCTTATTGATTTATCTATTCACCAATCAAATATGATTGCAATAGAATTCAATTTTACTGAACAATGTAGAAATATCTCAGAGGATGTTTTAAAAGTCTTTTGCTCTTACAGTAAGTACAGTGAAATATTTCGTTGTGTGACCGAAACCTTGATTATTTCTTGAAGCAAAACCGAGTAAGAACAGTAAAGTATACCTTCCGGGACTTTTAAAACATCATCTCACAAACTAATTACAGCAGAATAACTATTCTATTTTTGAACGAACAAGATACACCCTATTAAGATTCAGTTGAAGCTTCTTATCATTTGGAAACAATTACTCAAAAATAACTCCAGAAATTGTTAATACCTTCACTGCTTAGAAATTGATCGCCACTGCTGTATTAATTACCTTCATTCTTAGTAACTAAATCGACTGCAATTCAAGTTCGTAAGCAATTAAGCGATCCGCTTCATTTATCAGACAATTCAATTCCGCATCATATTGAGCTAATTCTAAAATTGCTGCGATTTTATCTATGTCTCTTTCAGAAGGCTTGAATAACTTAGATAATCTGCAATATTCTTGTACTAAGTCAAACAGTCGTCTATTATCTGCTTGCAAAAGTCTTACGCGATCATAGCGATCGCGATATTTTTTAAAAGGTTTTAATATTTTGGATAATCTGCAATCTTCCTTTACTGGTTCAAACACTTGACCCTTTTCACTATATTTATTTGTACCCACCTTTAAATTAGTAATGACAATAGGGTTAGGGGGTTCTTTTGATTGAGTGTTCATGGTTGCAAATTTCTGAGAATTTTTCATAGATAGGTTTTCCGTGGTCTGTGAAATAATCGTGACTATATGCTTTGTTTAACGCTAATTACTGGGTTTGTACTCCAGGTTTTTAGGTCGGTCTTAATTACACTCCAAAGTATTATTAATTAAGAGAATTTTCAGAGACTCTTTGACTTATCACTAGAAACCTGTTGGAGATTATTCGGGTTATTAAGCTCAGTTTCAAGTAGAGTTTTAGAAAATTCCAGAATTTATGACAATACGACTCAATAAAAACCAAAAAACTTAAATCTCGTAGATCGATTCGAGGAACAAAACCTAATATTTCCGGGGAGTTGTTAGAGTTACCTAGAGCAAACAGAGCAAGCATTATCGCTTTAAGCAACTTACACTTATCCTTTATTGAACCGTATCGTAGTTTGTTCACGATTTTATAAGACCTTTAGACCACTCATTACTTAATGATCTGGACATATCAACTTGTGACATACTCCTTCATATAAAAATTTAAAAGCGATTCATTTCGTCAATAATTCTAAATATAGAAATTAATCTTAAAAGTATCTAAAACAACTGTTATAACGCTGAAAATCACTTAACAACTTAAGTCTTATTAGTCACAAACATTCTTGTGACAGTCATTTTCTTGTGAGGGATGCTAAACGGGTAGAGCACAAAGCATACATCCTAGGTAAAGCCCCGGAGGTAGATTCCCCAAAGCTGTTGAATTTGGCAAAAAAGAACTTAAAAGCTATGAAAAACAAGACGAAATGTGCAATTCAATCTGAGTCGCAACAAAAACAAATACACGAAAAAGCAATAAACTCAACAAGTACTTTTTCAAAACAAATATCTTCTACCTTATTACCCTGGTTGCTCATCATCCTTTCCTCAACAATAGTTGCGCCCAGTTTAGTAGCGATAGTAACTTCCAGTTGTGGTGAAGGGAAACTCCAGATTAAGTTTTGGGAATTTGAATATCAACTTAATAAGAAAGGTGATTGCAGTATTCCTGACCGACCTGAGAAATAAACTTTCAGTCAACCAGGTTTTATCTTATTCCGCTTCAGTCCCGATATAAATTCTTACCCTCTGTTCTAAATCTATTAACCCAACTAGTGAAACAGTATTATTACTGATAATTTTGGCTAATTTTATAACTAATCGAAAAAATAAAGGTTTGTTTAAAGCACAGATACACGTATTTCTACGGTTGAGAGTATATTTACCGTAATTGTAACTAATATTTAAATAGTTTTTTGTGTACAAAAATACTTACGTGATTTTGCATAATGATGTCACAAATATCCTTGTAAGCATCATTTTTCTAATAGAATGCACAAAAAGCTTATACAACAAGACAAAATGTTGCGTAAAGTCCCGGAAGAAGATTCCTCTACCCTTAAGCAGGGATGTAATTTTTGTTTTAGTAATTTTTTATAAAGGAGGTATTTATGAAAAATATGAAGGAACAGTTATATGTAAAAACCCAAAGCTTTATTTTTGCACATATGGAACTACTCCGAAGAACATATCCAGAACTAGATACTGTTGTTAATTGGAATTCGCTGTATAAGAACGTTCAAAACCGTTTACGACAATTTAATATGGCTAAAAATTATAAGTCTGATGAAATTATCATGGAAGTTCTAACCCGGTATGACAAAAAAGTTAAGAAAAAAGAGGAAATTCCAAATGTAGAAGCTTGGATGAAACTTACAGCATTAAACTGCATTAGAGAACTAAACCGCCAGGAATATCCAGTTACAGCATTTAGGAAAATCCCTCACGACCCTTCCGACTTTGAAACCGACCCCAAATTAGTTAAATCAATGATGTCTAACAGTGAAGACATTACAGATTTGGAGAGCGAAAACAGGTCTCAAGTTCGAAAAGCCATGAGCAAACTTCCCTCATATAAACGAGAGCTTTTAGAACTTCGAATTGTACAAGGTTTATCGTGGAATGAAATTGCGAATCACTATATTTCAAAAGGTAAAAATATTAAAGTTGCTACACTCCGTAAGCGAAAGGAAAGAGCATTGGAAGAATTAAGAGGAGTATTTTTAGAAATGATTCGGGAAGATAAATAGTGCTGTGATTTTTTGAATTTAAGGTCTTCGATGCATAGCATTATTCCACAAATCTGTTTAATTATTTACTTTAACTTTTTGTTGTATACAAATATCAGTTTATTTGGTGTGAGTGGGTCTTTTTTCTAATCATTTTAGACGAACAACACTCGTTGAGGGAAAGTGAATTGGGTATTTTGATTGATTACTTTCTTTATAGTTGAATAATAGTTAGTCAAATCTTCAACTTTAAATTAGGATATTGCAAGCAAAATCATACCTCCATGCAATTACTAACTAACATTATTAGAAAACTATTTGATTTATTGAGCAATAGATGATTTTTAAAGACTTCTCGCTTTATGAGAAATTATTTAACAAAATGATTTACAAAAAATCTATAATCTTTATTTGCGATCGCTTGTTGCTATAGACAATCGCTGTATCGAGCGATATCCCACTTTTCTTTTTCCATCTAATTTTCATTTTCATTCACAAATAATACTAAAACCTATGCAACCGGCAAATTAATACGGTTCAGACAAGTCTGGATTCATTGGTAGAGACATAGCATGCTACGTCTCTACATCGATTTTGTTTTACAAAAATTCTTAACAGAACTGTATTGGTCTTATGACTTCTCTTAGATCTACTGAAAAGCTAGTGTTGTATCCCATCTTCCGCACCCTAACTGTCACACACCAAGGGGATGAGATTTTTTAGTACATATTTATTAAACAAGAC
>NZ_LMTZ01000011.1 GCF_001456025.1 Mastigocoleus testarum BC008
AGGGGCATTGAACCCCCTTGATTGACGCGCTATCCTTCCCCATTCCGCTGTGCTGAGAATGGGGACTGCCGCGAAATACGTTCAAATTATACACTTTTCTGCATACATATTTAAACTTGTAACTACTAAAATAACGCTATATTAAATCGAATTTCAGTTATTCTTGTCTGCATTAGCTGAAGTTAAGATATTTGAGTTTTTATCTTCGAATCAGGATATATCAAAACCACACATCATAGCCATAAGTAATGATTATCATAAGATGTACATATATTATTTGTAATGTTTATTTTCTATTAATTAAAGTAAAATTTCATAGCTAGCTTTCGGAAAATATTTGGATAATCAATTTTACTGTAAACATCACAAATAATTATGTCAAAAGTCCTTATTGTCGACGACCATCATCTAATTATATCTGGAACATTAAATATGCTACAAAAACAGTATCCAGAGATAGAAATTCATATAGCTCAAACAGTTAAAAATGCTCTAGATGAGATAGAAAAGAATCAAAAAAATAACTCATTATTCGAACTAATAATCTTAGACTTATCAATTCCTGAAAAATTAGGAATGACTGCCCATGTTGATACAGGTATCAAATTCATTAAGCATTTATTAAATCAATATCCACTTCAGAATTTTATGGTGCAAAGTAGTTATGCGAAAGCACTAGTAAGAATTAAATATGAAATTGATGAGCATCAAGGAGGTTTTGTTATTGCAGATAAAGGACTATCTGAGAAGGATATGTTAAGTCGAGTCAACTTAGCAATAAATGGAGCAACTCACACTAAAGATATTAAAACTGGACTGGAATTAAAACCAGAATGGCTCGAAGTTTTAAATTTTGCATTTGCTGAAGGATTACAGGATAAGGTAATTGCAGAAAAAATGCATTTACACGAGCGGACAGTACGTACATATTGGACAAAAATTCAAGATGCTTTAAATGTATATCCTGAAGATTGTAAGCAAGGTGGTAAAAATATGCGAATTCAAACTGAAATTAGGGCTAGGGAAGAAGGATTAATAGACTAAAATTTTCGGGAGCATTTTTTTAAGATAAGACAAATTTTAATGTTACAAAAAGTTATAAAAATTATTAAAGATGAAATACCAATTTGGCGAGCTGCATCTATACCTGGAATAGTGATTATTTTGATAGTTATTATCGCTCGTTTTAGTGGTTCGCTACAATTTCCAGAATGGATGTTATTTGATACTTTTCTAAAAATGCGTCCGCATGAACCTATAGATGAGAAAATAGTAATTGTTGGTATTAATGAAAAGGATATTGAAAAAATAGGACGCTATCCAATACCAGATAGTGAGATAGCAGAACTTATAAAAAAAATAAGTAATTATAAACCCAGAATTATTGGTCTAGATATTTTCAAAAATGTACCTGTAGAACCTGGAAGTAATCAGCTAAGTCAAGTATTTAAAGAAACTAAAAATTTAATTGGTATAGAAAAAGTTTTAAATCCAGAAAAAATTTCTCCACCTCCAGATTTACCTCAAAAACAAGTTGGGTTTGTAGATATTATTCCAGATCGAGATGGTAAATATAGACGTCATTTACTATGGACTCCTAATCCTGATAAACCCAACGATAAAAAAGAAGATAAATTTTCTTTTTCTCTACGTTTAGTAAAAGCTTATTTGTCTTCTGAAAATATCTACTTAGAAGAAAATATTAGCGACTCAGGTTATGTCCAATTTAATTCTACAGAGATTCCAATTTTTCAACCCAATACGGGAGGGTATGTAAACACTGATGATGGAGGAATTCAAACACTAATTAATTTTCGTAACGGCAAAGAAAGATTTCGAGTTTTTTCACTTCACGACATCAAAAATAATAAACTAAAAAAACAATCGCTAAAAGGTAAAATAGTAATTATTGGAATTACCGGTGTTAGCTCTTCAGATAATTTTTATACTTCGGCAATTTCTGGGTTAAAATTACATGGAATAATTTCTGGGGTGGAATACCACGCTCACGCTACCAGTCAAATTATTAATGCAGTTATCAACAGACGACCTTTATTAAAGAGTTGGTCAGAACCCATAGAGTATGCGTGGATAATTATTTGGGGTTTTGTACCAATTATTATTGCTCGGTTAACACAGTCAGTATGGAAAAACTTGTTAGCAGTTAGTGCTAGTAGTATTTTTTTAATAGGATTAGGTTATTTATCTTTAATATTGTGGGGGTGGTGGGTTCCTATCGCGCCATGCTTGTTGATTTTATCAATTAATGGTCTCGGATTAAGTGCTTTCGCTTTTTATCAACATGACCGAGCATTAAAATCTCAAATTCATGCACGACAATCTACTATTGAATACACATTTACTATTATTCACAATGGTCCGTTACAAACATTGGCGAATGCTTTAAGTCGTCTACGTACAGAGGAATTACCACAAGAACAACTTATTTCACAGCTGGAAAAACTTAATAGTGAAATTCGAAGTATTGGTGATTTTCTCCAACAAGAAACTTTGAATAGCGAAGAAATATTACGATTAGGGAGTGGTTTAATTTTAGATTTAAATAAACCGGTAAACGAACTTTTCTATGAAGTTTACAGTAGTACTTTACAAAGGAATGATTTAAAATACTTCAATACTATAAAAGTAAAAACTCGCTCTTTCGAACCTATAGAAGATAGATATTTAAATATTGAGTATAAACGGGAGCTATGCCAATTTCTTGAAGAATGTTTATGTAATGTGGGGAAGCATGCTAATGGTGCTAAACGTATTCAAGTAACCGGCAAAATTTACGATGGGTGGTACAGATTAAGTGTAAAAGATAATGGATGCGGAATAAACTCACCGAGAGAAAGTAAAGGTACGAAGCAATGTAAAAATTTAGCTCGCAAATTAGCAGGTAATTTCAAACGTGAGTCTATTTCCCCTAAAGGTTGTTTGTGTGAGATTAATTGGCCTTTAACTCTAAAAATAAATTTTATCCATAAAATATATATTACACTTAGAAATTTAATTTAGGTCGTTACCCTATAGATATTATTGATTTCAAGTAATTTATAATTATAAAAACTAATTTTGCACGCAATTTGCAGAAACTTTTGCATCAGCTGAACGTGTAGAAATTATCTATGCAATTATTCTAAATAAATAATATTATGGCAAATTTAAACCCACGATTGCCATAGAAAACTTAATTCCCAAGCTTGAAATAGTTTTGATAGTGCTTCTTGCATGTTGTAAAACCTAACTTTAATTAGGTTGTCTAGTCTGATTCAATCTCACTTGATTTTGCATAAGTAAATGCTGATATTCCCTATAAACTTAATAGACAGCAAAAACATAGAGGTTAGTCTAGTGTTAATTTTTTACACCATGTCTAAAGTAACACATTTGGTATATTTATCGCTTGATATAAGGCACTTATAAACATATTTTTAAGCATATAGCTTTGTGTATGAATAAACATTTTGTTTTTAATACTGCTTTATAAAAAATAAAATTATGACTAATCGAATTTTTTGTATGTTGCTTAGAGACACTAATTATAAGGTACTCATTAGTTTACTATTTGTATTTGTCTTTGTATTGGAATTAATAATAGATGGGAAAAATTCACTAGCGAACGAAAATCATTCGTCTTTATTGGAAAAATCTACAAATATCTCTAAATCTAAAAGAACTAGGAGAAAGCCACCCAGCGATTACTCCAGAGCTGGAGGTTCAAGAGGTTGTCCTGGAGAAAATATACCTTTAACAATACTTGCACCGAATACATTCGTAGGAGAAACAACTTCTAGAAATCCAAGTTTTATTTGGTTTATATCTAAACAAAAATTAACAGAATTCCGTTTATTTAAGTTAGATAAAGGTACATCTACACCGAAGAAAATAGGCGTACCAATTCAGTACAAAAGTATATCGGGTATTAATAAGTTATCCTTTCCTAGCAGTCAATCTCCGCTTACAGTAGGTCAAAGGTATATTTGGCAAATATCAATTAATTGTTCTAGCGGTCCTTTTGTAAAAAGGGGAGAATTTATGGTTGTTCAAAAACCTGCAGTTCTTCAGGAACAACTGTCAAAGGTGACAAAAAATTCTCAAAAACCATATGTTTACGCACAGCAAGGTTTATGGTACGAAGCTTTGGAAGAAGCTTTAAAACTTGCACCTAATCAAGGAAAGTTAGGACATATCGGCTCTGATATTTTACGGAACCTAGCTAGCTCGGATAATTTTATCCCGGACGATTTTCAGCCAGAGAAAACGGAGATTTTGCATAAGAAAATTCAGCAGCGAAAAAATTATTTGGAAAAGATAGCAGGGGGAAGTTGATATTGAGTTAACGAACTTTGCACGCAGCAAGCTGAACGTTCGTAAGGAAGAAGGAAGAAGCCAGGAGGAAGAAGCTTTCAAGGGTAGGTTTTTTGGTATTGCGGAAATAGTTGATAATTTTCTCAACGGCTTAACGTGGTTTGGTCATTTTAGGATTTAATTATTCCCTAAAATTGCGAAAAAATGACCAAATACGAAATACCTACCCATGAGAGGGCCGAAGTTGGGAGTAAACTTCTTTCATAAACACAAATATGGGATGAAGCGCGTAGCGTGCCTGAAGGGTATATTCCCCTTGTGCTAACGCCCCGCTGAGAAGACCGTCCGTTAGGGCGCGCGCCTGTGTCATACGGTGTAAGATACGCCCGCACGAGGAAGCGTGAATGCGTTGGGTTTTAAATCCCCAAGGAAGACGCGCGGCTAGCGCCACGAATGCAATTCCAAACTTCTTCCTTCTTCCCTCTTCCCTCGCTTTAATATATCTCTTCCCTTAATTATTTTTGCTAAATATTATCTCCACCCAAATCATAGCCAATTTCCAATCATGACAAAGGGAGCCCAAAACCCGGGATTATCATATTGATTATTAATATCCTTTTGATTCTTCGCTTGAATCAATTTTACTTGGGCTCTTTGTAAAGCTTCTGCTTTACTTTGTCCCGAACGTAAATTTTGATAAAACTCTTTGACTAAAACTGAGGTAGATTCATCCGGTAATGACCATAAAGAAGCCAATGTACTTCTAACACCAACTTGTAAAGCAATACCAGCTAAACCTAAAGTAGAACGTTCATCTCCCACAGCAGTTTCACAAGCAGTTAGGGATAATAACTCAACCGAGTCAACACCGTCAGTGAATTCTCTGAATATTTTCTCCAGTTCACTGATAGTTAATTTCTGATTATTTCCTGCAACTAGAAGTGTATCTTCTGGCAAAATACCAAACTGGGCATGAGTTGCAATATGAATAATGGGATAAACAGTTTCTTGGAGTTTTTTTCTCAAGTTATCTGCAGTAAAATCTTCATTCAAAAGAGTTTTTGTATTGGGTAATACATTCTCAACACTTTTAATTTCCTGTTCTACATTGAGTAAAGCTGGATATTCTTTCCCATCTATATTTGCTGTTTTATTAACACCTAATATTAAAGTACGACTACTTTCCGTATTGAGTCTTTTTGGTGCTGTTAAACTTAAGCTCGGTGTTGTAGCGACAGCATATTTTTCAATTAAATATTTATTTTGTTTGCCGTCATATAATGCAGCCATCGGAACGCTACGAAAAAATCCATCTTCAACAAACACAAGAGTTTTAATTTCCTCAGGATTTATATAGTTCTCGAAAGGTGCAATTAATAATTCATATAATTCAGCAGCTTGGCTGGTATCATAATCAAAATCCTTACGCGCATCGATTAAACTTTGACGGAAGTTTTGGATTAACTTGTCAAGTTGTACAGTACTAATATTTTGACTGTTCTTTTGTTTGATCCACTGAAAATATGTCTTTTTATTAGGTAAGCTAAGTAAAATAGCAGTGTTATTTTCGAGAATTATTGAGCTGAATACTGCTGTATTATTTCCTAATAATTCATCAACTTGTTTTTCTCTAATAGACGCCAAAATGCATTCATTACCGAAGTAGTTCTGTAATTCTGCTAATTTGAGAGAATCAATAATTTTACGGGCTGCAATCAAATTTTTGTTTACATCATTTAGTGTTTTACTAGCGATTATATTTGACTTTATATTTGACTTATCTTGTAAGCTGACAACTTGCTCTGTACTTTCAAGTTTTAGTTCGGCTAACTTACGATAAATTGGTTGAATTATTTCTTGGAAGTTTAGTTGAAAATCTCTATTTGTTGTGAGAATATCACTACGAATTTTTTCTAAAGTCTGAAATGCTCTTTCGTAAGCTTCTATAGCCTGAGATGTATTATTTTTACTTTGTTTGAGTAAAATTCTTCCTGTTTGCCATTCCCATAAATATAAGCTATCTCTAGTTTTTAAATCTCGATCAGCAACTATTAATGCTTGTCTAGTTAAAGCTAAAGCTTGTTCATAATTTTCTTGACATTCATAAACATGTCCTCTCGCTCCTAAAGCGAAAGATTGAGAACGAGAGTCTCCAATATTTACTGCTATTCTTATGGCTTTATCTAGTAATTCCTCAACTTCATTTATTGGAAGCTTTCGATTTAAGTTTTGAGTATTAGTACATTGGTTTAGTGATAAAGTATCAACAGCATTAGCAGGTAAATTTGCTAAATCAATAGCTGCATATACTTTTTGGGTAGAGTCCGGTAATTCTGCCAAAAGTGATACAGCTTGTTGTACAAGTTGATTTAGTTGGTTTTGCTCAAATAATTTTAAATTTTTACTGCGAACATAAACATGGGTTAAGTTCATAATTGCTCTCATCTGAGCAGATTTATCATTTTGTTCGCGAGCTATTTCTAAACTGTCTTCAAGGTTCTTTTGAGCTTTGTAATAAGAAGATTTTGCTTGCTTGACAAATTCATTATATTTGCTTTCTAAATAAATACTAGGAATACTATTTTTAACAGAATTTGCACGTAGTTTCCAAAGTTGGGCCTGACTTAAATAGATATTACCTAAACTATTTAATATTAAAAAATTATCATTTGTATCGCCAATTTTTCTTCCATCTTCAAGATATTTAATTGCCAGTTTATATTGAGCTAATTGACGATATGCTTCTCCAATAATTCCCAACGCAGCAACTTTTACTTTTTCATCTGCTTGAGTTTTAGCAATTTCTAATACACTTTCTCGGATACAATTTGGTTTTTGATTGGTTCTCTCAAACTCTACATCTTCTCCCTCTACACCACATATAAGTTCTATTGTTTTTTTTGGTTGCCCCAAAATGCTGTACGCTTGGGCTAATTCCGTAAGTGCTCTTCCTATTTCGCGGGAATTATCTAGTTGACGATATAAAATAACTACTTCTTCCCACTGTTTTACTGTTTCTTCTAGATCGCCAAGTTGTTGATATGCGATTGCTAAATTTCCCCGAACAATTGCTTCTTGGGGAAGCTTTTTATTGTTCTTATATGTTTCCAGAGCTATCTTCCATTCTTGGACTGCTTCCCTAAATTGACCCTGCTCATAATATTTCTTACCTTTCTCTACCAATTGATCAGTATTTTGATTTTGTGCTTGGACAACCCTACCAAATGCAACTTGGGTATTTGCAATGGAAACATGGCTGAGCAAAAAAGTAAATATGAAGCTGATGAGAAAAAATGCTGCTAATATTCTACGTCTTCTTATTATGTATGGCTTTGACATAGTTAAATATTGTTTTGACCTCCGACTAACTTATTTATTCATATCAACTCGGGTTTAATCTCTAATTATTCCATGCGATAAAAAGTTATTCGTAGTCGCGATCAAGCACGACTACAAACTTCATAGACAAAGCTAGAAATTCTGCATATTCATCCCAGTGTGGAAATATTCAAAACCCCCAATATATTGAAATTTAGCTGCTTTGAAAATTAGAAGTAAATTTGCAATATACTGCTCTACAAAATTTCTACACCATTAACTTGGAAGCTGCAGTATTAACTAGCGAATCGGGGTTATTTATTGGTAAATCACCACCAAGATGCCAAAAAAACATTCCACCTAATTCTTGTTGTTCCAGATAATCAATTTTTCCTAGAACTGATTGCTTATCCTCATAGGTACTAAATTCCTGTGTTTGAGAATTATAAACGTAGGGTACTTGTGCGCTATCATCCCAGTAACGTTCGTATCCATTAGTATCGATTTTGTCGTAGAGGTCTTTATATAGAATTGCATTTTCACCTGGAACAGGGGTACCACTTTGCAACAGACCATCATTGTTTGCTCCAGGATTAACTCCAGTCCAACTGTAACTATAGAGCGGAACTCCAAGAACAATGTCCTTAGCGTCAACTCCAGCATTTAAATATTCTTGAATACCCCAACTCACATTTAATTTATCGCTGTTATAGGAGTTATCATTACTATTTTTATACAACGCAGCCTGATGATTAGTTTTCTGCTCCCAAGGACCATGATAGTCATAGCTCATAACGTTGATAAAATCAACATACTCGGAAGTCTGTTTTAAAACTGCTGGGTTCAAATCATAAGGACTATCACCGTAGTCTGATGGAGATAATTGATAGGGAGAAGCTGAAAGAGCAGTAGTTAGTTGATAATCCTTACCATCTGTCAAAGATACCTTATTAACTTCCTGACGGAGATCCCCAAGTAATTTCAAGTAATTATCATTTTCCTCTTTTTTAGGAAATTCCCAGTCAATATCAATACCATCAAATCCATTGTTTCTCATAAATTGGACGGCAGAATTGACAAAATTTGCCCGAGATTGTGGATTGGAAGCCGTAGGAGAAAAATCAGGATCTCCTGCACCACCGATAGAAACAAGAATTTTTAAATCAGGATTTTGAGCCTTAATAGATTTAAGTGCGTCAATATCCCCATCCAAACCAGTATCTTGGTTAAGTTTGATATTACCTTGAGCATCAACATCCACAAAAGCATAGAACAAATGTGTCAATTTATCCCCTGGAATACTTGCAGGGTCAGTATTACCATTAATTTCCCAAGATGGTAAATATCCACCTACAATGCGTTCGTTATTTCCAGGTTGTGTTGTATTATTATCATCGGCTAAAGCTACATAAGTGCCATCTTGATCGAAACCAACAATATCAGCGCGACCATCTCCATTTACGTCACCAAGTTGACGTGGCTTTGTATCAAAGCTATTCCATCCACCCTTGTTAACGGTAAAATCATCATTTTTGGCTACGGTAGTTGCACCAAAAGTACCATCACTTTGACCCAAAGAAATTTGGACATTATCGGGTCCAAAACCAACAATATCTGCTCTTCCGTCTCCATTCACATCCGCAACTTGACGGGGATATAGATCGAAGTTACTCCAGTTCCCTTTACTTACAGTAAAATCATCATTTTTAGCGAGTAAAGCTTGACCAAAATTACCGTTACTTTGACCTAAAGATACTAAAACTTTGTCATACCCGAAACCAATAATATCCGCCCGTCCATCTCCATTGACGTCAGCCACTTGACGGGGGTATTTATCAAAACTACTCCAGTCTCCTTTGCTTACCGTGAAACCATCACTGTCAGCTATCAACGCTTGACCAAAAGTACCGTTACTTTGACCTAAAGACACCAAAACTTTGTCGTACCCGAAACCAATAATATCCGCCCGTCCATCTCCATTAACATCAGCCACTTGACGGGGGTATTTATCAAAACTACTCCAGTCTCCTTTGCTTACCGTGAAACCATCATTGTCAGCTATCAACGCTTGACCAAAAGTACCGTTACTTTGACCTAAAGACACCAAAACTTTGTCGTACCCGAAACCAATAATATCCGCCCGTCCATCTCCATTAACATCAGCCACTTGACGGGGATATTTATCAAAGCTACTCCAATCTCCTTTACTTACAGTGAAGCCATCGTTATTAGCTACAAAAGCTGGACCAAAAGTACCATTGCTCTCACCCAAAGAAACCACAACATTATCGTATCCAAAAGCAATTAGATCGTCTCGACCATCTCCGTTAACATCAGCTATTTGTCGCGGATATTTATCGAAACTACTCCATCCTTGGGAGTGACCAAAATTATTTGTAGCTATTTTTTTTACTCCAAAAGTAGTCATAACACTCCTCACTTTTTATTTTGAATTACTTCTCTAAAGTTTTTCTATTTGACTTTATCTACTTGCAACCAAAAAAAAATTGATTGAATTATTTGATTTGCATAATGTTTTTTAGAACTTAATTTAATTGGATAAAGGTGTGACAAGCATTTAACCATATGATTCTTTGTTAAATATCAGGATACAGATTATTCGCAGTGTAGTATGTGAAGCTTCTAAAAAGCGCAGTTTGAACTCTGAAGACATTAGCTGTTAACAAATGTAAGTAATATTTTCTCCTCTAAAGCAAGGATTCAAAAATTTTAGCTTTTCCAGAAATAAAATTATTTATAGGAGTATTTATATTAGTGATATACAAACTCACAGATTAAGTATTTTCAGGGCAAATATTAAAGCCATATATCGCAACAGCTTAGTCATAAAAGTGCTTAACTTCGGAGGCAAATAATTTGAGATAGTTGTTTGTCAAGAGTTCTAAAATACAAAAAAAGTAATTACAGGACACTACTGCCGATTACCTGTATGGAACAATGGCTTATTGAACAGTTTCAAATATCATATAAAACTTCTACTTTATTTGGAATGCACTTTTGTGGTGTTTTTCATGCATTATAGATAATCCTGTTTAGTTATGTGAATATGCTTCCAACTGAAATTGCCTTGCAAATGGTATTATCTTCGATTTTATACAAGGTTGCTATAGCAATCTGATATATCTAACTAAATAGATATTGATTTATTGACTAACTGATGTTTACTAGGTATACAGCTTAAAAATAATATGTTTAACATCTATGCCCAAGTTAAATTTAATATTTATGTCCCTATACTTAACTAAAAACTTCATTCGTATATACACTTTAAATCGAAGTATTTTATTTATCTCCTCAGTTAATGTATTAATTTTTTGATATTGTTAGGTCGTAGAAATAAATTAAAGTTTCATATAAAATGCATAAAAAACTTTATAACAATGTACAATATTTCTTGTTTAACTTAGAACAAAAGTTTATAGAAAATTTTTTACTAAATTTTCAAAGTATTTAGTTTTTCTCTCTTTACATATTAAAGCAGTTTAAGACCTCAAAATCTGAAGGTTTTGACATTTAACTATTATTTTTAAAGCACAAGGGCTTGAAATGAAGAATGTGAACTCCAATGGCTTATGCGATTTAGTCACCAAGATAGTATTATTGGGATTTTTCAATCTAAGCACAGCATTGATTAAACCATGTTTCGCTCAAAGTAACATTACACCAGATAATACTTTGGGTGCTGAGGGTTCACAAGTTATTCCTAATGTAAATAATCCAGATGGAATTCCCAGTGAATTGATTGAAGCAGGAGCCCAAAGAGGCCAAAATTTATTTCATAGTTTTCAGGAATTTAATGTCAGTGAAGGACGAGGAGCTTACTTTGTAGTTCCGAATAATACGATTCAAAATGTATTAACCAGGGTAACAGGAAGTAATGCTTCTTCCATTAATGGTGTTTTAGGGACGATTTCAAGTAGAAATTTTGACCCTTCTAATGTCAATCTTTTTTTAATTAATCCCAATGGAATAATTTTTGGGAGAAATGCAAGTTTAAATATCAATGGTTCCTTTGCGGTGACGACTGCAAATGCTATTGAATTTGGCAATCGGGGTTTGTTTAGTGCGACCGGTCCTCAGTTACCTTCTGAATTATTGACAGTTAATCCTTCGGCTTTTTTATTTAATCGAATAAATGCTCAAGCATCAATTCAAAGTACAAGCGTTGCACCTGCAGGTGAGGATATCTTAGGAAATAGTTTGACAGGTTTGCGGGTTGGCGACGGAAACAGTTTGTTGTTGTTGGGTGGAAATATCAATATTGACGGTCAGGAAGAACAAGGAGGAATATCTGCTGTTGGTGGGAGAGTTGAGTTAGGAGGTTTAGCAAGTATAGGCACAGTTGGATTAAATGTAGACGGAAATAACTTAAGCTTAAGTTTCCCAGAACAGGGAAACGGGAGTGATGTATCCCTTAACAGTGGCGCAAGGGTAAATCTGCGTGCCGATGGCGGTGGGGATAGTATAATTAATTCCGGAAATTTAGAGATTATAGAAGGAAGTCAAATACTTGCTGGAATTTCCTCTGGTTTAGGTTCACCTGGAGTTCAAGCGGGAAACATTGCAATTAATGCTACTGGAACAATAGTTATTGATGGAGTACCCAACGGCTCACGCAGTGGTGTATTCAATCAAACTGAGATTGGATCTGTGGGTAACTCAGGTAGCATCGATATCAATGCGGATAGTGTAGAGATAAAAAATGGCGGTCAACTCAATACTAGTGCTTTAGGAAGTGGGAATTCCGGTAAAATTTTAATCAATGCAACAAATAAAGTGCTATTTGATGGCGCTCCTCTGGGATTTCAAAGCTCTGCATTTAGCCAATTGGGAGAGAATGCTGTAGGTAATTCTGGTGGTATAGAGATTAACGCTGGTAGTGTTGAGGTATTCGATGGTGGTTATCTAGAAGCTAATACCCTTGGAATCGGAAATGCGGGGAAAATTCAAATTACTGCTCGTGAGAAAGTAGTGATTGATGGAGAATCGCCTCTGGGATTTCTCAGTGCTGTATTTAGTCAAGTGGGAGAGAATGCTGTAGGTAATTCTGGTGGTATAGAGATTAATGCGGGTAATGTTGAGGTTACTAATGGCGGTCAACTCAGCGCTAATACTTTAGGTACGGGAGATGCAGGTAAAATTACGATTTCTGCTCGTGACAAGGTTGTTTTTGATGACCAATCTCCTTTTGGAAAACTGAGTTCTGCATTTAGTCAAGTAAGAGAAAATGCTGTAGGTAATTCGGGTGGAATTGAAATCAACGCAAATAATGTTGAAGTAACTAATGGTGGTCAACTTAGTGCTACCACCCTCAACCGAGGAAATGCAGGGCTGATCAAAATTAATGCTACTGACAAAGTTGTATTTGACGGGGTATCTCGTTTTGGAAATCTAAGCTCTGCAATAAGCCAAGTTAAAGAAAATGCTGAGGGTGACTCGGAGGGAATCGAGATTAATGGAAGTAATGTTGAGATTACTGGTGGTGCCCAACTGACTGCAACTACCCTTGGGAAGGGAGATTCTGGCAAGATAAGCATAACTGGTACCGAGCGAGTAGTTTTTGATGGAGAATCTACTCCCCTTTTCACTGTAAGTTCTGCGATAAGTCAAGTATTTGGTGGGGCTGAAGGCGACTCGGGTGGAATCGAAATTAATGGCGGTAGTGTTGAGATTACTGGTGGTGCTCAACTGACTGCTACAACCCTTGGAAAGGGAAATTCGGGCAAGATAAGCATAACTGGTACCGAGCGAGTAGTTTTTGATGGAGAATCTACTTTTGGTTTTGGTCCTGTAAGTTCTGCAATAAGTCAAGTTAAAGAAAATGCTGAAGGCGACTCGGGTGGAATCGAAATTAATGGCGGTAATGTTGAGATTAGGAATGGTTCTCAACTGACTGCGACTACCCTTGGAAAGGGTGATTCTGGTTTGATTCGAATCGCTGCTACTGAACGAGTGGTTTTTGATGGAGAATCTACTTTTGATTTTGGTCCTGTAAGTTCTGCAATAAGTCAAGTGTTTGGTGGGGCTGAGGGTAACTCAGGTGGAATTGAGATTGAAGCCGATAATGTCGAAATTACCAACGGTGCTTTTCTTGATGCTAGTACCCTAGGAAAAGGTAATGCTGGAGCAGTTCGTATTACTGGTCGCGATCGCGTGATTTTTGATGGTAAATCTAAAGATGGTTCCTTGAGTTCTAATTCAAGCAGTCAAGTGGGCTCTGGAGCAATCGGTAATTCAGAGGGAATAAGTATCAATGCTCCCAATATTAAACTGAGTAATACTGGTTTTATTAGTACCAAGACTTTAGGAGATGGTCGAGCCGGCGATATTACAGTTCGTTCTACAAATTTTGATATAATTGGTGGTAGTCAAGTATCTGCAGAAAGTGAAGGAACGGATGTAGCAGGTAATATCAATATAAGCGTTAAGGATAATTTTAATGCTAACAATGGACAAGTTCTCACTCAAGCAGAAAAATCTAGTGGAGGTGATATAAATATCACTGCAGGGAAAAATATCATTCTCCGCAATAACAGTGATATTAAAACTATACTTTCCACTACAACAGGTAGTGGTGGCGATATAAATCTTAATGCCAACGCCATAGTAGCCTTAGAAGATAGTGACATCTTTGCCTTTGCTCCACAAGGTAGCGGAGGTGATATTATTTTTAACACTAATGCTTTTTTAAGTGACTCTCTTTTTAGCCCCACATCAGAAACTGGGAACTCTTTTACGGAAGAAAAGCTAAATCGATTAGATGGTAACAGTCGAGTAGATGTCAATGCCAGTGGTAGTGTTAGTTCTGGAACAATTATTGGTATTACAGATAATAGCTTTTTGCAAGACGATCTTGCGGAACTGACAGAAAACCCAATTGATAGCGAAGCTTTAGTTGCGAGTAGTTGTGTTGTCAGAAGTAAAAAACGTAATGGTAGTTTCTTTATTACTGGGACCGCAGGTTTACCCTATCGTCCGGGGGATACATTACCTTCAAGATACTCTGCAATTAAAGTCCGAACTATAGAGGAAAGTTCTGCCAAAAAACCGAATCAGAAATGGAAAATTGGCGATCCAATTGTCGAACCAACAGGAGTTTATAGTTTGGAAAATGGGCGACGGATTCTAAGTCGAGAGTGTGGGAAATGAAAAGTTTTATTCCTTATGAGTAGGTTAGGAAGAAAAATCATAACTTATTTGTAATCATGCTTTAGCGCTAAAGCGCTACTACAAGCCAAATACGGATATTTTATATTTATTTGCACAGTTTACTTTTTTTCTCGCCTACTTACTTGGTTTGTTCCATCGATGAAGCATAGTTGTGCGATACCAATCGTAATTCGGCACATCTTTTATATACGTAGTTTTCGATTTAGGTTTTCTATTTAATTTTTTCGAGTTTATATATTTGAATAAGTACACATAACATGCAGTTGATCGCAAAAAAAATCATTAAATTAGGAGCTTTCAGTTTAATTTTTGCCGGTTTTATACCATTAAAACAAGTCGCTCGCGCACAATTAACTTCTCCTAGTGAATTAAATATTCCCTCAGACATCCCTTCACGACGAATAGAAGAAACAATTCCCAAACCAAGACGAGTACCTTTACCTTCCGAGCCAGAACCCTCTAAACCTTCTCCTTTAGAAACACCCTCCCAAGATATACGACAACGACCAAAAACCCCAAGTAGTGGGAAAATTAATGTTAAGCAAATTAAGGTCCTGGGTAATACGGTTCTCTTTGATGAGATAGATAAACTTATTGCAAAATATAAAAACTGTGCTCTTCAAGTTTGCTCGGTGTCTTTTGAAGACTTAGTTCAACTACGCTCTGAAATTACCCAACTTTATATTGATAATGGTTATATTACATCTGGTGCATTTATCTTAAATAACCAATTTCTAGAAACTGGAATTGTAGAAATTCAGATTGTGGAAGGCGAACTAGAAAAAATTGAAATTAGTGGTCTGGATAAACTACAAAAAAATTATATTCGCAGTCGTCTCAGATTATTTACCAAAGCTCCTTTAAACCGCGAACGTTTAGAAGAAGCATTACAACTATTACAACTCGACCCACTACTGGAGCGAGTTAATGCAGAGTTGACTGCAGGTAGCGCTCCTGGTAGGAATATATTACAGCTACAATTAGAAGAAGTACCCGCTTTAAGTGCAGGTGTTCTCGTTAATAATTATCAGTCTCCCACTATAGGTTCTTTCCAAGGCACAGTATTTGCTAACTACAATAATTTGTTGGGTATTGGCGATCGATTTAGTGCTGAATATGGTTTAACAGAAGGTTTAGATATATACAGTTTAGGTTACACAATACCACTGAATGCCTTAGATGGTAAATTTAACATCAGCTACAGCAATAACAACAGTGAGATAGTTGAGAATCGATTTGCAGACCTGGATATACGCAGTGACTCAGAAACTTTATCATTTGGTTTCCGACAACCTTTAGTTAGGAAACCCAATACAGAATTTGCTCTTGGTTTAACCTTAGATCTACGTGACAGTAAAACATTTTTGTTTGATGATCTTCCCTTTTCATTTTCCGAGGGAACAGAACAAGGTGAATCTAGAGTAACAGTAATTCGCTTTTCTCAAGACTGGTTACAACGGAATGCAAAACAAGTACTTGCTGCGCGATCGCAATTTAGTTTTGGTATTGATGCATTTGATGCAACTATCAACAACACCGGTACTGATGGACGATTCTTTAGTTGGTTAGGACAGTTTCAATGGGTTCAGCAAATTTCACCTCGGACTCTAATTTTAGGTAAAGTTAATGCTCAACTGACACCAGATGCTTTACTTCCTTTGGAAAAAATTAGTATTGGGGGAGTAGATACGGTCCGGGGATATCGCCAAAATCAACTTGTCACTGACAATGGGATTATTGGTTCGATTGAATTGCGCTTTCCTCTAACATCAGATAACTCATTGCAAATTAGACCGTTTTTTGATCTGGGAACTGCTTGGAACAATCGAGGAGAAAACCCAGACCCACAGACCATTGCAAGTTTAGGATTGGGTTTAAACTGGCAACCACAACGCGATCTGTTTTTACAATTAGACTATGGTATACCTTTAGTAGCTCGTGAAAAAGAAGGTAACTCTCTACAAGAAAATGGTCTTTACTTCTCACTGCGCTATCAACCATTTTGAATCGTAGCTCTACCCCCAAGCACAAGTCATTTCCTAACATTATTACACGAAACTATATAATAAGTAACTTCAAAAAAAAGGTAGAGAGTTACTGTGATACCTCTCTACAAACATATCGCCAAAATTGAGAAATAACTACAGTAAACTTTGGATTTATGCAAACAAAAATTGCGAACAAAAATAATGATATATCCTACTAGGATACTAATCAGATATTAAAACCATCTAATCTTCCCAAAACAGCCATATCCTCCGCATCTAATTCTGTTGGTACCCCACTACGAATCAATTCGGCAAAATTTTCATTGGGAACCATTATTGTTAAGGCATATAAACGATTATTTCCTGTATTTTCGATGACATGGGTACCGGTTGGTGGAACTAATAAACTATCTCCAGCTTTAATTTGTATTGTTTTTCCATCACAGCTAGCCATACCGTTACCCTTAAGGATAAAAAACATTTCTACTGCTAACTGATGTCGATTTGGAGGTGTTTTACCGCCAACATCAAAAATTTCTACACAACAAGTTAACGACGTGTTCGCAACTGCTGGGTCGAAAACAATAGCTAGTCGGTTAGTATCGTGGGGACTAATACGATATGCTTGGTAGTCCTCTGGAGATTTGATGACAGGAATAACGCAACTGGAAATCTGCATGGATTTATCTATTCCCCCTAATCTTGTTCAACCATCTATCTGTATCTAGAAAGATTTTTGTCAGATGATTTATTTTTTAGAACACTTATTTTGAGATAACTTATTTTGAGATCGTTTATCGGTCTGATGCTATATTTGCTGAATTATTTAATGCTGCTAAAATTGCTGTTGAATCAGTAACAAAACCAAATATTTGTTTGACGTTGTATAATGTTGCTTGCCAGCAATATTCTGGTGAAGTGGTAGCAGTACAATCTTTAATCAGAATGCAATCATACCCTAAAAAATTTGCATCTTGCAGCGTACAAAGAACGCACTGATCTGCATTTACACCAGTAAATAACAGAGTTGTTTTGCCTAAATTCCGTAAAATGCTATCTAAAGGTGTATCCCAAAATCCGCTCATCCTGTATTTATCCACATGAATATCTTGAGGAGATTGCTCTAATTCTTCCACTACTGCAGCAGCCCAACTACCCTTCGTTAATACTTTTGCTCCATTTTTGGGTAACGGATCCCCTAAGCCTACACCGTTTCCCGTTGGGTTATAAACATGACGTAGACCCGCGCTAATATTTAGTAAATCTGGGCGATTACCCCAATTAACCCAAATTACTGGTACTCCTTGACTCCGCATTACAGGTAATAAACCTTGTAAAGGTATAATCGGAGTTCGTGCGGGTGAAACATCTACACCAATATGTGCTAACCAACCGTCAGGATGACAAAAGTCATTTTGCATATCAATAACTAGAATGGCTGTCTTTTGCAAATCCAATCGCAAAGTTTTACTTTCTGTTGTTAAGATAACTTTTTGTGTGGTTTGAGCAGTTCTAGTAATATCTGCAATAGATTCATTAACTGACCAACTATTTGGTCCAACTCCCAAAGTTCGAAGTGGTGAATTCATAACTTGCAACACTTAACACCATTTTTTATTTTGTAACTCGAAATTCTGTTGAGAGTCCGATTACTTAACTAAGGTTAAAATCATTAAGGGGAAAATTATGAACTTTACGATTCAAAATGTTTTAATTCCCGATGAAAATGCTTATAAGAGTGTAGATGTACAAATTAGTGATGGAATTATTGCCGCGATCGCTCCAGAATTAGATCCAGTTGGTACAGCTGTAAATGGTAAGAATAAGCTACTACTTCCAGGTTTTGTCAATGCCCACACTCACTCTTCTGAAATGTGGCAACGGGGAATTATGTCAATTTTACCCCTGGAGTTGTGGTTAGCGGAACTTTATGATTTTGCTCCCTTAGATATCGAAAGAGTTTACTTAAGTGCTTTGGGAACAGCAGTGGAAACCTTGATGTCTGGTGGTACTACCGTCGTCGATCATTTGGTATTGATTCCAGATAGAGAATTAGAAACTATAGCTGCAGCAGTCCGGGCTTATCGGGAAGTTGGTATTCGTGCTTTTATTGCTCCTTTGATTCAAGACCAACCACTCGCTGCAGGAATTCCCTCAGGGGAAACCGACGAACAAGTACATGAATCTTATTTTCGTCCAACTGAGGTAACTTTGGAACTGATGCAAGCTGCGATCGAGGAGTTCCACAAACCAGAAGATGGGATCTATTTTGCCTTAGCTCCTACTGGAATTCAGTTGTGTAGCGATGCTTTATTTGAAGGATGTGTTGGACTAAGCAATAATTACGACCTTTGTCGTCACTCTCATTTACTTGAAACCAAAGCACAACAGAAACTCGCTCAAGAAAAGTATGGTTGTACTGCAGTCGAACATCTTAACAGGTTAGGCTATTTAAATTCCCGTACTTCCCTTGCTCATTGCGTTTGGCTTACAGATAGTGATATTGACATTCTCGCAGAAAATCAATCTACAGTTGTTCATAACCCTTTGAGTAACTTACGTTTGGGTAGCGGTATTGCTCCTATTTTGAAATACCGTCAAGCAGGAGTAAATATTTCTTTTGGCTGTGATGGTGCTTCTAGCAACGATTCCCAAGATTTATTAGAAGCCATTAAAATTGGCTCCATTTTGCATAACGTAACTGATGCAGATTATCAGCACTGGATTACACCAAAACAAGCAGTAGAAATGGCATCTTTAGGGGGAACAAAAGGATTAAACCTTGCTGAAGAATTGGGTTCTTTGGCTGTTGGGAAAAAAGCAGATTTAGTACTGTACAACCTTACTGATTTATCTTTACTACCACGTACGGACCCCATCGGCTTATTAGTTTTGGGACGTCCCACAAATGTGGTTGACAGTGTTTGGGTAAATGGTAAACAAATAGTTGATAATAACAAAGTCAAAAATGTTAATGTGGATCGACTCCGACAAGAATTATTTAATCGCAGTCAATGGGAAACAAAACGAAAGTCAAAAACAGTTGCTGAACTAGAACAACACTATCGTTCGATAATGAATTTGAAAGATTAGTTTTTTCAAAGATAATACTTTCAAAAATAACACTTTCAAAAATAACACTTTCAAAAAGAATACTTTCAAAACTATAACTTTGAAACCTGTGCCTTCAAAATCAATACTTTGCTAATGGGATTTGCAAGGAATGTTTATCGGCTCGAGTTACGCTCACTTCTAAAAGTAATCGAGCTATATTCTTTGCAAATCAATGTAAAAATTGATTTACAGGATACGAAAGTATTATAGTTTATTACTCTCAATTTTATTTTGATTTTTTATCAACAATATCTAACTTATTAGTCTAGATAATTATTTTATCAATTGTTATAAAAATTTACCAGAAAGTATTTTGCAATAAATATAACAAGGAGTATTTATTATCATTTCTTGATTCTTTTTGTTCCATAACCTAAATATATATTTGCTATGTAGTATTTCATGATGGGTATAGCTTAGAATTTATATTTATATCCTTATTCTAGAGAAATATGCCTTAGGATATAGCGGTATTTATGCAGAGGTAATGTTTTATTTAATTGGAAAATTTTTATATTTATCTCCTGGCTCAATATAAATACTCATACCCCATCATCCAATGCAATTTGAAAGTGCCAAAAGAATAACTGGTCGATTAGTGGCACAATATAGACATGTTATGAAATACTAGTAGAGGTTGGCGGAAATAAATAGCCAGTTTTAGCAACGCCCATGCGCGGGCGTTGCTCTCTCCCAGACAGACTTTTGGTTTACCCAATAACTAAAAAAACTGACTATTTATTTATGCTCTAGTGTACTAGGTAGATATGTTCAGAAATTATAAATTAGAAATTTTCAATTTCAAAACTTCCAACCACAAAACTTCCAACCACAAAACTTCCAACCATAAAATTACTCGTTTTTATAACATTCCATAGCATTATTTGTTTTGTTCAGTAAACTAAAGCTTTCATAAGTTAAATTAGGAAATAATTTCAACCCTAACGATATAATATCTAATGTTTCCCAAATCTTCTTAGTACCTTATAACTGTGACTTATTCTATCGAAAAATATATTGACAAACGAACATTTAAATTTAAAATAGCTGTTGTTTCACCTAATAATATCTATCCAAAGTGATATTTCTCTTCGTTGAATAATTAATGCTTAACTTTGGTAGATTTTTTTTAGTATCTGACGCTATTTTCGTGTAGATTAAAATTTTGTGTTTCCTAGTATTGTATATCGTGATGGTAAAAAATCATAGAGATACTAAATTCCATTTGCCAAAATGGTCAGTTTTAGTCGCATCGAGTCTTGTTGCGATAATTACAAGCATTAGTATTTTTAGCATAAAAAAATGGTCAGATAGAAGTTATAGATCTGAAATATTAGTAATAGAAATAGCTAGGCAATTGAACAGAATTAATGCTCTGGAATTGGAAGCAGTTGCAGAAAATAAAGTAGATGAGTCTAACCTCAAAGAGATAGAAAAAACTCGCGATAATATGACTGCAACAATAAATGCAATCACTCAAATCGATCCAAATCAAGAAAAGCTATATGAAATTCTCGGCTTGTACAAAAAATATAAAAAATTCCAGGATGAACAATTTAAATTAATTGCAGAAAGAAAGATAAAACAGTCAATTAAAATAGACAAAGAAGAGGTAGATCCAACATTTGAAAAAATTGTCGAGAAAATAGATTGTTTAAGCAAAGATTATAAACATCAAAAAGAACAAGCTGACTTCATATCTTACTTAGGGATTTTATCATCTTTAATTTTTGCAGCAGGATCCCTTGGTATTGTATTTTGGCGCTTTAATGCCTCATTGTTAATCCAAACCCAAAAACTAAATCAAGCACTTAGTGAATTACAACAAACACAAAGTCATTTAATTCAAACAGAAAAAATGGCGGGTTTAGGTCAAATGGTCGCTGGGGTAGCACATGAAATTAATAACCCAGCTACTTTTATCTATGGCAATATTAACTATACAAAAACCTATACTAGTCAACTCCTAGAATTAGTCGAACTTTATCAAAAAAATTATCCTGAGTCGAGTTCAGATATTCAGAATATGATTGAAAATATTGAACTGGATTTTTTGAAAGAAGATTTACCCAAGACCCTATCATCAATTCAAAATGGTTCGGAACGAATTCGTCAAATAGTTCTTTCTTTACGAAACTTTTCCCGCTTAGATGAAGCAGAAATAAAGGAAGTCGATCTTCATGCGGGGATAGACAGTACATTACTAATTCTCAGTACCAAATTTATTAAAGAAATTGAAATTATTTGCGATTATGGTGAATTACCACCAGTGGAGTGTTTAGCCGCACAAATAAACCAAGTCTTTATGAATATTCTGAGTAATGCTGCAGATGCTTTACTGGGTGATAAATCAATCTACTCTAAAAAAATTATTATTCATACTGCAAGAATTTCCTTTAACCATATTCAGATAAAAATTGTAGATAACGGTCCTGGTATGAAACAAGAAATTCTCAACAAGATATTCGACCCGTTTTTTACTACTAAACCAGTTGGGAAAGGAACTGGGTTGGGACTTTCGATATCTTATAAAATTATTGAAAAACATCAAGGTAAGATAGCAGTTGATTCTCAACTCAACAAAGGAACTGAGTTCACAATTACTTTACCAATTCGACACAATCAAGATTCTATTCGAGATATAACTCATGACATGGTAGTGAAGTTAACATAAAAAGTAAAATTGGCGTTGGTGAGTGCGTAATGCTTTTGATACAACTATCTACAAAAAATTACTATCTACAAAAAATTAATGTTTCAGTAATTTAATTTCTTGATTAGCATTCTCTATTCAGCAACGCCATAAAATTGCTTAAATCGTAATTCACTATAATTCACTGCACAGTAAATATAAACAATACACCTATGTGCGAAACGTTTGTTATTTTGATATCGAGTGTAGAGTAAAATTGTGGCTAATTCTGTCGATATGCTCAATATAAACTATTGAATATCAAAAACCTGTTATAGTCGTTTATGAGTATCGATGTATAGTATTTCTTCCTGTTTTCTCGAAGAATTTTTCTCTTACAAACTTAACTATCACAGGTTTTTGAATAAATTTTGACGAACTATTTTCGATAAGCGATCATCAGTAAAGAGTTCGAATGGTCTTTAAGAAAATGTTTGGAAATTTATAAATTTCGTGGTCCATTAACCTCTTGCATCTTCCCCAGACATAAGAGCCTATCAGAACTTGATAGATTCCTATCCCACATACCGATATTTACACTAGATGTCATTTTGTGAATCTTTTTGTAGCTCCTTGCAGTTCCAAAAGCCAAAAATTAGCCAAAATCCCAACATCCCCGAGGTCAATAATAAAATCGGAAATGCACCATATCTTGCTATTAACGGTGGTGCAGCTGCAGTAAATAAGCCGCCACCAAGTATTGGTTCAAATAGTAATTGTTTGTAAGCGAAACACTCAAATGCACCGGAACGATTATCTGGATCCACCATTCTTAATAACAATATACCGGTAGAAGTCACTCCCATTGACTGCCCCAGATCTCCCAATCCTCTTTCGTAAGGATAAAAAGGAATCAAACGTGGCGCGAGAAAAATGAAAACGAATATATTCCAAAGAATACCTGCCACTGACAAAATTAATATAGCCGGTAAGTTTTCTCCTAATGCAGTCAAAGAAATTGTGGCTAAAGCAGTGATAATTGTTATGTCTAGTGCTAATCCACCAATTCTCTCCATCAAAGGTCTGCTAATCATGTAGCTGCTACCAACACGCACCACAAGTAATTGGACTATAATTCCCCCGATCAAGGCAATGGGAAACAAAGGAACATAAGGCATCAATCTAAATCCTTCTCCCATCCCCCAGGTAAGTGACTCAATCAAAATTAATGATTGTTGTATCAACCAACCTACAGCAATTGCTAGTCCTACAAAACCAAAATTCAGGGATATTGGATCGATCAATAAATCCCGAAATAGATATTTTCTTGCTATTTCAATATCTGAATGACCTTCTACATTGATCTGATTTTCTTTACTTTGCTCGATATCTAAATCGATCTCTGTTTGGCGTTCTATCTGAATGCGTCCAGTACTTTTTCCCCAATTCATCAACCAAGTCCCAGCAACAATACCACCTACCAGTCCAATGGTGGCTAAGGTTAAGGATAAGTCTTTACCTGCAGGGAAATTCAATTGCTCAAAAGTCTGCGCCATACCTGCAGCGGTTCCATGTCCTCCTTCAAAACCCACCTCGATTAAGGCTGCAGCAATGGGAGGTAACTTAAAAACAGGTGTTAATACGGTGATACTGAGCAATAAACCAATGACATATTGTCCCCACCCTAAAGTTTGTCCAAAAGCTGCTTGGGGAGAAGCCTGACGCCAAATCATTCGCCAACCAGGTATTGATTGTCCCAGAAATAAGGTTGCAAATACTATGTTTATAAAAATACTGGGTGATTGACTCCATACAGTTCGAATTGCTTCGGGGAAAAGTCCATTCGCCCAAGGTGAAGCAGGATTATTGGCTGCAACAATTGCGCCTAAAACACTTGGACCTAATAATAAAGCAATTACGCCTGCGACCAAAGAACTTGGAATATAAAGCGATCGCAAAATTCTAATTCGCTGTCTAATGAAGCGCCCTACAAGAATTAATACAGCGATAAAAATATAAGCCCAGAAAACATCTATGAGTCTAAACATGTTATTTTGCTGTAATTACTGAGAAAGTAATTAAAATCTCTCCCAGGATAGTTTTATCTGCATATCTTTTCTATTTCTTATGAATGCAGATCGCAGATTATATATTATCTACCGCAAATCAGATGATATTTTCTGAAAATTAGTTTATATCCAAGATATTCCAAGGCTAAATATTCGCAGGTAATATAAATGAACCATCTTCACCTGGTTTAAAGTCAATAATCTCTGATACTGCGTCAATATTTAAAGCGCCATAAATATGAGGAAAAACTTCTTCTCCTTCGAGAGCTTCATAACGGATTTCTGGTTTGACTTTACTGGGAATGATGCAAAGAAGTTTTAAATTATGTTGATTTTTGAACAACCGATTGGCGACTTTAACTACTTGCGATCGAGTCGAACAATGGATAAAACCTTCCGACTCCAAGGTATCACCAAGATAAATACCAGTTGATTTTGCTTCTTCCCACACAGTGGATTGGGTAATGTGAAAAATTTGATTCATTTATATTTGATTCATTTATAGCGGATTGCAACTAAGTGAGGTACAGTTCAAAAACTGAAAGTCAGTTATAAAGCAGATTCTACTCCTGACTCCTGTCTTCTGACTCCTGAATTCTGCTGTATATAGGTAATTGAGATATAAGTAATCGAGATATAAGTAATCGAGATACAAGCAATCGAAAAAAATTAATTTGATATTCCAATAGCACAATCTAAAAACATGTACGTACGAATAAATTCTTTATCTACGCCTTTATCTTGACCTATATGGTTTGATTGGAGTGCGCTACTTTACGTCGTAACACACCCCAATATTGAAACATCTACTATGTGCAAATGATATTTGGATGAAAATATTCAGTTAACTGATTTGTCTTCAAGAACAGATGTTTTTTGCTCAGATTGGGGAATAGCTTTAATATCTGCTTTCTCTGACTTAGCAGGTACTTCCGCTTTCTCTGTCACTTTTGTATCAGTTTGAGAATTCGGTTTCAATTCCAATTCAGTTTTAGGTTCTGGTTTAAATTCTTGATTGGACTCCTCAGATTTAATTTTGTCTGGATTAGGTTTCTTCGTTTGAGGTACTGATTCGACTAGGGGAGATTTAATAACTTCTGGTGAAGCTTGCAAAGTTTCTTTTGGTGTTTCTGGCGCGACTGATGGTGCGCTCGGAGACGGAATTACTTTTACCTCAGGTGTTGGAGATGGAATTACTTTTGGTGTAGAAGGTGCTGCGGGTTGAGAAACTGCAGGTTGTTTTGCTTGTTGGGTTTCAACTTCAACTTTCGGTGTTAATTTTGTTGCAGGTGCTCTTTGAGCTTCAACTTTAGGTACTGGCTTAATTGCAGGTGTGGGTTTAGCTACTGGTTCCGTAACCAAATATTTGGGATCGATAATCGAGAGCAATTCGTCAGCTTTGAGTTCGCCTCTAGTAATTTGAGCAAGAGTGTCCTTACCCTTGGGATCGTACGTAATTGTCCTGATGGTACTATTAAAAACATTTTTTACAGGATTACCCTTTCCATCGATAAATTCAAGTTTTACCCAATTTTTACCCGATTTGAAACCTTTGAGATAAAGTGAGTGCCAACGGTCTAAAATGAAACTCTCACCGTTAACAGTACAACGAATTCGCCAATCTCCTATTTTCTCGTTCTCTTTTTCTCGTGCAACTAAATGCAACGGAGCATTCGTTAGGTAAAAGTCTAATAGTATAGGTTCTGCACCATAATCGCCTTCCGGACGAGAATAGGTCAGTAGTGGTAATTGCGGATCTGGATTGTTGCGATCGCTCTTAGTAAAAACATGGAATTTTACTTGGTCATAAGCACCTTCATTTTTAAAGCTTTCATACCAAGGAGTTGATGCAAACACTCGTAAAGTATGAGTCCCTGCGGATAAATTGGAAATCTCCAATGGATGTTCGAGATCGTAAACTTCTTGATATTGCTCGTTATCCAAAATCACCTGCAAATGAGGTCCAAGACCCAACCGGGGATTTTTGAATACAGGTAAATCTTTGACTGAAAATTTAATTTTTAAGGAGTTGTCTTGTAAAACTTCCTCAGGCTTTGGGCTTAAGATTCGGACTTGCGGTTGATGCACCTCCAATTTTTGCTGCAACCTTTGAATAACCACTGGTGGAGAAACTTCTGTAATCTGTTGGGAAAGTTTTCCATGGGTTGTTTGCGAACCTGCATTGATTCGACTCAAATCAACAGACGCATCTTTCCCAGTTGCTTTTCCGCCACATCCTGCCAAATTGACAAGTATTATTAACAAAAGTAAATATTTAAAAAAATTAATATTAATCCTCATTGGAAAAAGTTTTGTTAAGACCTGTTTCCACGGTGAGTTCATTAGTTTTTCCTTACATTTCCAAACACTAATAATCATCTAAATTATTCGTATTAATTTTGTCTGAATTGATTGGTAGCCAAATATAGCCCCAAAGCAGAAATATAGTTCATTTTCTATATCTGGAACTCAAATATAAGATTTTTATTTTTTCCATTGTCATTTTATTCATAGTTTTTTTAACTACATCAGAAAATCAATAACTAAAGAGTAATAAAAGCTTATATCCCGTAAATAGTAGAGCTAGAGCCCAATCAGCTAAATTCTTGATGAGGATTAAATCGAACATTAAGTCAAAACTACAAATTGATAAAAGTTGCGAATTGTTTCTGTTTGTAAATTAAATACAGTAACTATTGACTTTTGCACACCTATTTAAAAGACACAATCAATATTGGACAATCGATCCAGGGATTTTTAATTATTGTTAAAATGTTTCTGACTATGTGGGAGTAAAGCCCTTATAATTCAACTGAAACCACTAATCACAAAAAAATTTTCTTGTGACTCCAGTATATTTATGGAGAAAGTGAAAAGTTTCGCAAACTCAAGAAAGTAACTTGTGAGAAAATTGATTCCTCAATCCTTATCTAGAGAGGAGGTCGAATGACAATTAGTCCTCCAGAGCGAGAGGAAAAGAAAGCTAGAGTTATAGTCGACAAAGATCCAGTACCAACTTCCTTTGAGAAGTGGGCAAAACCAGGTCATTTCGACAGAAGCTTAGGCCGGGGTCCAAAAACCACTACGTGGATTTGGAACCTACATGCGCTCGCCCATGACTTTGATACACATACAAGCGATCTAGAAGATATATCCCGCAAAATCTTCGCTGCTCACTTTGGTCACTTAGCAGTAGTGACATTGTGGCTGAGCGGGATGATATTTCACGGAGCCAAGTTTTCTAACTATGAAGCTTGGTTAAGCGACCCGCTAGGGGTTAAACCCAGCGCTCAAGTCGTTTGGCCCATTGTTGGGCAAGATATTTTAAACGGAGATGTTGGTGGTGGATTCCACGGAATTCAAATCACAAGCGGCATATTCCATGTATGGCGTGGCTGGGGTATTACCAGTTCATTCCAACTCTACTGCACAGCGATTGGTGGTTTAGTATTAGCAGGCTTATTCCTATTTGCAGGCTGGTTCCACTACCACAAACGCGCACCAAAACTGGAATGGTTCCAGAACGTAGAGTCCATGTTGAATCACCACTTGGCAGTATTGCTTGGTTGTGGTTCTTTGGGTTGGGCAGGTCACTTGATTCACGTGTCCGCACCTACAAATAAGTTGTTGGATGCGGGAGTAGCTCTCAAGGATATTCCCTTACCTCATGAATTGATACTCAATAAAGAGTTGTTAACCGACCTTTATCCCGGTTTTGTTAATGGGTTAACACCTTTCTTTACCTTAGACTGGGGACAATATGCAGATTTTCTCACCTTCAAAGGTGGTTTGAACCCAGTTACAGGTAGCTTGTGGATGACAGATATTGCCCATCACCACTTGGCGATCGCGGTAGTATTTATCGTCGCAGGTCACATGTACCGTACCAATTGGGGTATTGGTCACAGCATCAAAGAAATTCTCGAAAATCATAAAGGTCCCTTCACCGGTCAAGGTCACAAGGGTCTTTATGAAGTTTTGACCACATCTTGGCATGCTCAGTTGGCAATTAACCTTGCAATGCTAGGTTCTTTGACAATTATTGTGGCGCACCACATGTACTCCATGCCTCCATATCCATACTTGGCTACTGACTATGCAACTCAGTTGTGCCTATTTACTCATCACATGTGGATTGGTGGTTTCTTAATTGTTGGTGGTGCTGCTCATGGAGCCATATTCATGGTGCGGGATTACGATCCAGTAGTTAACCAAGACAACTTACTAGATCGGGTTATCCGTCATCGGGATGCAATTATTTCCCACCTCAACTGGGTATGTATTTTCCTAGGCTTCCATAGCTTTGGTTTGTACATCCATAACGACACTATGCGTGCCTTGGGTCGTCCCCAAGACATGTTCTCTGACGCCGCAATTCAATTGCAGCCAGTGTTTGCTCAGTGGGTACAGAATATCCACACAATGGCTCCTGGTATTGGTGGTACAGCACCCAACGCATTAGCAACTGTATCTCATGCTTTTGGTGGTGGTGTTGTAGCGGTAGGTGGCAAAGTAGCAATGATGCCCATTGCTTTGGGTACAGCTGACTTTATGGTGCACCACATTCACGCGTTCACCATTCACGTTACCGTTTTAATCCTGCTTAAAGGTGTTTTATATGCCCGGAGTTCTCGTCTGATTCCAGACAAAGGAAACTTGGGCTTCCGCTTCCCCTGCGACGGTCCTGGTCGTGGTGGTACTTGTCAAGTATCTGGATGGGATCACGTATTCCTCGGACTATTCTGGATGTATAACTGCCTCTCAGTTGTAATTTTCCACTTTAGTTGGAAGATGCAATCTGATGTTTGGGGTACTGTAGACGCATCTGGCAATGTGTCTCATATCACTTACGGAAACTTTGCTCAAAGTGCGATCACTATCAACGGCTGGTTACGCGACTTCTTATGGGCACAAGCTGCACAGGTAATTAACTCCTATGGCAGTCCACTTTCAGGCTACGGTCTGATGTTCTTGGGCGCTCACTTTATTTGGGCATTCAGCTTGATGTTCTTATTCAGTGGTCGTGGCTACTGGCAAGAATTGATTGAATCCATTGTTTGGGCTCACAATAAATTAAAGGTAGCACCTGCGATTCAACCTCGCGCTTTGAGTATTACTCAAGGTCGTGCAGTAGGATTGGCACACTATCTTTTAGGAGGAATTGCAACAACTTGGGCATTCTTCCACGCACACATACTTTCAGTAGGCTGACAATTGGCTTTATGAGTTTGAGTGATGGGTTTTGGGTCATAAAACTTTTGAATATTAGTGATAGATGGTAAAACATCACAAACTATTAAATTTCAACTGTTAAAACTCAAAACTCAAAACTCAAAACTCCTAGAAAAGCTTAAATCAAATGGCTATCATGTCTGAGGATTTATAAAACCTATGGCGACAAAATTTCCAAAATTTAGCCAGGATCTCGCACAGGATCCGACTACGCGTCGGATTTGGTATGCGATGGCTATGGGAAATGATTTTGAAAGCCATGATGGCATGACCGAAGAGAATCTTTATCAAAAGATTTTTGCAACACACTTCGGTCATCTGGCAATCATTTTCCTGTGGGCATCCAGCCTCCTGTTCCACGTTGCTTGGCAAGGTAACTTTGAACAGTGGATTAAAGATCCTCTTCACATCCGTCCCATTGCTCACGCAATTTGGGATCCCCACTTTGGTAAACCAGCAATTGAAGCTTTTACCCAAGGTGGAGCAAGCAATCCTGTTAATATTGCTTACTCTGGTGTTTACCACTGGTGGTACACCATTGGCATGCGAACCAACAACGACCTTTACACAGGTTCGGTATTCTTACTGCTCCTAGCTTCAGTATTGTTGTTCGCAGGTTGGTTGCACTTGCAACCCAAGTTCCGTCCTAGTCTCTCTTGGTTCAAGAGCGCTGAGCCTCGTCTAAATCACCACCTAGCTGGTCTTTTTGGTGTTAGCTCCTTAGCTTGGACTGGTCACTTGGTTCACGTTGCTATCCCCGAATCTCGTGGTGTCCACGTAGGCTGGGATAACTTCTTGAGTACACCACCACATCCAGCAGGTTTACAACCCTTCTTTACCGGGAACTGGGGCGTTTATGCTCAAAATCCCGATACAGCAAGCCACATCTTTGGTACCTCCCAAGGTGCTGGTACTGCAATTTTGACCTTCTTGGGTGGATTCCATCCCCAGACCGAGTCATTGTGGTTGACCGATATGGCTCACCACCACCTCGCGATCGCAGTTCTCTTTATCGTTGCTGGTCACATGTACCGGACAAACTTCGGTATTGGTCACAACATCAAAGAGATGCTTAACGCCAAAACATTCTTTGGCAATAAGAGCGAAGGTCAATTCAACTTGCCTCACCAAGGGCTGTACGATACCATCAACAATTCGCTACACTTCCAGTTGTCTTTGGCACTGGCATCTTTGGGAACAATTTGCTCCCTAGTAGCGCAACACATGTACTCTCTGCCTCCCTACGCATTTATATCTAGGGATTACACCACACAGGCAGCTCTGTACACCCACCACCAGTACATTGCAGTTTTCTTGATGACTGGTGCTTTTGCCCACGCTGCGATTTTCTGGGTTCGTGACTACGACCCCGAACAAAACAAGGGCAACGTATTAGACCGCGTGTTAAAGCATAAAGAAGCGATTATCTCCCACTTAAGCTGGGTATCTCTCTTCCTAGGCTTCCACACTTTAGGTTTGTACGTACACAATGACGTAGTAGTTGCCTTCGGCACACCTGAGAAACAAATCTTGATTGAGCCGGTATTTGCTCAGTTCATTCAAGCTGCTCACGGTAAGGTGTTATACGGCATGGATACTTTACTGTCTAACGCTGACAGTATTGCTTATACTGCTTATCCTAACTACGGCAACGTTTGGTTGAGTGGTTGGTTGGATGCCATCAACAATGGTTCTAACTCTCTATTCTTAACCATTGGACCTGGTGACTTTTTAGTACACCACGCCTTTGCTTTAGCAATTCACACCACAGTTCTAGTACTTGTAAAAGGTGCTTTAGATGCTCGTGGTTCCAAGCTGATGCCCGATAAAAAGGATTTCGGCTATGCATTCCCTTGTGATGGTCCTGGTCGTGGCGGTACTTGTGATATCTCCGCTTGGGACTCCTTCTATCTAGCTCTGTTCTGGTCATTAAATACAGTTGGATGGGTAACATTCTACTGGCACTGGAAACACCTGGGTGTATGGCAAGGAAACGTGGCACAGTTTAATGAGAACTCCACATATCTCATGGGCTGGTTCCGCGATTATCTGTGGGCAAACTCTGCTCAGTTGATTAACGGGTACAACCCCTACGGCATGAATAACCTGTCTGTCTGGGCATGGATGTTCTTATTCGGACACCTAGTTTGGGCAACTGGCTTCATGTTCTTAATCTCCTGGAGAGGTTACTGGCAAGAGTTAATTGAAACCTTGGTTTGGGCACACGAGCGTACTCCTTTGGCGAACTTAGTTCGTTGGAAAGACAAGCCCGTTGCTTTATCCATCGTTCAAGCGCGTGTAGTTGGTCTAGCTCACTTTGCAGTTGGTTATGTACTGACGTATGCCGCCTTCCTCATAGCTTCAACGGCTGGTAAGTTTGGTTAGTCCTGCTGCTAGTGGTTTAGGTTATTAAAGAATCCCCTGCCTGAGGTAGGGGATTTTTTATGCAATGATTTTTTGTACAATTAATTGTGATATTGAGCTCAACTCAAAATTCAAAATAGATATAGCACTACCTGCAAGTAATACCAATTTGGAAAAATAATGAGACGGATATATTTTGTAGAGACCTTGCGTGCAAGATCTCTACCGAAGGATATGTTGCAATTATTTATTTAATCGGTATAAGGAGTAAACTCTCACAAATCATAGCTTTTTAATTTTGACTTTATTTTATTACCTTCTAATTAAAGCTAGCTGATATCCTGTTATGTAGTATGGTTTTAGCAAATGCTTAGAAAAAGACTCTAAATTTAATCGAATATTATATCAAAATATTAGAAATTAAAGTTTTTATTTAATTGTTTTGGGATATTGATAACACAATGAAGGCATATTACATACAGAATAGCTTTAAAATGTTTTTTGCTTGCTAAACCTGTATATCTAATAGTATGTCTCAAATTTCATCTGAGTGGAACAATGAAGCATATGTGTCTTTGCATTTAGTTCAAAAAATGCTACAAATGGCTGGTTTACCAGCAAAGAGTGGTTATTCTCATTGGTATCCAGAGTTTAAAATAAAAAAGTTAAGAAATTGTCGAAAAAAATGGTGGGTAGATTTTTATATTGAGGACTTAAACAGATATATTAATTTTTTAGTTGAAATTAAAAGTGCAATTGCTCGGATAGATGATAGTGCTCGTTATCAATTATATACATACCTAAATTATTCAAATACTCGGTTTGGGCTATTGATAGATCCTTTCCGACTAGAAGTATATGAATTAACTAATGGTCAATTTAATTTAATTACCAAGCATACTATTAAAGATCCAACTAGAGTAGAACCTATTGCTGAGTTTCTACGTGATTTCTTATTTACAATTAATATGCGTACAATTTCTATTCATACCTCAAAAGGTGGGGTTGGTAAAACAACTTTGGTTATTAATCTTGCTTTTGAATTAGCAAAACAAGGTAATAGAGTTTTAGTTGTTGATTTAGATGATCAAGCAAATGCAAGCTTAGTCTTAGGAGTTAATAGAGCGGATGAAATCGACAATGCTTCTAGCTTAGAAGAAGTCGAACAAATTCTTGATGATTTTGCTGGGAGAAAAGAATTAATTGACTTTTTGAAAGCAGATAAAGGTCTTGGGTTTAACTATATGGACTATGTTTATAGCAGTCAATTTAATAAATATATTAACTATTATATTTGGGGTATAAACGGAAAAATAGATGTGATTCCTGGTAGCTATAGAACAAAAGATGCTGAAATTGGTAGTAGACCTTATCGTCAAGAGTTACTTAACAAGGGACTTCAAAAGTCAGATATAGCCAAAGATTATGATTACGTCATCATCGATACTCCTCCAAGTTATACAGATATTACTTGGAATGGAGTGTGTGCGGCTCAATATATGGTGATTCCATCTCAGATGGAATATCTTTCAGCTTACGGAATAAATAATCCAATCAAGCAAGTCAAAGAAATCGAGCAAAACACAGAGGGTAAAAGGGGTAAAATAATCGGCATTGTTCCTTTTATGACTCGAGGGACTAATTTAAATAGAACAATGAAGGAATTGATAAAGAATCGCTTTGAACGTCAAAATATTTCAATGCTCCAGGAAATTCAACATTCCACCTATGTGGGTGAAGCATTGAAAGCTCGTCAACCAATGTCTGTGTATGCAGAAAAGACCGGAAAGGGAAAAAATGTAGCTTATCAATTTATCAGCTTAACTCAGGAAATCATCAGAATAATTAATACTATTGAGAAAAACTGAGTAAGTAAAATGCCTGATTTATATAAAGGTATAGAATGTAAGCCTTATCTGATTTCCCTCAGTCAAATCGAAGTCTTTCAAAAAGATTCTGGTACTTCTCCATGGATGTTAGAGAAAATTTCCAGTTCTTGGAAGGATGAATTTAACTGTAACTTTGCTCTTCCGTTAGTTTGCTTGACAGATAGAGAAGATACATATCATCTGCTTACTGGACTTGCGATTTATGAAGCCGCAAAATTTGCTAATATCGAACAAATTTGGGTATTTATTATTGCTGCACAGCAAGCAGTAATTGGGAAGGCTATAGAACAAGTAACACTACAATCAAAACTTAATCAAAGAGTCATAGAACCATCTGACGTGGAAGATTTTTTAAGTTTTCTCAATCACAGCGATAAATCTACTTTGATGAGCATCCCTGGAATTAAAGATGGGTATGCCAAGCTGATACTAGATAATCGTAAATATAATTCCCTTGAAGATTTAAAACATCGTTTGGGAGTTAAACGAACTTTAAAGTGGTTAAAAGCATATAAGGAACCCAAGGTTTAATATTTATTTTGAGGAAGCACTTATTTTAAGGGAGCAAGTCTGTCGAACAGATCTGCTTTTAATTTTGCCGGGTACAGTGGTAGTAGTAAGTAGAAAATAAAGCGAGGGGTAAAATTTAATTCATCCTTGTGATTATGAAATAGCGACAAGTACTGCAAATTTTTGAATCAATTTGAGAATAAATGTAAAATAAAAGCTAAAGTTATTAATATTGCCAATACATAATTTTATTTACTTAGGTTCAAAGTATGAGAGTCATTCCTTTTCAGCTCACTTCAAGTCTTGGGTAATTTGAAAAAAAAATATTTTGTCCCCAAAACAAGCTATAAATATAACACTGAGAAGGTTTTCTAAAAGTTACAAGCCTTGAAACAGGAAGACACAAATCCACAAAACAAAATAAACTTTACAGCTTACTATAGTAAGGATTACGGCAATGTATATTTAGGTAACACTCTCGAATTAATTAAGTTTATCCCTGACGACAGTGTCAACTTAATTTTAACTTCGCCTCCCTTTGCGCTCACGAGAAAAAAAGAATATGGCAATGAAAGTGCAGAAAAATATATAGAATGGTTTTTACCTTTTGCTCGTGAATTCAAACGAGTCCTTGCTCCAGATGGTTCATTTGTATTGGACTTAGGTGGTGCGTATCTTCCAGGTTTTCCGGTTCGTAGTATCTATCAATACGAACTTTTAGTCACATTGTGTAAGGAAGTTGGATTTTACCTCGCCCAAGAATTTTATCATTACAATCCATCTCGACTTCCAACTCCAGCAGAGTGGGTGACTGTACGGCGAATTCGGGTTAAAGACTCAGTAAACGTAGTTTGGTGGTTATCAAAAACTCCTCACCCCAAAGCTAACAATAGAAAAGTTTTAAAGCCCTATAGCAAAAGCATGAAGCAATTACTCAAACGCGGCTATAAGGCTAAATTACGTCCTAGCGGTCATGATATTTCGAATAAATTCCAAAAGGATAACCAAGGTGCAATTCCACCTAACTTGCTAGAACTTGCTAATACCGAGTCAAACAGCGCTTATTTGCGTCGCTGTAAGCAAGAAGGAGTTAAACCTCATCCTGCACGTTTTCCTTCAGCTTTTGCAGAATTCTTTATTAAATTTGTGACTGATGAAGGTGATGTGGTACTGGATCCATTCTCTGGTTCGAATACTACAGGTTTTGTTGCAGAGACGTTAAAACGTCGGTGGACATCTTTTGAGATCAACGAGGATTACATCCTTGGTAGTCGTTATCGGTTTGAAGATATTTAGATGTTGTGATTTTCAAGTGCATACGTCTAAATCATTCACTATCTCACGATTAGCGCTACCGAAGAATTTAAAGTTGCTGATGCGATCACGTCCACAAGAGATTCTCCCCTGGAAATTTTTCTATTTGGGGAGATCTCAAGACTACATTTACATTTATGTTCGCAACGAAATTTACCGACTGGCGATCGCTCGTCATTTTCCTTGATAGGATATAAAACCTGCATCCATGTCAACAAAAATTCTACCTCCAAGATTTTTCTCTGCTTGTCGCCAGACTTCATAACCCATAAGGATTGCTCTCTCCCAATCACTGAGGGAACATTGAGAAATTTCTAAATCTAAGGTCATATTTTTGATTGTTTTTAGCAGTTCGTAATCTATTGCTTTAACTCCCTCTAAGAACTCGTGATTTTTAGCATAGCTAAACACAAGTGCTGAGATACCTTCCTCAATAGCTGTAGCGCGACCACCGTCTTCTACTTCGTCAAAGAGGCGATCGCTTTTTCGCTTGCGTCCAAGAAGTTTACGAATTACTGGGGACCAACCTAAAACTGCGACGTAGGAAAGATGGAAAATATCATGAAAGCGGTACCCATCGCTGGAGTAGCAGTTATCAGTTAGGTCATTTCCAACTTGTTTTCCGTTAATAAATAGTTTTATTTTCACAGAATTGTTTTCGCGGACCTCAATAATGTTTACTTCAAACTGACGTAGTAAGCGTTCTTGTTCGGAAAAGTCTTTGTCGAAGAAATAACCTTTAGTTTGAGTATCTTTCCCTTTGGTTCCCCAACGATTAAGACACTTTTTCAAATTACCTTCTGCAATTTCTTGTAAATTAAGGTCAAACTTACTTGTTACATTGGCAATATACCAAAGTAAATCTCCTAACTCTTCTGCTATACCCTCTTTGAAAAGCTTGTGAGCACTTCCATCTCGTAGATGTTTTTTATACTCAGTCAAAAGTGAACCAGCTTCACCGACTAAACCCAGTAAAGGTACGATAACGTCATTTTCTGTGCCACTGGGAACTTGGTCAGTCTTCAGTGCTTGTTGTTGATATTTGTGAAAGTCCATTATCCACTCCTTTGATTAAAACTTTGTTTCGATGAGAATTTGGTTATTTTGGATTCTTGAATAGCTTGGTTAATTCCCCAATTAGGTGGATACCAACAATCGAAGGGTTGAGAATTGGCTGAATATTTCTGTTTGATGCGAGTTCGACCAGATATTCCCGATATTTCTGGATGTTTAATTCGGGCGTACTTATCGACTTCGCAAAATAGATTTTGGCAGTCAATTAGTTGTAGTGGGCGTCCCCAAAGAGATTTAAAATCAAGCTCTAATCGCTTGAATTCAGACTCTTGGTTATCTGCCATATATCTGATAATGTCTGTTTCCTTGAGACCACCCAAATCAGAAAAACATTTGCGGATACCATCTAATGCACCGGGACCAGGAATTACAAACTCCATTTCGCTAAAGTTGGTAATCTCGCTGTAGTTAATATCGGTAATAAACTGATACGCCAAAAAATTTCCAATCGTTGGATATTTGAGCAGTAACTCGAAACCTCGCTGCATTGAAGATGCATCTGCAAGCTGTTTTGACAGTTCATCGCCCATCATCTTTTCGATTAACTTAAGATGATTGCGGTGCTTGGTAGTGTACCCGAGAATTTTACCGCCTGAAGGCATGATGTATGCTGCAGAATATATCCTTTTGCCTGACTCCATTGCTTCTGTCAGAACTTTGTCATAGCGTTCAAAAGAATAGTCAGCATAAACGATTTGACCAAGATGATGTTCCAGAAGCTCCCAAGTTTTAATTTTGTTAAAAATCTTGAAGAGAATAATTCTAAAGAAAACCTCCTCCTTAGAAGTTGGTAAGTCCGAGCGGTAGATAACGTGGCGAATCAAGTATTGGCTTGTGCGATCGCTAGCCCGATAGGCATTGGTAAACTTGTAGCTAGAAAGTATTTGGTCTTTAGTCCAAGGCATTGATGCATTTTGTAATTTCTTAAAAAATATCTTTTGCCTTTCGGCGGCGAACAGCCAGTAAGTATCGAATACAACTGTAGGTTTAGCAGACAAACGCTTTGAAATGATGGTGGGTATTGGAGTAAATTTTGGTTTTCCCCCAAGGTTACCAAGCTCCAAATTTAGTTGTAAATTCTGCTTATCTTTTTCTTTAACCTGCTTCTGATTTTTAATTCCCATGTTGCAAGGCGATGAGCATCTACTCTATATAAGATGAATGCTCATAAGCTTATCTGTCCATGGGGTTAATCTCAATTTTTTTGCAAGGACATAATTTTTTGTAGAGGTGGGACAGGTGCTGTTCTATCCACCAAGAATTTCAAAAAGCATCAGATTTATTCCTATCTATGATTCAGTTTTTGATTGTAAGGCTTTGCGAACCGCCTCTTTAAGTGGTGTTATTACAGGTGATGTTTTTCCAATTTTTTTTCCGTTGATTTCTTCGTCCAACTTTGCTACGCCAACAAAACAGTTCATGCGCTCAAATTTCAGTCCCATTTCATGAGCCATAAAATTACCCAACTTACAAAGACCTAAATAATTACCATAGGCTTTGCTAAGTATTTGTTGAGTTGCGTAAAAAGCATTAAGAACTAAGGTTTTATCCTTATTGTTTGGCACAAAGCTGATATGTCCTAGACAAGGAAAGCCTAACTGTGCATTCCGAACGTGGTCTCGCGCTGGATCAAAAATAGATGCTTGAAACATACTTCTTCTAACTTTAGGGCGTGATGTATACTCAGAAATAATGTGTTCTAGCTGGTTACCATTGTGAGGACATGAGTCGAAAGCAATAAGTCTTTCAAAATAAAGACAAGGACGGTATTTATTTTCAACAGCTTTTATCTTAGGAAGGTCGTCAATATAATTTTGAAAAAATTCTTGACGATTGTGCTTAAAAATTTCCCACATAGAAGCAGGGAATATTGTTTCAGAAACGAATGGCACTAAGAAAAGCTGGAACCCTTGTGGTTTAAACAGTCTGTAATTGCTTATTTAATTCATGCCGTGGTTTTGTCATCA
>NZ_LMTZ01000012.1 GCF_001456025.1 Mastigocoleus testarum BC008
TCCGATCTCATAACCATAGTTTAGGGTAACTTTGTGTTTGATGTGTTTGAGGAGGAGATTGTTTATGCTGATGAGTCAGGTATGGATTATCGAGATGACTATGGTTATGGCTACAATCCTCGAGGAGAGCGATTTTATGACCTAAAGTCTGGTCGCAGAACAGGTAGAGTCAATATGATTGCCGCACTTTGTGGTCAACAGCTGTTAGCACCCTTCACTATTGAAGGAGCTTGCAACCGTCAGGTATTTGAAACTTGGTTAGAAACCTGCTTGATTCCCACCCTGAAACCAGGACAAAAACTGGTGATTGACAATGCCACCTTTCATAAAGGTGGACGCATTGAAGAACTGGTTCAAGCCGCAGGCTGCGAGGTGTGCTACTTACCACCTTATTCACCAGATTTAAACCGGATTGAAAAATGCTGGTCATGGCTAAAAAGTCGAATTCGCAAACAACTCGAGAATTTTGGAACACTGCGAGAAGCCATGGAGCATGTCTTGACTTTAGCGTCCTAGCTAACCTGGCGGTTGCTATAAAAGACATTTTAGCTATCTCTATCACTCAGAAAACCAATATCAAAATCCTGCGCATTCATTACAAGCAGTTATTCCCAAACAGCCCTACGGTCACGAATTACATTTGTATCGTCAAGATAGTGACTATTTTTTGATGACTACCGCAATTCGTTACGGTGCAAATATTCTCCAAAACACAGCAGTAAAAGACATTGAAATAGATTCAGAAGGAGTACAAGTAATTAGGGTAACTTTGTGTTTGATGCCTTAATATGTTCAAAACTTATTTTTTGTTTTTCCTCGAATAACGAATCAATCTGTATCTTACTTTTTCAGCAAGCCCTATGTAATCAAAGACTTCCATGTATCGCCTCCTACAACAATCCCTAAGTTCTTTTTAAAAGCTGTTACTTCAAAGGCTTAAAAATCAACGAAAATAGCGCATTAATATTTGCTTTTCAGTTTTGCTTGAAATGCTAAAAAATATTGAATATATCTCATTTTTTACGTTTCAAAAACACTTTATATACAGAAAAAAGCATTAATAAATCAGAATCAATTCTTTATTAATGATAGAGATAAGTATCAATATTTTCCTGATTATAAGCTATGTAATTAGTCTAAAATACTAGACCGCGTTTCAATTTTTAGACAATTACAACTATAGGCGATAGAATTTATAGCTTTATCTTGCTTGAATTTATTTCATTCAATACCGACAAATTATCATTGCCAAGAAAATCAAACCAATTAGATTCAATAGCTATTTCTCTACGTCTATAATTATATCTATTAAAGAAAAACTTATTATTAAAGCGTAAAGTAAATTTGTATTTGTTTACTAATATTTACGTTCGTGTTTATTTGAAATATCTCTATACTAATCATTTAGAATTATTTTGGTCAATTTATCATATAAGTGATGGTGTAAACCATAAATGCTAAATGATGAGCTCTAAATTACAAATTCACTATTTACTAGAATCACAAACTAAAATATAAGTCTATAAACATTTTTAGGATATAATCTCAAGAATGATTTTCAATAGTCAATATAAAAAATAATTAATTCGTTAGGATTAGTGTAGATTAGAATCTCAAATTACTTTCTATTAGTTAGAATTTAATCAACGGCTCTTTGATCCTGAAAATTAAAATATCTACTTTAATTCATCCCTTTAGAGGAAATTCTAGATTTATCAATTTTTCTCAGCTAAAGACTTTTCTAAGCTGAATAAATAAATTTAAAACTTAGTATTACATAATATTTGGGTATTCATGAAGCAGTTACCTTTACAAAAGCAAAAAGAGCAGGAGCAAATAAATCCTAAATCAAGGTATCAGTTGGTTCAAAAGCGTATACCTATACTCTCTCGCCAACAGTGGATATATGTTTCTCTTGGACTTGCTACCTGCGTGCTTGTGATTTTAGCACTCCGTCCAACACCAATTCTGGTAGATACTAAGTTGGTAGAACGTGGTACCCTGCAAACAACAGTTAATGCTGAAGGAAAAACCAGAATCAAAGAAGATTTTGTCATTTCTGCACCGGTGAATGGTCGCCTTGACAGGATTAAGTTAGATGAAGGTGACTTAGTAAAAAAAGGAAGTATTGTCGCCCGGATTGACCCTTTACCATTAAATAGCGCGGTTAACGAAGCTCTCGGAAAATTAGCAGAGGCAAAATCACGACGTCAAGGTGTTGCGACCCTACGACCAAAATCAGAACAATTAGCTCAAGCTCGCAGTCGAATAAGCGCAGCTCGAGCAAATCAACTTCAAACAGAGGCGAAAGTAACTCAAGCAAAAGCAGCACTCAAACAAGCCCGACACGATACAAAACGTGCAAAGGAACTTGCAGCTCAAGGAGTAATTCCCTCTCAAAGTAGAGAAAGAGCAGAACTAGATTTAGTTACCCGTGAAGAAAGTTTAGAATCAGCAACTTTAGCAGCTAGAGCAGCAACGAAAGAATTAGAGGTTGCACAAGCTGCACTCAAGGTACTTCAAAAAGAACAACGCGACCCTGATTATTTGCTCAAAGTTTATGATTCTCAGGTTGCTAGTATTGAAGCACAACTGGCAAAATTGCAAGATGATGCATCTCGCACTAATATCCGTTCTCCCATAGAAGGAGAAGTCTTGCGAATTTTGCAAAAAAGCTCGAGCTTTGTCAGCGAGGGTACTCCAATAATTAAAGTTGGCGATCCAAAAGATTTAGAATTGGTAATTGATGCTCTTTCACAGGATGCACTCAAAATCAAACCAGGAAATACAATCCTGATCGAGCAAGGGAATAGTGATATTAAGGATTTACCGACAAATTTTTTAAAAGCTAAAGTTAGGTTAGTAGAACCGTCAGCTTTCACTAAAGTTTCTGCTTTAGGAGTTGAAGAACAGCGCGTAAATGTGATTGGTGATTTTGTTGACCCAGCGGTTAATTTTGGTGATGCTTACCGAGTGGACGTACAAATAGTGGTTTGGGAAAGCAACAATATTTTGAAAGTACCTTTAAGCAGCCTTTTCCGTTGCGATCGCAAGTGGTGCGTTTTTGTCGTTAAAAACGGTAAAGCAGAACGTCGATTTGTGGAGATTGGAAATCGTAGCAACTATGAGGTAGAAGTTCGTCAGGGCTTAGGTGAAGGTGAAGCGGTTATTTTACATCCCAATGAAAAAATAGAAGTGGGTGTTGCCGTAAGGTCTAATAAAAAGAATAGCTAATAGAATTTACTTAGATAGAATATACCACTAAAAATACTTTTTACTGAAAAAAACTTACAGTTTTTACCACTAAGGGCTGCAAAGTTTTTAAATTTTTTCCTATATCACTAAGAAGTCATATTTTGTCATTGGTCCTAAATAAATTAAATAATTTCGCTTCTGAAATCAACTCTATTGGGACTGTTTAACTTTTGTGAATTTATGCAATGTAAATTTTATGGTAGCTTACTAAATCTTTATAAAGACAAGACGAAAAATGAATTTCAATAAAAAAAACACTTCTTTAATAAGCAAATAGTTAAAAAAGTAAACTCTTATTAATTCATGTATTTTTGTGATAAATGCAACGTCATGCAGTCAACTGGTTTACGATAAAATGTATAAAAAACGATGCTTTTTGAATTAGCTGTTTATACTTGAAAGCTAATGAGTAAGAACGTGAATCAGGGTGTTGATGAAAAAATCATAGAGTGGAAGAAGAAACTTACCGATGACAAGAAAGATAATCCGCTACTAAACCTAAGTAAAACCAAAAAAGCAAAAATTGAGATTTCTAAGGTAAAACCTTCTGCTTTATTTACAACATTTGCCGAAGATAGTTCCGAAGGTGTTGCGATCGAGGATTTAGTAAATGAGCAAATAGACTCCGATTTTATTAAGCTTCTTGAAAAACTGCTAAGCGGAGCCACATCAACATTGAGTGAGAAGGGATTTAACAGTTTATTCCTGGTACTTGGTACTTTGACGTGGTTTGATATCCAAAAGTCTTCGAAAAAGCAGGAACAGGAAGAATTTGTTTCTCCATTGCTGCTTATTCCAATTTATTTACAAAAAAAAGGCAAGAATCCACCAGAGTATAAGCTATCACCCACTGGTGAAGAGGTTACTATTAATTTTCTTGTAGCAAATAAGTTACGGGATGAATTTGATATTACTTTACCAGACAGTGAAAAAATTCAAGATTTAGGCTATGAAAGATTTATAGATGAGATACGTAATGCTATCGCGAAGAAGGAAGATTGGAAAGTAGAGGAGACTGCTTGTATTACCTTGTTTGAGTCTGTTAAAACAGCGATGATAAAAGATATCGAACAACATAAAGAACTCATCGCCAATCACTCTATTTTGCAAGGACTTGCTCTGAAAAAACCTGTAGAGAATCCAAATCATATTGAAATTGCAGATACACAACTCGATACAATTAATCCGGAATCAATTTATCAAATATGTGATGCTGACTCCAGCCAACAAGTAGTAATTGAAACTGCAAAAGCAGGATTAAGTTTTGTTGTTCAGGGACCTCCAGGAACAGGAAAAAGCCAAACGATCGCGAATATCATTGCAGAATTAATCGCTCAAGATAAGAGAGTGCTTCTGGTGGCTGAAAAGCAAACCGCCTTAGAAGCAGTGTATAAAAAATTTAGCTCTGAGAAATGTAAGCTTGAAGAGCTATGTTTAAATTTACACCACAAGGAAGGTGCGATAAGTCCCAAGGAATTTGTAACAGAGTTAAGTAAAACAAAAGGGTTGTTATCACAACGAAATGAGGAGTCGGAGTCACAAAAAACGAGGCGAGGTATTTTCTTTCAGGAATTAGACAAATCTCGCCAAATTATCAATGATAATACTGCAAGCTTGCATCAAAGATATAAACCAATCGATAGATCTGCGTTTGAACTTTTTGGCGAAATTCTGAAACTGGAAAGAGAAAAAGTTCCATCATTAAAATTTAATATTAATAACCTCCAAGACTGGTCGCAAGAAATATTATTGTTGAAAGCTAAGAATTTAATAAACGACTTAGGACAGTTTGAGGCATTTTTTCGAGGTAAACAAAATACTATATGGTCGGATAGTCCGGTAAAAAAATGGGATTCCGACGTTAGCGGCGAATTAAGTCAGAATATCAATAATCTACGAGAGGGAGTTGAGTTAGCAAAAAAAACGGCTATTCGTTTGCGAGATTTATTAAAAATAGAACATCCTAGGACTCTATTAGCCTTAAACAGAATTCAGCCAGCTGTTGCTCATATTATTGATGTTCCATGTGTTCCAAAAGGATGTCCTCAAGGTAGAAATTTAGATAGCTTAAAACAACTTTATTCCCAACTAAAAAATGAGATTGATAATCTTCAAAAAATTAGTTCAGAATTAAATCATAAATATATCCAAGAATTTCTAAACTGGGATTTGTCAAGAATTAGAGATTTGAAGCGAGAGTTTCGAGAATATAAAGGATTTTTTCGCTGGTTCCGAATTGGTTATTGGCAGATTCGTCGTCGTGTTTGTACATTAAGAAAAGAAAAAAATCGAGTTAATTATAATAAATTGACAGCAGATATAGAGCAGGCTTTAGAGCGTCAAAAAATACTGAGCAAGTTACGAGATCGGACGCATGATTATTATCGTAACTTCGAATTATTTTTTGATGGAGGAATGCCTGATTTGGAGGCGATTGAAAATGGATTAACTTGGTTAGAAGATTTGCAAAAATATCAAATATCTTCTAAAGCAGTAGCAGCAATTATTTCATCAGATGAACAAATACAGGAACTCAGAAATTTACTTCCGGATTTGGAAGATTCTATAAATCTCATTCAGGAAGGTTTTGAATTTCTGAGAAAACACTTTCCACAGTATCGCATGACTAAAGCTAATGAGTTGGAAAGAAAAGTTCTAGATGTGATAGAAAGTTTTATCCAAGAAGCCGAAAAAGAACTATCTTTGTTTCAACAATTATTAGACTGTAAACAGAGGGTAGAGGAATTAGAAGCGATTGGAGCTACAGATTTCTTGTCCAAGCTGCGACAGTCTGATATTCCCCCTCAGCATTGGTTTACGGTCTTGCAAAAAGGTGTTTATAAAAACTGGCTAGAATATATAGATTCAAATAATTCTGAATTACGAAACTTTAATCAAAACAGACAGGAACAAAGAATAGAAGAATTTTCTCAACTTGATACTCAACAGTACCAAGAAGCGATCGGGCGTTTGAAACAACTCCACGCTAGAAGATGGGAAAAATGGTCTGTAAAACCAGAGGCGAGAGAACAAATAGTATTATTAGAACAGCAATATAAATTAAAAAGAGGACATCAGAGAATACGTCAATTCATTAAAAATGTTCCTGAGCTTGTGACAACCCTCAAGCCATTTTGCTTGATGAGTCCGCTTGCTGTCAGTCAGTACGTAGATCCAGAAGCTATCAAATTTGATGTTGTGATTTTTGATGAAGCTTCTCAGGTGTGTACTGAAGATGCAGTACCCTCAATTATGCGAGCAAACCAGGTAATTGTTGTCGGTGATGATAAGCAGTTACCCCCAACGTCCTACTTTAAGAACAATTCTTCATCTGACAACGAAGAGCTAGAAATATATGAAAGTTTGCTCGACGAGTCTTCAACAGTCCTAAATAAATTTACCTTAAAATGGCATTATCGCAGCAAACATGAGAGTTTAATTGCCTTTTCTAACTACAAATTTTATGATTCAGAGCTTTTAACTTTTCCAAATCCTGTAAAAGATTCTAGTAGAGGCGTACATTTTTATTATGTTGAAGATGGGATGTATGCTCGTGGTACTGACAGAAATAATCTTCGTGAAGCAGAAGAAGTAGCACAAATCGCATTAAATCATTTTCGAGAAAATCAGGAAAATCCGGATTTATCCTTAGGAATTGTGACTTTAAATCAAGAACAAGCAAACACTATACAGGAACAAATTAATCAACTCAGTTCAGATAATCCACAATTTGAAGAGTTTTCTCAGGAAGATTCAGGGAAGTTTTTTATCAAACCATTAGACAAAGTTCAGGGAGACCAACAAGAGGTAATTATTTTTAGTTTTGGGTATGGGTTTGATGAAGCAAAAAAAATAACTTATAACTTTGGTCCTTTAACACAAGTAGGAGGAAGAAGACGACTGAACGTGGCGATAACTCGGGCTAAAAGTAAATTTATATTAGTAAGTTCAATCAAATCTGGAGACTTCCAACCATCAAAAAATCCAGAAACAAATCTCATTAAAGAGTATTTTGCCTATGTCGAAAATGGAGGTGGAATATTAGAAGATAAACTTAATGATAATTTATCCTACTCTGATTTTCTATTTGAAGAAGATGTTTATCAAGCTCTTACAGAACGGGGGTATAAAGTTAAGAAATGGGTAGGTCGTTCAGCATATCCTATTGATTTAGCAATAATCGACGAGCGACAACAAGAAACAGAAGCATTTCTATTAGCTATAGTCTGTGATGGAACAATTTATCAAAAGTATCCCACCGCACGCGAACGCAATCGGTTACGTCAAAAAATTCTACAAGACTTGGGTTGGAATATTTATACAATTTGGTCGAAAGAGTGGTTTCGCGATCGAGAGAATCAGATAAGCGAATTAGTAAACCACATAGAAAATTTGCGAAATCAGAAATAATTTGAATCCCTCGTATTATGTAACCAATAAAATATTATTTAGATTTTCGTTACGTTTATGGAATCAATAGAACTTGAAGAGCTTTTAAAAAATATTCAAGAGCTACAGTCAATAATGATTGGAGTTCCTACTCGTAAATACAGTATTCAGGATAAAGATGAAGAATACAAGGAATTATATCAGGAAATTGAATCACAAATAGAAGAACTTCAATACGAAGGACTACCTATTGAAAATCCAAATAGTTTTCACTCTCTTTGGGATTGGTACGAACATTATACATCTAATAAATTACGTAAATCTGCTCGAAAAGGGGGATATATTCACGATATTTATCAAGATATTTGTAATCAAGTTGAGATTACTTTATATCAGTGTTATTTAGAAAAAATTCCATCAGAAGATTTAGAACTAAATTTAGAATTCTCACGTATTGAAGAATTAAAAAGCAAAATAGAAAAGTTACAGAACATCATGATAGATGTGGCAACCCTAGGAGATGCACCTTACTATATTGATGATAAAGAGCAAGAATATAGTCAAATTTATCGAGAACTTAGCTGGCATATAGTAATTATTCAAAGTAGAGGAGTAGCAGTATTAAATCCTAATAAATTCCGGTCACTTTGGCAATGGTATGATTTTTACTCCGAACAACTTGAAAATACAAAAAATGCACGAATAGATTACATAAAAAATATTTACCTGGAAATTCTGAAGCCATTTGATCGAGTATTAAAAAAATATCGTAACAAATCAAATTCTACTGAAGAATTTATCCAATATTTGAAGAGTAGATTTCAACAAGTAAATTCTATCTTACCCACTACTACAGTATTGACAGCAGATGCAAGCAATAGTTCACTATCATCTAGCTTGCAAGTATCTAATAAAAGTAATAGTGAAAGCTTAGCTCAAAAATTTGATCAGGTTCCCAGTACAAATCCAATTATACCTACTCAAAGTGTTAATAATTTATCATACGAACAAGAAGATTATAATTCAAATTGGACATATGAAGATGTTATGAATCCAGAAGTTTTTTTAGAGCAAAAAGATATTCCATCTTTAATTATTGCACTAAATAAATTTGCTCTTAAGGTCAGTGTTGCTAACGATCGGTATAATGCCTTAGAGACTGCTAATATTGATGATGCATTTTTAAGTAATATCAGATTTGATACTGGATCTAATATATTCGCTCAGTCGCTAGTAGCAGCATTCAAAAACTACCAAGTATCTAATCAGAATTTAAGCTATCATCCGTTAATCAATTTTCTTAAGTCGTTAACAGATTTAGCACTCATTTACGGATTTAGAGACCAAGATATTGAATTATTCAATAGATTAGTCGAAAAAGGTCAAGAAAACTTCGAAGCATTAAAGGCTCGTAATAGTATTGCTAGGATTGAATCTCCTACTGGATGGAAATGCAATCGGAACAGGTATATTAATACATAATAATTTATTACTTACTTGTAATCATATTTTTACAAAGACACAAGTTAAGCAAGCATGGGCACGTTTTGATTATAAGTCTGAAAGTAACAACTCTAAAATAAATTTATTTGAACTTGATATAAATTTTATTACTCAAAGCAGACAGTATGATTATGCTTTGCTCCAAATAAAAGGTAAAGTTCAACCAAAAGCTATTTCTATTAATGAAAATACTATATTAGATAGCGGTCAAGAAATTCGCATCATTCATCATCCGCGAGGAAATCCAGTATTCATTTCTAACTTGGGACAAATTATGCAAGTAGGAGAAGATTATATCGATCACAATCTTAAAACTGATGATGGTTCTTCTGGTGCACCAATCTTGAATAATCAATGGGAGTTAGTTGCAATTCACCAGGGAAATGTAGGTATTGGTCGTAATTTTGAGCCAGGTACGACAGGAGCTATTCCTATCCGTAGCATCTGGAGTCAAATTTCACCGCACTTTAGTTAGTGCAACAGAGGAATAAATTTATGAACTTGTTTTCAAGCCTTTCAGAAAGTTTTACTCGTGAAGCTCCCAAATATAAAACTCTTTTCTTACCACAATATCGGGTTGATATTGATTATGATGACACAGCGATTTATGCAGGTGAAGCCTATTGTCGCATTTGGTTAGTAGAGATGCGTTTAGCTAAAGATGTGGAATGGTTTAAACAAAGATACCCAGTTGTTCATGCTGCTATTCGTTTTAATCACGGTGGTAAGCCTGTTACCATTCCTTATATAGCTGCACCTGGACAATTACAAAAGATAGCTAAAGATAATCTGGATAAAGTTATCCAATGCAATTATCCTTTAACACCTTTATTCCCCTTCAATAATGGATTAGTTGAGTTACAAGCTGGCTTATTCAGCATTGCAGCTGAAGACTTTGTTGGTAAATTTATTAAAACCATGGGAAGATTTTCTGAACTATTACCCGTACCAGAACTTTCGAGGGTTTTAAAGCTAGCAGAACCAGTTTACCAGGGAATTGAAGATTTATTAGACATTGGAGACCGACGCTTAGAACTTGGTTATCAACAAACATTTACCGAAGCTGAGGGAGGTGGGAGTAATTACCTCAGAGCGGGTTTTTTTGCTGCAATTCTAGCTGAAGAGAGCAAGATTAATAATGATGCACTTTGTGTCGTCAATGATAGTCTTTATCTTGGTTCACCAGGTAATACAAAAGTATTTATACGTGACGGTAAACCGTTAGAAGGTTACAGTTATATGTTATTTCGCATAGAAAAGCGCAAACAACAAGATTGGGAATCATTACTCACTATAAAAGAGCTAGTTAATCAAGCCCAAGATGGAGTTATATCAGGAGAATATGAGAAGGTTAAACAGTTTCTTTTACCTGCTATTCAGACAACAATTTATCGCAGTCCTGATATTACAAAATCTGACCGTAAGCTGATGGTACTGAAAATTAAAGACTTCTTACAGGAATTGGGTTTACAAGCGACAAAAGTACAGAAGCGATCGCTTTATTCGATTATGCAGCGTTCAATACCACAAATTGACTCAGCAACAGAACTTGAATTAGCAGCTTTAGAACAGTTTTTTTAACTAAAATTTATTATGAATTTTCTGAGTGTATGCATCTTCTGAGTGTATATATGAGCATAGAAAATAGTTTCTACAATAAAAATTTAAGAATATATTATGTAATACTAATTATTTCATGTAATTTTTGCAACAAATCTTTGCTAGTATAAGGTTTAGCTAAAAATGCTTTAACTCCAGCGTTCTTCGCCGCAGTAATTTTTTCAGTTGAGGGTAGTCCGCTAACAGCAATAATCTTAACTTGGGAGTTTATTTGCTGTAAGTTGTAGATTGCAGTTAAACCATCCATTGATGGCATCATTATATCCATGATGACCGCACTTATATCATTTTTATGTTGAACGTAAACTGCGATCGCTTCTATTCCGTCGCTTGCCGTAAGTACTTGATAATTATAGTCTTCTAAGGATGTTTTGCTAATTTCTCTAATTACTGGCTCATCATCTACTACCAGAATTAATTCTCCCTGTCCGATTGGTATTTCTTCTTGACTATCCCGTATAGTTTCTGCTGTATGTGCTGCTGGTAAATAAATTTTGAATTGACTACCTTTACCAACCTCACTGTATACATTTATAAAACCATCATGGCTTTTGATTATACCAATTGCAGTTGAAAGCCCTAAACCTGTACCCTTTCCTTGTTTTTTGGTCGTAAAAAACGGTTCAAAGATTCTTTCTAAAGCTTCTGGAGGAATTCCTATCCCCGTATCCGAAACTGTAACTGTGATATGAGACCCTACTTTAGCATTGATATTCATAGCGGCATAATCTCGATCAATATCAAGGTTTTCCGCATTTATACTCAACGTACCACCATCAGGCATGGCATCCCGGGCATTAACGCAAAGATTCATTAATACCTGATGTAACTGCGTTGCATCTCCGTAAACCGTGTGTAAATTTCGAGCTATACCCACCTCAATTTCAATAGATTTAGGGAAGGTATTACGAACAAATTCCCTAATTTCAGAAATTATATGCTTAATTTGTAGTGTTGTGCGATCGCCTTGCATTCCACGTGCAAATGATAATACTTGTTTGACTAAAGTTGCTCCCCGTTTCGCACTGTTCTGTAGCATGTCGAATAAATGTTTCGTGTGCTCGTCTGCTTGTGGAAGTTTCAGGGGTAAGAGTTGAGCGATCGCTAAAACTGGTGTCAAAATATTATTTAAATCGTGGGCAATACCACCAGATAAAGTCCCAATACTTTCCAAACGTTGTGCTCGAAGAAATTGAATTTCTAGTTTCTTTTGCTCGGTAATGTCAGTATTAACAATAAGTATTGATTTAGGATTTCCCTGCTCATCTCGCATTAAATTCCAACGACTAGCAACTGTTATGTCAGTGTTATCTTTGGTAATTTGTTTTAATTCCCCTCGCCATTTACCTTGCTCAAAAAGCATCTGTTGGATTTTTTGTTCTGATTCTGGGGGAAAAACCTCGGGATATAACAGGTCTTGAGAATTCTGATTTAAGGCTTCTGCTGACGTAAAGCCATATAAACGTTCTGCACCTTGGTTCCAAAATAAAATTCGGTCGTCCAAACTCTGAACTAAAATTGCATCGGTAGCCACATCTAACAAAGCTGCTTGTTCTTCGATTTTCTGTTGAGCTTTATTTCGTTCAGTTACATCAATTAAAACAGCTAAGGAACGAATCACATTACCGTCTGCATCTTGTTCTCCAATTGCAGATAACAATATATCTAATATTTTTCCGTCTTTTCTGACAATTTGATATGGGATATCTTGACAGAAACCTTTTTCAAAATATCCCGGTAAGGCTACCTCTATTGCATACTTCCGAGATTCTGGAGTGAGAAATTCCGTTGACTTGCGTCCTAATACTTCCTTGCGCTCGTAACCCAACTTTTCTAACCAATATTTGCTAACACTAATCAGATTTCCGGAACTGTCAATTGAATGTAACATAACCGGAGTATTCTCGTAGATATAGCGATATCTTTTTTCACTTTCTTGAATATCCAATTGCATTTGCTTGCGTTCTGTTACATCTCGTGCTACAGAATATATTAATTCGCCGTAGGGAGTTGCATTCCATTGCAACCATTTATAGGAACCTTCCTTGCAGCGATAGCGATTTTCAAAAGCAATAGTTTTGATTCCCCGAGCAAGTTTATCCATCTCTGCTAATGTTGCTGGTATATCATCGGGATGAATAAAACTTAAAAATGAAGAAGCAAGTAGTTCTATACTTGTATAACCCAAGGTTTTTTCAAAAGCCGGATTTATCCGTTTAAAGTAACCATCGAAACCAGCAATGCAAAGCATATCCATAGAAAGCGAGAAAAAACGATCGCGATCTCGTTCTGCTTGCTTGCGTTCTTCAAGTGCTGTTTGTACTTGTTGATAAAGTTGAGTTTGTTTGGCGTAGCTTTGTGATAATTCACTTCTTTCTATTTGTAGCTGTTCTACTTTTTGCTGCAATAGTTCTAAAACCCCATACATTTCTTTAGGGTCTAAGGCTTGCAGTAAGCTACTTTCTGTAATTATACTCCTTAATTTCCCGGCTTCTGTAGTCACAACCAAACGTCGTATCATATGCTGCTGCATTTTTTGGTGTACTGACCATAAAGAGTCGGATGGATGTACTGTAAACAAAGGAGTACTCATCACAGCTTGTACCTGGATGTCTGCAAAATTTAACTTTAGTCGTTGAAATTGCAAAATATCCCATTCAGTAACGATCCCAACCGGAGTTAAATCCAAAACTTCTGAATTATTATATTCTTGACTATCTTTGTCTTCCTGCACAATTACCACACAACTAACATGGTATTTAACCATCAAATTAACCACGTCAGTTAATGATGCTGTGGGAAAAGCATAAGTAGCTTGAGTAGTTACAACTTCGCTGACACAGCGAAATCTCAACCATTCACTAGGATGTAATGTTCTTCTTATACCTCTGGGAGTGATAATTCCTAAAATTTGATTTTGCCGGTCTAAAATTGGTATGTGACGAATTCCACGCTCGTAACTCAAATGTAAAAGAGCAAAAATATCTTCAATCTCATCGATTTTCAGAGTAATGATTTCCCGACTCATTACTTCTGCAATAGTCAATTCTTCTAATTTTTTAGCTGTAGCAATTACTGTAACTATATCTCGCTCAGTAAAAATACCAATTACTTGCGAATCATCTACTATTAATGCACATAAACCACGTGTTGGCATTAAATATTGTTTATTAATCGCTGGAGTGCTTTCAAAGTGTTCACAATTTTTTACATACCCATTACTCATCAACTCAATAACTGCAACCAAAGATGTATTGGGAGATACAATTATATAATTATGTTCAATAGCTTTTTCCAGAGCAAATCGTTGGTTGTGCATAGGGAATACGGGTAAATTATTGTGGTTAAAGTAATGCTTCTCCAATGTTTACGATATAACATGTCTAAGGTTGTGTCAGTCTTTAAATAATACCTTGATATTGAATTTATAATTTACAAATATTGTCCGGTTTTGCTTAATATTTTTTCATAAAATAAAGTCTTAATTTCTATTGGTTAACTACCGCTCAAAGCTTGAATCGGTAGCATATAATTGGTGAATAATTTACACAATAGCATGGTAAGTATTTACCATCTATGTCTATAGTTGTTTGACAGCAAAAATTTTCATGAAATAGATAAAATAAAGAGAAAATCTTATCTAAAACACTTTTTAATTCCTATAATACTTTTTAATTCGAGAAATTGAAGGACTTATAAGTAAACTTCAAAATTTAGGTTGAATTTACTAAGCAGATTATGCTTTACAAAGATACGGGAACCCTTCCTTATTCCAATCAGATTCTTGCTTTCTTCTACCACTCCACATAGGAAAGCCATTTTCGTCTCGTAATTTTACGGTAGTTTCTCCTTTTGTTATTTGGGCGGCGATAATCGCTGGTTTCTCATCAAAAATGATTCTTGAACCTACGATTTTTAATGTATCATTTGGTTTAATCTCAATTTCTTGGTTTTCAAGATACCAAGATGGTCCCACATGAATAGGAATTACTTCGTTTGTTGTTTGGAGTTGTAAATGTACGCCGTGAGACATTCTGTGCTTAGAAGTAAAATAATCTAATCCTAATACTTTGCCATTAATTGTTTCTACTGTTTTAATGTTGTATCTTCTTCCACTTGTATCCCATTTAGGACAGTCATTCTGAACTATATTTTCTGATACTAACTGATGATTTAACTCTTGTAATTTTGTTGTATCAAAAATAGAATTATCAGCAAAAATAGTTGGTCGGTAAAATCGAGTGTATGGTATGAGACCACACCCTGTCAGCCCTTGTAAAAATATCATGCAGATAATAGTAATAATTAAGAAATTAGGGCGTTGTACAATTTTCATTATGCCCTCCTTGCTTTGTGCGTCATTAGTTTGAATCTACTCATTTACAATGAGACTGACTCTGCACTTCTAAAGTAAATAATTAATTTGAGGAATTTGTGAGGTTTCTTAATAATAAGTAGATAAAACAACTATCTTGCACTTTTTTCTTGCTGCAAGATTAAAAATCACGTAAGTGAGGATAAAGTCACTCACAAGTAAGTGTATAAACTTTATTTTGCATCCAGTTAACTTTTATTATGTGTCTTGATTCAAAGCTTCAAAACCAGATACAATGTCAAGCAATTCGGATGTAATAGAGCTTTGACGTTGATGACGATATTCAGAATTGAGTTCTGTTAAACGTTCTTCAATATTTTTTTGCGCAGCTTGCATGGATGCTACACGACTAGCATTTTCACTAGCTAATGATTCTGCAAAGGCTCTATACAAAGAAACAAAAAGATATTGACGAATTACAGACGAAAATAATTCATTCCAATCCATTGTAAACATCGGTAGACCTTCTGAATACCATGGTTTCTGTTCCAAACTCTGTAACCATTGAGCATTCATGGGTAAAAGCTGCAAATTTTGAGGACGATAGGACACAGCGGAGAAGGATTTATTATAAAAAAGAATAATTTTATCCACGGGTAAAACCATAGAGTCCACATCATAAGAAGAGGTTAACTTATCTTCTTGAGGAAATCTCCAGCTTTCAACCATCAATAATATCTCTTGAACCATTGATGTGATACCCACAACAGAATTGGGTAAAGAAAATTGCGTATCAACTCTTTGTTTCGCTGCTTCTAGGTAAGGAATTAAGCGCGCACCGACCGCTGCGATTGCACATTTTTCTGGTTCGATCTGTAGCTCTTTGAGTTGTTTGAGAGCGTAGGATACTATTTGTTCGTTAAATTGACCGCATAGACCGTGGTCTGACCCAAGAATTACTACACCCACCTTCCGATTTGATTGGTGGTCAGTCACATCACTGGGAAGCATAACAGGTTCTTCGCTAAAGTAACGATGGCGAAGTAAAATTTGCAATCCCATTTCAACGGTGCGATTATAGTCTGCTAGTGCTGTTACAGCTGTCTCATATTGGCGAATACTTACAATAGCCAATGCTTTCATGGTTTTAACCACAGATTGCAAATCTTTAATGCTGTCAATTTGTGCTGTCAATGCTTCCAAACTTTGCATATTAATTCCTTTATTTTTTATCGAGAAGTTTTATAATTTTATTTTAAAGGTTCTAATTAGAAAATATATTTTCAAATCTATATCCCTGAAATGAAATTATCTATATTCTAAGTTCAGTACAGGACAAAATTTGACGAAATAGATAGAAAAAGGGTTTTATAAAAATAACTTTTATTAATATAAAACCCTTATAAAATCAGTCAACATACTACGAAAAAAATAGCAGTATTTGAAATCTAATTTGTGAATATAAATTTAGAGTATCACTGATACAATTTATGCAAGATAATGTCTCTCTTTGTTTGATTCAAATCCTATAAAATAGGCGGTTACATGTTTTTTATTTCTATTAAACATCCTCGTCACTATAATCTTGATTGCTCTGAAAAATCCCTTCCAAATAATCACGAATTTTGTCTTTAAAACTTGCCCATTTCTCTTCATCTAGTAATAGAATAGGACATGCTTTTTGTGTCCAGTACTTATGAGTAACAACATCTTCAAGAGATAAGTTTAAATCGTATAAAAGAGCCGCAATCAGACGAGATGCTCTATCAAATGCTGCATTTTGATTGATGCCTTGGTGCATGCAAATTTCAATACCAATGCTTAAGGAATTACCACGACCTGAATGCCACCCTTTTTCTGAAATGGGCAATTGCTTTATAACTGTTTTATCATCAACAGTGTAATGCCAAGAAACATAGTTTTTTCTTCCATTAAACTCATAATATCCCATATTTCTTACCCATTTTGAATGGCTTTTTGCATCAGCCCCTCTACCTGTATTTGAAGTGTTATGTACAGTAATCTTTTTTATATTAATTGGAGTACCAGGACGATTTGGGCGACCATCTGGGATTAATTCAACTTCTAAGTTAAGACTTGCTCCAAGCTCACCACGTTTCATTGTATGATTTCCATGCTTTACAATACTAAATTTTTCTGGAATTGATACCTAAATAGAGATTGAATCGAACTATAAATTCAATAGTTAATTCATAAAAACAAAAAAGTATTTCTAGTTACAATTCCAGTGAGTTAAAATCGTAACAGCAAAAAAGTTTTTAAATAAGTAAGTTAGATCACATCTTGATTTTTTGTAACAATTGCTACTAATTAAGCTGTTGATTAACTTAGTATTTAGAGATGTTGCAGAGATGTTGATATGTCAATAATTTCCAATTTTATTCAGCAAGCCCTATCTATAGAACCCATTTGGGGTCTATGTAATTTGTTGCGAATCTTTTAAGCATCAGTCGAATAGTCTATTTTATATTTAATTGGACCCAGCTACTTATAAGCTATTAATGATAAAGTAAAAAATAAATGTATCTAAGATTTTTTGCTCGATCAAGTTGCTAAGTTTGCAGAGGTTAGGAATACTTTTGTTATATATATATGGAATTTAGGGGAAAAGCTTAGCATAATAGCTATTTTATCCTTCCCCTTTAACTAAATGTGCGATTTCTATTCTTCCTCACAAATAGTCAGATATTCTGGTTCAAATTGTTTGGTTTCAACACAAATTCCTAAAGCTTTTTCTTGAACTAAATCTTCTATATAACCATCTTCATAAATCTCTGCTTCTCTGCTACTTGCAAAAGGACCAAAGTAGTAAGTACATCTAGGTCTATTGGTCGTAATTTTTATCCAATAAGGCGTATTTGATTTACTTAAAAAAGGAAACTCTTTTAATAAAGAAATGTTACTTAAGAAAGGAATACTCATCGCAAATTTTACTCCTTAATTTCTCTATTTGCTATTGTCAAAATTGCCTGAAGTTCTCGCTCACTTAACTTTTTACCCATTTCAACGTTTTTGCAGACTTGAGGTAAGTTTTTCCTCACAGCTTGGAATAATATTTTACTACTTTCGTCAATTTTATCTAAGGGTACTGAATCGAAAAAACCACTAGTTACTGCCAAAAGAACAACTATTTGTTCGATTACTGATAAAGGTTGAGACTGCTGTTGTTTAAGTATTTCCCGGACGCGCCGTCCTCGATTCAGAGTTGCTTTCGTTTGTTCATCTAATTGTGTACCAAAACGAGCGAAAACTTCAACTTCTTGAAATTGAGAATAAGAAAGTCTTAGATCTCCAGCAACAGCACTATAAGCGCTTAGTTGAGTTTTACCACCAACTCGCGAAACTGATTTACCTACGTCAACAGCCGGGAAAATAGCTTTTTGAAATAGGTCGGGGGAGAGATATATTTGACCATCTGTAATCGAAATCAAGTTAGTAGGAATATATGCAGAAATATTCTGTGCTTGTGTTTCTACAATTGGTAATGCAGTTAAAGAACCCCCTCCTAACTCTGGACGTAAATTGGTAGATCGCTCTAATAGGCGAGAATGAATATAGAAGATATCTCCGGGATAAGCTTCTCTACCAGGAGGACGACGTAGTAAAAGTGAGAGTTCTCTGTATGCTCTTGCATGACAAGTTAGATCGTCATATACGATTAAAACATCATGCCCTTTTCCCATAAAATATTCTGCCATTGTGGTTGCTCCGTAAGGGGTTACGTACTGTAATCCAGGTGAGTCTTCTCCAGAAGCAACCACCACGATGGTGTATTCCATCGCCCCTTGTTCGCGCAAAGTAGCGATTACTTTAGCTACTGCTGAGGAACGTTGACCAATAGCACAGTAAACACAAATAACATCTTTATCTTTTTGGTTAATGATAGTGTCTAAAGCGATCGCAGTTTTTCCAGTTTGTCTATCTCCTACAATTAATTCTCGCTGACCTCTACCAATGGGGATCAAAGCATCTACAACCTTTAAACCTGTTTGTAATGGTACTGTCACGGGTGCACGATTGATAATTGGCGGTGCTTCTTGCTCTACAGGACGGCGTTCTGTAGTTTCAATAGTTCCCTCCTCATCCAACGAAAGACCCATGACATTTATAACTCTACCCAGGAGTTGTTCTCCTACGGGTACATCCATAACTCTACCAGTTCGGTAAACTTGACTACCTGCTTCGATATGTTTGCTTTCTCCTAATACAATTGCGCCAACTTGATCGGAATCAAGATTAAAGGCAATTCCTAATAGAGGTGTTTTCATCCCAGGTTTTGAAAAATAAAGCAGTTCATCAGCCCTAACACCCGGCAAACCTGAGATATGAGCAATACTCCGCCCCACAGACTTGACTATGCCAGTTTCACGGATATTAATTTGGGCATGGTAACTATTTAATACCTGTTGGAAAACCTCGCCCGTATCATTTATAACCACCCGCAAATAATTAGTACTATCTTCCATTTTTTCACCTCAATTATGGTGATTAATAAGTACCCGATCTAAATTCCCATGCCTACTTATTTAAAAGTTGCCGATAAACGCTCTTCTAATATCTGCAAATAGTCATCCAAATTCCAGGAAATTTCATATCCTGCTAAATTGACTCGAACCCCACAAATTAAATCGGGTAAAGTTCTAAACTTGAATAAATTTTCATTTGATACATCACCCTTTGGAGGTCTAAAACCAGCATTTTGTAATACTAAATTTAAAGTTTCTCTTACCTTTTGTCGACTTGTAAAAGGTATTTCAAAACTGCTACTAATCACAATTGGTTGATTGTAGTTTGAAAGAGATTGAGCAATTTTTTGCCATTGGAGTTTATTTGTTTGCTGTAGACGTTGACAAAAGGTTGTAACTATTTGTTCTTCTAAGTCTGCATTGGCTAAATCTCGGAGAGCAAGGCGAACAATTTTGTTAGTTTCTCCTAGTATCTTTTGTCTTAAAGCAAGTAGAAAATTATCTTTTTCTTGTGCTAGTGCATCCTTCCATTTTGCCTCCATTTGTTCTACTTCACAACGTGCTTGGAGCAAAAGCTTTTGCCGTTCCTGCTCTACTTCTTGCTGTGCTTGTATCATGATGGCTTCTCGCTGTTGTTGTAGTTCTTTTTGTTTTTGCCGATATAAAGTACCTTCTCTTTGTGCTTTTTTTTGAGAAACCTCAGCATTTTCCCAGCGTTCATCAATCATTGCTTGGCGTTTTTTGATTGTCTGAAGTATGGGTCTATATAAAAAATGCCAGAGTAAAATAAATAAGATTAAAAAGTTAATAATTTGGGCGATAACTGTATTAACTTCAATTAGCATCATTACCCTCCCTTAAAGTGATTCCAGAAGGGATTTACAAATAAAAGAATCATTGTAACTACAAAGCAATAAATTGCAGTAGACTCAATCATTGCTAATCCTACAAACAGGGTACGGGTAATGACATTAGCTTTGTCTGGTTGTTGAGCGATCGCACCCAAAGCCCTAGCAACTGCCATGCCTTCTCCCAAAGCAGGTGCAATAGAACCGATCGCAATTGTTAAACCAGCAGTAACAATCGATGCCATACCAATCAAACCAAGATTATCCATATTTCAGTTACCAGTTGTCAGTTGTCAGTTGTCAGTTAACAGTTAACAGTTATCAGTTAACAGTTAACAGTTATCAGTTATCAGTTAACTGTTATTAGTTCCTAATACCTTAGTCCTAAGTTATCTATTCTGTTGGTGAGTTGTAGTGGCAGAAGCAATATATACCATTGCTAACATCGCGAAAACATATGCCTGAATTACTCCTATTAATAAGCCTAATGCTTGGATAGGGATGGGAACAAAAAAAGGCACAAAGGATAAAAGAATTGCAGCAAGCATGCTGCCACTCATAATGTTGCCGAAGAGTCGGACAGCTAATGCCAAAGTTCGGGAAAACTCGCCAATAATATTGAATGGGAGCATGAAAGGCGTGGGTTGGATGTAATTTTTTAAGTAACCAATTGCGCCACGTTTCATAATTCCAAAGAATGGTACAGCAACAAATACACACAATGCCAAAGCCGTTGTTGTCGAAAGAGAACCCGTTGGTGGCTGATAAAAAGGGACAATGGCAAGGGTATTTGAAACTGCAATAAACAAAAATAAAGTACCAACAAAACCTATATACTCTTGGGATTCTTGTTGACTTACTTCACGAATTTGATTGGCAATCCCCTCAACAATTATTTCTAATAGACTTTGCAAAGGCGGTATTTTTGGCTTTACTGATAATTTGCGAGTTACGAACCAAGAAACTACTACTAAAAATGTCGCGATCGCCCAGGTAAAAACAATTGTGGCATTAAGAGTAATTGTTCCCCATTGGAATAACACGATAGTGTCAGGATTAAGTATCTTTTCAAGGTCGCTTGCCATAGTTTTAAGTTGTCATAATTTTAAGGTTACTACTCCCAAAAGTACTTCTTGAAGAGACCAGCAGGAATAATTTTATGAGGTGAATATTCTGGTGAATTAATACTTTACAACATGACTTTTATAAAGATTGCCTTACAGATATTATCTCCTTTGAAAAGCTAAATTAAACAGTTAAATTATTGGATAATCAGCACGATTTATTAACTTCTTAGAAATACCTCGCGGACGCCAACGCCGAATCAAGATACTCCGTGCTAAAACAAAGCCTAGTAAAGAAATTACTAACTTTTCCCAACGTCCGTCCATAACTAGGTAAAAGCCAAGAATAGCTATGCTCAAACGAGCAATAAAACTACCCAAAATCAAAAAAATTGGTTGTTGAGTTGTTGGTAGTTGCTTTACTGTCCACCACAGGCTACTGAAATATAAAAATCCTAGGAAAAATCCCAGTGGAAACGATATGAAAATATCCAAAAAATTACTCATAAGAAATACTTCCCTCTTTAACCGGTGGTAATCGTTTGAACAAGAAATGTAACGACACTGGTGTAATGATGCTGGTAGCTGCACAAACAAAAACCATTGCTGAAAATATATTTGGAGGTACTGCCCAGTCACCAAGCTGTAATCCTCGTTGCATAACAATCATGCATATTTCCGCTCTGGGGATCATGCTAGTACCTATGAGTACAGCCCCTGTAAAGCCTGTGGTAAAAAAAGCTGGTATTCCTGCACCAATTAGTTTACCCAGTATTGCTGCGATAAGTAAAATACACCCGAGTCTTAAACTTGTATTGAATGCACTGGGATCGACTTTTAAGCCAATACCAATAAAAAAGAATGGGGTAAATAGTTCATATAAGGCTCCAAAAGAGGCATCTATTTTCACGGCTTCGGCATCGCGACTGAATAAAAGTCCTGCAAAGAATGCCCCAATAGCGACGGAAAATCCTAATAATTCAGCGATCGCAGCTATGATAAAACTAACTCCCACTATCTCTAACATCGGATCTGGAGGTTTTTCGATTTGATTAAAAAGCCGAGTCAATTTTTTTTCCAGGTAGCGGGAAAAGAATAAGCAAAAAGCAGCAAATAGGATTGCTTTCACAAAAAATATGCCTGACGTTTGAGCTATAAGCTTTATTAAGGAAATTTGATGACCGTTGTGAATTGATGATGCTGCAGCAAAAAGCAATGCCATTAATACAACACTGGAAATATCGTCCAATTCTGCTACATCCAAGAGAATTTTGCCATTTTGAGATTGGACTGTATTTTCTTCGTTCCACACCCCAACTGCAACCCCAACACTAGTAGCAGTTAAAGCAATAGCTACAAATAAACTCGGGGTCAGTGGGATATGCAGTAAGAAATAAGATGTAATAAATCCCAGCGCACCACTAAATACAACATTGCCAATGAAAATACTGCATGCCTTAGGTAATTGGCTTAATAGTTCTAGTAAATCACTTTCTAAGCCAACTCTAAACAACAATGAAATAATCCCAATCTCTGCCAAAAACTCAAAAATTTCTTCCCCTTCTTGCGAGAGCAAATGCCAATGTGTATCTGCAAGTTTTAGCAGAAAACCAACTGTCAAATAAGCAACTAAGGCTGGAATACCAATTTTGCCCAATAAAGCTTTAGCAAATATAGCTATGGTAATCGCCAGACCCATCAACAAAACTAGCAGTGGAAGCATTGGTACAGATTCAGTCATCGCTGCAGCGTTCCCGTTCGATCCAATACCAAGCGTTCATACAACCAAGAACGACGCCAACAAACAGCAGCATCAAAGTCCAGGAATAAGGGCTGGGAAAGTGGCTATCAATCCAAATTCCTAAAGCAATTCCCAGCAAAGTTGGAATTGTAATCGACCAACCAATAATGCCAAACATACCTAAACCAAACCAAATAGCATGATTTCCCTCTTTTCGTGCTTTCAGTTTACGTTCTGATTTAGTACTGACTTGCTTTTGAAATTTTTCCCAAGTTTTATGGGGTTTGTCTTTCATGACTTCCCTCCGACTTCCAGAAAACCTCGCACAAAGCTAGCTTCGAGTTTAGCAAGGGCGCTACGAGTCATTTTCTCTCGTTCGTCCAAACTACGAAACTCTTGTGCAATGGTGTTTTTCAAAGTTTCTAAATCATTTCCTTTGATTGCATTTCTGACTGATACCAAGACTTGGGAACCGCATTTAACTAGGATCCCTTCATCTATGGCGAGAAATACTTCTTTCCCATCTTCCAGTTCAAAAAATAAAAGCCCAGGAACTAATCCAGCCACAAAATCAACATGATTGGCTAACAGACAAAAGGAGTCGTTCTCTGCTTCAGCAGTGATTTTGCTGACTACCTCTTCTATGAGAATTTCTGTTGGTAACAATACTTTTAGTTTCATAAAGATTCCTGGGAATTGGGCATGGGGGATTGGGCATTGGGCATTGGGTAATAAGTAATGGGGATTTTTTTAGTTTTATGATTTTGAACTTATGATTTTGAAATTGGCAATTGGGAATAATAAAACTAAATAGTAATATTGCTGGAAAAGATCGTTTGGCAAAACCTGATTTTGAAGACTTGGAAGTTTATAAATTAGCTGAAAAATTAGCTAATGAGGTTTGGAGTATTGTCAAAACCTGGAACAGCTTTGAGAAAAATACAGTTGGTAAGCAAATAGTTAGGTCTGCTGATAGCGTGTGTGCAAATATTGCAGAGGGGCGAGGACGTTTTAACGACCAAGACAATCGCCGATTTGTTAAAATTGCCAGAGGTTCTTTGTACGAAACAATTAGTTGGTTGAGATTAGCCTACGTTAGAAAACTTATTAACAAAAGACCAGACCAATAAACTTAAATTAATAACTGATGAACTATTACCCAAACTCAATGCTTACCTCAAATCCATAGGAAACAGAACGCTGCACTAATTCTCTATGCCCCATCCCCATGCCCAATGCCCAATGCCCCATGCCCAACTTCATCAATTCCTCCAATCATATAAAGCGCTGCTTCTGGGTACTCTGAAAACTCATCATTTAAAATTCTTTCGCAACCATCTAATGCTGCTGATAAATTGACCAATTTACCTTTTTTGGCAATAAACTGCTCTGTGGAAAAGAAAGGTTGAGTTAAAAATCGCTCTAGTCGTCGCGATCGATAAACTGTTTTCCTATCATTTACCGATAACTCTTCGATACCCAGCATGGCAATAATATCTTTCAAATCTTCATAATTTGCCAGAGTTTGTCGGACTGCTTGAGCAATTTCATAGTGACGCTTACCTGCGATGCTTGGCGTTAGCATTTTAGAGCTAGAACGCAGGGGATCGACTGCTGGATAGAAACCTTCACTGGCTCGTTTGCGGGACAAGACAATGGATGCTGATAAATGACCGAAAGTGTGAACGGCTGCGGGATCCGTAAAGTCATCAGCCGGGACATAAACTGCTTGTACGGAAGTAATAGCACCTTTATTTGTTGTACTAATTCTTTCCTCTAATTGGGCTAATTCTGTTGATAGAGTTGGTTGATAACCCACACGAGAAGGTAATTGTCCCATCAATCCAGAAACTTCCTGCCCTGCCTGAATAAACCGAAATATATTATCGATTAAAAGCAGTACATCTTGTCTCGCATCATCTCGAAAATACTCAGCCATGGTTAAAGCTGCATGACCGACTCTAAACCTTGCCCCTGGTGGTTCATTCATCTGACCAAATATTAATACAGTGTTGTCTAAAACACCTGTGGATTGCATTTCCCGGTAAAGTTCTTCTGCTTCTCGGTTGCGTTCGCCAATACCGCAAAATAGGCTTATCCCCGAGTGCTGACTAACTATATTGTGAATCATTTCTGTAATTAAAACGGTCTTGCCAACACCAGCACCACCAAATAATCCAGCTTTACCACCACGCTCTAACGGTGCAAGTACATCAATTACTTTTATCCCAGTCTCTAGAATTTCTGATTTGGTAGACTGTTCTACCAACGGAACCGAGACTTGATGTATAGAGCGCCACTCTCCATCATTGATTTTTTCTTTGCCATCAATAGTATCTCCAAATACATTGAACATCCTGCCTAACAAGTGCTTACCTACAGGTACTTCCAATGAATTTCCAGTGTTAACGACCATTGAACCACGAGCTAAGCCAGAGGTTGGAGTTAAAGCGATACCTCTAACAATCTCAGCATTGACATGAGTTATGACTTCAATAATAATTTCGCCATTTTCACCAGCTTTTAGCTGATTGTAAATTTCCGGTATAGGTTTGGGGAACTGGACATCAATGATACTACCCCGAACTGAAACCACTTTTCCTAACTTGGTTTGATCTGCAACTTGATATGCGGTCATGGTTCGCAATGCCTCAGATTAACTCAAGTTTAAAAGATGAAAGTTGAGGAAGTTGTGAGGAAATGTCAATTGTCCCAGATTTATCAAAGAATACTAACCTTTACACGTAAATTTTGCATGTTCACAATTCCCTCACATTATTTTTTCAATATAAAACTAAAAACAAAATAAGTGTATGGAAATCAAAATAGTTGCAATCGAAATACCCCAAGACTGTAATATTATTATCGGTCAAAGCCATTTCATCAAAACTGTTGAGGATTTGCATGAGGTGATGGTTACCAATTCGTCGCAAGTCAGATTTGGATTAGCTTTTTGTGAAGCATCGGGACCTTGCTTAATTCGCGTGTCGGGAAATGATGAGTCTTTACAAGAAGTTGCGCAGAAAAATGCAATGGCGATCGCTGCGGGACATAGCTTTGTCATTTTAATGAAAGATGCTTATCCGATAAACTTTCTTAATGCCATTAAGCAATCTCCAGAGGTTTGCAATATCTATTGTGCTACTGCTAATCCGGTAGAAGTAATTGTTGTAGAAACAGAACAAGGGCGAGGAATTATCGGAGTTGTGGATGGTTCTTCTCCTCGGGGTGTAGAATCTCCTGAAGATGTTAAAGCTCGTAAAGATTTTCTCCGTCAGATTGGTTATAAGCTTTAAACTGTCATGGCTCTTAAATTATTGAGAGTTTGTGATTAACTGGTAAAGCAAAATATACTCGCCAAACATTATTATTTTACAAATAAGCAATAATTTTTGTAGATTTTTCTGATTGTGCAAATTTTTCTCCTTTAAAGTTTTATTGCCTCACAAATTCCTCAAAATTTTTTCTTATAACTGAAACTTAGAGGCACGATGTATTACGGCTTTGATAAATGCTGTTTTCCATCAGAGGAAATTCCATGGCAATCAATTATAGGTTTCGGATCCTTATTATTCTCCTATTAGCACTGCTGATAGTATTACTTTCAGGTAATGTCGCAGCCCAAGGTCCGGCGTCTAATCGGGAGATTGTTCGCTTTGGTAACGATATTACCGTTGCAGAAAATGAAGTTGTTAAGGATGTAACCGCGATCGCAGGTTCAGTAACAATATCCAATAATGCACATGTCACGGGTGATGCGGTAGCGGTGGGTGGTGACGTGACATTAAAAACAGGTGCAAAGGTTGATGGTGACGTTACTGCTGTGGGGGGAAAAATTTCTCAAGATAAGGATGTGATGATTGGCGGTAATGCTGTAACAGTTACAGGTGATATTGATATTATCCAAGGTATGAGACAGTGGGGTTTTTGGGGTCTACTAGGACGTATATATCTGATTAATGCTGCGTTTTATAGCTTATTTATGATTGCTATCGCCATTATTGGTGTAGCTTTAATGCTGATAATGCCTAGTTTCATGCAAAGTATTAGTATAGCTATAAACCGAGAACCACTTAAGAGTTTTACTTGGGGTGTAGGAGGTGCGATCTCTTTCTTGCTGTTAGTCATTCTAACTAGTGGAAGTTTACTAGGAAATCTTTTAATTCCGATCGCAGCTTTGATTGTAGGTTTAGTAGAACTTGTGGGAATAAATGCTATTAGTCTTTTTCTTGGGGAAAAAGCATTAAAAAATAATACTTCTCCAATCTTACAGTTATTGTTAGGAGTAATTGTTATCGGAGTAATCACTCTTATTCCTGTAGTTGGTGTTTTAGTATTTTTAGTACTAACTCTATTTGGTTTTGGAGGGGTTTTAACTTCACCATTGATGACAGAACAAACTAAGTTTTTCTGGCATAATAAACCACAATTAACGCCAAGCAAACCAATTGAAGACCCAAGACAAGAAGTTATATGAATTTTGCGAATTACTTACTAAATAATAGTAATCAAAATATTTTTCAAAGTGTTAAATTCGCAATTCCTGTAATTTAATCCGATATATCATATATTTATGATATTTGATTTAGGACAATGGAAGCTAAATAATTCCATTTGTAAACGTCATTTAAGAATTCAACTTAAAACTCAACTTAGAGTTCAAGCTTTCACAATCGTAAATCAATTTTTCTGCGAAAACTGAAGATATTTACTAACTTTTTTTAGCAATCTATTGTGGAGTATTGCTATGTTTGTACAACAAAAATCAACAAATAACTTAATTGAAGTACTGACACTTCAAGACCTTTACGATCCTTGTCGTAAAGAGATTATGGGACAAAGTCACGCAGGTGAAGAAATGCAAGAACCGAGTTCTTACCTGAAATCAGAATTAATTTTTCCTTCAGGAGAAGAACTTCCTCTTTGCTGGTTAGACCCACATTATCGAGAGGTAAAGTCTGGAAAAAACGCAATGAGTATTTAAAGGGCTATAACCAGGGTTTTAAGTAATTGAGAGACGTAGCACTGCTACGTCTTTAAAGTATATTCGTTGGTCTTGTCGCTCTATATATTTAATAAGTACTTAGATAAAATTAATTGTATATTTGTCATTGCGTTAGCACGCACCTACGGTGAACAGCTTGCTGCGGGCTAGTGGAGCGCAGCGTAACGTAGCATATGTCCTGTCGGACACGCTGCGCTAACGCAAGGGTTTGAGATTGCTGAGGACGCGCTCCGCGAACACTATCGTTTGTTCTAACGAACACGCTGCGCTAACGCAATGACATAAATATTTTTGTCCATCTACTTAGGAGCAGTAAATAAATAAATGTAATGAAAAAAATTACAGAAAAATTAGAAAAAAAGCTGGGAATTTCTGGATTAGTAGATAAACTTATTGATAATTTATCAGGTTCGGAACTCAATACAATTTTACTCGAACTTTTTAAAACAAGAACAAAGCAGATTGTACCTTCAAGGCTTCTGACTGAATATAACCAAAATCGGTTTTGCTCTCCTGCTTCTATCGATCCGATTAGCTATAAGGAAGATGAAGTATCCTGGTTAAAAAGTGCAAATGAATATGGTTTCAAACCTGTTTTACTTTCACCCCTGGCTCCTTTGGGAAGTAGCTCTGTTGTAGGTTGTGTCAATCAAAATAAGGTTGTTAGTGCTTTACGAGGCTCAGAAGTAGTTTCTGATGCTACTAATGTTTTGGCACTTAAAGTGGCGAATGAAATTAGTAATGATAGGAAAGTTGAAGTTAAAAAGTATTGTACAACACACCGACATACAAGAGGACAATATTATAACAATCCAGCATTTTCAGCCCATTTTGGTGTTTTTTGTATGGTATCTGGTGGTGTGAATCGGAGTAATAATTCCTTCGAAATGGTTCTTGCAAAAGAACATATTTTATTTTATTTAAATATGTTGTTATCTCTTTTTAAAAAAGAAGATTTGTCTCTTGAGATTTATGTTACAGATAATGCTAATCAAATATCTAGTCAAGTAAAAGATGACATACTATTGATGTATCAGAATTTAGCATTGGAATTTAAACTGACAGACTTTAAATTCAGAGAAACTACCAATCAATATTATCAAATTATTCAATTTAAGATATTTCTCAACTATCAAAGCAATCGAATTGATATAGTCGATGGTGGCTTTGTTGATTGGACTCAGAAAATACTTACAAATCAAAAACAAAGATTATTTATCAGTGGTGTGGGTTTAGAAATCATTCATAAAATTTGCCAAGGAGTATTGTAATTTAATTTTTACGATCTGTGATGTCATTCTGCGAGTTAGGAGTGATATTGCTATTAGCCCAAACCAAAACTTAGCCTAAATAAAAAAATCTGATGTTACCAAAAGCATCTCTGTTGAGGTTTTACTATCAGGCTTGCTTACTCCCAACCCGCATTTATTTGCTGAGATATGTTCTATCAACAGCCAGCTATACCCTCTTCACGTGCAGCACGCTGCACCGCAGCAGCAACTGCAGGCGCAACTCGTTCGTCAAATACCGAAGGAATGATATGTTCTTTGTTCAGTTCTGAAGGTTGAACTAAAGACGCGATCGCGCTAGCAGCTTCAAGATACATTGTGGTAGTAATGGCGGAACAGCGACAGTCTAAAGCGCCACGAAATATCCCAGGAAAAGCGAGAACATTATTAATTTGGTTGGGGTAATCGCTGCGACCTGTTGCCATTACTGCAACTTTACCCTTAACCAGTTCGGGTTGAATTTCTGGAATTGGATTTGCCATGGCAAACACAATTGGATCTTTTGTCATTGAATCTACCATTTCCGGAGTCAAAACTCCAGGGGCGCTAACCCCAATAAATACATCGGCTCCCTGCATTGCTCCGGCTAGGCTTCCCTGTGCTTTAACTGCAAATTCACGTTTTTGTTCTGTAAGATTTTGACGATTGGTAGAAATAATACCTTTGGAATCACACATTAATATTGTTTGTGCTCCAGCTTTGCGCAGTAGTCTAGCGACCGCAACACCCGCAGCTCCTGCACCATTAATAACGATCCGGATTTTCTCAATGGACTTATTTACCAATTTCAAAGCATTGAACAATGCTGCTAAAGTAACAATTGCCGTACCATGCTGATCGTCGTGAAAAATTGGAATATCTAACTCCTGGCGTAACTTAGCTTCAATTTCAAAACAGCGAGGAGCAGCAATATCCTCTAAATTGACCCCACCGAATACCGGAGCTAAGTTCTTGACTGTGCGAACAATTTCCTCCGTGTCTTGTGTTGCTAAGCAAATAGGGAAAGCATCTACACCACCAAACTCTTTAAACAGCATAGCTTTACCTTCCATTACCGGTAATGCAGCCTCCGGACCTAAATTACCTAAACCTAGTACAGCACTGCCATCTGTGACAATTGCTACTGTGTGTTGCTTAATTGTGAGATTGTAAACCTCTTCTGGGTTTTGGGCGATCGCATTACAAATTCTACCAACCCCAGGAGTATAAGCCATCGCCAAATCAGATATACCTTTAAGTTGGATCCGGCTGTTAATACTGATTTTGCCCCCGCGATGCAAGTTAAAAGTGCGGTCATAAACATCAAGTATTGTTATGTCCTCTAAATCCTTAAGGGACTGTACAATTTCTTCAGTGTGGTCGCTACTACCGGCATCCACAGTTAGATCTCGAATTGAAAACTGATGATTTTGTTCGATTAAATCAATTTGACCGAGATTACCGCCACTTTTTGCGATCGCCTGCGTCACAGATGCCAACATCCCTATACGATTAGGAATCTGCAAGCGCAAGGTTAAACTAAAACTGGAATTGGGGGTCAAATTCGTCATGCCAACTAAATATAATTATTGTGTGCGTCTTCATTTTCCTTCGAAGTATTGTCATTTGATACCCATTTTCAAAAAGTTATAATTAGGTATTATCAGTTATTCAGACAGTGTAATAACTTTTTGTAACGATTTTGCCCTTTTTATTTCTAATAGTTAACTTTTATGTTAGGGTTTTAGTGATAAAGAATTCGGCGATCACTGTTTGTTTTTATTTACTGGGCTTTTTTCATCTTGGTATTCACAGACTTTTCTCCGAAATCTGAATCTCTACACAACTTTTGGTTTTGGAGACAATCAATGTCAATTTATGTAGGCAACCTTTCCTACCAAGTAACTGAGGAAGATTTGAATTCTGTTTTTGCAGAATATGGTTCTGTAAAGCGGGTTCAACTTCCTACCGATCGTGAGACAGGTCGCGTGCGGGGTTTCGCTTTCGTCGAAATGTCTTCAGAAACTGAAGAAGCTGCTGCTATTGAAGCTCTTGACGGTGCTGAATGGATGGGACGTGATATAAAGGTAAACAAGGCTAGACCTAAAGAAAATAGAGGTTCTTTTGGTGGTAACCGAGGAAACAATAGTTTTCGTAACCGTTACTAATACTAATTTCGGCAACTAGACAACCAATCTAGCAACTAACCTTAATGTTTCTCAATCGGAATTTTAATCTCTGTTTTGATTAAATACTTGATGTAGGGATCTATTAATCTAGTGTGCGCCCCTGTATCTTTGATACGAGTGGGGGTGTTATAGTCTTTTAGGTATATCTGCTCATAGTTCAACTTGTGGCGTTTTTCTTTCCTTCTCTAGACTTAAACCCCTTTGGGGTGCACAACTTTAAGGGTAATATTGTGGAATACTCGGAGTCTAAACTATTCAGGACGTAAATATTGAATAAACTTCGATAAGGTCGAATAAGTCTAGATATTTAGCGCGAAAAAATTAATCTGAAATAAATCTTAAGCGTTATGTTTTAAATACTTAAGACAGGATAAATATTATTTTCTAGTGTAATTCTTCCGTACCTAATTGCTTGCTTTGCAATGTGAATATTTAGGGATAATTATAAGAATTAATGATGGATACTGCGTGATTAAATTTGATGTTTGGGTAAATGACGTACAAGTTACTTTTTATAACATTTTTCCTATCTTAGTTTTTCAACAATTAACTATTTATAATAATTAACTTTTGTGTTAGTCTTTCTTTGTGAAAGAATTCGGTGACACTGTTTGTTTTTATTTACTGGGTTTTTATTGTCTTGGTATTCACAGACTTTTCTCCGAAATCTGAATCTCTAGGTAACTTGTGGTTTTGGAGACAATCAATGTCAATTTATGTAGGCAATATTTCTTACCAAGTAACGGAAGAAGATTTGAATTCTGTTTTTGCAGAATATGGTTCTGTGAAACGAGTTCATTTACCTACAGACCGCGAAACAGGTCGTATGCGTGGCTTTGCTTTTGTAGAAATGAGTTCGGAAACAGAAGAAGAGGCTGCTATTGAAGCTCTTGATGGTGCTGAGTGGATGGGACGCGATATTAAGGTAAATAAGGCTAAGCCTAGGGAAAATAATAGAGGTTCCTTTGGTGGTGGTCGAGGAAATAATAATTTCCGCGATCGTTATTAAGTCTTTATGCAAACCATCAGTCCTAGTGAATGGATGATTGGTATTGCTCGCTAATAGTTTTAATTCTGATGTAGAGATGTATTAGCAATTTGCGACCCAGCATAACTAACACATCTCTACATTTTTTGGATTGTACGGAAACTTGTAAATATTGGGAGTAAGAAAACACAACCAATACTCTCTACAATATTAACTAAAGTAAAGATAGTTATCAAAAAATCAGAATTAAAGACCATGGGATTATTCGGATTAGGAAAAAAAGCTACCTTACCCAAGCCAGAAGAGGCTTTACCAGGAAGAACTCAGGTAATGCCCGTACCTAGTAGCCATTATGTAAATAGTAATCCCCTAAAGGCACCTTTTCCAGAAGGTATGGAAATGGCAATGTTTGGTATGGGATGCTTTTGGGGTGCAGAACGTAAGTTTTGGCAACTGAAAGGAGTTTATAGCACCTCGGTTGGTTATGCTGCAGGATATACTCCCAATCCCACTTATCAAGAAGTATGTACTGGTATGACAGGTCATAATGAAGTGGTACTAGTTGTATACGATCCCCAAGTAATTAGTTATTCAGAATTATTAAAGGTATTTTGGGAAAATCATAACCCCACCCAAGGAATGCGCCAAGGGAATGATACAGGTACTCAATATCGTTCGGGAGTATACGTGTATTCACCAGAACAGAAGAAACTTGCAGAAGCATCAAAGGAAGCTTATCAAGAAGCTTTAAATGAGGCGGGATACGGTAAAATCACCACAGAAATTCTTGATGCGCCGGAATTTTACTATGCAGAGGATTACCATCAACAGTATCTAGCGAAAAATCCTGGTGGTTACTGTGGTTTGGGTGGAACTAATGTTGCTTGTCCGGTTGGTATTGTCCAATCTTGATATCAAGATAAAAGATAATGGGTAATTGGTAATAGGTAATTGAAAATACCAATTATCACTTACCAACTACCCTGTTAGATTTGGGACATTATGAACGAGGGAGAGTAGCGCGTAGCACAAGTCAAAAGTCAAAAGTCAAAAGTTTGAGGATTAATCAATTTCCTAACCTAATTGTGTAGTGCTGTATTTAAATAAACTTATCAATGGTACTGATAAACTTTTCGTATGGTTGAACCCCAACAATAGTTTCGACTACATCAGCATTTTTGAAAAAAAGCACGGCAGGAATACTGCGGATACCATACTTTTTCGCAAGGGGCTTGCTTTGATCTACATCGACTTTAACTACTTCTACACTATCTTCATAGGTTTTAGCAATTTCTTCCATAAACGGAGTAATTTTTCGACAAGGTCCGCACCACTTGGCGGTAAAGTCGACAACTACTAACTTTTCTGAAGCTAATAGGGTTTCAAAATTACTCTCTTCAACTTGGGTAACTGTAGTCATAATTTATTTCTAATTTATTCCTAAAAAAGTTTTTAATTGGGTAGTTGTGATTAATATTGACAACAACTATTAAACAATCGCTAGAATAATCTAAAGGTCGAAATTAATGTCTTAATTTTGATATCTATGGAACCAAATGCATTACCAAATGACCGATTGAAAAATGAAATTTGGAAAAGATTAGATCGGGGAAGAAAAACTAAGGCTGCTAATGGTGGCTATGCTGGTTATGGTTCTCCTGCTTTCGGTCAACAATCAATTAACGGACAATTGGTTGTAAATGAGAAGGAACAAGAAATAATTGAACTGATACGCTGTCACCATAAGTCTGGAAAATCGTTACAACAAATTGCTGATTGGTTAAACCGGAATAATTACACCACTAAACGCGGTCATCAGTGGAAACGAATTTCTATCAAACGGGTGCTTGATCGACTTTATGGTAAAACTCCAAGAATTTCGGGTGTTAAGAAAGCATTTTCCCGAGAAGTAAATAAAGTTTAAATGAGATCAACAACCAAATACCATTTCACTTTATTCCCTATGTTATCCAATGCTTATAAGTGTTTTTGCGTAACATCCCTAATGATAAACCTCGACCGTACTAATGTCTAGATAGACACAATAATAAAAATATTATTTTGTAACATCCCTTCAACAAAATTAAGTGTGTTGAATGGGAAAATCTACAGTTAGGATTAATGTAGTAAAGATTGAGTTCAATGCTTGCAAGTAGAAACTTGTGTCTTGGAATCATGTTTGAGCGAGTTGGGTAAATCATGACCTTTGAAGCGCCGCAATTATCACAACAAGTTGTCGAAAAGGTTATTGAACGTAATTTTTTGGTGGTAACTCCAGAAACTTTATTGCTTGATGCGATCGCATTAATGAATCAAAAGCGATTTTGTGATTGTGGCGGTGTAAATGATAGCGAAACTCTGCATGGTAACGATCCAAATTTCCTGAATTTAGATGCGTCAACTTCAACTACCTCAAATTCAAGTTGCGTTCTGGTAATGCAAAATGATGAATTATTAGGAATTTTTACTGAAAGAGATATTGTCCGGTTAAGTGCTGCTGCTACTGATTTTGAAGAAGTAAAAATCGCTTCTGTGATGACAACACCGGTAGTTACTCTAGCTCAAGAAGATTTTAGTGATATATTTGCAATTTTATTTTTATTTCGACGTTATCGGATTCGTCACCTACCAATTTTAGATGATAAAGGTGCGGTTATTGGTATAGTTACCCCTGAAAGTATTCGTAAAATCCTACGTCCAGATTATTTTTTGAAGTTGAGACGGGTCGCAGATATAATGACAACCAATGTCATTCATGCAAGTATGACGACATCAGTATTATCTATTGCCCAATTAATGGCAGAACATCGAGTGAGTTGTGTTGTCATTACTGAAGAAGATGATGAATACGATCTGAGCCACGTTGGGACTATTCCTATAGGCATTATTACTGAAAGAGATATTGTGCAGTTTCAAATATTGCAATTGAATCTTGGTGCTATTCAAGCAGAAACTGTGATGAGTACGCCATTATTTTTGCTAGCTCCGGAAGATTCTTTATGGACTGCTCATCAGGAAATGGAGCGGCGTCATGTGAGAAGATTAGTAGTGTCTTGGGACTGGGGAAAAGGATTAGGAATTGTAACTCAGACTAGTTTATTGCGGATATTCGACCCTATAGAAATGTATAGTACAATTCAGATTTTGCAACGAACTGTGGAGCAGTTAGAAGCTGAGAAAAAGCAATTGTTGCAAAGGCAGAATGTTGGTACTTCTGGTTAGGTGGTTTGGGGGTAATGGGTAATTGGTAATAGGTGGTTGGCGATGCTATGGGAGCTATCGCTTATCGCAGATAACTACAGAATCATCTCAATAGTGGGGAGAACAAGAATATCACACCACACATGTATTTAAAATCACTGATTAATAGATGAGCATTAGTGAAAATTTTGGTAGCTAATGGTGCCTACCTTTATTCTTCAACCTTGGCTTCTTCATTGTTCTCTCGAACGATTTATAAATCCTTCCAGAATAATGAAATTTAGTGTTGAAGTAGAACTTATTCAAATATACCAAGTATTTTATTGTACATATACTTAGTGTTGAAAAAGCCGTTTATATTACTTACCAGTAAATATCAATAAACCCGAAAAAAGTGGTGAGAAATGTGATGCTCAGCCTCGTTACCTCTGGTTGCAGCAGCCTTGTATCTTCGCCTGACTGTAAAATCCTTAGACCAAGTATCAAATTTTGAAATAGGAGTTTAGAGAGTGGATCAAATTGTAGATAAAATTGCTGCATTAGGTGTGCCCGGTCTTGTTCTATTGGTGGCTATGGCTGTTACTGGTTGGGCTGGTGCAGCAGCAATTACAACAGCTTTGGCTATGCTTGGTGGACCCTTTGGAATGCTAGGAGGAGTTGCTGTACTTGGAATTTTGGGATTGATATCCAAGGGACTGGCAGAATATGGATTTGAAAAAATGTTTCAGGCAGTTGTAGATGAACTGCGCAATAAGGGTAAATCTAAGTCAGATATTGAAAAAGAAGTTGCTTGGTATCCGATTTCAAGAGATCTTAAGTTGAAGATTAAGGATTATCTTCGTGAGCTTGACTAAGCAATAAGCTACATCATCTCGTGGACTTAGTTCAATAGTATTGGGCGTAGATATCTTCATAAAAAACAACTATCTTGCGAAAATGAAAATAAAAGAATCTTATAAATTGCAAGTTTTTCCTAAAATAATTAGAATCAGAAATAATATTTTGCTTGCTTTCACCACAAAGGAAATTGACCCGGAAACAGGTAAATATATTAATTATTTATCTGAGATAGATGTTTGTGATTGTGTTGCTTGTAAAAGCTGTACAGATAGTTTTGGAAAAGAATTTTGGATTGATATTGATTGTAATTTAAAGGTGGGTGAGTATCTTAATACTAAGACTGGCAATACACAAACAGTTCTCCTTTATAAAGTAGAAGATGCTGTAGAGTATTGGTGCAAACAAGCTGAAATTGGAAATTATTTAGCTAAAAACATACTTTTCTATTTGTCAGGAGGTATTTCCTAACAGCTTCTATGCTAGGCTGTTGACCTCATGTATGTTTCAGAAAATTACCAAAAATCCAAAAAGTTAGACCTGCTCTCAGTTGAAACCACCCGCATCAGCAATTTTTAGCTATCATCAATGGTACTAATGTACTTTGAGTTGGTAGCTAATGTGAGCCAAAGAAAAATTATCCACATCGACATGGATGCTTTTTACGCCTCGGTAGAGCAACGGGATAATCCCAAATATCGAGGTAAACCATTAGTAGTGGGCGGTTCTCCCAATCAACGCGGTGTGGTAGCAGCTGCAAGTTACGAGGCGAGAAAATACGGTATCCATTCGGCAATGCCGTCAAAATTAGCACTTGCAAAGTGTCCAAATCTTATATTTGTAAAACCTAGGTTTGAAGTATACCGAGCAATATCAGCACAAATCCACGATATTTTTAGACTTTACACAGATATCTTTGAACCAATTGCATTAGATGAGGCTTACCTTGATGTCACAAGTAATAAGCAAGGATTACCTTATGCTTCTACAGTAGCAAAGCGTATCAGAACTGAAATATTTCAACAAACTAAACTTACTGCATCAGCTGACGTTTCCATCAACAAGTTTTTAGCAAAAATTGCATCGGGTACAAATAAGCCAAATGGCATGACCGTGATATTACCAGAAGATGCCGAAAAATTCGTGGAAAGTTTACCCATCGAAAAGTTTCACGGTATCGGTAAAGTTACAGCTACTAAAATGCATGATTTGGGGATTCGTACCGGGACCGATCTAAAGGAGCGATCGCTTGAATTTTTGGTGCAGGAGTTTGGTAAGGTTGGGAAATATTACTATAAAATTGCTAGAGCACGAGATGACCGTGCAGTGGAACCAAATCGTATTCGTAAATCAATTGGGGCTGAGAATTCTTTTGCTGAGGATTTGAGCGATAAAGAATCAATATTACTTGAACTCAAACAAGTCGCTCGGATACTTCAAGAGCGTTTAGATAAAAATCAAGCTTCGGGTCGGACTTTGACACTAAAAGTAAAGTTTTCGGATTATCAACAAATTACACGTTCTCGAACTTTTGGGGATAATATCAATAGCTTGGATAAGATTATTGCTGAAGCGATCGCACTATTTGAAGCAATTGAATTAGAGAATCGAAGTATTCGGCTGTTAGGGATTTCCTTATCCAATCTCAATCCTGGAGAACTGCAGCAAGTGCTCCAATTATCTCTGTTTGAATAATTACTACCTTCTACTTTAGTTTATTATTTTTTTGTATCCGCTCAGTAAGTCGGGGTAAGAAGAAAAAAGAAGAAGGAACAAAAGTAGAGCATGTGTCGTAGAATATGACCCATGACGC
>NZ_LMTZ01000013.1 GCF_001456025.1 Mastigocoleus testarum BC008
CTGAATATATTCCTTGGGTCTGATAATGTATTAACCATCACCTTTTTGTATTTATTCAGCAAGCCCTAATTAAAATATTACTAGGCTTAATATCCCGATGAATACAATTACGATTATGGGAGAAAGCAAGTGCTTCTAACACTGGATAAGCCACAGATTCCCAAAAAGAATCCCAACCTTCAGGTGGAGATTCTTTTAGAAATGTCGCTAAATTCTTCTCCATCCACTCTAAAACAAGAAAATACTCACCTGTATTTTTATCCTCACCGGAGTCAATGAGTTCTACAATTCCTGGATGTTTTAACTCTTTAAGTGCTTGGGTCTCTCTTTTGAAAGACTCTGCTAATATATCAGTCTCGATCTGTCCATGTTTAAATATCTTGACAGCAACCTGTCGTTGATTATCAACCATATCTCTTGCTTGATATACATCAGCCATTCCACCCGAGCGAGGATTTGGAGATAGAGCATGGCGACCGTGGATCAAACGAACTTGCATAAATTTTATACACTTAGAGTCTTTTTCTTTTTAACACAATGTTCGGTTGGGTATATCCTTGATTTCACTGGTTTGTGAAGTGAGCAAGTAAGTAGTAATTATCTCAAAGATTATTTATTAGACCTTACGATATAAATTAATTCAAACCTATTTTTTATATAAATCTCCATAAATGTGCTGATGGTTATTCATCAACCATCAAAAAATCAAACCTTCCATCGCTTGTTGCAAATCTAAAGTCAATTTAGCAACAGCTTCCCTCGCACCTCTGCGCGAAGACTTATAAGCAGCAAATCTTTCAGAAACAGATATCGGTTCCCCTATAGTAATTTTTGCTTTTTGTTTGCCCAATTGGGGACGCTTGAAAGGATTACCACCTTCGATCCGAGTTACCATATCCGATAATAATAAAGTTGTCTCAGCAAATCTTTCCGCGCTGGGTTTTTCTCGAACATACCTACCCGTAACTGCCACAAAACTTTCTACTAACCTCATGTGCCACATGCGCAGATTCGCTTCTTCTGCGATTTTGTCAGCTAAACCCCTTTGAACCGCTGATAAAGCTTTTATATCCTTAAACTCTTCCCGAAAAATATAATTCCAACCAGCTTGCTCCACGCGACGACAGCGATCAGTAAAGTTACCTTTAGGACGTAAATCAAAATATTTCTCTGCAACTTGTAATGCAGTATCTAATAAAGCTTGCAAGCGTGCAGCAATTACTTCGTTACCATCACTTATTTCTGTTTCTGGAATTGTTGCAGTCGGTATATTTTGACCATAAAACCGTTGATAAAATTCTTCCATTAAAGACAGTAAATGTTTTGCCAAAGAAATTAACCGAGGATAGAGAGATTCCTGTGGTAAACGGATATCATAACCGCTTTGGCTTGGAGTTAAACCGGTACTAACTTCCAATTTAGTTAAAATTTGTTCTATTTTCTCCCAGGGAGAATCAACATAACTGTATTGGATACCTATTGGTAGAATTAAAACTTGTTCGTTGCGCTGGGCTTTGTGCAAATCTTCCGCACACCAAAAGCTTAACTGAGCAATACCGGGTTCCAATGGGTTGAGAATTTCGGAAAGTCCATTTGTTGCACCTTCCGGAGCCGCAGCAATGGGAAAATTTCCATTTGTAAATAAATTTCTTGCCGATCGCAAACCCGTCCAATCAGCTTTACCCCGTTGTATTGGGGTTCCACCCAAACGAGATAAAACCCAACCAATATGGGAACCAGCCCATAAAGGAATTCCCCGGTCATAGATAAAATGGGCGTGAATTGGATGTTGGAGAACTATTCCTCGTTCTCGTGCAGTTTGAGGTACCAGCTTCGAAAACAAGTAACCAAGACAAAGTGGATCTTCCACTTGGGGATGACGAAACGCCACCATCAAGCGGATTTTTTTTTCCTGAAATTGGCGAATCAAATCGATTAAAATCTCAACATTGTCAGCTTCAACTTTGGCGATTGCTGTTAAAGTATCGAGCCAAATTGGTAGTGCAAACTGAGTAACCCTGAGAAATAGAGGGTTAAGTGCTGGGGGTATAAACTCTAGGGGTGGCTGTGCTCGTTCAATTGGATGGGGCAAAATAGTTTTCTCCTAAAGTTATAAAAAATGGAACTGTAAAAAGTGGGACTGCAAAAAGTAGAACTACAAATAGGGAAATTTCAAACAGCGAACTTGTAAATAGTGCAACTGCAAACGGACAATTTTGACTTTTAGATAAGCTAAACATTATCTAAAAATTATCTAATTTTAATTAAAGGAAAGAGAAAATGAAACTGTCACAAATGTTATTCCTTACCCTCAGGGACGATCCGGCAGATGCCGAAATACCCAGTCACAAACTACTTTTGCGTGCTGGTTACATTCGTCGTATAGGTAGCGGTGTATACGCGTATCTTCCCCTAATGTGGCGAGTTCTGCAAAAAATCTCCCAAATCGTGCGCGAAGAAATGAATGCTACTGGCGCACAAGAATGTCTGTTACCCCAGCTCCAACCGGCAGAACTGTGGAAAGAATCCGGACGTTGGGATACGTATACGAAAGCTGAGGGAATTATGTTTTCCCTTACCGACCGACGGGAGCAAAACTTGGCGCTTGGTCCCACCCATGAAGAAGTAATTACAACGGTAGCGCGGGATATGATTCGTTCCTACCGTCAACTACCGGTACATTTATATCAAATTCAAACAAAATTCCGCGATGAAATTCGTCCCCGCTTTGGTTTAATGCGCGGTCGGGAATTTATTATGAAAGATGGTTATTCTTTCCATGCTGATGAAGAAAGTCTGAAAGAAACTTATGAGGATATGTACCAAGCCTACAGCAATATGCTGCGACGCTGTGGTTTGACTTTTCGAGCAGTGGAAGCTGATTCCGGTGCGATCGGTGGTTCTGGTTCCACAGAATTTATGGTTTTGGCGGAAGCAGGGGAAGATGAGGTCCTTTACACTGAAGATGGTAAATATGCCGCGAATGTGGAAAAAGCTGTTTCTTTACCTCCCGATGCTGAAACTTCTCCCTTTAGCAGCTACGAAAAAAAAGAAACACCAGGAACAGAAACAATTGAGAAGCTTTGTAAATTCCTCAAATGTTCTCCAACCAGTATAGTTAAAAATGTTCTTTACCAAACAGTTTATGACAACGGTACCACTGTCCTGGTAATCGTCAGTATTCGGGGCGATCAAGAAGTTAACGATGTTAAATTACAAAATGAATTAACAAGATTAGCTCCTAACTACGGTGCGAACAGTATTATTGCTTTAGATGTACCTAGTAGTGAAGCTCAATCAAAGTGGACAGCTAAACCCTTACCTTTAGGTTACATCGCACCCGATATTAGTGATGATTATATTAAATCTGGTTCTAATGAAAAGATAGTAGGAAAGTTTTTACACTTTGTAGATAAAACAACTATAGACTTAAAGAATTTTGTCACCGGTGCAAATGAAGGGAATTATCACGTAGTTGGTGCTAATTGGGGCGACCAATTCCAATTACCAGAAATTATCGTTGATGTACGCACAGCAAAAATTGGCGATCGCGCGATTCATGACCCCACACAAACACTCCAATCTGCTCGGGGAATCGAAGCCGGTCATATTTTCCAATTAGGAACAAAGTACTCTGAAGCAATGGGTGCAACCTACACCAGCGAGCAAGGTAAAGATCAACCCTTATTCATGGGATGTTATGGGGTTGGCGTTTCCCGTTTAGCCCAAGCAGCAGTAGAGCAATCCTATGATGATAATGGAATTATTTGGCCGGTAGAAATTGCTCCCTACCAAGTTATTGTGACAATTCCTAATATCAAAAATGCCCAACAGGTAGAAATCGGCGAAAAACTTTACGCGCAACTCAACCAAGCCGGAATTGAAACCTTACTCGACGATCGCAACGAACGCGGAGGTGTGAAATTTAAAGACGCCGATTTAATTGGTATCCCCTATCGCATTGTTACAGGTAGAGCGATCGAGAATGGGAAAGTAGAATTAGTTGAACGTAAAACCCGTAAAACACACGAAATTCCCATTGATGAAGTTGTATCTAAATTAGGGGAGCAGATTAAATCAGTTGACAGTTAACAGAGAACAATTATCAGGGAACAGGGAACAGGGAACAGAGAACAGTAGACAGTAATTAAATAACAGTTAACAGTCAAATGTGGTCTGTAAAGTCTTGGCGCTAGCCATAAACTGGTAACTGGTAACTGGTAACTGATAACTGAAAAATGGAATTACTGACAATTTTTCTATCCGGCTTGTTAGGTTTTATTACTCCTGCGGGGTTATTAGTAGATCGAACAGCAGAAAAAGCTATTCGTTCCCGACTGAAAACAGCACAAGAACTCCAAGTCAGAGTTGATAACGTTCCCACACACCAATTACTACAAGGTCGGGTAGAAAAAGTCAGAATTGCAGGACGTTCTTTGCTTTTAAAAAATCAAAACATCCATATTTCACAGTTAGATTTAGAAACCGACCCGATTGAATTAGATATTCATGCTCGGGGACAAAAAAGACTTCCGTTAAAAAAACCTTTACAGATGGGGGTACGTTTAGTTTTAACTCAACAAGATGTCAATAAATTATTAGAATCACCGGATTTTTTAAATCGTTTGAAGAAGTTTAATCTTGTTTCGGTATCTTCATCTAATAATTCTTCATCAGATGTATATAACTTAGCTAATCCTCAAATCAAAATTTTAGAAAACCGCTTGCGTTTCCAGCTAAAATTAAAGCAGGAAGGGAACGGTAAGCCTCTAAATATCCGGGTGGAATCAGGACTAAATGTAATCGCAGGTAGGCAGATTCAATTGGTGAATCCGACTGTAGAATTAAACCAAGAAAAAGCACCGGAAAAATTAATAAATCAAATTGTAGATAATTTAAATGAACAATTGGATTTAGGTAATTTAGAAAGTGAAGGAATACAATTGCGGATTCTAAAATTGAATATAAAACCGGCAGCAATTGAAATTGCAGCATTTATAAAGATAGAGCCTTCTTCTAAATTTTTAAAAGAACTGAGCTCATAGGTCTTGTCTTTTCATCTACCTAATTTCTCCTCACAATGTAAAGACTTTCTCAGCCCTGATGGATAATTTGGAAATGAAAGAACAACAAAAATCTAAAGGTATCTCTTCTGCTGTAATTGCAGCTGTCTCCGCTGCTGTTGTAACGGTAGGTGGTGGTGTAGCTTGGTTGACTTCAAATACAAATCCAACCCCCGAACCACCTGGTCGCGAACAGCTTAAAAATCAAAAAGTCAGCGTATATTGGCTTGAGAATGCTGGTACAAATTTAAAGCTTGAATCTCAACCAATTCAAGTTAAATCTGATGGTGAGCCAAATAAAGTATTACAAACAGCTTTTAAACAGTTACTCGCAGGCCCAACAGAAGGCACTGGATCGACCACCATACCCCAGGGAACACAATTGTTGGGTATTAAGGTGGAATCTGATGCAGTACGCATTAATTTATCTGAAGAATTTACTAGTGGTGGTGGTAGTACCTCTATGACTGGTCGCTTAGGACAGGTAATATACACTGCCACAAGTTTAAATTCCAAGGCAAAGGTGTACATCGAGGTGAATGGTAAGCCACTCGAAGTTTTAGGTGGTGAAGGTTTAGTTTTAAACCAACCACTAACTCGCGAGAGCTTTAATCAAAATTTTGAACTTTGATTCAGGTTTATTTACCTGAAGCTTATTTGACCGAGATAGAACCGTTATCTGTCAACAGTCCATGGTTATATTTGAGACTTTGAATGTGTAGACACAATCGATTCATATTTCGATGATTACTTAGTGTTCAATACACGAAAGTTACGGGCTTGTTGTTCTAACCTTGTTGCAAGGCGATCGCAAACCCGATTACACAATTCAAAAATCATCTGGTCTTCAACACTGTAATAGGCACAAGTACCTTCACTGCGTCGACTCAGAATACCCGCTTGCCACATAACTTTCAGGTGTTTTGATACATTAGCCTGAGAAGTTTGTGTTGCATCTACTAACTCTTGGACGTTTTTTTCTTCGTCCCGTAGTAGATGCAACAATCGTAGACGCATTGGTTCGCTGAGTAGGCTGAAGTATTCAGCCACTTGTTGCACGACTTCAGAGGGTACAGGCAATACTTGTTTCATCAGAATTGACCCGCAAGAACTAACAAATTTTACAATGACATGTCCGTTATATAGATTAATACCTAATCTGGATTAATTCGCATCAAAGGTTGACCATATTCGACAGGTTCTCCATTTTGGACGAGTATTTCCATGACTTGTCCCGATGTTTCTGCTTCAATTTCATTCATTAATTTCATGGCTTCGATAATACACACCGTCTGATTACTACGGATTCGGTCACCGATTTCTACAAATGCAGCTTCTCCTGGAGCCGGAGCACGATAGAAAGTTCCGACCATTGGAGAAGTAACCTCAACTAATCTTTGGTCAATGACACTAGAATTAGTATTGGCTTGCGTACTACTAGTAGCATAATTGTCTTGACTGCGATCGTTGAGTGAATCTGTAGTTACTGTTGATTGTAAGCTAGATGTGTTAGATGAGACTGATGTTAATCCTGAGTTTACCTCACTAGCAGAGGAAATTTGTTCTACAGATAACACTCGCTCGTTAAAACTAACAGCCTTACGAACAGCAATTTCAAAATCGTTACTTTTTAGGGTTACTTCTGCAATATCTGTTTGTGCAATAGTTACCAACAACTGGCGAATTTCATTAAAGTCCAATGGCACAGGTTTTAATACCTCAATAATTGTTTAGTTTTAGATAGGTTTATATTTCAAGAAAAATATTTCCAAAACAGGGAAATAAACTTGGTTTAGATATGAGCATCCCAAGGACGCGAAATTACAGCAGGAGATTATAACGGATTGTGAGTCAATGAGATAAAGTTCGACAATCAGACAGGTCACATCAAAGACTCTGCCGACGCCACAGACTCTGATTGACAGGTAACATAAACGAGGTATGTTGTTTTCTTGCTAGAGGTTTGTACGCCCTTTACTAACCCCTACAAGTCTTAACTCTTGGAAGTTTACTCCTGAAAGTTTTACTCCTGGAAGTTTTTACTGTATAGCTACGCATTTATAGCTACGCATTGAGCGCAGTGGGGCGCGTCTCACTCGCACAATTCTGCTATAGCTTGCTCGCAATCAAGAAATTTCAATCTCTTTTTATCTGCGGCAAAACCGCTGTATAACAGTTTTGCGTACGGATAAATCGCACCCTGTCCTGATGTCACAAATCCTGACTGCCAGGAGAATTGAGAGCACATATCTTAATTAAGATTTATGTTATTCCCTGCCTAAGTATTTATCATCACGAGTATCAATACGAATACGTTCTCCTTGAGAGATAAATAGAGGAACCATTACTGTTGCTCCAGTTTCTAGAGTTGCCGGTTTGGTTCCACCAGTAGCAGTGTCGCCCTTAATTCCTGGGTCAGTTTGCGTGACTTCTAGAGCCACCGCATTTGGTAATTCTACTTCCAATACTTGTGAATCCCAGCTGACGACGTTCACTTCCATACCTTCTTTCAGGTACTTGACTCCCGTGCCAATTTGAGAATCAGTCAAGCGATTTTCTTCATAGGTCTCCATATCCATGAAGACGTAATCATCGCCATCCTTGTAAGTATGTTGCATGGTGCTTTTTTCTAAAGTTGCTTGGGGTACAGTTTCCCCAGCACGAAATGTTCTTTCAACAACGCTCCCAGTTTGCACACTTTTTAGTTTTGTCCTAACAAAGGCAGAACCTTTTCCTGGTTTGACGTGGAGGAATTCTACCACCCGCCAAACAGACCCATCTAACACAATCGATACACCGGGTCTAAAATCATTACTCGAGATCATGAAGCTTTCAAATTTGGAAGACAATCGGCATTTATTGTACCCCTCAAGGGGAAGATTTAGTTATTACTCATGACTGATTAGTGATTACTACTCATTGAAGGTAAAAGCTTAGTCGCTATTAGCGATAAATTCCAGTATCCAGCTAGACATTTTATAAAATTGTTTACCTGAAGTACCCAGTTGTATATCGTCCAAGAGTTATGTAATAAGGAATTGATCGGATCGATTTTGCAAAAAAAAAACTCTTTACTCAATCATTCACAATCTATATGATTTGTAATTGATTAATAAATGTAAATATATATATTTGTGACAATCTTAGGTTAAAGGGTAATAGGTAATCTTTAACCCATTACCCTTTACCCATTAGCAATTACCAATTACCAATTTCCAATTTCCAAAAATCTATCTTTAGCAAGATAAGTTTTAACTTGTGGTTTGTGTCAGTATTTAGTGATAATTACTTACATGTATCAGCCTGTGTTGAGTACGTATAATGAAGTTTCCAGATTCAGTTATCTGGCTAAAAGAAAGCACGGCTTTAGGAATTCTTAAAGAAGATTCTCTGAATGCGATCGCTCAAGCGATGGAATCACAAGCTTACCAAGCCGATGAAGTTATTGTGAGTGAAGGTGAAGTACCCCAAGGGCTATACATTCTCTTGGAAGGTAGGTTAGAAACTGATTGCAGCGAGTCAAATAATCCTGGTAAGCTGCGCAGTTTACTTCCTGGAAGTGTAATTAATCTTCAAGAATTACTTTTAAACGAAGCTGCTTCATGTGGGGTTAAAACCTTAAGTGAATGTAAATTTTGGGTTGTCCCTGCTGCTAAATTTCGACAAATAATTAACCAATTTCCGGAGACATCCCAAGCGATTTCCCGTCTATTGGTGACTGAGCTAGCACAGCTCGCTTCAGTTTTAAGTTACGAGCAGGAACGTACTATTGCTTTACGTCCTTACTTAGTAACCAAAGCCCAGCGAGGAATTATAGGTTCGAGTCGCTACGCAAAACGACTGCGAGAGGAAATTAAAGAAGTTGCAAATGAGCGTTCCTCTGTATTGATTTTTGGAGAACCTGGTTTAGAAAAAGATAATATCGCTGCTTTAATTCACTTTAGTTCTAAGTACCGCCGTACTCCCATAATTCAAGTTAACTGCGCTATTCTTCAAGCCAGTGGTGCAGATTTATTTGGTCGATTTGGGGGTAAACCAGGACTAATAGAATGGCTTGGTGAAGGAACTTTGGTTCTTAACAATATTCAAGAATTACCATCCCAACTTTTCCCTAAGGTAAACAACTGGCTGCGAACAGGTGAATATAAACCTATTAGCCGTTCTGAAGCAGATGTAATTGAACCTCGTACAAGTAAGGCTCGCATTCTGATTATTGGGCAGAAAAGACAAGTAGATCTGCAAAAATGTGTTGAGCAAACTATCAATGTTCCACCATTACGAGTCCGGAAAACGGACATCGAAGCACAGGTAAAGTATTACATCAGTCTTTATTCCCGCGATAAAAGTATTCCTCGCCCGAAAGTCACTCCAGAAGCATTACGGCGTTTGCAGTCCTATGATTTCCCCGGGAACTTAAAAGAATTACAAGATTTAGTTGAAAGGGCTATAGTTCAAGCCGGAGAAACACAGGAACTGACAGAAGAAACTTTCTGGTCAGTCGATACTAAGAAAAAGCGATTTCGAGTCAATTTATTAAACGCCTACCCCAAGCTGAGAAGATTTTTGCGTAGTCCTTGGTGGACGGACAGAATTAATTATGGTTTTGTAGTTCCTATATTTGCCATTGTGGTCTTAGTACTGTTTCTAGGTCCACAAACCAGAGATCGAAATTTTGCTCTCAATCTGTTTTGGGCTTGGTGGTGGACTATTTCCCTGATAATATTTCCCTTTGTTGGTCGGATTTGGTGTTCGGTTTGTCCATTTATGATTTATGGGGAAATTACCCAAAAAATATCTTTATGGTTATTCCCGAGAAAGTTAAAATCTTGGCCTAGACAAAAAGCAGAAAAATGGGGTGGATGGTTTTTATTTGGATTGTTTGCACTAATTTTTTTGTGGGAAGAAATTTGGAATTTAACTAATACAGCCTATCTTTCTGCTTGTTTGCTGCTATTAATTACCGCCGGAGCAATGATTTTCTCCACAATTTTTGAACGGCGGTTTTGGTGTCGGTATTTATGTCCCATTGGGGGAATGAATGGTTTATTCGCCAAACTCTCGATGACAGAACTGCGAGCACAGCAGGGAACTTGCTCGGCTGAATGTACTACCTATCAGTGCTATAAAGGTGGACCAGAAAAAGGAGAAGGGATGGAAACCGATGGATGTCCCGTATACTCCCATCCAGCCCAGTTAGAAGATAATCGAAACTGCGTGCTGTGTATGACCTGTCTTAAAGCCTGTCCTCACCGCTCTGTAGAGTTTAATTTGCGTCCCCCTGGTATTGAACTTTGGACAACCCATGTGCCCCATAACTACGAGGTTGCATTGTTATTTTTGTTATTCGGTGGGGTTTATCTTCATCACTTACCAGAATTACAGTTTTATTTGGGTTTAGAAATCAATTTAAATAACTTTTGGGCGCATCTAGCTCTATCACTATCAGCTTTAGTTATTCCCATAGCTATTTCTTTACTAGCACATAGTTTAACGAAACTTTATTGCTGGCAAAATCGTACCAAAGTTCAACCATTTATGAAACTTGCTTACGGCTATATTCCATTAGTTTTGGGAGGAAATCTAGCCCATTACTTACATTTGGGTTTATCAGAAGGTGGAAGGATATTACCGGTTACTTTAGCAACTTTTGGTTTAGACGGAACACAATTACCGGTAGCAGTTGCTCATCCGGCTGTAATTGCCTTTCTACAAGGTTCTACTCTAATTATTTCCACCTTACTAGCATTTTTACTCACGCAAAAAATTGCTCGTCAACCTTTGAGAAAACTTATTTGGCAACATTTAGCAAGCCTAATTATGGCAATTAGCATGTGGAAAATTATTCTGCTTTAACCGTTTATTTTTAAGCATCTATTACTTGTAGGGTGCGTTAGGCGTGCAAGAAAATATCTTTTATTGGTCATTTTTACTACCACGTCATAACGCACCGGCATATAAAATTTATGTGCAAAGCGACCGCAGTTTAAATTTAAAACAATCGTTACAATACTTAATTCTGTATACGTTGACTATTTTCAGACTGATTTGATATTTGAGTTCTAACTAATTGAGCAAGATATTCTAATTCCTCTGCTGTCAATACATTTGATAATGGCAAACATAAAATATGTTCCATTAGACTTTGACTTTCAATTGGTAATAGATGACTAGGTGTATTTGGCTTTGCATCGATAGCAAATAAACTGCGATTTCCCCTTGCACTATCAAAACCAGCTTGGCGTAGTTTTGTGGCGATACTATCGGGAGAATCAATAAATATTGGCATTACCCAAAACGAATTATATTCAGATAGATCACCAGGAATACTAATATTACTTGGCAACATTTGTAAAAAATCCTTGGCTCGCTGGGTACGTTCTTGAAAATCACCACAGTTAGTGAGCCTATAGTTTAATAACCATAGTAAACGACGCGGCGGACGATAGCGAAGTTTGGTGGGTAATTCTCCCCTAGGAAAACCAAGAGTTACTTTTTTGATAGTTGATTCCACATCTAAATTTAATAGTTTCATTAAATTTATTAGTTGAGAATACAACCAAGGCATTGAACACAGCTTTAATAGATAAAATTTAAATACCCTCTTCAAATACCAAAAATCACTTTTTTGCGGATATTTTTGCTCAATAATAGCCATTTTTTGAGCTAATTTTTTATCCTTAATTAATGTTACTGCACCACCCAAAGCGGTACAAGATTTGATGGGACCAAAACTAAATAGACTAATATCGGCTGCAGGAGAACCGTAATATTTTCTCCCTGCAAAAGATTGGGCACAGTCTTCTACAAGTAAAATTTGATGTTTATGACAAAAATCAACGTAGGGCTCTAGGGGAATAATAATCCCAAATAAATGGGCAATTAGTAATAACTTACTGCGAGGAGAAACAAGTTGTTCTAATACTTCTATCTTCGGAGCGATTGTATCTATAGAAACATCAATTGGGACGGGAGTTAACCCATGACTGTGGATTATTTTCGCCATTTCCCGAATATTAATTCCACTAATTAATACTTCTGACTCAGGAGGTAAATCTAATGTCTGTAATAATAAATCTAAACTAGTTCTGACAGATAAGGTCACTAAAACTTCTTTATCTGTATGCCAAAAAGATTCAATACTACTTAAATAATTTTGTTGATTAATAAAAGGATTGAATTTACTAAAACAAGCGTGGAAATCACTAAAAGTAATATCCAATTGGATTGTAGGATGGGCGCGAAATCTTGGACGAGATAATTGATGATTTGATGTTTTTTCAAGTAAATTCATCTGTTTCGACCTGTTTCTTTAATCAGCCTATCTTTCTAATTTGTTAGAACAAACATCAAGAATCCATTCAATAGAGATGATGTATAAAACTACTAAGTATAAATCAATTACAACTTTCAAAGTATATAATTTAAGATCCTATAATTTAAGATCCTATGACTTGAAATTATTTAGTAGTTTTACAAATAAATGTTGCACATTGTTACTTAATATTAAATATTGGGTTGAGAATGCTGTGTTACTCAAACCACCAATAACGAAGTGAGTTAACCGAACAATCCCATCCCTGATATTCGCGAATGAATTCCTGATTTTTAATTACTAATTTTTGACTACTAATTTTTGACTGATGTTTCGCTTAATTTGTTTCTAAAGGTGCATCAAGAACTTTCTTAATTCTATCTCTAGTTTCTAGTAGATGAATTTTAGTATATTCATCCTTAGAATCAGCATCTTTTAATTCTTCACGCAGTTGCCGTAACTTATACCAAGCAACTTTACGAGCATCTTCAGGAACATAGCGCTTTCGTAGAACCATTTCAGACAAAAGATTCACATATTGTCCTTGTAAACCCCTACGCAAACTGGAAATTTCGATTCCCTTACCCCTATCTGAATCTCTATCCGTATCTTTGTCTTTATCTTTATCCTCAGGTTTGAGTACTTCTGTCCAAATCCCCGTTTGTAAAGTGTCAAATAATTCTGGGATTGTCAGTGCTTGACCGATTTCTGTCTTGAGTTCAATATCTTTCAAGCGAGAAATGCGATCGCTAGAGAGTAAATCCCGTAATAACATGGTCTGTAAATATAACACCAAATCATGAATTGGATAGTCCAAACGACCAGTACGCGGGTAACTACCCCAATGACGCCAGCGAGATGGTGCTAACTTATTTAAGAGTTGTGGAGAAAATTGAAGGGCTTCATCAGCAAAGACATACTTTTGTAGAGTTTTTAATGCCTTTCTTTGTTTTTCCACGGGAACAGGTTCAAATGGTAGTTTTCCCCGACTATTATTGGGACTAACTCGATGAAATGACTGACCGCCAATGTATTTTGAGATGTAATATACTTGTTGGAAATAGTGGCTTAATACTTTACCAAAATCTTCTTTAACTTCACTAAAACTTCCATTCTTGGAACCGGAACCTTTATTGAGTAGGTCCCACATCAGCCGGGAATTTTCTAACTGCCACTGAGAATAAACTAACACATCACCGCTGTTATCCCATGCATCTGCAGTAGGGTCTAAATTACGCACATCTTCATCCGTCGCGTAGCTTAATTCTGGTTTCTCCGACTCCCGAGCAATTTTTTCTAAAAATGGTTTTTCCGATATTGGGGATGTGGCTTTAGTTGGCATATAACCATACTTTATTGCCCATTCATCATAAACTCCCACCCCATTCGGGAAATAATCTCCCTGTTTGGTTCCTTTAGGAGCAATATTTGGTGGTAAATAATCCATCACAGAGGTGCTTATTCCCCGACGACGGGTAACACCTTTATCATTCATTTCATCTGGTTCTAGTAAAGTCGAACCGCGAAAATTATGTCTTAAACCCAAAGTATGACCTACTTCATGGGCAATAATTAATCGTAAGTATTGATGAACGTATCGTTTTAAATTGCTACTATTGGGCGGTTCTTGATACAGAAGTTGCATTGCTAAAGAACCAAAAGCATATTGGTTGGCAGCTTCTATGCCGTAACATAAATCATAACGTTGTGCTAATTCAGATAAATTACTAACTAATCCTTGGATATGGGGCGGCGATTTTTCTTTCTGCTCGCTTTCATTCTCACCTAATAAACTGTTACCAGTACACAGCATACGATTTTGCATGAACGCTGATAGGGAAGTTCTGGGGGGAGTTTTTGTTGGTTTAACTATTTGACGATATTCATGTTTTAGCGCCCGCACAAAACTAGCATCTACTAAAATATCAGCATCTAAAATTTCTCCAGTTAGGGGATTAACTCGGGATGGTCCCATGGCAAAGTACCCATCTACTGTGTTAATCCAACGAATAGTATTGTAGCGAATATCTGATGGATCCCATGTCGCGTCATCCGGCATTTGACGCACCTGAATTGCATCTTTGAAGCCTGCATTTTCAAAAGCTTTATTCCACATCAATACGCCTTCTTTGATTGCATCCCGGTATTCAAAGGGAACAGCATTATCAATCCAAAACACAATTGGTTTTTTCGGGGGTGAAATCGCCGCAGAAGGATCCTGTTTTTCTAAATTCCAACGATTGATATACCGGACAAAGGGGTCGCCAGTTTCAAAATTAGATAAATCTTGGTAAGCAGTAATAAAGTAACCTACCCGTTCGTCAGCTAAACGGGGTTGATAATTGTTATCTGGTAGCTGAGACAAACTGTAATGTACCCGCAGAGTAAAACCTCTTGAATCAGGTAATGAGCCAAATTTTTTATTTTTTTTAGTAGATCTACTTGCTTTAGAAAAATTTAATACCGACTCAATTTCTACATTTTTAGGAAAAGCCTTAGCATTACCAAAATAAGATTTATCTTTACTACTGGAAACACCCAAACTACTAGATAGCCCAGCCAAATCGGATAATAACAAATCTCCTAAGTCAATTAAAACCGTTTTCCGCTGGGGATGAATGCTTTTGATTTTGACCGTGTAAAGCACTGAATCGCTAAAGGAGCGGGCTAGCGATCGCGTTTGAGGGTCTCCTTCTTGCGCCCGAAAATTAACGTTACGAACAATAAAGTGTAATTGTTTATTTACTCTTTGAAAATAAAATAAAAAATCTTGCAGTGGCATTCCACTGTATATACCAGCTTCTCCAATACCTGATTCTAAAGTTGCTGTCGCTAAAAAGTTCTTATTAAGTTGTGAGGGATGAATTTCTAAATAAATTTTATTTTTTTCTTTATCTTTATAAAGATTAAATAAGCCTTTGACTAATTCTGTATTTTTTGTTATCTGACTAAAGGGTTTTAAAGCTGTTTTTTTGGTTTTTTTCTTAATAGCAGTACTCTTTCCCGTTGTACCTGTAACTTTCTGGAGTTGACTATTTACTTGTAAAAAAGGTTGTCGATCAATTTTGTTGATATCCTTGACTTCCCACATGAAGGGTTGCTTTTGTGCCTTTTCTCCCCCATCAATAACCCATACTTGGGAAGTATTTAATTTCTGTTGCCGTAGAACGGGATATTTTTTGACAGATGTTGATGTTGCTGACAATGTTGACCCGGATTCTTTCTCATAAATAGTAACTTGGTTTGTGGCAACTTTTTCTACGAGTGACGACTTTTGTTTTTCTACTGTGTTTGACTCTCTTAATTTAGCACTTGCCAACGCTTGATTAACTGGGAAGTTAAAACAGGCAGCTACCACCCCCAAACACAAGCTTTGCAAACAAATAATATTAAAAATTAATCTCTTCATCTGTTATATCCTTGACCACTACCATCAAATACTGGTATTTTCTGCAAACTTTCAACACAGGCACATCCACTTCACCCTATTTGACCAGAAAACAGCGACTACAGCGAAAAGTCAAGCAGCTAGCCTCTTGCTAGAATTCGTATTGCAATTTTTTCTAGTTATTTTGCACTGTTTTACTGTAGTATTTTTCCTAACCACTACGTCTGTAGCAAACAGTACATATTATTTTTGCAATAGTTCCGAAAAGATGCTGGGAAGATAACATAACAATTTCATCTGGACAATCAATTTTTTTGACAACCTAAAGATACTTTAAACAAACTTTTTTTATTTGTCTGTTAGAGCAATCCCATACAAAGGAGTCGTAAATGAATCAATATCCCGACGAGTAGTGGTACAAAATAATACTAGCTGATTTTAATCTGAAGAATCAAAGCCTCAAAAAAACTTTATTTGAGCTACATATTCCCAGTAATTAAACGTAGTAATTTGCGTAACTATGTCACATCTAACTCAATTTTTGCGACTACTTAAAGGTTATGTGAGAGACAGGTGGAAAATACAGATGGGGAAGAAAGATTTGGGGGTAACAGAAAAAAATTGTTCGCGAGGGAAAAATGTTCAAAAATGCACAAATAATGTTGAATATACTCAAACAAGTTTAGAAAAAAATCTATTCGAAGAAAGACTAAAAAAAACCTTACAATCATGGGCAAAACAGCGAATTAATGGTGCTTTTGTAATTAACGTAAAACAACTGCATTGGGAGATTTACGACTTACTAGGAAATAATGTCCTCAAGCCAGAAATTTTAGAAAAATTGATGTGCGATTTAATAAGTAGTAATGATATCTTACCCGTGCAGTTGTATTCCCGGTTAACAGATTTTTATGAGCGTTGGTGTCAGGGAGAATTTATCGATGCTATACCGGAGGATAATTTACCTCAGCAAAAAATGCTTCAATTGCGTTCTGAAGTTAGCACACATCAGACGGGGTGTTACGGATATGAGCAAAGCCGAACTCTAACAAAAAACCTCAACATTGGACTGCGCCAAATTGATATTAGTGCCGGTCTAAATGTGATGATTTTACTGTTTGAATTACATCGAATAGCTCAACAGAAAGGTGAGTGGAAAGAGAAAATAAGTTTCTCGCCATCTGGTTTTCGAGATACAGATAATTTTTTTACTTCTAAACTCTTACGAGTAATTAACTATAGTGATACGGTAGCTATCGGTAATTTCAGTACAGTGGTAGGTGAATTTCTCAAAGGAGGAAGCTTTAGCGATGCTTATTTAGGTGATGCCAACCTTACAGGTGTTAATTTGAGCAATGCTAATCTTAGTAATAGCTTTCTCGGCGATGCCAACTTAACAGCCGCTAATCTTAGTGGTGCTAACTTTAGTGGTGCTAATCTCGGTGATGTAAACTTTAGCGGTGCAGACCTTAGTGGTGCTAACCTTAGGAATGCAGATCTAAGTGGAGCCACTCTAAGTGGTGCAAACTTAAATGGAGCCGATTTTAGTGGAGCAGACCTTAGTTATGCAGACCTTAGCAGCGCTAAACTCAAGAATGGGATCCTCGAGCGCGCTAACTTGACTAATTCCCTACTCATAGATGCCGATCTTACATCTGCCAACCTGAGTCATGGTGTATTTTTCGGTGCGAATCTTAGCGATACGAAACTCGAGCAAGTCAACCTCAGTTATAGCGACCTTTGTCGTGCAGATCTAAGTGGTGCGAATCTGCAGGGTTCCAATCTTTTAGGTAGTAATCTTAGCGATAGTATTCTTTTTGGTGCTAATCTTCACAACGCGGCATTGCTAGCAGCAGATCTCAGCCACAGTAAGTTTAATGGTGCATTCCTTAGTGGTGCTAACCTCAAAGGTGCAATTCTTTTAGGTGCAGATCTGAGTGGTGTAGATATGAGCCAGGTAATACTTAACGAAGCCGATCTCAGTGGAGTATTACTCTATGAAGCCAATTTATCAGGCGCAGATATGCGTGACGCTAATCTTTTTGGTAGCGATCTTAGTTACACAAATCTCAATAACGCCAACCTCAGTGGCAGCAACCTCAGTGGTGTAATATTTAACGGTGCAAATCTCAGCCATAGCAATTTGAGTTATGCCATATTGGAAGATATTGACCTCAGGGAAGCAAACTTAGAAGCAATGACTTGGAATGAAAACCAACAGTGGCGAAGTGTGCGAGGATTAGAAAAAGCAGTGAATATACCAAATGGTCTCCGGGTACACTTGAAACTAGGTTAGCTAACGTTCATTGCATTTAGAATCACTTTGTCGAAAATGCCATCGCCTAACCACTTGCGTACAAACATTAATGGTTTAGCAAATTGTCCCACTGCATATCTTGTTTTGGGTTTTCTAGCTTTAAGCGCCTTAGAAACAGTTTTAGCAATTAACGAAGGGTCTGAACCACCACCACCTTGTTCGTAGGAATTCTTGGTCGCTTCAGCAACAGCATTTGCCATTGACTTATAGGCAGAACTTCCGGATCTTCCTAACATCGGTCCCAACATCGTTGTCCCAAACTCTGTTTTGATCACCCCCGGTTCAATGATAATTACATCAATACCAAAAGGATCAAGCTCTAATCTCAAACAGTCTGACCATCCTTCCAAAGCATGTTTTGTTGCATGGTACCACGAGCCCATAGGTATATAAATTTTACCGCCCATGGAAGAAATATTTACAATCCGACCAGCTTTCTTTTTCCGCATATAAGGCAATACTGCTTGAGTTAGTCTAGCCAATCCGAACAAATTGACATCAAACTGATATTTCGCATCATCAATTGTTGTGTCTTCCATAGCTCCATAGCTACCAAATCCAGCATTGTTCACAAGAACATCTACACCACCGTGATGCTGTTTAATTTTTTCCACCAAATTGATTACATCATCTTCGTCAGTAATGTCCATCTTGGTAGCAATGGCTCCCTGCTTTTCCAAATCAGTCATTTTTTCAACTCGGCGAGCAGCTGCATAGACCACGTATCCATCATCAAGTAGTTGCTTTGCAATTTCCTTTCCTATACCTGATGATGCACCAGTTACTAAAGCCACAAGTTTGTGTGTATTCACATTAGACATAAAAGTTCCTGTGTTTACTTTTCTGGGAGTACGTGAGAATTCATCATTATTAAAACTTGATTCAGAATTTATATCTATAGCAAGTTGCGCTATTACAAGCAAAAATACGTATAAATCTTGTAAAATATAGGTAAAAACTTGTATCAGCGACTTGTCAATGGGCGTTGGAGCGAAATTATATTGTAGAGTGGAGTTCTTGGGAAGAAAATATTCCATCGATAGCTTTAGCCCAAAGTCTCGGTTTTAAGCAATTTTTATCCGAACATGAATTCTCTGTTACTTGAATCCATGTTATTTGGACTCATACTAATAACTTTTCGCTAACATCCTTTAACAAATACCTTAAACCCAAAAATTATCACCTTCACAGGTAATACCAGGGAGGCACCATTCTTTTATATCAACGTACCGGAAACGGGTATCAATTTCATTGATCGCAGACCTGGCTTTAGCTGAGAGAGTATGGGATGCAGCCGCCAAATTTTCAGCAATTCGCCCAGGATTAGCAGATTTGGGAATCACACTCGTTCCTCGGTCAATCGCCCAAGCAATTAATAACTGCGCAGGTGTTAAACCTTCTTCGGCTGCGGTAACTTTCACTATTTCATTTTCGAGAACGGGGGACTCTCCTTTATGTCTCAGAAATTTAGGGCGATCGCCAGAACCCAGTGGTGAGTAAGCAGTAAGATGTATCCCTTTGTCGCTACAGTAACTAAATAGTTCTTCCTGTGGGTTGTACGGATGCAATTCCACTTGATTAACCGCTGGAACAACGCCACTCTCTGCAATCATTTTTTCCAACTTAGAGATACTGAAGTTTGAAACCCCCACACTTTTTACAAGTCCCTGATCACGGAGCTTCAGCATTGCTTCAAATGTCTTTGATAAAGGCAAATCGGATAATGGCCAAAAATCTTCAGTACCTTCCGGCATCAATTTACCAGATCGAAAAGCAACAGGCCAATGCATTAAGTACAAGTCAACATACTCAAGACCAAGTTTAGTAAGCGTTTCCCGACAGCCTTTCTCAACGTCTTCAGGTGCATGAAAGGAGTTCCAAAGTTTAGATGTCACAAAAACTTCTTCGCGTTTAATTATGCCTTCCTTAATTGATTCACAAATTCCTCGCCCTACTTCATCCTCATTTTGGTAGATCCAAGCCCCATCAATGTGATTGTAACCAACACGAAGGGCTTCCTTAACTGCTCGATATGCATCATCTTCGCTAGACTTCCATGTACCAAGACCGAAAGCAGGTATTGCGTTTCCGTCATTAAGTGTAAATGTCTTCATAGATACTCCTTTTAATCCCTGAACTGCTATTCACATCAATAAGTTCTCGATAATTAAGTTCTCGATAATTAAGTTCTCGATAATTAAGTTCTCGATAATTAAGTTCTCGATAAAATCGCCACCGATTAAAATAGAAAAGCTACGGGTAATACCCAATATTCCAAATCACTGCTGATAAGGTATAATTACTCAAGTCAAGTATTTTTAATGATTCGTAATAATCTATTTCGGCTTCAGCCTTAGAAAAACAAATTAAATTACGGGGCGATGAATTATCTAACTGTTTTGGGGTTGTCTGCTGCGACTTTGACTACAATATCTTTTTTGCCGCAAATGGTAAAGACCTGGCAAACCAAATCAGCCAAAGATGTGTCTTACATCATGCTGATTACTTTCATTTTGGGTGTTTCCTTATGGTTGCTATATGGAATTCTTCGCCAAGATATCGCAATTGTTCTAGCCAATGCCATCACCTTAGTTTTTAACCTCACGATTTTATGGCTTAAAATAAAATACGGAAAAACTCGCCCTCGAAAATATCTGTGACAGCTTCTATATTCGCTGCTGAACGTCTTCTATTTAGTCCTGCTATTCCCGATAATGATGCAATCCCTACTATCTTTGCTTTTCCCAATGAATACACTGTGGGGATAACCAGTCTTGGGTATCAGATTGTATGGGCGACTTTAGCAATGCGTTCGGATTTACAGGTAAGTCGTTTATTTACCGATATTCACGAACATTTGCCCTTAAAGCCGGAAATACTGGGTTTTTCCATGTCTTGGGAACTGGACTACGTTAATATTTTAAATTTATTAGAAGATTTGCAGGTTCCCATCAGGGCTAAGGAGCGCAACGATAATCATCCTATAGTTTTTGGTGGCGGACCAGTACTTACAGCAAATCCCGAACCCTTCGCTGATTTTTTTGATGTAGTTTTACTGGGAGATGGGGAAAATTTACTGGGTAATTTTATTGATGCTTATAAAGAGGTAAGAAATGCACCTCGACAAACTCAATTAAAAGCATTAGCACAAGTACCAGGGATTTACGTTCCTAGTTTATATGAAGTGGTATATCGCGCTCCCGATGATGCGATCAAGTCGATTGAACCAATTTCATCAGAAGTTCCAGCTGTAGTTCAAAAACAAACCTATCGGGGAAATACACTTTCAGCATCAACGGTAGTCACAGAGAAAGCAGCCTGGGAAAATATTTTCATGGTGGAAGTGGTGAGAAGTTGTCCGGAAATGTGTCGCTTCTGTCTTGCGAGTTATTTGACTTTACCGTTTAGAACTGCGAGTATCAATGATTCTTTAATTCCAGCGATTGAAAAAGGTTTGACAGTTACTAATAGAATTGGATTGTTAGGTGCTTCAGTAACCCAACATCCAGAATTTGAAAGTTTGCTCGATCGCTTAAGTCAACCTAAATACGATGACGTTCGTTTGAGTATTGCTTCTGTCAGGACAAATACTGTCAGCGTCGAATTAGCGCAAACTTTAGCAAAAAGAGATACTCGTTCCCTGACAATTGCTGTAGAAAGTGGATCTGAAAAAGTACGCCGCATCGTTAATAAGAAACTTCAACAAGATGAGATTACTCAAGCAGCGATCAATGCTAAAGCTGGCGGACTCAAAAGTTTAAAATTATATGGAATGGTGGGAATTCCTGGAGAGGAACCCGGCGATTTAGATGCGACCGTAAGCATGATGCGCGACCTTAAAAAAGCAGCACCTGGTTTGCGTCTGACTTGGGGTTGCAGTACTTTTGTTCCCAAAGCCCATACTCCATTTCAGTGGATGGGAGTTAACCCACAAGCCCAAAAACGCTTGCAGTTTTTACAGAAGAAACTTAAACCCCAAGGAATTGATTTTCGTCCGGAAAGCTATAATTGGTCAATCATTCAGGCTTTGCTTTCTAGGGGGGATAGAAGACTATCTCACCTATTGGAATTAACCCGCGACTTTGGTGATTCTTTAGGTAGTTATAAGCGTGCATTTAAAGAATTAAAAGGAAAAATCCCTAAACTAGATTTTTACGTTCATGCTAATTGGTCAACAGAACAAGTATTACCTTGGGATCATTTGCAAGGACCATTACCTAAATCCACATTAATTAAACATTTGTCAGAAGCAACCACTCATTTTGAGCAGTCACCAGAAAAAGCTTTGGTTCGGAATGGGTAATTTTTACGCGATCGCATAGCAAACGTCATTATATTTTTTATACCAAGCTTGTTGCTTAAAGGTGGAACTGTGTACCTTGTAGCAGCTGATAGTGAGCTAATGGTATCGTTTATCCAATCTAACTACATGGGTTTTGGTAGTGGAATTTTACCTGCTCAAACTGGTATTGCATTGCAAAATAGAGGTTGCTGTTTCACCTTGGAGTCAGATCATCTCAATCAATTAGCACCTAACAAGCGCCCCTTACATACAATTATTCCTGGTTTCCTAACCCAAGATAATCAACCGATAGGACCTTTTGGTGTAATGGGTGGTTCTATACAGCCTCAGGGACCTCCACCCTACTTATCCAGGCTAGGCTCACCCAGCCCAGGTATGTCTAAACCATCATTGGGAACAATAAGGCTGATATGGAACCACCACTCAAAGTATTGAAGCAAATGGTCGCCCGTTTACTCAAGTTCTTCTCGACGAATCAACCCACTGTCCAACGTCGATTCAATCTGCTGCGTAATTTTTCGATTGTTAGCTTAAGTGGATTTGTCCTGTCCATTGGCTTACTCTCTGTGTTATATAAGGAACGGGCTATTCGTACTTTAGTAGTGTCCACCGAAGAGAGTAATGTCACCCTGACCAATGTGTTTGCCAAGAAGCTTTGGCCAGAACACGGGACGTTTCTAACCTCAACCCAAGGACTTAGCGATGAAGAACTGGCCGCAGATCCTCACACTCGCCAACTCTATGACGAACTCACCATCCAACTAGAAGACTCTCCCATCGCTAAGGTTAAGGTATTTGATCTGCAGGGGCGGACAGTGTTTTCCACTAATACCGATCAGTTGGGAGATGATAAGAGCGAATCTCCAGGTTTTTTATCTGCCAGGACTGGCCGAGTCCTCAGTCAACTGGGTCATCGCGATACCTTTAAGGCCATTCAACAAGTTCTTGAGGATCGTCACTGGCTATCCAGCTACATTCCTGTCCACGAAGACGGAAAAATTGTTGCGGTATTTGAACTGTACACCGATGTCACGCCCTTACTTCAGCGGATTGAGCGCACTCAGAAAGAAATCATGTTGGGGAGTCTGCTGATTCTGGGCCTGCTTTACCTAATTTTGAACCTATTTGTGGGGCGGGCAGATACTCTACTCAAACAGCGCACACAGGAACTGTCTGATACTCTGGAGGAACTGAAAAGCACCCAAACCACGCTAATTCATCAGGAGAAAATGTCTGGTCTGGGCGAATTGGTGGCGGGGGTTGCCCACGAGATCAACAATCCAGTCAACTTTATCTATGGCAACCTCTGTCATGTGGAAGGCTATTCTAAAACGTTACTTGAGGCTTTAGGGCTCTACGAACAGTACTATCCAGAACCCGATGCGAAGATTTGCGAACAGATGGAAATGTTGGATGTGGATTTTATAAAAGAAGATCTGGAGAAAACGCTGTCTTCTATGAAAGTCGGTACGAAACGAATTCGAGAGATTGTACTGTCACTGCGCAACTTTTCTCGTAAGGATGAGGCCGACATCAAGGCGGTGAATATCCACGAAGGAATAGAGAGTACCCTGATGATATTGCAGCATCGTCTCAAACCGCATCTACCGCGTCCGACCATCAGCATTGAGCGTAACTTTGGCAACCTACCGCTAGTGGAATGCTATGCTGGTCAGATCAATCAAGTGTTTATGAATATTCTCTCGAATGGGATTGACGCCCTGGATACCGCGTTTGAGCAGAAGACACAGGTAACTCAAAATTCACCTAAGATTACTATTACCACCGTAGCTTGCCCGGAGAGTGTTCGCATCAGCATTGCAGATAATGGGATTGGCATCCCTGAAGCAGTCAAAGCTCACATCTTCAACCCATTTTTCACTACAAAAGCCGTAGGTAAGGGCACTGGCATAGGTATGACAATCAGTCATCAGCTGATTGTTGAAAAGCACGATGGCAAGATTGAGTTTATTTCCGAAGAGGGTGTTGGTACGGAGTTCATTATTGAAATTCCTATCGTACTCGGAAAAATGCGAAATCAGTCCAGGCTTTGACCTGGGTTATTTTGTTACAAGAGTTAATACCCTTCCCAGAACTACATAGACCTTAAGGCTTGGTCATCTCAAGTTTTTGGGCATTCCATACTTTCAAAAAGAAAGATTATATTTTTGACCTCAAATAATGATACAAAATTTGCATGAAGTTTTTTCGAGCTATTTTTCACAAAGTAAACACCCTAGCCTCAGGGACATTTGCAAGTAGTTGTGAATTTGGCTGATTATGGCATGAATCCCCAAGCAGCTTTGGATGCTCCAAGATGGCGATTTATTTGTGATTCAACAGTTAAAATCGAGTCAACCTCTAGTCCTAGGATTATAAGTAAGCTACAAGAGCGGGAACACAATGTGATAGTCTCCTCCCAAGAATCATTCGGAAAGGGTCAAATTATCGCTCGACACGAGCAAACATTAATAGCTGCTAGCGAACCTCGTGCTGATGGCTTAGCGATCGCATGGTAGTAATACGAGTCGTTGGCGGATTGCAACTAAGTGAGGTAAAGTTAAAAAACTGAAAGTCAGTTATAAAGCAGATTCTACTCCTCACTCCTGTCTCCTGCTGTGCTTACGCCCCGGTCCATAAGGACATGACCTGTCCTGTTAGTAAAGCGCATAATTCTGCAATAAATCATCGCACTTACAAGTTATCTATCATAGAGAAGTCTGGACATATCTGACTTTGTATGAATTAGCTATAAGTATTTAAGAGAGGTATGCGATGAATAATTCAATTAAATTTTGGGACAAAATTGCAGAAAGCTATTCTAAACAACCCATTGCTGACGAAGAAACTTATCAGAAAAAACTGCAAGTTACACGGGAATACTTTAAGCCAGACATGGAAGTGCTGGAGTTTGGCTGTGGGACAGGATCTACCGCGATCGCTCACTCACCTTACGTTAAACATATTCGAGCAATAGATTTTTCGTCAGAAATGATTGAAATTGCCCGAAGTAAAGCTGAAGCAAACAAAATCGAAAATGTCACCTTTGAACAATCGACCATCGATGAATTAAGTGTTGGCGATAGCACCTTCGACGTGGTGTTAGGACTCAATGTTTTGCATTTACTTAAAAACAAAGAAGAAGTTATCGCCAAAGTTTACAAGATGCTCAAACCAAATGGGGTTTTCGTCACCAGTACGGTTTGTTTAGGAGATACGATGAAGTGGTTTAAGATGGTCGCGCCGATTGGAATATTTTTGGGTTTGATACCAATGGTTGTGGTTTTTACCACGAAAGAATTATTAGACAGTTTGACTGATGCTGGTTTTACGATTGACTACCATTGGGAACCAAGCAAAAGCGTAAACAGAGGGTTATTTAAATTAAAAGGGGTGTTTATTGTGGCGAAGAAATCTTAGTAGGATTAAATGCTTCACGAATTCGGAATCTTAATTTAAAGCAATATCAACCTCTACAACATCTCCATCTGTCCTGTTAGCGCAAGCGCGTAAGCGTAACGGATCCGCTAATTACTTATGTCCTACAGACACGTGCTTAGGCTAACGCCGACGCCATAAAAGCTCTAGCTGCGCGACCTACGGTACGCTAATAACTTGCGCTTAGCGCTATATCTTCCCAGATTGTAGTTATTGACGACTCGTCCTAAAATAAGTAATAGATATTTTATGTTTAGGCTTCTATTGCAATAACTAATGATATTTTTTTTATAATTGTTATCTCTTTATTAATTAATGCAAACAACTGCTGAGTATTATTGTGCTTATTGCGGCGAAACAAACTTAACTTTTGTCGATTTAACCGGTGGTTATCAACAATCTTATGTAGAGGATTGTCAGGTATGTTGTCGCCCCAATGTTTTGTTTCTACGGATTGATGAAGAAACCTTAGATATAGAAATCGACACTGAATATGAAGAGTAATTAAGAGTTGAAATAATGGAATTTGCTTAATGTTGCAATTTAAATATTCCTCGGTGATCGATGCACCGGTGGAAGTGGTTTGGAAATTTCATGAGAGGGCAGATGTATTACAGCTATTAACCCCACCTTGGCAACCCGTACAGGTAATTCGCCGAGAGGGGGGATTAGCAACAGGTGCAGTTACAGAATTTCGTCTGTATCTGGGACCCTTACCTTTAACTTGGTTAGCGCGTCATACCGAGTGTGAACCACATAAATCGTTTACCGACCAACAAATTTCTGGACCTTTTGAACATTGGACTCATCAGCATAAATTTGAATCAGAAGATGGAAAAACAAGATTAACAGATGAGATTTGTTTTGCAATGCCAGGTGGCGAACCAGTAGAATTTGTCAGTGGTTGGCTGGTACAAATGCAGCTTGATGCGATGTTTCGTTACCGCCATGAAGTAACAAAAAAAGAATGTGAATCAAAGTAAAGGATATTACTTAACCAAAATCTTATTTTCAAATTATTTTCTGTAAAGAGTAGATGATTACCTCAGATATTTGTTGTCTGGGGTTATTTTCATATTTATACTTACCAAATAAGATATCCCTCAATAAAAATACCGACGTGAAAATACCAAGTTAGAAATACCAAGTTAGAAATACCAAATTAGAAATACCAAATTAGAAATACTGGGTTGAAAATATCAGGTTGAAAATACCGATATACCGATAAATATAGGAATCATATTTGATTTTGTTGGCGGCTCCGAAGGTAGGGTAGCTATAAGCTTGTACTTCGATCAAAAAAGACATTCTTTTGTCCACCTAACACACCCTTATACATTAATGTGACATGGCGGTGCGTTACGGCGTGGAAATAACGGCAACCAAAAAAGAAATTCTTTTGCGCGCCTAACATACCCTACAAATAACTAATTTTCTATGCCCAGAGGGTACGCTTTGCTAACAATAATCAACCGGTTTCCTATCGTTAACTATCTTGACAAGAGATGGTGACATTTTTACATGTCAAAACTGGAAAAAATGATTTTATTAAAACAGAATTTAAGTTATAAAAAAGTATTTAACATTATACTTTTAAGTTCATTTTATATACTGTCGTTAGCAGCTTCAAGTGTATTAGCGAAAGAAATTAAAAAACCACGAGAAAAACCGATTTTTAGCCAAAATATTTGTCCTAAAGCTAATCTACTGCCAATACGTAGTTTTGAAACGCAAAAATACCGGGTATATATTTGCAGGGGAGATCGGCGACATCGTCTGGGGTATTATGTTCGGATTCCCAAAATTGGAGGTAAATTTACTACTCCCGTAACAGCAAGAAGAGGTGAAACTTACATTGCACAACGTGAGGAAGCGAAATATTCTGTGAATCCCTACGAAATGTTAGCAATCAAAGCAAATCGTGTGGTCCTTCAAGAAGAAGTTAAATACGCTGTTAGTGCTGATGGTAAACCTTTAAAAAAAGGATGTCCCCAAGGTCAAAAGACTTTTGTCAAAGCTGAAACTAAAAGTTTTATTACTTATATTTGTGGTGATAGTATTCCAAGTAGTTACATTGCTGTTCTCAGAAGTGGTATTGTCATTAACCTTCCTTTGAAAAGTTACAAGCACTCAGAAAAATCACATATTAGCAATAGTAAGTATTTAGCAAATCAAGGAAATATTAGTTATGTCCTCACTCGAAAAGCTCTAAGAATTTATCAGTCTGGAAGAATCACGATCAAAGAAAAAATACTTAAGTGGAAAAGTAAGGAGTAATAAGTAAGGAGTAATAAGTAATAAGTAATAAGTAAGGAGTAATAAGTAAAAATTTAGTGCAACTGTAGGATTGTAGGATTATCAGGAAAGGCAGAAGTTTGTACGCACTGCGTGAACGTAGGCAGAAGGCAGTTAGCGTAGCGTTGCGTTAGCAATAGGTCTAGAGCCTGCGGCGTCGGCTGAAGCCTCTGTCGTAGAGCTTCTGGCGACCGCAGGGAGCAAGGGTTTAAGACCCCACCAAAATTTCCATTTTGGTGGCTTGCAATTGGTAGTGGGTCGGTTAGCGCAGCGTGACCGCAGGTCTAGCCCCTACCATATTCTTCTGCCCTCTGCCCTCTCTCTGCCTTCTTCACTAAGGTCTTGCAGGGTACGACGGCGTATAGTAGTGAATTGTGGGTAATGGGTAATGAGTTGTTAGTATTTGGTGATTATAAACGACAAACTTAATCCAAATATTTATCAATCCATCCCAAAATTTCTTTATTTACTCGTTCGGGACATTCATCATGTGGACAATGTCCAACACCTTCTAAGTAAATAACCTGTAACTTATTGTTACATTTAGCGAATCCTTCTGCCGATTTTACAGGAAAGAATCTATCTTGTTTGCCCCAAATTAACAGCATGGGAATAGATAAGGTAGGCAAAATTTCCTTGATGTTGGGACTATAATTGGGACTAACTGAAGACCTTACTAGGGCTAGAAGAGCTCCAGGAGAACCTCTATCTTGAGGAGGTGTAGCATAAATTTCTACTAGTTCATCAGTGACCGTCTTCGGATTAACGTAAGCTTGGTTAAGTCCGTAACGTATAAACCCACTTTTACGTATGAAGTAGAAAAAGGGTTTAATTAACAAAGGTAAAGCGATAGAAGCAACAATATTTTTCACAAATCCCACTGCTGGGTAGAGAAATGCAGGGGTTTGTTCTTTTTCTAGTGACGGATCCGCAAGATTCGTCATCGCTAATCCTTTCACCATTTCCGGATAAGTAGCAGCAGCAGTAAGGGAAATTAGGGAACCGATGGAGTGACCTACTAAAATTACTGGTTGACCAACAAATGTTTCCCAAAAGTCGTGGACTTGATTTACCCACAAGTCCACGCTGTAATTAGCTGTAGCTTTTTCTGAAGCTCCAAAACACAATATGTCTAAGGCGTAAACTGTATGAGATGCACTAAATACTTCTAAATTATGTCGCCAATTCGCAATAGAACCGGCAAAGCCGTGCAGAAAAATTATGGGAGGTTTTTGACTTGTTTGAACTGCGCGGATATATGTGTAGCGAATCCTCCAACCCCGCCATATCCAATCTCTCTGGTTACCTAATCTTTGTTGTAAGTTAGCTGTGGGGTTCAAACTTACCTCCTATTGCTACATAATGAAAATATAAGTCAATATAAGCTTCATATCGAATAAATTAACCTGAAAAATACCCACAAGGGGATAATTGCGTTAAACTAATTGTGTATCCTAAGTTTTATCTTTTAGGCTGTTACAAACTTGTATGCTATCTTAATAACTATTATATTTTAAGTCTTACTCATATTTTGGGTACTAATATTTTAGGTACTAATTCCGATTTTCACTTTAGAGTAATCTATTTAGAAAATCATATTTAAAAAATAATAAATATTTTCAGGGAGTCAATACCATGTAGTCCTATCTTAGCAAACAGTATAAATGCGTAATTTTTGCTGTAGCAAATAGAAAAGTAGATGTTACGATAATTAAAGTTTGCAACACTTATGTAATTTAGATTAACTATTGGATAGAAATTCTCTGAGTGTGAGTAGAATGACAGATAAGGTCAGGAAATTACTTTTTAGATTAGTTATCCTAGAAGTACATGTTTCAATATTAGACCTCAGTTATTTCAAAATGATTTATCTGAGATACGTTACTCAAGCCCAAGCCAAACCCTTAACATAACAGCTCCCACAATTCATATATGCCTGTGATAGAGAAAAGAAGAAGTCGAGATCTGCCACAAATTAACGAACGAATTCGCTTTCCGAAAATTCGGTTGATTGATACTGATGGTGCTCAGTTGGGGATTATGCCCCCTCAAGAAGCATTAAGACTAGCAGAAGAAAAAGAGCTAGACTTGGTATTGCTTTCTGATAAAGCTGACCCACCAGTTTGTCGGATAATGGACTATGGGAAATTCAAGTTTGAGCAAGAGAAAAAGGCGAGAGAGGCTCGTAAAAAGCAGCATACAGCTGATGTTAAAGAAGTAAAGATGCGCTACAAAATAGAACCACACGATTACCAAGTACGTGTGAGACAAGCAGAGCGCTTTCTTAAAGATGGCGATAAAGTAAAAGCTACTGTAATGTTCCGCGGTCGAGAAATTCAACATAGCGATATGGCAGAAGTTTTACTCAAGCGAATGGCAAATGATTTAGAAGGTCTTGCCGAAATTCAGCAAGCGCCAAAAAAAGAAGGTCGAAATATGATGATGCTTCTGTCTCCTAAGAAATAATCTGTAAAGAAGTTAGAGTGAGATTTCTTAAGTGACGAGTTCTTAAATAAAACAAAGAGCAGAGCCAAAAGTCACTGCTGAATTTTCTATAACTTAAAAATCTTTAATTTTGAAGTCTTGATAAGACTTATTAAGATTTTTATCCTCTATCTTTTAATAGTCTATTTCATTAATTTTGACACACTGACGTATCAGAGTCTACCGTATCAGCTTAGGCTCTGGTACGTTCTTGATTTTTTAAGTTCAAAGTTTGTCAGGTAACTTCAAATTTTTTAACTTCAAACTTTGTAAGGTCACATATAAAACTCAAATGTAAAACTTATTGTTCGAGAAGCGATAGTCCCGAGTGCTGAGTGGGAAAACTAATACTCAGTTGCTCGGGACTTCTTATTGTTTATATTTCAGTAACTTATTGGGAGGTTATGGAACTGAAAAATCATTCGCTTACTCCAAAAACAGGTATTTTGCCACGAATATTACAGTTAATCAATCTCCGACCGGAAGAAAGCGATCGCACTTGGCTGATGTTTGCTTTTTACACCACAACTTGTATTGGGTTGCGCTGGTCCGAAGATACTACTGTTGCGCTATTTTTAGATAAATATAATGCTGATTCCTTACCGTGGATTTATATTGCTAGTGCAGTAACTGGAGCGGTATTAGTTTTCTGCTATTCCTGGTTGCAAAAGATATTTTCCTTGCGTTGGGTAGTAATAGGGACTGTACCCTGTATGTTTGCGGTTTTATTTTTACTGCGTCAGGGTTTAGAAGTTTCATATGCTGCAGTTATTACTATATTTTTATTGCGGTTATGGGTTGATGCATCTTATGTTCTCAATGACCTTAATACTTCGATCGCCGCGAATCAGCTATTCAATATTCAGGAAATAAAACGTGCTTACCCACTTGTAAGTAGTGGAATTTTAGTTGCTGATATTCTTGGTGGTTTTAGTTTACCTTTACTGCTAATATTTGTTGGCTTAGATGGAGTCATCTTTCCCTTTGCAAGTATCTTAATCGTTGTGGGTGCGGTGATTCTTTTTTATCTAACTCATAACTATCGCTATGCTTTCCCTAGCGTTCCAAATAGATTAGTTTCCAAAGTTCAAAGTTCTTCTGGGCGTCGTCTTTCTACTCCTTTAAGGCATTATGCATTATTATTATTTGCTTTTTTCGGACTGCTACAAGTTATTGGTATATTTATTGATTTTCAGTATCTTGCCCAATTAAAGTCAAATTATAACGAAAAGGATATTGCTAGCTTTCTGGGATTATTTGGTGGTGTCGCTGGTATCTGTGAGTTATTGGTACAACTATTCCTTTCCAGTCGCATTCTTCAGCGTTTTGGAGTCTTTGTAACTATTGCTTTACTACCAATTACAGTGGCAATTTTTGCATTCTCTTTAGTAATTTTATTATCTTTAACATCGGCAACACCCCAACTACCTATTTTTTGGGGAATGGTATTTTTGAAATTCCTTGATGAGCTTCTACGCTATACCTTTGTTCTCAGCAGTGGTCCATTATTATTTCAACCGATTCCAGATAAAGTACGTACAAAAATCCAAGCTTTAGCTAGTGGTGTTGCTGAAGCATTTGGTGCAGGTGCAGCAGGGGCATTGATTTTAATCACTTTGTGGTTAGTGACACAGGCTATACCCCAAAGTAAAACAGTTATTTTGATAGAAACTATTATCATTGCACTTATTTGTTTAGTTGTAATTTGGGTATTGCGATCGCATTATGTAAGTTTGTTGGTCTTTAGTGCGGGAAAAAAACAACTAAAGGGTACAGATATTGATTTACGTTCTTTCAAACAAGCAGTTATCAAAGCTTTAAAAGAAAATACTGCTTCCGGAGATCGAAGTTCTTGTATTGAACTCTTATCGGAACTCGACCCCCAAGGAGCAGAAGCAGTTTTAGCTCCACTATTAATAGATTTACCCCCAGATTTGCAACAACTGAGTTTAGAAAAAATGTTGCAAAGAGGTGCAAACCCTACATACTTAACCCAAGTCGGACAACTGCTAAATGAAGAAACTATCAATAACATTACTCCCGAAGTTTCTGCACTAGCTATTCGTTATGTTTATTTAGCTGAATCTCACCCCGACTTAAGGAAACTTGAGGAATACTTACACGGGAAACAACATTCAATTGTCCGTGCAACAGCAGCTGCATTACTTTTACGTCAAGGGACACCAATCCAACAATTAGCAGCAACCAGAACTTTGCGCTGGATGTTAACTCACAAACAGGAACGCGAACGGACAAATGCTGTTAAAGCTTTACGAGAAGCTGTTTATTTACAAGTTTTACGGATTTATATTCCATCTTTATTGCAGGATAAATCATTGCGAGTGCGCTGTGCTGTATTGGAAATGATTGCTGCAAATCGTTTAGAAGAATACTACGGAACATTAATTAGTGGACTTCACTACAAGTCAACTCGAAATACAGCAATGACCGCTTTAGTACAGTTAGAAAACGAAGTACTAGAACCACTATTTCAACTTGCAACTAATCTATCGAAACCCCAAACAGTAAGGATGTTTGCTTGGCGAACAATCGGTCAAATTTCGACTTTGGAAGCAAGTGATACTATTTGGCAATATTTAGGAAAATCTAAAGGTACAACTAGAGACAATATTCTTCGAACCCTATTAAAAATCCATCAACAATCGGGAAATACTATTTTAGTAGATAAGTTTCAGGAAATTAAAATTAAAACATTTATCCATGAAGAGTTACAATTTTTAGGTGAAATTTATGCGACATATATAGATTTAAAAATTCAAGGTAAAGTCTATGCTAATTACGTTGATTTTAAGAGTCAGCCTTTATTTTATAATAATCAATTAAGCGATAAAATAATCGCCAGAGGGGAATTACTACAAAGAGCAATATTAAATTTAGAAATTGATGTCAAAGAACGAATATTAAGATTATTAAAATTACTTTACCCGATAGATAAAATTCAGGCTGCCACTATTAATATTCGTTCCCAATCATTAGCTAATTTAGCACGGGGTTTAGAAATTTTAGACCATACGGTTACTCTTCGTTCTAAACCTATATTATTAAATATTTTAGATAGATATCCTCCCGAAGAAAAGCTACAAAATCTTGTAGAAAACGGCATAATCGAATATCAACAGATGATAATCCGCGAGCGCATTCACAAATTACTATTAATGGAAGAATTTCTTTCAGATTGGTGTTTAGCTTGCTGTTTCCATTTTGCTGAAGTAGCGCGTATCAGCTTAGAGATATCTCATATTTTGAGGGGGCTAAAACATTCTACAGGTTTTGTCAGAGAAGCATCAATTGCTTATTTAAGTATTGTTTCTCCTCGGGTTTTAGTTAGTATATTACCTCAAGTAAAAAATGACCCTCATCCATTAGTTGTGGGTCATATCGATAATTTTATTTCTAAAAATGGAGTAAATGAAAAGTAATAAGTAATAAGTAACAAGTAATGAGTTTTATTTTTGTAATACTACGTAATAAATTTAAGGAATTAGTAAACTCTATTGGTCGTAGACGCCCCTAAAGCTATGATTTGTAAGTTTTTATCCGTAAGGACGCGGTTTGTTTTGTTCGCATTTTAACGCAGCAAGCTGTTCGCGCACTGTGTGCGGATGAACGCGTAGTGCGTTCTCAGCATGTCCGCAGAACATATTTTGAATTTTGACCTTTGAATTTTGACTTGCGCGTAGCGCTATATTCCCATGCTAACCAGTGTTGACCGTTTATTATTTGTTCGTCGAGTTCCAATTTTTAAAGAGTTAAGAGATGATTTTCTGGTGCGTTTAGCATCGGTGATGGATGAGTTATCTTTTCCATCTAATTACACTATTTTCCGACAAGGAGAAGAAGGAAGGTCTCTTTATATTGTGATTTCTGGTAAAGTTAAAGCCCATTTGGGAAATCGTAAATTAGCAGAATTTGTACAGGGAGAATCTTTTGGTGAAATGGCGGTTTTTGATTCTCAACCCCGTTCTGCTTCCGCTACGACTTTAGAAGTTACCGAATGTTTGGAGTTAACCCAAGAACAACTTTATGATGCGATTGAAGAAACTCCGGAAATTGCTGTGAATATTATTGGTATTCTTTCTCGACGCATTCGGGAGTTAAATCAGAATTTAAATATTATTGGGGTGAAGAATTAGTTGTGAGTCTAGAGACTTTTTATTGACTGTTTCCACTTCGATACTCTGGGTCGGGAATGACATTGTCTTGGTAACGGGGAAGTGAGTCAGAAAGTTGAAACCAACTAAGTTGATTATCTGTAAAAACATGAACTTTAGGTTCTACAAGTTCGGGATTGTCTAAAGTACCCAAATTAATTTCAATATCATCGGATACTTTGTTTCGGTAGAACAGTTGCGAACCACAAGTCGGACAAAAACCCCGAATTCCGTTTTCAGAAGAAGCATATTCAGTAGGTGTACCTTTAACCAACCGAAAATATGGCGCTTTTACAACACCCCAAACTAAAACAGGTGCACCACTGAGTTTGCGACACATTGAACAATGACAGTATCCGGAATCAAAGACTTCATCAACTTCATAGCGTATGCTCTTACACAAGCAACCACCTGTTAGTTTTTGTCTCATCACATGGACTCCAAATAAAGCGCTATTTTTAGCTTAACGAAGCACTTTAAGTATAGAATTCAAGCTTTTTATTCCTCAGCTCATCGGATTTATCTGAGAAGAAAAATTATAGAAGAAATCCCGGAATTGGTTAGAAAACATATGTAGCAAAATAAGGTGTCAACTGCATTATGCTTGTTGGTCTTTTGCTGCTCGAGTACTTAAAATATTTCACTTAATGAAGCCATAATTGACTAAGAGTAAAGATTGCTCAGAAAAATAATTTAAAGATAAATAAATTACATCAGAACACTTGTCCTAATTAACAAGTGCAAGCTAATCAGCTAAAAAGAAGTAAGACTACCTAGTATTTTTCAGCTTTTAAAAAAGTAATTACCGCTCGCAACAGCCCACCAGAACTATGACCACCAAAAAAGAAGCTATTGAATATGCCAAAAAATTTAACTGGACTGCAGCAGATGCTAAGAGAGCATTTGCTAATCTAAACTTGGAAGAAGCATCAGAACAAGATATTTTGATGGCATTGGTTACATTTGCAGGCTCAGAACTATTAGAGCGACAACGTTTGCAAGCAGCACAAAAAGGTCAAGTCACTAAGAAAAATAACTACATTAAACAAGTTGAGCAGGACTTTGCAACTAAAATCGACCAATACGAAGAAACCCTGAAAAAAGAGCGTAGTTTATTTGTCAGTACGATCGCCAAAGTCTACCAATTTGCTCAACGCTTTGGACTCTCTGACCCCTGGATTGAAACTTTGCTATCTCAATATAATAAGTACCAAGATGCAGCATAGTTAAACGCATCAGATAAAAATTATGAACGCCGATAAGACCACTACCCGCAAACAATTACAAGGGTATGGCGCAAGTCGTTACCTAGCGTATTCTCTTACTAAAAATTTAACTTCAGTGACAAAACAAGGTAGAGCTTATGCTTACCTCCTCAGGGATGTGATTGTTTCGATTCGGAAATATAAAAACCGCCCTCGCATTAAACCAACAACTAGCCAGACCCTGGAAATTATTCTGCGATCGCTGCTGGAACGATTAGGTAATGTCACAGAAGTTCCTTTCACCCGTGGTACAGACACCGAAATGAGCGAAATAGCCAAACAACTTATTCAAGCTATGTCTGATACTGATAGCGTTTTAGCCGAACTCAAAGCTACCGCTGCGACCATCAAAGCAAAGTACAGTAGTTAATCAAGTGTCAGATTATTCTTTTGAGCAATTGGTAAGACAATTATTTGAAGCTACTAAGCAGGTTGATATAGCTTTAGATGAACTTAAAAGCGCTGCTGCTAGTATTGAAGAGAAATACGAACCACGTACAGAATTTAACCGCTGGCGTAAATCTCATGAAGGAAAACTCTGGAAACAGCAACAATATAAGATTCAGAAAGGACTTTGTGCTATTTGTCGCCAGCCAATTGAATTTAAAGGCTCTCATATTGACCACAAACAGCCGTTGAGCAAGTATCCTCAATTAGCTTTAGAGCCAAAAAATCTGAGAATTACCTGTCCGGACTGCAACGTATCCAAAGGTAGTAAATATACTAATTACAACTTGGGGTAATTCTTTTCATTGTATTAATCTAACTTTTTTGAGAGGTTTCCTATTCTCTGGGTTAGGGACTTTATAAGCTTTATCTTCTAATATAACTATATGTAAATTATTTTATTTATATTCTTTCTCGGCAAATTCGGGAATTAATGAAAAATTACTATTTTTTTCGCCGTTTCACCTTAGCTATTATCACTTCATTATTTACTTTAAGTTTTGAGATTACTAGTGTAGATTCTGTTAATGCTCAAGACAGTGAAGTAACTTCAAATACTCAAGAACAAGATTGTTCTATTCCTCCTCGATTCGCAGCAGGAAAACTTAGAATTGCAGTTGCTGATTTTAAATTTAGTGCTACAGCTCTAAACCTAAATAATGATAAAAATTTTTATGACTATCAAGACGAAGTAACAAGAATTAGTGACATCATAGCCAGTTACTTAGCTAGAGACAATAATTTTACAGTAGTTGAAAGAACTCAAATGAAAGAACTTTATGAGGAGGGAAAATTATGTAAAATTCGTCAAAAATTTGGTGTCGAAGCTATAATTATTGGATCTATAACTCAATTTAATATTACTAAGAGGAAATCTGGGGGAGGATTTCTTGGTTTTGGTAAGGCAACTACTAACAAAAATGCTGATGTTGAATTGAATGTCAGGATTATTAATACTGCTACAAGTGAAATAGTCAATACCTTTGTAGAAGTTGGTAATAGTAATTACTCAGAAAGTAATTTAGAAGTACCTAGAGTAAGTGTAGAAGTTAGAAATGATAATGATTATACAAATAAAATAACTCGCGATGATGATTATTCCAGGAATATTTCCGATAAAACAGGTACGGAATTCGTATTAAAATTAAATACTAGTGATAAAGAGAAAATTAGTTATTCTTCAACGGAAAATGAAGACATTTTGATTAATTCAGCAACGAAGAAAGCTATCGATGGAATTGTTACGATATTAAACGCAAATTATCACAAATTTGTATCTGATATAAGAAAAGTAGATAGTAATTATACTCGCGTTGCTGGTATTTTCGGAAAAAATTATGTTGTCCTCAATCATGGGAAATCATATGGTTATAAGAAAGGAATGAAGTTTGTAATCAAAGAAATAACTAAAAAAATTGTAGATCCACAAACTAAAGAAGTTATTCGTATATTTACCTTACCTATTGCTCATATTGAACTTATTGATGTGGACAGTAAGTCGAGTCTTGCTAAGATTCTTCCTAATAATACAAGCCAGATTATCTGGAGTGAGGAAATTAGAAAGCAAATTGAGCAAGGAAATATTATTGCTAAGCCTATTAACTATATAGATTTCTTCCCTAAGGATAGGAAATTATGAGATAACATCGCCTCCTGTACTAAATCTTGGGCGAGTTATTGATTTCTCAACATATTCAAAGCAATACCTTTAGCCATTGATTGGTAATGTTTAATCAAACAGCTAAATACTTTTTTATCGCCGAAACGCGCTCTGCTAACTAGCTCTGTATCTGTTATGTTCTCATTGTTATTCGCTTTCACCACATCACTGTTATTCGCTTTCACCACAACTGTTACTTTCGACGCTGCTAATTGATAGTGGGGGAAGAGATAAAAAAGGTTACTTTTTTATTTAATTCTGCATAAGTCTAGTACTCGCGATCGCAATTTCAATACTTGAAAATATGAAAATCGAACAAACTGGTAAATTAATTTTCGCAATGCTATGAGCTAAACCCAAACACCCTATTAGAAGACTTAGTAGAAATTGTGGAAACTACTACCTCAGACCAGTGTTACTCTAATGCTTTTAGTTGATTGATTTTCTCTGAAAAAGAATTAATTTAAGAACAGCAATTAACACAAGGAAAGCAATTAAATGAGCTACCAAACAACATTAGGATGGTCGCTACTAAGTTCTGGAATGACTACGCTTTTACTGAAGGTTCTTCCTGGTGACTCTCTTTGGTGGGGAGTCTCTCTACTAATCTTTGGGGCTATTGCTCTTTTTATACGCAAAGGTGTGACTGAATAAAGATAATAATTATTTACTGTTTTGTAGTGTAAATACTTAAAGAGCCAAGCTAACTAGTTTTGAATCTGTTCTGCTTCTAATCCGGGATTTATTACAATTTTGTATTTAACAGTACATTTTGAAACTCTGGTTTAATTTGGCTCCTAGCTGGAAAATAGTTGCAAAAGTACTCAAGATGTCAGACCTGCGTTTGAATCTTGGCTGTGAGATTAGATAAGGATAACAGTGGCGTTCAAATAAACATCGAATTAAAACAACATTCTAAAAATCTTTGGGGGATTTCCGGAGTCGCTCCCCAATGTAAGTGAACGTAAGATGCATGAAGATTTGCTGGAAAAACCCACCCCTCGTCACCTGTAAATTCTTCCAAATCGTACCGATAAGTTTGCCACAAAGATTTTTCGGGACTAACTCGCAGATGAGAGCGATGAAATTCATGTCCGCAAACAACTTTACCTTTAGATACTAAAATAGTGTCTTGCAAAGCTACAGCTCGACGATATCCCAAACTTAAACGTTTATCCATCACAGTTGTAGTTGGTAACGCTCCCACCATCGACCAAGATTGACCTGCAAAATCAATAATTTGTTCGCATAGATACATCAATCCCCCACATTCGGCAATTGTTGGTATTCCCGAAAAAATAGCTGTTTTAACAGATAAAAGAACATCAACATTTGCTGCGAGCTGTGAAGCGAAAACTTCCGGGAAACCACCCCCGAAATACATTCCCTGAATATTTTTAGGTAATTCAGTATCTTGTAACGGACTCCAGAAAACTAATTCTGCACCAAATTCCTCAAGTAATTCAATATTTTCTTGGTAGTAAAAATTAAAAGCTTTGTCCCAAGCGATTGCAACGCGCGGGGCGTTCTCAGCGTGCGTTGTGTTCAGCTTGCTGCGTTCAAACGCAATTTTGATTGGAGGATTGTTAAAAGCCCGCGCCTTAGGTTGATGTGGTAACTGGTAATCGGTAATTGGTAATTGGTCAAAAACAAAATCTTCTGTTTTTTGTTCCCCCTTCTCCCTGGTCCCTTCTCCCTGCTCTCTTCTCCCTGTTCCCTTTCCTATTACCCGTTCCCCGTTACCTACCTCTAAAAGTGGTAATAATCTTTGCCAATCAAAGCAAGTTTCTCCCAAAAGAACAAGTTTTTCAATTAAAGTATCCATTTGGGGAAGTTCTGATGTAGGTATTAAACCCAGATGGCGATCAGGAATTGCGATGTTATCCTGTCTTCTTAGTATTCCAAAAATGGGAATTTGTAGCGGTTCGAGAGCATTTTTGAGTAAAGATAAGTGGCGATCGCTACCAACTCTATTTAAAATTAATCCGGCAATTTTTATACTTGGGTCAAAGCTGCAGTAACCGTAAACGATCGCCGCCACAGAACCAGATAAACGACTGCAATCAATTACTAAAACTACGGGTAAATTTAGTAACTTAGCAATGTGGGCAGTACTAGCGAAGGATATGAATATTGGGGATTTGGTAAAAACCTCTTCCTTATTACCACTGTACCCTTCCTCCCCTATTTCATTAATTTTTTTGGAAAAAGGAGTTATTCGACCCACTCCATCAAATAAACCCATTACACCTTCAACCAAGGCATAATTGACATCTTGAATATGACGAGCAAAACACTGTTTTACATATGTTTCTGAAGTTAATATTGGGTCTAAATTACGACAAGCACGTCCCGTCACATATTTGTGAAACATGGGGTCAATGTAGTCAGGACCGACCTTGAAAGATTGCACTTTGTTGTAGCGTTTGCATAAAAACGCCAACAGGGTGAGCGTAATTGTTGTTTTGCCCACCCCGCTACGTTCTCCTGCAATAATTAAGGCCATAAGTCAGAAAATTAGGAATTATAAGTTATGAATCATGAATTATAAAACTTACTGATGTTTTTACCCACAATTCATTATTTTTTAACTTTTCACTCCCAACTAATGGCTTATTGATTGGTGACTTGTGACTACGAATTTGCCAGTTTAAGCATTTTGACTGTAAGTGCAAGGCTTTCTTCAAATAGCGCCTCACGACCCCAACGTTGCACTTGCTTGGAAAGCAGGGATTCTGCTTTTTGTTCTGAAAGTGAAGTTACCTGCTGGAATACACCGGTAGATTGGGCACCACCTTGGGTTTCCATACGCATACAACCGCCAGTTTCAGAGCAAATTAATGTACCGCAATTTGCCTTTGGATTAGTAGAATCCAGACGAATAGCAATTAAGTCCCCGACAATATCACCAATATCAGCGACAGGAACCCCTGCTAGCTCAGCTTCTATCGGTCTTTGGTCAGGTGCTAGTAGCTTGACTTTTGTAATGTTATAGTCACCTAATTCTTTTTGATAAGCAACAGGACGCCAGTTTAAGCGACTTGCTAACCAACCTAAAAATAGTAGGGCTTGGGTAGGATTACCTTTTTCGTAATCAATGTTCACTTTATCAATTTCTGTGATAGCACCACGGCGCTGGGGTGGGTCATATGCTTCTGCTGTTAGTTCCTGCCAACCTGAAATGCGTCCCCAGTTAAGATCGGCTAAAGGAATTTCTTTTTCTACTAATTCTTGCAGACTGAGTAAGTCAGAATCTGGTTTATTAAAGTTGCAAGAATCAACAATGACGTTATCGCAAAAATCCCCGAGTCGTTTAAATAATTGGTTATTTGGATCGGGAGTTGCTTTCCACCAGAGAAACTTAGGTAAGCCACCAATCAATAATTCTGGAATCATCCCGCCAACACGTTCTAAAGCTGCTGCTGTACCTGTGATGGTAATATATTCGCAACATACTAAAGTACTTGATGATTGCTTTTGAATGGGACAATAAGCAGAAACTTGTGCCTTAACACCCGTATCTTCTCCAGCTAAAGGAATTAAGCTGATAATCCGACAAGGATTACGCAAAGCAATTTCATCAGCAATTCTGGGACTACTAGCATTAGGAGAATAAGATTCTTGACCAGAAGTGTTCTTATTTCTGTGACTTAATTCTTCACGAAGTCGTTCAAGAGTTGCTGAATTTGCCTTACCAGTACGTTCTAGTCCAAATGCTTTTTGGGCATCTCGTAGGGCGGAAATCATTTGTGGTCCGAAAATTCCGTCAATGGGACCGTTATAAAATCCTAAATTCGCCAACAAATATTGAGTTTCCTCTGGTTCGTAAACCATCAGAGTAAAGGTTGTGGCTCGTGTAGCCGCAGGTAAAGCTCCGTCTTCGCCAGCAATACCGTAACTTTGCCAAATTTGGTTAAGTTCCGTTTCAATTTCTGTTAGCGAAACATCTTTCGGAGCCTGAAGTGAAAAAACTGTAGGAGCTTGAACAGTCATAATAGGTTTGAGTTTGAGTTTGATTTTTAATTTTTGGGTTTTATTTAGAGGAGACAGGAGTCAGGAGTTGGGAGTTAGGATTTAGGAGTAAAAAGTGAGAATTCCGAAGGAATTGTCTGATTCTACTTGTACTTACGTTGCTCTAGGTTTTGTTTGGTTTGTGTCCTTATCCTGTAAGATATACAGAGCGTCCTTACAATGCTCCAAGGCAAAACCCCAGCAAAATTATTCCTCCTGTCTCCTGACTTCTGAATTCTGTTTAAAGTCGCCGCCAGCGACGACCATCTTGGTTAATGAGAAATTCTGCTTCTACTGGTCCCCAAGTACCAGCTTCATACTGGGGAACAATTTTTGGATCTGCAGGTGCATCCCAAGCACTTAAAGCAGGGGTAACAACCTGCCAAGCCGCTTCTACCTCATCTCCCCGAGTGAAAAGTGTTTGATCGCCCATCATGCAATCAAGGAATAAGCGATCGTAGGCATCAGATTTGGCTTCTATACCAAAGGAGCCATAACTAAAGTCCATATCAACAGAACGGGTGCGGAAGTCTCCCCCCGGCATTTTTACATCAAATCTCAAGGAAATACCTTCATTGGGCTGCATTCGCATTGCCAAAATATTGGCACTTCTCTGTTGCGCAGCTGATTGAAACATCCGAGAAGGTACTTCGCGGAAATGGATGGATATCTCGCTGACTTTTTTGGGCATTCTCTTCCCAGTTCGCAGATAAAAAGGAACTCCTTGCCAGCGCCAGTTATTAACAGCAAACTTCATTGCAACAAATGTCGGATTGACAGAATTTGAGTCAACTCCTGGTTCTGTTCTATATCCGGGAACTTGCTCTCCTTTCATCCAACCGGCACTATATTGACCCCGTATTGATGAAGATCCCAAGTTTTGTATGTTCGCCAATTGAGTTGCTTGGAGAACTTTAACTTTTTCTGTACGAATACTGTCAGCATCCATCGAGTTGGGAGCTTCCATTGCTGTTAAACAGAAAAGTTGCATCAGGTGATTTTGCAACATATCCCGCAGTGCCCCGGAAGTTTCATAATAGCCAGCGCGGTCTTCAACACCTACGGTTTCTGCTACAGTAATTTGGACGTGGTCAACAAATTGACGATTCCATAGGGGTTCAAAAATCGCATTAGCAAACCGAAAAACTAGCAAGTTTTGAACGGTTTCTTTACCTAAGTAGTGGTCAATTCGATATACCTGGTCTTCTTGACATACTTTTTGCACTACTCGGTTGAGGCTTTGAGCAGAAGCTAAATCGCGACCAAAGGGTTTTTCAATTACTAGACGATGCTTGTAGGGATCTTTAATCATTCCCGCGGCACCTAATTGCTTAATTGCCTCAGGGAAAAATTTTGGTGCGACGGAGAGGTAAAACATCCTGTTACCTCGAGTACCCCGTTTCTCATCTAATTCACTTAATAGTGTGTTCAGTTTTTGGTAACTTTCAGGGTGATCTATATTACCAGAACAGTAGAATAAACCTTGGGAGAAACTTTCCCACATTTCCTCTAATGGAACGTCACTATGAGCTTCTTCCATACCTTTGCGCATTTGTTCGCGGAAGTACTCGTGGCTCCAATCTCGACGTGCAACACCAACAATTGTGGTTTCTCCTGGAATGCGCCGTTCCCTTCTTAACTTATAAAGCGCTGGCACTAATTTACGCCAAGTCAGGTCTCCGGAAGCACCAAAAATAACGATGATTTGGGGTTCGGCCATTCCTTGCTGTTGTAAACCGACCCGTAAGGGATTTTCTAACAGACTAACCATAGCAATTTCGTTTTGATGAGATTTGTTGTGGTAAGGGAATTGTGGACTGAGATTTTTGCGATAACCCGGTCAGGGATGTGCGAAACGATCAGGGATCGGGGTTACCGCAAGTGCGGCTAGACTGATGCCTTTTTGCGCTAATGATTATGCATATTCACAAAGGGGGCATAAAAATAGACACACAATTTTCTATAAAGTCATATGGGGACTAGGAAGTGGGAATTAGAAGTTGGAAATTTGTATTCCATTTCTCCTTTCTCAAGCAGATATCAAAACTCAGAAGCATCAAAAAATCACAGGGTGTCTATGAGGATATAAATACCAGTAAGCTATTGATTAACTTGCCAACCGTTTCTACTCAAGTTTGCTGGTGGTTCATAACATAGCAGCCATTTTTGCGAAAATCTTAGATGAGGGTAAGACATACTTGATTAAGTAGGGCTTTGCGGCGCTAGCTTACTATTTGTTCGCCTTATTAGATGTAATTCCACAAATGTCTTAATTTTTCAGCAGTTTCTAGAGTAAATCCCACCAGAGTAAGTAGTGTAGTGTTGTTCATCTACTTATTCCATAGAGGAAGTATTTCCTGTTTTGCCATGGATAATTTTTGTGAAATTTTATACAAATTGAGCTTACTGCTGGTAATGAATTTCCATTTTTCTAGCATCAATTACCCAGCACCGGTTCCCAAAGTCAGGCTATAGCAATCCCAATTCAGTGGCCATTTTGGATAAAGGATTCCACTTTGGCAACATCTTGCTTGCTACCAATAATCAGTGGGGTACGTTGGTGTAATTTGGAAGGTACCACATCTAATATATTTTGATGCCCTGTAGTTGCCTTACCTCCCGCTTGCTCGATCAAAAAAGCTAAAGGAGCTGACTCATAAAGCAAACGTAACTTACCTTCCGGCTTTGGTAACGTTCCGGGATATAGAAATACACCACCCTGCAACAAAATTCTATGAATGTCGCTCACCATTGCTCCACTGTACCGTGCTGTATAACCTTCCGTACGATGAACATAGCGAACATATTCCCGAATTGGTTCATTCCACTGCCAAAAATTACCTTCATTGACACTATATACGGGACCATGAACCGGAATCTGAATGTTTTCTTCTGTGAGAATAAATTCCCCTAAGCTTGGATCGAGGGTGAATGAGTGAACCCCTTTCCCCATGGTATACACCAGCATTGTACTTGGACCATAAAGGATATACCCTGCAGCAATTTGCTTGTGTCCAGGTGCCAATAAATCTTTAGCATCACCATCAAGGTCATCACCTTCTTGTTTGCGAATCGCAAAAATCGAGCCCAAACTGAGATTAGTATCGGTATTTGAAGAACCATCAATTGGATCGTACAGCAAACTATAGCGGCCAATGGGACAATTCTCAGGAATATAGTATGGTTTATCCATTTCCTCAGAAGCTAAGCGGCATACTAAACCACTTTGCTTAAATACGGAAATAAACACATCATTAGCATAGACATCCATCTTTTTGACAGATTCTCCCTGCACATTGACTTCACCAGTGAATCCCAAAACACCTTCCATTAACCCAGCATGACTCATACGACGTGCAATTAGTTTTCCTGCTAGGGCTATTCGATTCATCAGGGCGCTCAAGTCTTGCGCCTCTGGGGAAAAATTCTGAAATTGTTGTAAAACATGACGTGACAAAGTTGTACAGTCGCGGTCTAAACTTTTATCTGTACCTTTATCCATTGATGACTCCAAAGATTCTGCTGCTTTAGTCATGCGTTTATCCTCGCTGCGGACTACTAATTAAACTGCAGTTTTTTCACAACACCTTGGTTGCTGACTCTATCTTAGAAAGCTTATTTCAGAACTCAAATATGATTTTAGATAAACTAAAGAAACTCAGCTTTTTTTCGATCGCATCATTGATGAATGGTAATGCAGTATACATCCTATCCAAGAAATATACTGTTTTGCCGATTAAATGGGGGCTCACATCTAGAGTGGGACGCCTCTTTGGCGATCAAATTGAAAAATAAGGAGTTTATGCCGTATAAATTACGTCAAATTATCGCTGCAGTATTTTTCGTGAAGCCTAAAGGAGATGGTGATGTATGAAGTTTTGTTGTTCTCTAATTCTCCTTTCAAAGCAGCCTGTGTAAGTGCCGTAAACATTTTCGGATTTTATTCTGTTATAGAAATAATCACAGAGTATTCTGGACCCATAACTCCAACCAAGTTTGACATTGACTTTACCCAACGGGTATATCATTTACAGATATAAGTTTTAATTCTACTCACCTTACCTCAATAAAGTCTCGGAAATATATTAACTTATCAAAATTAGTGTGGCAGAATTGATTATCTTAATTTTATCCAAAGCTACTACTATTTCATTCTAAAAGTTAAAACAATATCCAATACCTATAATGTAATTATCTAGCAGAAAAAATAAACATTCTACTCTCAAAAAAATACAATAGAAAAGGTGACAAATTAGGGACAGTAGAACATTAAAATAGGTTAAGTTAAATCAAGTATATTTTATTTTTTATTATCAATGAAGCAATTCATTATAAAATTTACAAAGTATAAAAATAAAGACTATAGAAATACAAAGTATAAATAACCATCTTAATAGCAAAAGCCGACCAGTCGTGAGGTTATTAATAGAGCCTCTGCGACTTGTCGGAATTTAGTTTATTTTTTGATAAAAATCTAAATTATTTCTAGTAAAAAGTGACTTTTGAAGTCTTGTACGACTAGAAAAAAAGTTATTTAGATAAGAGCATAATTAATTATTGCGTAACATCTTGAGGTTTTGCCCAACTAGTGCGTCGGTTATCTTCCCTTGGCTTAGCTTTATTGACTCTGATTTGTCGACCCATCCATTCAGCACCATCGAGTTCAGAAATAGCTTCATCCTCTTGTGCTTCTTCTGCTAGATCGACAAAAGCGAAGCCACGCTTACGCCCTGTTTCACGATCTGTGGGTAGTACCGCTCTTGTAACTTCGCCATAATCAGCGAATACAGCTCTTAAATCTGCTTCAGTAGCGCGGTAGGAGAGATTACCAACGTAAATAGTCATGTGGATATACTTGAGTTAAACAAAAAGCAATTTATTTACTAGAGGAAACAGATTTAAATAATAAAAAATAATTCTGTTTTCTCAATAATTATTGAGAGGCAAATAAAATATAAGTTTGCAATTTATATAATTTCTGCTTTACTTACTAGTTTGCCTAGATGTGTGAGAATATTCAGTGTACGCTTATATAATAACTGATTGCCCTATTTTTCTAGGTATGAGAAATTACAAATGCATCTAACTTAAAATTAGCCTCACTTATATATTTTTTAACTCATATTATTATGTATAGTCGTCATGTATAGTAGTTGCTTGACTATTGATTTTATCCAATTAGAAATGTATATATATTTACTGCTTGTAAAATAAATTATATCGAGTTATTTTAGCTTCTATATTCTTATAAATTTGAGATGAAAGTTAGATGTAAATTGTTTATTATTTGTTTGTTGATATTTTTTGATAAATGTAAATAATTCACATCTTACAATAAGGTTTTTTTTGTAATAAATAATCTATTTGTAAAGTACTATTATGCGCTCTAGCTAACATATTATTATGAGAATTTAACCCATTACAGTCTTTGTAGCAAAAAATGCGATTAATTCCCTGAATTCTAGAATAGCAAAGACAGTAGGCTGGGCTGGTATTTATAGCGGATTGTAAGTAAGTGAGGTACAGCCAAAAAGCTAAAAGTTATATGTAAAGCAGCTTTCACTCCTGACTCCTGCTTATAGGTTCTGGTCACACATAGGCCATTAACATATAGTCATAAAGCAAACAAAATCAAATATTATTTGTACGTTAGAATCTAGTTTAATTTACGCGAATAAAAACAATTAGTACTTGTAAGTATCATTTAAAATTACAAAATTTATTACAAAATTTTAATAGTGAGAAGTAATACATTACTAAAATAATAGTCAATATTTGAAGTGAAGGATTAAGTATCTTCGGGAAAATAATAAGCGATACCGATAATAATTCATTAATTATTATTCGATATAACTTACGAACCATAAGACTAAATTTTACTATTCGTTATCTTTAAAAAAAAACCGGACTCTGGAAAGACCGGATTTTTCAAGTATATTTTCAGTTAATTAAAAGCAACAGAAATAACAATCAGTATGTGATTCAAATCTATTGGATAATAGTATTATTTGCTGCTTCTAAGATACAAATTTTATCAAGTTTTATTCGATAGAAATTTGTTGAGGACCTTTAGCTTTACCATTGTGTGACTCGTTCGCAGAATTTATATTGCTGCTGTGTCCAAGTTGTTCTTCAAGCCAACTTTTGACCGGATCCTCAGCAAGGTTAAGTCGAAGAGCACCAGAAACAAAACCACCCATAAATGAAAGAGGATGCTGCGTAAATTCTTTAAAGATAGGTGTTAATTCATCTAGAAACATAGCTGTTTTCCTAATGCTGTTCGTGGGTAGTTGACTAGAATTACTAGGCAGCAAATACTGTGTAGCAAAATTAGTCACTATTCTCCAATTATAGATAATCAGTATTTAGACAGAGAATGTAAGGAAATTCTCAGGGATAGATTTTTCAGATTTGAGCAATTTGTTGATAAGACCAAGTTGTTGATAAAATTCTCAGTAGAATAACATAATTTCAAAATTTTAGGAAAATTTTTATTGTTTAAATTTTGAATAAAGTATCCATTCTCTAGATACTTACTCTCTGAAACAAGGAGAACCTAGTCTCACAAGAAACTAGGTATTCTCCATTTTCTATAGTCTTGGTTCCGCTTCAGGTAACATGCACTTATCCGAGTCACATCCAGCAGGGCCTGCTTCTATTAGTTCGCCAAAGTCATAACGGCTTAAAGCTGTATGGAAATCATCATTTTGGCGTCGTTTCTCCACTGCTTGCATCGACTCTTCGTACTTTTCTTTAGAAATTGGTTCAAATGGTAAGCGAGGAAAAGTTTGGTGATCGTCAAATCGTGCAAGAAGTGCGGCACTAATGTAACCCTGATCGTCTCTGATGGCTTCATATATGCGAGTACCTAAAGATTCAATTTCAGGTTCTCGTAATTCTATAGTGGCAGATGTATTATGAGTTACGTAGAATTCTTGCACCTGCATGTAGAAATCCATCTGAGCTAGGGCGCTAAATTTACTGATATCAATTTCATCTGCACCCGGTAAATCTGCCCAAGGTACGGCGACGGGAATTTCTACCAACCATTCAGTACAGCGCGGATCGAATGGATCGTTTAGCAAATTACCATTTTCATCCTTATCCGACTGAGAAGGTACAACAGAATAACCGTAGTCAATACAAGCTAGGGCTACAGGGTCATTTTTCCGGAAAGTAATCCGGCGGATGAATCGTTGTGCTTTCGGGGGATGCCATCCCGGCGAAGCTCCTGTAAGTAAAGATTTGGTGCCAGAAGGTTGAACGGTGGTACAGCGATTGGGTTGTTTGAGGTTGTGGCGATCGCAGTAATCCCAAACTACGCGATGTACAATTTCTTTCCACATGCTGAGGTATTCTTGCTCTCGGCGCTTAAATGCCAATCCTTCAGGGGTTTGGGGTCTTCCTGCTTCCCACCAGCGTAACCAATCTACTCCAAAAGCTCGGACAAAGAAATCAAATAAGCCGGTGAAGGAAACACCAACAATCGGATCTAATTCCCGACTGTATTGGTAACGCGGTTCGATAAATTTGTGATTTAATAATCCGGCTACAGATAATGCACCTGCAGTAAAGGCTTCTTCTTGTTCTTTGTAATTTTCAGGATCGATTTGATTCAAGTGTATTTCGCTAAGGTTACAGTGAAAATTAGAACCTATAATTTCCAATTCTTGTTATCCTAGGGGCTTTTTATCCCCTAGTTCTACTGCTTCCTGATTTGCAGTAGTTCCGCGTACATTTTGTACATATGACCTTAAATAGTAAAGAAAATCTTTCCTGCTACAAGGTTTACCAACAACAATTTTGCTAATAGTTCTGATATCCAAAATTTTGTATTCTTTTGCGATTGAATCCCATAAAGGCTGAAACAACTGTTTTAATTTATTCAGCTTTACTGAAAAAATTTTCTCAGAATTTTCTAAAGCGAAACTGTGAGCTAAAGCTTGAATACCTGGATCTGTCAGTGTAGTTTTACCATGTTGTGCTTCAACAGAACAATGTTTTGAGCAAAATTTTCGTTGAGACACTTTATGTGGTAGAACTTCAAAGTTTTTGTGGCACATCTCACAACTAAGAATGATTCTAGGAACTAATGGTCCTGTCTTCCTACCTTGACGGGAGAGATGATAAGCTTTGCGCTTGGGACTATTGAGAAACTTTTCTTTAAATACAGGATTGGCAAATCTGGCTTTTGCTTTGGCACGAATTTTAGCCTTGGTACTTTCAGATTGAGTCACACCAAACATTGGGTTTCTTTTTCCAAAGCTATCCATACCTCTAACTTTAGTGCGAGATTTCCATTCCTGCTTTAGGTGTTCAAATACAAAAGGAGTTGGTTTAATGAGCTTTCTTAGGTCTTTCTCTTGTAAGATTGTAACTTTGACATTGTAATCAGACTCGAACTGCTGAATTTTTGGCAGGTCATTTTCAAAATTAAAAATACCTTTTATTTCGACAAATTCCTCATTTTCCAATAATAGGAAATCAGGTTTGTACCGAACTCCATTAGAGAGTACATAAGTCTTATGTTCGTATGTCCAGTCAATGTTCATGTAATCCAAGTATCTAGCGTAAATATATTCGAGACTAGACCTTAAACAATGCTCACGATAAAAACCAGAGTAGCCATAGAAAGTACTTGTCATACATACCCCCACACTCTTGGAGAAGTATATTCTAGAATACGATTTTCATTGTAATCTAGTTTCATTCTCTACGCTGTACGGTGTCAAAAGCTTTTTAGTTATTTTGATTACCTCGGTGTTGGCATCTCAGCTTTCACCGATTTTGTGGGGTTTTTTACGTGAGGCAAAATTATCGATTACCACACGGATTTAAGCCCATACGAGCTGTTCTATGTTCTATTTCTTGAGCACCTAAATCTGGATATTTTTGTTTTAGCCACTGCTTTGCTTCTCCTTGCTGGTAAGCAACCAAGAAATTATTTTTTAGCTCTGGTGTAGTTAGTAAATCGCGGTTAGCTCTTGCGACAGCTTCACCAGCCCATTGAATCGCACCTTCTCCGCTGTAATATTGTTTGCGAACTGCTGCTATACATTCTTCTAAGCTAGGTTTTTGATGAAATACTCTGGTATGATTTGCCATCCTGAGGGCATCTCTGTCAGGATCGATCCGCCAATTACCATCCTCACCTTGCTGCCATAAGTTAGTTTTTGCATCTGCAAAAGAGTTGTCATAGCTAGCACCTTGACGGATACCTGCTGAGCGTCTAATGTTTCCTGCGACGATAGTTACAGCCGCTTCATCAATTAACAAACAACACTCAACTGAAGTTAATCGTCTTCCTACAGCTTTGTTGAGAATTGACGCACAGCGCTGATAAAGACCGGGTAATTTCACCGGATTTGCAACACCACCAAAACCTTGAAGGGGTTCACCAGCATTGCGGACATCACTAATATCAACGATTACTTCTACAACACCCTCAAATCTTTCATCAGAGGAAAGTTCTAAAAGACTTTGATAGGAATCCACCCAACCTTCACGGCTATCACCCACATGGATGATGACGCGATTTTCCTCAAATTTAACTTCTGTGGACTCCCGGCGTTGTTCAACTGGTGTTTTACCAATTTCTCCTTGCACTGCAAGGTTGATACGATTGCGAATAGAAGGTAAATGACTGATATACCTTGGTTCTATAACTGCTCCGGTTCCGCAGCCCATCATGGCTAAGCCCATCATTAACCCAAAAGCACTCCAGTCAGTCAGGTTAGTGGAAGTACAATTATATGCCCCAGAAAAATTTTTGGATTTGGCTAACCAATCAGTACCACCAACCCACAACCAACGTCCGCTGGGTAAGGCTTTCAAGTTACGCTGCATTTTATCCAAGATTGCAGATTCTTCAGAACTGAGTTGAGCCAAATCGACTAATCCCTTCAGGGTACGGGAACACACATCATCCCATGTTTCCCTCACTCCTGCCGTCAAGCGACGACTATAAGTTCTAAAAAATACAGGATTAGCAGCTGGGGCAGTTTCCGGAAATTTTGCACTCTGGTATTTTCTTTCAAGCTCTCGAACCATTTTGGGAAACCTTGTTGTTCTCTGACAGATTAAGACTATACGCTAAGTGGTGGTAGCTAAGAAAGAATTGCAAAATAATCAGATCTGCGGTAGACCCATAACAAAGCTCTAGAAATAAACCTAAAACTCATAAAACATGGGAATATGAAGAATTGAGGAAATTATGAAAAAGTTTTATTATCATCATCTCCATTATCTATTTCCCATCCTTTAGTTCAAGTAAAAATGTCTCTTGCCCCTTGGCGTTCTTACCTTGCTCGCGCTCTGCAAAAAAATCGTTCCCAACCCCATAGTCGCTATTTTCAACTAGCAACAGTTCAAGGTGATGGATATCCCGCTAATCGCACCGTTGTGTTTCGTGGCTTTGTTGAAGATGGTAATCAATTGAAAATAATTACTGATGTGCGTAGTGAAAAAATTATCCAAATTCACCATCAAGCCAGAGGGGAAATTTGTTGGTACTTTACGGTGACCAGGGAACAGTTTCGTTTAGCTGGAGAATTAACTCTAGTCGATTACAACCACCCCGATCCCCAATTACAAGCCGCTCGATATTCTACCTGGGAGCAAATTTCTGATAACGCCAGATCGCAATTTACTTGGGCAAATCCAGGAGAACCAAAAAGCATGAATACAAAATATTTTCCAATATCTGATATAGATAGAAATAAACCTTCAGATAATTTTTGTTTATTATTACTAGATCCTGTAAGGGTAGACCATTTGCAATTACGGGGCGATCCCCAAAATCGTTGTTTATATATTCTTGATAATTCTGGAATTTGGAATACTACTGAAGTTAATCCGTGATTAGTAAGTAACAAGTAATGTTAGCGTAGCGGGGCGCGTAGAAGCGCGTAAGCGTACCGTAGGTATTGCACACAGTAATAAGTAATAAGTAATAAGCAAAAGTTTATCAGAATAAATCCTGCTTTTAGTATTATTGCTTATTAAATTACTGGTTCATTACCTAATTACTTACGCAATCAAATAACTACAGTATGCTGGAGGCTTAGACCATAGCAAAATCGTAAGATTAATAATACCGTGAAGTTTAAGGCCGACACCATCACAGTCTACCTTACTTCATCCAGTATTTTTGTATAGTTTCTTGCGTCATTCTCCGCGATCTAAGCGCTTTTACTAAGCCTCATTACTTATTGCTGTGCGCTAACATTACTCATTACTTATTACTTATTACTTATCACTCATTACCGAGATACTTGCCAATGACTTACTGATAGATCGGTATCAGGCTGAAATTCTACTTGGAATTGAGCAACAGCTGCTGGGTCCAAGTTGGATGTTTGGGCAATTTTAGTAGATTTGTACAAATGCGGTAGGGGAGTATCTCGAAAGTTTTCTAATGCTGCCTCATTTAAAGGTTCATAATCAGTAATAGATCCTTCTCCATTCACTGCGACGCGATATTTCAAAACTTCTTCGAATTTCTGCTTTTCGCTCAACTTCTCACGAATATTTGTCTCCAGATTTTTTTTTAAACTATCAACCTTAACTGGATCTTTAATCTGAGTCCCAATAATTTCTCTTCCGTAACCATGCCAAGGAGAAACTTGCAAAATCCCTTCCGGAGTAAAAACTATCCTAAATTGAGCAATTGGTTCGCTGCCTGCTGGATTACGCTTATTTGGATTGTAAAGTAATTCGGGAAGTGGGGTACGCTCTAGATGAGTATTAGCTCCCTGATTTATGGACTTGTAACCCAAAATAGCCGCATCAGTACCTACACCTACTCGGTAAATTAAATTCTCTGTAATCTGAGAACGATTATTCCAAGCATTGTTGAGTTGATTGTGAACTCTACGAGTTAAAATCTTTAACACCGAGCTATCAGTAATTTCAGGTACTTGACTCAAAAGAGCTTCTAAATCTTGTACTTGGGAAGATAAATTTTTTGCCGATTTTGTAGATGAACTATTTGATTCCGATACATTTGAATCAAGATTTTTTTCTTCACCCGTTTGTGAAGACTTAACTGCAGAACTAACCTCTTTTTCCGTTTCGGGTTTTGGTGTTTGTATTTTCGGTGCAGGAATCAAAGCAAATATTGCAGCAGCAGCAACTAAACCAGAGACTCCAAGAGTTGCAGGTACAGCTTGCTGTACTACAGTTTTCTTCGAATTGTTATAACGTTTACCAACGGGCTCAAGTTGCAGTGTAAATTCTGGTAAAGTTTGGGTGTCAGCAAAAAACTGGTCGATTGCTTCCACTAAGTCAAAAAGCTGTACTGTATTTAAGTTAACTTCAATCGGTGGTTTAATATTGCTTTTGTCATAATCCAAAGTTGGTTGAGGCAACTCCGAATTGACAACCATTTTATGCTTGTTAGTATCTATTTTTTCAATTTGTACTAACTCCACCTCGATATTGTGAGCTTGTGGATTTGGTACATTACTTAAACATTCCTGAGCATAGGAACTGGCGACCCTAGCCAAACTTTCAAAAAATTCTCGTCCTCCCAAAAGTGGTTGATGTCCAGATATTTGACACTCCGCATTTACCAAAATAGATAATACGGGACGCAATTCTTGGACATGAGAAGCTTTTGAAGAATCACTCAAACCTTCTAGGAGTAGGGTGCAATTAGGCAAACTGTATTTACGTTGAATATTCATTACACTTCACCGTCAAAAAGACTAATCCAGAACCTTTGCATTCCTGATGTACCAGCACAAAATAGTAATTGTCCTAACAAATTCATCGCTAGTTCATCTACTTTTTCATCGGAAGTTAATAATGGAAAACCAGCACGCCTGGGATTCATCCGACTTTTAAAGTGTGCTCTGAATCTTTCCAAATAATTTGAAAGACGCAAATTTTGCTCGAGTGGTATTTGTTTTTCACTCAATTGCTGATATATCATTAATAATTGACGAATCACAACAGTCAATCTTCGAGCTAAATAACAAGCAATTACAACTAATGCTTTTGCTTCAGTTGTACTTAGAGGACGGCGAATGTGTGCTCTACGCATCGGATTAGTGTTACGCAACCGCCAAAGGTTTACTCTATCTTTAATAATTATTTTTAAGTCTAACTCTTGTGCGAATGCCAAAATAGCTTCGGAACCTCCCAGCTCCAAAGCTTCGATTGCCAATAAAATTAAGTCGATTTGTACTCTGGTGTTACGGGGACATACCTGCCCTTCAATTACAGGATCTGGCAGATTTTCCAAAATCATTGGCGTTGATTCGGGTGCTGAATTGTCAAATGGCGTTAAACTCGCGGAAACACTCATCCTCTAAATACCTTATACGGGTGAAAATAATTTAATGACAACTAATTAAAATAGGTAGCTAAACTAGGTTAATTGAATTTAATGCGATTTTATGACTGCATGATATATACATTACTTACCTTTTCAAATTAAAGTTTTCCGTATACTTACATTTAATTTTTGTTCTTACTATCATCAACCAAGATCAACTAGTACAACTACATCCCTACCTTGGTGTAGATTATAACAATCGTCAATAACCACCAAAATCAAATCTAATTTCAAGGGTATGATTCCAAGGGTATGACATTATAGTGTACGATTTTCCAAGCATTTACTTGATAAGAGCAAGCTTCTCGAGGTAGGGAAGGGTCGCAAACAACAATAGTATTAAAAATTCAACTTTTGTTGACAAAGATTTATGGACTTGAAGCCTCTAATTCGTGATATTCCTGATTTTCCTAAGCCAGGAATTTTGTTTCGAGACATCACCACGCTATTGCGAGATCCAGAAGGACTACGCCATACGATAGATTTATTAACCCAAAAGTTTACAGAAGCCAATTTACAACCCGATTATGTGATCGGCATGGAGTCTAGAGGCTTCTTATTTGGTACACCACTAGCTTACAAGCTCGGTGCAGGTTTTATTCCTGTCCGAAAAAAAGGTAAGTTACCGGCTTCTGTTCATGCAGTGGAATACGAACTAGAGTATGGTACAGACTGCTTAGAAGTTCATCAGGATGCTTTACAACCAGGAAATAAGATTGCTATTGTAGACGACCTGATTGCCACAGGCGGGACTGCAAGTGCCACTGCTAAGTTAGTTGAAAAAGTTGGCTGTGAGTTACTGGGATTTGGCTTTATTATCGAACTGCGCGAGCTACAGGGACGGGACAGATTACCTGATGTCCCAATTGTTACTCTTGTTGAGTATTAATCTGGGACAATTTATATTAAGTTAAGTTAATACTTACACTTTCGTTTAAGTAGCGATCAAGTAAGTATTTATCGATTTTTGATTTTTTTGCTTTCCTTAAACCTCCTATTTAATGGAGGTCTTATGGAATTTATATAAGTTTGCATTACGAGACAGTTTTATACTTAAAACCATGAAACTAATGATACCTCATTGCTTTTTTTGACGCAGTATGGAAATTGGCAAAATTCTGCAAATAAGGAGTTAGAATCCAGAAGACAGAATCCAAAATAATTAGAAAGGATTTTATACTCACATTTTTAACTAGAACATACCTAAAAAAGTTTTTTAAATACAAATCCTGAAAAGGTTCAGATAAATTTTAATTTTTATTCTTACCTGAATTTTACTCCTAGCTTCTATTCACTTGTCAGAGTGCGGTCGTCTGTCCTGACTTCTGACTCCTGAGTCCTGACTCCTGACTTCTGGCTCAAAAGGCGCATCAACTGATAACTAGCATCCGTGTTATGAATACAACATCAAGAAGTTACTGGGAAACAAGTTTAGATTGGTTACAAAGACTGGTTACAAGTGATAACTTCCTTTTTGTCCTTAAAAGGATTTTGCAAGCACTGCTAACTGTCTTACTTGCTTCTGCATTGTCATTTTTTATTATTAAACTATCTCCGGGAGATTACATCGATACACTACGGCAAAATCCGAAAATTTCTCCAGAAAGAATTGAAGAACTGAGACGACAATTTGGTTTGGATAAATCAAATATAGAGCAATATCTCTTATGGCTGAGAAATATTGTGACGCGGGGTGATTTCGGTACTAGTTTTGTTTATCAGCGCTCTGTTGCTTCATTGATTTGGGAAAGAATACCAGCAACTTTGCTCTTAGCAATTTCTTCTTTGATTGCAACTTGGGCGATCGCCATTCCTTTAGGTATCATTGCTGCGGTCAATCAAAATCGTTTTGCTGACAGGGTTTTGCAAGTTATTAGCTATATAGGACAAGGTTTTCCCAGTTTTATCACAGCTTTGTTATTACTCATATTTGCTCAAATAACTAGCCCAGTATTTCCAGTGGGTGGAATGACGAGTATTAACCACGACGAACTTTCATTTTTTGGTAAAGCACTAGATATTACTTGGCATATGATTTTGCCAACCGTTGCTTTAAGTATTACTAGTTTTGCCGGTTTGCAGCGGATTGCTCGCGGTCAGCTATTGGATGTCTTGCGCCAAGATTATATTAGAACTGCCCGTGCTAAGGGGTTACCAGAAAATGTAGTGATTTATGTCCATGCTTTACGTAATGCTATTAACCCCCTAATCACCTTGCTGGGTTTTGAATTATCTAATTTATTGGCGGGTGCTTTTATTACGGAATTTTTCTTTAACTGGCCGGGTTTAGGTAGACTTACTTTGCAAGCTGTGAATGCTAAAGATTTATATCTTGTAATGGCTAGTTTGGTGATGAGCGCGATTTTACTGATTATTGGTAATTTAGTTGCGGATTTGTTACTGAAATTTGCCGATCCCCGCATTCGTTTAGAGAATTTGAATTAGAAGGGAACGGGGAATAGGGAACAGGGAACAGCCAAGAAAATCTATTTGCTATTTCCTGTTTGCTTCTTGTACTTAACTATTCTTTTTTTTACGCCACATCGCCCGCACCAAATTAATTTCATCAAAGCTATAATCATCGCCCAAATATTCTTTAACTGGTGTTAGGGCTACATTTCCTAAAGTTTCTAATACCTGTTGAATTTTTTCCTGTTTTTCTACTGGAACTAATAAATTTATATCTACTGGTTGATGTTTTTCTATTAAGTCGGAAAGGTGACCGATAACTGTTCTTGCTTTTAGATTGCGTTGTTGAGCAATTTCTTTAATACTTAATCCTTGTTTATGTAATTCTAAAGTTTGTAATTCAGTGTATGTTGCTGTGGCTTGCAAGGAAATAGAATCATTTTCCGGTAAATTATTTTCTTGGCAATAAGCACGAATTTCTGCCAGAAATTTATCGCCATACTGTGCTAATTTATGGGTACCAACTCCAGAAAGTTTGCTAAATTCTTGCTTATTTCTCGGTTTAACTTGCGCCATTAATCTCAAGGTAGAGTCGCCAAAAATGGCATAAGGTGGGACACCAATTACATCTGCTAGTTGTTTGCGCAATTCTCGTAATCTTTGCCATAACATCTCAGCTTCTATAGCTTTAGGACTCTCTGTTTTCCAAGTTGCTATTTGCTGTGGACTTACAGCGATGGAAACTGGACGCTGTCGCCGCATAACTTCCCAACTATGGGCATTCAGTTTTAAAACGCCGTAACCGTCCGCACTTTGGGTGAGTAAACCTTGATGTAGTAAAGAACGCCCCAACATGCGCCACTCATCAACAGTTTTATCTTTACCTATTCCATAAGTAGAAAGCTTTTCATGTCCTCTTTGGATAATTTTTTGGTTCTTCGACCCCCGCAAAACATCAATGATGTAAGCCATGCCAAATCTTTCTTTGCAGCGCGCCACACAGGATAAAAACTTCATGGCTTCAATTGTCCAATCTTCAACTGGTTTGGGATGGCGACAATTGTCACAATTACCACAATTTCCGGCAAACTGTTCGCCGAAATAACCGAGTAAAATTGTCCGGCGACAGTCAGTACCTTCGGCATAGTCAATCATTTGTCGCAGTTGATGTTTAGCAATTAATTGTTCTTGGGGATCGGTTTTTTGATTGATGCTCCATTCAATAGTTTTCAGATCGCCGTAGCCGTAAAAAACGGTACAGCGGCATGGCTCTCCATCTCTACCAGCCCTTCCCGATTCTTGGTAATAACTTTCAATATTCCGGGAAATATCATAGTGAACTACAAATCGCACATCTGGCTTATTAATTCCCATGCCAAAAGCAATTGTTGCGATCATTACCCGAGCATCATCGCGAATAAATTTGGTTTGGTTTTCGCTACGTTCTGTATCACTTAAACCAGCGTGGTAGGGAAGGGCAGAAATTTTGTCATGCTGTAGTTTAAATGCCAGTTCTTCTACCTTTTTGCGGGTTAAACAATAAACTATTCCCGAACCTTCAGTTTTTCGAATAATTTCTAATAGCTCAGTGTAAACATATTTCTTTTTGGGGCGAATTTCGTAGTAAATATTTTGGCGGTTAAAACTGGCTATATGAACGTTTGGTTGTTTGAGTTGGAGCTGAGTAATAATATCGCTTCGGACGCGATCAGTAGCTGTGGCAGTAAGTGCTAATGTGGGAACTCCGGGATAACGTTGTCTTAAGGTACTTAACTGGCGATATTCAGGACGAAAGTCGTGTCCCCACTCAGAAACGCAATGGGCTTCATCAATGGCAAATGTGGAAATTCCTATTTGATGATTTACTAAATCCAGAAAAGGAAGAAATCTTTCGCTGAGCAATCTTTCTGGAGAGACATAAAGTAATTTTACTTTGCCACCGAGGATATATTGTTCCCGCGATCGCACTTTATAGGAATTAAGACTACTGTTGAGAAATGTTGCCGAAATTCCATTTTTCCGTAGTGTTTCCACCTGATCTTGCATTAAAGCTATTAAAGGTGATACCACCACCGTTAAACCTTTTTTGAGTAGTGCTGGTAACTGAAAGCACAAAGACTTACCCCCACCTGTAGGCATCACAATTAGTAGATCTCGGTTTTGTAGCGCCTGAGTAATAATGTCACGCTGTCCGAGACGAAAACTATCGTAACCAAAGTGATGTTTTAGTGCTTGTTCGAGATGAGGATACATGTTATCAGCTACCAGTTATCAGTTGCCAGTGACCAGTTAATGCGCTGTCGCGCACGCTATAGCTATAGCTGCGCTACCTGCGGATCCGCTACCTACGGATCCGCTAACAGTTTATGGCTAACGCCACGCCCTTACGGGCTACAGTGACCAGTTATCAGTTACCAATTATTGTTGGTTAAATTGTTTTGTCTTTATATTTTTTATGAGGTAAAAATGATTTGTGTCCAATTAAACTCAAAAATCTTGCTGTCTGAGCATTTTATCCAAAAATATTAACACTTCTTCCCATAGAGATACACCTGATAGAGATACACCTGAGAGTATGGGTGTGATACGCTGATTTTGCTCAGTGCGTTCAGAACTTTTTCCCAGTACTATGCAGAACTTACCAGAACGACTTAACGCATACCACTACAATTGATGTTATTTAGCAAACAAGAGAAAATAATTCACTTTCCCTTTCCCCCTTTCTTATCCCTGCTCTATTTAAATAATTTAATATGCGAACAATTGCGGAAATAAATGACAAAATCAACCGCAAAAAAGCGGTAGTCCTCACCGCACAAGAATTAAAAGCAAAAGTTGCAGAAGAAGGTGTTACATCTGTAGCCAAAGAAGTCGATGTAGTAACCACTGGAACTTTTGAACCAATGGAATCTAGTGGAGCTGTGATTAATTTGGGTCATACCGATCCACCAATTAAAATTCGTCGCTGCTGGTTAGATGGAGTACCAGCATATTCTGGCTTTGGGGCAGTAGATTTATATTTGGGTGCTAGTTGTCCCGTAGAACAAAAAGAAGGGGAAGAACTCAAAGAACGTGGTGGCGGTCATGTTATAGAAGATTTGATCGCAGGTAAGCTCGTACAAGTACGCGCTCAAGGACAAGTAACAGACTGTTATCCACGGGGAACTTTTGAGGCTGCAATTACCCGCGAAACAATCAATCAGTTTTATTTATTTAATCCCCGGAATATTTATCAAAATTTTATAGTTGGAGTCAATGGTGGAGAACGCATGCTGCATACCTACCTCGGGCCTTTACATCCGCGTTTGGGTAATGCAGTCTATTCTAATGCTGGTGCCATCTCTCCTCTACTCAATGACCCAGATTTACAGCTTGTTGGTATCGGTACACGAATTTTTCTTGGTGGTGGTGTAGGTTATGTCACCTGGGAAGGTACTCAACACTTTCCATTACAAAAACGTTTACCCAATCGAACGCCTGTAGGACCAGCAGCGACCTTAGCTTTAATCGGTGATGCGAAACAAATGGATTCGCGCTGGGTTAGGGGCTGTTACTTCAAAAATTATGGTCCTTCTTTGATGTTGGGTGTGGGAGTGCCCCTACCAATACTAAACGAAGAAGTGGTTGTTAGATGTGCTGTCGAAGACAAAGACTTAGTCGCACCAATTGTTGATTTTTCCATCCCTCGCAGGGTACGTCCCACCTTTGGCTTGGTAAGTTACGCTCAACTTAAATCAGGACGGATCGTTATTGAAGGTAGAACGGTGCGCGTAGCTCCTTTAGTAAGCTTATATCTATCAATTCAAGTTGCCCAAGAGTTAAAACAATGGATCGAGGCTGGTAACTTCAATCTTACAGAACCGGTTTGTCAAATTCCTACAGAGCGAACTTTTTTGCCCCAAAATCGTTGGACAGAATTTTGAATTAGAACCAATAACTTGTTAGCTATCGTGGGCGTATAGCACTATTTTGGTACAGTCTGCCCCCAGAAAAAAGGTAATTTGGAATTAATAAAGCAATTCAGTAATTAATTTAGATTGGTAATTAATTTAGAAGCAAATTCTCCACTTTTAGTAGTTTTAAGCACCTACGGTGTGGCTGCGACGGAACGCCCTGAGAGTGGGCGTGCCGTATAATTTATTTATTGATGAAATAAAAAAATACGCAGCATCATCATTACAATCCCCTGGATTCATCGCACCGGGTTATTACGATATACCACAAGGGGCACGCTATGCTATGACCAATTAGCGATCACCTCAGTCTTTAGCAAAGTATACCGTAGGTACTGTTTGGCTTTAGCCATGTTTTAACTACTCCTGTTGAGGTTTTTGGCGTTTTACTGGCTTTGGAGTAGGTCTATTTTCTGCAGCAGGTGCAGCAGGTCTTGATGATGGTCTTGGACTATCACTTCTCTTGACAGGACGAGTTTTTTCCCCATCTTGTCTGCGGAATGGTTTTTTCCCTCGGTCAAAGCGCTTTTTCTTAAACTTATTGTTGAACGGATTGCGTTTTTTCGGTAAATCGGCAATTAGTTCAGCTTTACCGATTGTTAAGTTATCGGCTTGGCGCTCTACTTCAAAATCCCAGAATTTACCAACTGCTTTGGTATCCAGTTTGCCCTTCAGTTTAACCTTGAAATACTTGGGTTTATCAGATGCTTTCCGAGGAGCTTGTTTAATTTTTACAACCAGGCTTTCATCGCCATAGGATTGGTAAACAACTTCACCTCGAATGGAGAAACCACCATCGGCAACTTCTGATGAAGGAATAAAGTTATCTGTTGCTTTTTTATCAGTTTCTGAAGAAGATGGATCTTCTTCCATTTCTTCTTGTGGTGAAGCTTCAGATTCTTCAAGCGCATCTGGGGATTTTTTCGCCAGATTTTCTGGCTCCCAAACACCAACTATTTGGACGTGTAACTGGTCATTTTCTTGTCTGGTTCGGGGATAAACTACCCATAAGTGCTCTTGCTCTAGAGAAAGGTGGTTTTTTACCAAACTCATAATTCGACCGAGAAGGACAGCGTTTAATTCTGTACCATCTGCGGTCAGCAGTAAGCCTTGGGTAAATTGTTCGCTGCTAGCTTGATAACGCCCTCTAACTAATCCAATGGCTCGGTATTGCATCGGTTCGCTAGGGGGTGGAATTGGTTGCTGACGACTATCATTACTTTTATTTTCGTCAGCATCGGTATGGCTAGCCTGTGAATTGTCAACTTCAGCTGCGGGAGCATCCGTATGCTCAAGCGCCGGTTTAACAATATTATTTTCTGCCTGATCGGGGGCAGTGGAATTGGAAGATTCAGGTGACGGCATCAGGTCGGAATTCATAAAAACTCCTTGCGGCGGAGACACATCCCGTAATGGGACTTAATAATATTGCGGTTCTCAAAAGCTTTTGTGCGGCAGATCGAAGTAGATAAATTCAATTTGCCACCCAATCGCACAGTGTGTGATACTAAAAACGCATTTGGAATGCATACACACACTAAATGTGTAATTTAGCGCCTTTATACTAGTTTCGGAAGCATACCATAGCTACAAATCCAACAATTTATCCTAAAATCATTGCTAGACTTGGCTGTTCAAATGCCTGTTTGTTATAAAGTTCACAAGCAATTCATGGTATTCCGCAAAGTTTGTAAATTTTTTGGTTTTTTCAATTTTTACAGTCCATAATTTGTAAATTAGAGTAAAGGAAAGTTTTGTGTCTCAAGCACGCAATCGCTGGATGGTGTTTTTGGTTTTAGGTTTGGCTGGTGTGGGTTTGCTTGGAGCTTCAGTTGCTCCCCTTATCGCTGCTTTTAACAACGAGCAATCCTCAAACGAAGAAACTGCTACTGTAAGAAACACACTTAAAACAAGTTCGCCTGCAGCAGCACAAATCTCCAAACTCACGAAAGACGTACAGTTTTATCAACGTTTGTCTCAGGAGGAGCCAGAAAATACAGCTGCTCTCAAGCGCCTCATCGAAGCAAGGCTACAGCTATTAAGTCTAAAACAAGGTGACATAAAAGCGGTAATTGAAGATTTAGAAAAGTTAGTAAAAAAAGCTCCCGAACGAGCAGAATATGCTGTATTGCTCGGTCAAGCTAAGCAGCAAGTAGGCGATAAAGAAGGTGCTGCCAAAGCTTTTCGTTCCGCTTTGAAAACTAAACCCGGCGACTCTAAGGTGCTAGAAGCATATGTTAGTCTTTTGCTCCAACAAAAACGACCTCAGCAAGCTATTAGCTTGTTGAAAGATAACCTCTCTACTGCAGCAAAAGCAAATAAAGTTGAGCCAGGCAGTATTGATGTTACAGCAGTTCAGACTTTACTTGGTAGTGTTTATGCTAAGGAAAATCGCTATGGGGAGGCGATCGCTGCTTTTGATATCGCCATTAAAAATGATAAACAAGATTTTCGTCCGGTGATGGCAAAAGCATTATTACTTAAGCAACAAGGGAAAGTAGATCAAGCAAAACCATTGTTTACTAAAGCTGCAGAACTAGCCCCTGCTAAGTACAAGGATGAAATTAATCGTCAGGCAAATAGCACTCCGAGCCCAAATCCTACAGCTTCCACAACTGAAACACCTTCGTCCAAAAATACTCCTAAAGAGTGAGTACAAAGTATAGTATTCTGCGATGCTATGGGCAGTGCAAGATGGTCTTATTGCCCTGTGCTAACAAAATTCGAAAGCTATAGCGCTATGTACAAATCATTAGCGAATCCGTAGTTAGCACAGCAAAAAGGACCGCGCCCGTAGGGTGACTAAAAGCTTGCAGTTCACAGCTTTTAGAATTGAATTCATAACGAATTGCCCAAACTAATTACGTAGTTATGATTTTTATGACTGCTAAAGTGGCAAAGATCAGAAATAGAAATCCACCAGCAAAAGTGAGTTGACGTTCGGATATTCGTCTATTCAAGAATCGCCCAGAAGTAACTGCGATCGCAGCACAAATTGTATGTCCCAAAATAGCACCTGAACTCACTGCTACAGGATTATTTCCTGCCGCTAAAGCAATAGTGGCAATTTGGGTTCTATCTCCCCACTCAGCAGTAAATATTAATAAAAACGCTTCGAGGAAAATCAGAAAAATATTTTTGTAGCTAACATTTTTATACTTCGGTATTTTTTTTTCTGCTGCATTTACCTCAGCATTTGCCTCTTTTATTATTTCTGACTCGCCAATGATTTTATCCATCCTAATGGCGTCATAAAGTAGTTTTATCCCAAAAACAAAAAATAAAATAAATTCTGCGACCTCAATGTAAATTTTCGGTAACAGTGAAGCAACTTGTCCTAGGAGTGCAGAAAGTACAGTCATTAATCCTAAAGCAGCAATCGCAGCTAACAATACCAATTTTCGCGAGTGCTTTATAGACAAAATCATGGCGATAAAAAAAGTTTTATCACCAAGTTCTGAAATTCCAATTAATAGTAAACCTTTAGTAAAAGCCTCTAGCACTTTCTCAAGCTCCCTGATATTTACAAATCCTGCGAGCTTGATGAGAGTTGCAAGACTTCACCAAGCTCGCATCTCTACGAACTTAGTGAAGGTCTCGCTTACTTATAGCTTATGAAGTATTCTTCTAAAAAGCCTTATGTTACCGAACCAGGCTCATCACCAGTATGTTGATTCAGGTACATTGGCAGCATTTAATGCTTTACCAACAGCTACTCCCCTTCATTAATAAGTAATTATACTGCAAATTGCTTAATCTTTAGTAAAAACTCAAAAGTAACAAGTAACANCAATTGCAGGCCACCAAATTTCATTTTGGTGGGGGCCTTAAACCCTTGCTCCCTCCGGTCACCAGAAGCCTTACGGCACAGGCCTTCTGCCTTCTGCCGTCGTACTTCTGCCTTTCTTGGTAACAAATTACCTAATCTCCAATCTCCAATCTCCAATCCTCAATCTCCAATCAATACTTTCGTTCCTTGGGTTGAAACATACTTATATTTACAGGAGCATACCGAACATCAATATCAGCACTTGAATAATAAGCCATCGTATGGCGGAGAAACTTAGTATCATCTCTTTGAGGATAATCATCTCGACAATGAGCCCCGCGGCTTTCCTGGCGATTCAAGGCTGATGTCATTATCATTTTACCTACCACCATCAAGCTTCTTAATTCCAGAGCTTCGATAATTTCTGTATTCCAACCACTACCTTTGTCATCTAAGTATATTTCTGCACACTGCTGCTGTAGCTCTTGGATTTTTTCTAATCCCTTACTCATTAATGCTTCTGTACGGAAAACACCACAATATTGGGTCATGCAATCTTGGAAAGCTTGACGAATTTCTCCAATGCGATATTTTCCAGACTGATTTAACAAGCTTTGAATTTCCTCTTTTGCTTGTTCGAGGTATTCTTGCTCGTCTATGGTAGGTAATTTACGATTTTGGACATACTGAGCGATCGCAGCGCCGGTTCTACGTCCATAGACTACACACTCTAACAAAGAGTTGCTACCCAGGCGATTAGCTCCATGAACTGAAACGCAAGCACTTTCCCCCGCAGCAAAAAATCCTTCTACTAAGGTATCAGCACTACCACGGACTTTCCCATCAGTATTAACAGGAATTCCACCCATACAATAATGAATGGTTGGACGTACCGGAATTGGCTCTATTACCGCATCAACTCCCACCAGACGGTGTGCTTCTTCCCAGCAAAAGGGAACGCGACTCATGATTTTCTCTTTACCCATATGTCGTAAGTCCAGGTGCACAAAGGAACCACCAGCACTACCATCAGAATTAATTCCCCGTCCTGCATTAATTTCACAGGTGATTGCTCGAGAGGTGATATCTCGCGGCGCTAGTTCCATGCGAGAAGGAGCATAATTTGTCATAAATCTTTCTCCTTCCGAATTAATCAAATAAGCCCCTTCCCCCCTTACGGCTTCGGAAATGAGTACACCTACAGGATATAAACCAGTGGGATGAAATTGGACGAACTCCATATCTTCTAGAGGTAATCCCGCCAAAGCCGTCATTGCCAAGCCATCACCAGTGGAAGCATAATCATTGGAAGTAGTATTAAAAACTCGACCATAACCCCCAGTGGCAAACATTACAGCTTTAGCCCGAATTACCTCTAAATGTCCATCGAGAATTCGGTACGCTACCACGCCTTTTGCTTGACCTTCAGTCAAAATTAAGCGCATTACATACCATTCATCTAAAATTGTTACCCCGAAGCGCCGTAGGTTATTTACTAACTCATGAAGAATCGCATGACCTGTTTTATCTGCTGCGTAACAGGTTCGATTGTGGGAATGTCCACCAAAAGCACGTTGGGCTATACGTCCGTCCGGTAGACGGGAAAATAAAACTCCCATGTGCTCCAAATCGATCACAACATCAGGTGCTTCCTGAGTGAGAATTTCTACTGCATCTTGATCTGCTAAATAGTCAGAACCCTTAACTGTATCAAAAGCATGAGCTTTCCAGCTATCTTGCTCATCAACATTTTTTAACGAAGCAGCAATACCCCCCTGTGCTGCAACAGAATGGGAACGAATCGGGTGAGTTTTAGCTACAACTGCAATTTTCAAACTAGGATCGGTCTTGGCAATTTCAACCGCAGCACGAGACCCAGCCAATCCACCCCCAACAATAATTACATCAAATTCAAGCATAATTAGTCCCTGATATCCTAGATTGCAATTTTTATTTTTATGTACTTACTAATCAATAAAAATTATCAAATTCTCAACTCAAACACACAAAAATTCCCTGCTTCACACAGGGAAATATAGTTACATTAGGTATTGGTTTATAGTCTACCCGCGAATAACTTAAGTATGTAAATTCGTTATTTTTATTTCCAACAAATTATTGATTTAACTATTCGCTTGTACGGGTCTTTGTCCTGAAATACCACTGGGTATTTTGTCCATACTACTTTCAGTATCTATAGCAGATAATTCTACGTGATTTAATAAGGTGGTTACGAAGGCAAATAGCAAAAATGGTAATGATAGCAAGACAACTAAACCTACTGTGGCTAGAGCATATACAGGACGTCTAGCACCCATTAAAGCTAGGGCTGATGCCAAACTCAAAGTAACCGTAATTAACCAAACAACTATCTGACCATAAATATCGCCAAAAGTTAGGGTACAGACAAAACGATATTTTTGAATATTATTCATGGGATTTGTCTCGTCGCTTTCCTTAAGTTCTACCTTAGAGCCTGGTTTTTATTTCAGACAATTTCTCAATATTTTTGCATCAATTGTAATATCACTTAATAAACTCTTAGCCAAGCTCTTAATTCAAGGCAATTATTGACAGTTCTAAAATCGGATTCATGGAAATTTGTGATAAAAATTAATAATTTAATTAAGCTTTAGCAAACAAAATAATTAGCGTCAATAAAATTATCAAGGTATTTTACTACTCTCAATTTGATATTTTTGTAATTAAATAATTAAATAATATTTACTTAATAAATCTTAGTAAAAAATACGTTGTTAATTTTAAAGAATAATTTTAGAAAATATTTTGGACACCTCTCTAATTCTGAAATTTTCCACACTCATTCCTAAAAAAGTTAGAAACAAACACAGAACAACTACTAAACGTGGAAGATATAAAAGCACCCAAATTGATTTGAACCTAAACTGATTTAACAAAGATGTCGTCACCTTCGATTTTGGTCGCATAAATTGTCAGAGGTACTCTTGCTGGTGCTCTTGTTACTTGACCGTCAGCAGTAAATTCTGATTGATGACAAGGACAAACAAATTTCTGACGATCGCTGTTCCAATCCACCGCACAACCAGCATGGGGACAAGTAGGATCGACAGCTACGGGATTATCTGTATTGGATATTTGTACTAACAAAACTTTACCAAAAGCAGCCCCTTCCTGAAGTAATTGTTTGTTAGCATCTAAATTGGCTTTACTACCTACTTTTTGCCAATCTTTGATCACACGGCGAGAGGAACAAGCAGCAATCGTCACCGGTAAAAAACTTGCTAACGCACCTACGCCAACCCAAGAAATAAAATCACGTCTATTCATCGTATTCCGTTGTTTAACCCTAGGATTTCTTAGTTATTTATTTAACACTAAAATTCTATAGGGATGGGTAAAACGGGATTATGCTAATTTACAAAAAAATACTAAAATTGCGTGATTTTGGCTGTAAAAAATTTTTTGGAATTACTGGTATTTCTGATTAATAAAATTGATTTTCAGCGTAAAATTTTGCCCATATAACTTCCCCAAAGTTGCGCAGCTTGGGCACTACTACCTCGTGTGGGAGAATTATTGTCATTTCCCAACCAAATACCAGTTGCAATCCTTCGACTGGGGACAAAGCCGATAAACCACAAGTCAACATTTCTATCAGTGGTTCCAGTTTTACCTGCGGCTCTTAATCCAATCTGTGCTCCACGACCGGTACCTCTGGTAACCACCTGCTGTAGCAACCCGGTCATTCTATTAGCAATACTAGTTTTAAGAACTCTTCTGTTTGCTTCCCGATCCTGATCGAAGGAGTAAATAACCCGACAATTTTTTGGGTTGTTATCCGGACAATCGCTGCTGTCTAATATTCTACTAATGGCATGGGGGCGATTCCACAAGCCTTGATTGCCAATAGCCGCAAAAGACCCGGTCATTTCCAAGACATTAACAACACTTTGACCCAAAACTAATCCAGGAACTGGATCGAGCTTGGATTTTACCCCCAAACGCTGAGCATTTTCTACTACATTATCAAGTCCTACGTCCTGTGCTAAACGTAAGGCTATTGGGTTTTCTGAAAGAGCAAGACCAGTTGCAACATCTAAACTACCAGTGCTACTCGTTCGACAGGGTTTATACCTAAAACCCCGCCACACTAAAGAGGTACAAGAATAATTTCTTCCTAAAGAAATACCTTGTTCCAGTGCAGCAGTATAAGCAAAAACTTTAAAGGTTGAACCGGGCTGTCGTTTTGCTTGAAAAGCACGATTAAACTGACTGGTTTTGAAATCGGTACCCCCCACCATTGCCAAAATTCCACCAGTACTTGAATCAAGAGTTACTATTGCTCCTTGGGAAAAGCGAAATCTTGAGCCAGCATTACTCACATGATTTTTTAATTCAGTTTCTGCTTGTTTTTGGATTTTTGGATCTAATTGGGTTTCGATAATTAAATTTCCTTCTGTGGCGAGTTCTCGTCCCAAAATAGATTCTAATTCTTGAAAGACATAGGTGTAGAAATAAGGCGCGATCGTTCCTGCTTGTCTCTCACAAACTTTAGGATCGATTTCAATTGCCGAACGGCGCGCGCGATTTGCTTCTTGTTCTCTAATTTTACCCTGGCTTAGCATCCGTTTAATTACACGGTTACGATAGCCAATAATTGATTGTTTACTCCTAGCGCTACCGCAAAAGTTAAACCCGTTAGGTGCTGGTAAAATTGCAACTAAAGTCGCAGCTTCTGCAAGAGTTAGTTCTTTAGCCGATTTTCCAAAATAATAATTAGAAGCATCCTCAAAACCGTAAGTATCAACACCCAGATAAACTCTGTTTAAATAAGTTAGTAAAATTTTATCTTTGCTATAAAAAGTTTCTAATTTTAAGGAAACGATCGCTTCTCGTAATTTTCTTCCTAGAGAATCTTGCCTTCCAACATAATCGCGGAACAAACTGCGTGCTACTTGCTGGGTAACTGTACTCGCTCCCTGTTGGACATCGCCACTGCGGGTGTTAATTAGTACCGCTCTGGTTACTCCTAAAGGATCTACTCCAAAATGCCAATAATAACGGCTATCTTCTGAGGCTATTACTGCATTAGCTAAATATGGCCCAAAATCAGAGATTTTCTTTTTATCTACATGTTTAATACTGTTGGGTCTACGTAAAGGAGTTTCCCCATCACCAGCATAGATAATTACAGGTGCCCTTGTGGCTCCCGGTAAAGGTCGCACAGGAAATTTTAACCACTCAATACCAATTACCAATGCAACTAAAGTTGTGACACCAACAACCCCATAACCGGCAAAAGTTACAGCCTTAAACAGTAAAGGTGGTGGATCGATATACTGGAGTCGCACAGAAGCTGCTAATTCTGGTGGTCCCAGGGTAAGGACATCTCCATGTCGCAGTTCTAAGGAATTAACACGGCGCTTGCCACGATAAATTCCATTAGTTGAGCCTTCATCCTTGATAATGAACGCGGGCTTGCGTTGTGTTGAATCCCGCGACAGGGACAGATGAATTTGGCTGACAACTGGATTGCGTACAATGATATCGCAGGACTTAGAACTGCGACCTAGTACATACCGATCGCCCAGTAGCGGGTATACCTCTGCCTTATCCGTCCCGGTATCTTGCACTAATAATTCCGGCACTCTAGCATTTGGCTTGAGTGCCAGTTTAGAAAAATCAACCCTCGCTTGAAATGTCTGTACTGCTTGAGTCATTTGACCAAGGAAGGTTTTTGGTTTTTGTGGGGGTTGGGAGGAACTCATCGACTATTCACACCAGGGTTATTACTGAAGAATCGGGCGAACTGCAATTTACGATGCTGGTTATTCCACCATTCTACTAATCAGCCGTCGGAGACATCGGCTCTACGGAATAGTTTCCAATTACGATAAACATAACAATACAATCTCTACCAATTTTTTTAGTTGTGTTTTTTACTACATTGTGTTGTCATGAATAATGCTGTCATTGGGTTCAGATTGTCAGATAATTATAGTTTGTATACCCTCATTCAGGAAGATTTAACTCGAAGTTCGATATTTTTGCAAGGTCGCGATCGCTGAAGTCATGATAAAATTGTGACTCAATTTACATAGAGGAACACTATCTTGTAGAAATATACATCCCCATATGGGAAGATTTTCTAAATGTTATAGTCTGATTTAATGAGCGGAGTATTATGTTGAGGAGGCTAATTTTACTATGAAGGGAAAATTATTTACCCTTTTCGGGACTGTTTTGACCCTAGCATTAGTAGGTAATGTAGCAGTAGTACGAGCAGAGGGAGAATCCAAGGCTCCCAGCGCAGAAGATATCAACATCAGTCCAGAAGGTATGGAGATTTTATGTGAGAAAACTCCATGGAATAGCCGTTGTGAAGGAACTCAAGCAACCACAAGCGATACTGACACCGAAAAAATCACTGTACCGGCAGACACTACAGACACAACAGATACTACAACTCCGGATCCAACCACTCCGGATGTAACAACTCCGGATCCAACAACTCCGGACGTAACAGTTCCGGATGCAACAACTCCGGATCCAACAAACATTAATCCTGTTACTCCCGTACCTGGTACTACAGCTCCAGATGCAACAACTCCGGATCCAACAAATATTAATCCCACACCTGACAGCACACCAGATGCAGCTACACCAGATTCCGACCAATCTGGCGATATAATTCAGCAAGATACAAATCAGCAGGAAAGAATCCAAAATCAAAACATGAATCAGCAGCAGGAAATTAAAGTTCCTGATAGTTCTGCTCCAGATAACATGCAAACACCAGGAAGCGGTTCAAATGATGACCCATCAAATTTAAATACTCCTGCGACCCCAGATCAAAATTCAGATAGTCCTGCGACCCCAGATCAAAATTCAGATGGTCAAAGCGGATTTTAGTCTGTGTCTTAAGATTAATCTTATAGAGCACATGAGTTCCGTTGAAGATTGAGATAAATTCCAATTTCCAAAGATTAACACTCTTAAGTTCTTTCCCATAAGGTGTTCTGATACCAAATTACGGTTTTTCCCAAATAATTAACTTTAATTTGGATAACAAAAATATTTGAGATATTTTAGGGCGAGCTAAATAGCTCGCCCTTTATATGCAATAAAATAAAGTCTTGGAATACGTTAGGCGCTATAATACTTTTTGTCTGTAGGGTTTTGGCTTTTCTAGCCATATTCCTGGCTTTCGATATCTGATATTCTTTTCTCTTATATTTTGGTGTTTAATTAATTAATTAATTAATTAGTTCATTAGTTAAATATAATTTATTTATTTATTTATTTGGCTAATTGTAAATTATTAAAGCAATCTTTCAAAAGCTAAAACAGTAAAACTAAAACTAGAAGAAAAATATAAAATCAAGCTCATTACCTAAGTTTGTGCTGACTACTGTTGGGTTTTTGTTGAAAATAACTAATCAACAAGCAAGCAAGACCAATATTAATAGATACATCAGCGATATTAAAAACAGGAAAATCGATCAACTTAAAGTGTAAGAAATCGATTACATAGCCCAACATAAACCTATCAATACCATTACCTACAGCACCTCCCAATATAAAGCCATAACCCAATTGCTCCCAACGATTTAAAGTTGGACCAAATATTGCAAAAGCAATTAATCCTAAGCTAACAATTAAGGAAAGCCAGCGCAACCAAGACACATGTCCGCTAAATAAGCTCCACGCTGCACCATAATTATGTACATAGGTAAAATGAAATACACCTGTTATCAGCGCTTGTGTCTGTTTCAAAGTAAAGTTTTGTTGAACCCAAAATTTGCTTAATTGATCCAAAACAAGCATAAATAAGGCAGCAATCCAAAAAAAGCGATTTTTAAAACTCATAATAAATGATTTGGTGCTCGTTACTGGAACTTCAGAATTTCAGGTAGTAATACGGATTTTAAACCTTACAAGAAAGGAAATTTAATAAATAAATCAGGGAAAGTAAAGGGAAGCAGAAAATCTCAAGAAGGTTATAGGATTCAGGTTTTAGTTCCAGACTCATCTTCACAGCAGTAATCCTAAAACCATGATCGAGTAATGGAAGAAAACAATTAATTAATAATATTCTTAATAAAACATTAGGTGTCGCAGAACGTATGCAAGTACTGTCACAGCGCATACTACTACTAATTGTCCCGGAAGTGCGAACCAGGAATATCTTAGGATTGCTTGTGTTAAACTCAAAGCCTCTGTACCTTTAAACTGAAAAAAATAGCTAATAAACAAATAACTAATACCGCAGATGTGTACGGTAAACAAGCCAATTAGACAACTAAATGCTAAAGTTTCCAATTTTGGTCTGGCTTTGAAAGCGATTAAGCCACATAACCAAGCTCCGGGAATAAAACCAAGCAAATAACCAAAGTGTGCTAGCTTAACATAGCCAATACCCCCACCTTCAGCAAAAACAGGTAATAAAGTTAAGCCCATCACTAAATAAGCAATTTGGGAAAGTGCTCCAGCATTCTTTCCACCCAAGCAACCGACGAGCAAAACTGCGCCGATCTGATAAGTAACACCTAAAGAAAAAGTCTGAATTCCTTGCTTACTCCAACCAAAAGGCAGGGTGGTAAAATATGCTTCTAAAAAAGTTCCACCCATAGTTAGCAGTAAGCCAATCATAGACCATAGTAATTGATTGGATGCAGCCAACATTCGTTAATATAGATTAATCAGAGTTTTAGATTTTAAATCTGGGTAAAAATAATGATAAAACTTTTACTCAGAAAATTACAATTGTGAAAGATTCGCTACAAGATAAAATAAATAGATAACAAGAAAAAAGAGATATATTTACTTTTCTATTGACAATTAATTCTACCTCGATGGCTTTATATCAAATACAAAATACTATTTTATCAATAGCCAACAACTTATTTTTCGAGCGCAAACAATATTAAGCATAGCCTCATTGAGCTTTATTCGCTAGTTCTTCAGTACATTTAATAAGCTTCACAGAGCACAAAATTAGATTTCAGTTCCATATCGCGACCCTAAAATTAGTTTGTTACCCTGCAACAAGCAACATTAACGATAGGAAGACTTAACTCTTTAATTTATTGGTACTCTGTGCCACAAAAGTTTTGAGACAAGTATAGCCATTAACTTTAGTCATTTATTGGATTGAGTACTTTTATGCTACTGCTTACTCCAATGATTTTTAAATCTTAATGATTGTTGAATTAGTAATACCTACGCTGTTAACTGATTGGCAAAAGCATACTTGATTTTGCTTCTATTGGCTGCGAAATGCTCGTATTGAAGAGTCATATTGTCAGCCTTATAGCCAGTAATTTTCAAATAAGTATGTTTGATATCATTTTTGATTCGCAAGGGCTTAAGCGTAGATTCGTGGTTATAACTCCGCATTACGAAATAAAACTTCATCAAAAAAAATAAAATAATGACATTTATTTTGTTCCTTTTCTAGTAGTATATTCGGTAATTATAAATATCTACCTAATTAACAGTTATTTGTATATCAGTAAATATATTTAAGACTAAATTTTACTCAGTATTATTTACACATAAATTTTGATGATTTAACGTATCTAAAAAACTACTAAGCAAAGATAATTAAACTTTAATTTTGCTACTTTATTAGTGGTTGAAAATCTATACTTTGTTAACCTTACCTTTACTCTGACGCGGTATATTATAATCGCTCAGCAGCAAAATTAGTAACAACACCTCCATGCTTTTTTCTAACCCTGTAAATAATACTTCTAGAATTCTCAAGACTCTTTCTGTATTAGCACTAACAGTTTCTTTAGCAGCCTGTGGTGGGCAACAACCCGAAGGTGGTGAAAACGCCGAAGGAACAACCGGTGATGCGACTAATACTACAGCCAGTGGCGACAAATTAGATTTAGGTGGAAAAGTTAATCTTAATGGAGCTGGCGCATCTTTTCCAGCACCTTTATATCAAACCTGGTTTAAAGGTTTAAACGAAAAAAATCCTGATTTACAAGTAACATACCAATCCGTTGGTAGTGGTGCTGGTGTAAGACAATTTACCGCAGAAACCGTTGACTTTGGTGCGAGTGACGTCGCAATGAAGGATGAAGAAATTGCTAAGGTTTCTCAAGGCAGAGGCGTACTTTTACTACCAATGACTGCTGGTAGTGTGGTACTTGCTTATAACTTACCTGGAGTAAATGAACTCAAATTATCCAGAGAAGTTTACACTGAAATTCTTCTAGGTAAAATCAATAAGTGGAACGATCCTAAAATTGCTAAAGATAATGCAGGAGTAAATCTACCAGACAGAAATATTACGGTGATTCACCGTGCTGATGGTAGTGGTACTACAGGAGTATTTACCAAGCATCTAAGTGCTATAAGCCCAGAGTGGAAAGAGAAAGTGGGTGCAGGTAAAACTGTAGAATGGCCTGTTGGAGTTGGTGGGAAAGGCAACGAAGGTGTAACTGCTCAGATCAAACAGACTGAGGGTTCAATTGGTTACATCGAGTATGGATACGCGAAAAATAATAATGTAACTTTTGCCGCTTTGCAAAACAAAGATGGAGAATTTGTTACACCAACAGATGAATCTGCATCTCAAACTTTATCTGCTGTAACTTTGCCAGAAAATCTCCGTGCTTTCATTGAAGATCCAGAAGGGAAAGAATCTTATCCTATTGTGACTTACAGTTGGATCTTGGCTTATAAGAAATATGACAATCCAGCTAAGGCTAAAGCCATGGAAGCAATGATTGAATATGGCTTAACTGAAGGTCAGAAGGTGAGCAAAGAATTGGGCTACGTTCCCTTACCAGAAAATGTCGTTCAGAAAGTTGCAGCAGCAGCTGATGCAATCAGTCCTGACTATAAAATTGCTGTAGGCGCTTCTCAAGCAAGTAAGTAGTCTGTAAGTAAGTGGCATGGGCATCCTACGCTTTGCGTTAAGTCTAATTACAACGAAACGATGAATTGTGAATCGCGATCATTGATAACATTTATTAACAAATATAATTCACAATTAACTGCTGACTAAATACGTTTATGTGGTTCGCTCCCACATTTCTCTGTATTTAACCATAATTCAATATGGGTTAATATTTTTGATTGGTAAATATTTCCATGACTACAAATCCCCAAGATGTTCGTTCGGCACTTCCTCACCGTTCGAAGTTGGATAAGTCACTTGATAAAGGTTTTGTTTCGTTAACACGGGTTTTTGCACTGGCTGTAGCAGCTGTATTGTTAACAATTGCAGTTCAGGTTGCAGTTCAAGCTTTACCTGCAATTCAAGAGTTCGGGGCTAATTTTATTAGTCAAAGTTCTTGGAATCCTGTCAGAGAAAGCTATGGAGCACTACCTGTAATTTACGGTACTTTGGTCAGTTCTTTTATTGGTCTCCTAATTGCTGTACCCATTGGCGTTGGGACTGCAATTCTATTGAGTGAAAATTTGCTTCCGGTCTCAATTAGAACAGTATTAGTCTTTTTAGTAGAATTACTAGCGGCAATTCCTAGTGTTGTATACGGTATTTGGGGAATTTTTGTATTAATTCCTTTCCTAGGAGATCTTGCAGGAACCATCAATCAGTACTTTGGCTGGTTGCCGATTTTTGGTACTCCCAGTTCAGGAACCTTAGAAGGTCCCGGTATGTTACCAGCAGGGATAATTCTGGCAATTATGACTTTGCCAATTATCACTGCAATTTCTCGAGATGCTTTAATCTCCGTACCTCGTAATTTACGGGAAGCAGCAGTTGGTTTAGGTGCAACCCGTTGGGAAACAATTTTAAAAGTTTTGGTACCCGCAGCTTTTTCTGGTATTGTCAGCGCTGTAATGTTGGCACTAGGTAGAGCAATGGGCGAAACAATGGCTGTAACAATGATTATTGGTAATTCCAATAAAATCGAAGCTTCTTTGTTTGCTCCGGCTAACACAATTTCTTCTTTGTTAGCAAATCAATTTGCAGAAGCTGATGGTATTCAAATTGCAGCTTTAATGTATGCAGCTTTGATTTTGTTTTTCCTAACTTTAATAGTCAATGTTTTAGCTGAATTAGTAGTCCTACGGGTGAAGAAACTGTAACATCAGAGGTATGTTCAATTATGACTTCTAGCTTTTCCGAACAGCCTGAAGGACTCGCCAAAGGTAGTTTGAAACGTTCTTCAAGTTCTCCCCGAACCTTGTTCAATTCATTCATGAACGTTGTCGCATTTACATGCGGCTTATTAGCATTGTTGCCATTGTTAATGGTACTTTCCTATGTACTCATTAAAGGATTTGGCAGTTTAAACTGGGGTGTTTTTACAGAACTACCACCTACTCCTCTCGAGCAAACTGGCGGAGGTTTTCGCAATGCTATTGTTGGAACACTCTTATTAGTGGGAATTGGTAGTGCAATTAGCGTCCCTTTTGGAGTTTTAGCAGCAATTTATCTTACAGAATTTAGTTCTGGGAAAATAGCTCGCTGGGTGCGCTTTGCGGCAAATGTTTTAAGTGGCGTACCATCAATTATAGCTGGTGTTTTTGCATATGGTATTTTGATCGCCACGAGGATAGTTAATTTTTCACCCATTGCTGGTGGTGTTGCGTTGTCAATTTTGATGTTACCAATTATCGTCCGAACCACAGACGAAGCACTACAGTTAGTCTCTAACGATTTGCGACAAGCAGCCGTAGGTTTGGGATGTACTAAATTTCAAACGGTTGCACAGATAGTACTACCATCTGCTTTACCAGCTATTGTCACTGGTACGACTTTAGCTGTTGCTCGTGCAGCAGGAGAAACTGCACCAGTAATTTTTACAGCTCAGTTTAATCAATTTGCATTTAGTGGTTTCGACCAACCGATCGCCTCTTTAGCTGTATTGGTTTATAAATTCGCAACTTCTCCCTATCCCAACCAACAGTCACTTGCTTGGGCTGCTTCTCTGATTTTAGTGTTATTAGTTTTGCTAACCAGTATCATTGCTCGTTTAGCAACAGCACAGAAAAAGTATTAAGTAAACCGATTTGATATTCTAAGTTGCAAAATTTTTAATTGCAAGATTCTCACTACTTAAGGACTCTCATTTACATTTGAATAATGGCATATTATCTATGACTACCGACCTTCACAAAGCCGATAGCGCTGACACTAGTCTCGATACTGTTTTACGAACAGAGGGAGTCAATGTTTATTATGGTAAGTTCTTGGCTTTAAAGGATATTTGGTTAGATATCCCCAAAAATCAAGTTACAGCTTTTATTGGACCTTCTGGATGTGGTAAGAGTACTTTACTCAGATGCTACAACCGCCTTAACGATTTGATTGAAATATTTAGAGCAGAAGGCAAAATATATTATTACGGTGAAAATTTGTATGCGCCTGAAATCGATCCTGTAGAGGTAAGACGTCGAATTGGAATGGTATTCCAAAAACCCAACCCTTTCCCTAAATCTATTTACGATAATATTGCTTTTGGAGCCAAAATTAATGGTTACAAGGGGGACATGGATGAGTTAGTAGAACGTTCCTTAAGACAAGCTGCTTTATGGGATGAAGTCAAAGATAAGCTACGCCAAAGTGGTTTATCTATTTCTGGAGGACAGCAGCAACGTTTGTGTATTGCTCGTGCTGTTGCAACTCAACCCGATGTAATTTTAATGGATGAGCCTTGCTCGGCGTTAGACCCAATATCCACTCTACAGGTAGAAGAATTAATCCATCAACTCAAGAAACAATATACTGTTGTAATTGTGACTCATAACATGCAACAGGCTTCCCGGGTATCTGATATGACAGCTTTCTTTAACGTTAATACATCTGAAGGCGGTCGTACTGGATATCTTGTTGAATACGATCACACAGAGTCTATTTTCCAAAATCCCAAGCAACAAGCGACTCAAGAATATATCAGCGGTAGATTTGGTTAAAAAAAGTCCGAAAAATCAGTTAAAAAAAACTGTCTAGGGAATCATTTATCCCTAGTTTTTACTTTTGTAAGCAAATTATTCTAATTGATAAGATGTTTTAATTATTATTTATCAACGATAATATTTCTAAGACATTAATTTAATTCTAGTTTTAATCTGTATTACAGACGTACAAGCATCATTCTACGACAGTAAAGCTTACAGACTAATAAAAGCGGGCGGCGGGAATCGAACCCGCATCAATAGCTTGGAAGGCTATGGTTTTACCACTAAACTACGCCCGCGTTTTTGACTTATACAGAATAACATGCCGATATGTAAAAATCAAGGTTGACGAGGCATGATTTTTACTTTTACCAAAATTTGACTTAACTCGGGAGATCTACCACCGCTTTCAGCTGGGACATATTCTCGATCTTGAAAAATTTTTTCTGCATATTCTTGGTATTCAGGTGGTTTTGCTAACAAACTGTTGAAACTACCATCTTGATTAATAAATATCACTGCTTCAAATTCAGTTGGCTCGAGAATATTTTCAGTCGATAACGACAGAGAATTTATACCTTTAAGGTCAAATTCTTTTCTCCTAGTTGTTATATCGGCGGCTTTATCTTGTATATCTTTTTTCAAAGCAGTGCGATCAATTTCCCAAGTTGCGACAAATCCTCCAATATTAGATTCAGGTAGAGGTTTTCCCCCATCCGTTGTAATATCTGACCCGGTATTTGGAAATGGATTTTTTAAGTCTTCCTGCTCTCCTGTACTTCCCTTTAAATCGTTATTAAGATCGTTTCCGGAAGGGTTATTGGCTTTTTTTGGGTCGGGTAGGTCTTCAGTTTCCGAACTACTGTTTTCGGTAGTTTTGTCACTGGAGATTTGATTCTTGCTGTCTTGCTCGGAAGTATCTGTTTGAGGGTCTGAAAATTCATTTTTTGGTTTTTGTTCAGCTATTTGCTGTTGACGCTCTTGTTGCGCAAGTTTTTGTTTTAGAAGCTCTTCCTGGCGTTTTTGTTCGGCGATTTTTTCCTGAAGCTTCTGTTGAGCAAGCTTTTCTTGCTCGATTTTTTGTTGTATAAGCTCTTCCTGGCGTTTTTGTTCAGCAATTTGTTCCTGAAGTTTTTGTTGAGCAAGCTTTTGTTGCAGAAGTTTTTCTTCAAGTTTCTGCTCAGCTATTTGCTGTTGAAGTTTTTGCTTAGCGAGTTCTTGCTGTCTAATAACACCAACTCCGCTGGAGTCTTGATTTTCTAAATCAGTTTTTGTTTTCTGTGATGGAGGTGCTGAATTTAATTTCTGAGATCTGCTTACTTGTGAAGATGGCTTTGAATTTATTTTTGTTTGTGATTCAGATTTAAGTTTAGGCTTTGGCTTTAAATTTAGTTTCACAGGAGATTTTTTCTCCGAAGAAATTCTTATTAGTTCAACTGGAACTACAGAGGAAGAACTTCCCGCCGCATCAGAACTAAACTTATATTGAGCTAGCAGCCAGAAAGCAAGTAAATGCAAAACAACAGAGCTAAAAAATAAGATTATCCACAAACCTGGTGGATCTGCATACTTTTGTTGATTTTTAGTCAAAGTCGAGATTTTATCGCTAATAGACTGTGTCATAAAAAACTACACTTCCGTCTACCGTCAGTGCTATTACTTATTTATAATAATTAATTTGCTTATCTTATATTAGCGATTTGCCACAACTTCAGGGTTGATAATAAAAGTTAAAACCGTCTCATCAACACCTTTTAGACCTAAAGAGCTACCTTTTGTTATCTCTTCGTCCTTTAAATAGTCAGCGACAGCAGCAGAGACGAGTATCGTACCAGGTTTTGCTGCTTGTTGTAACCTTGCAGCAATATTTACGCTCGGACCAATCGCAGTATAATCTGCACGTTCTGAACTACCAAACATTCCCACAACAGCAGTCCCTTGATGAATACCACAACGGAATTGCAAACCATTACGTCCATCTGTTTCAAATAAACCTTGCTCTGACCATTGTTGGTTTAATTCTGCAAGCGATCGCATCATTGCTCGACCCGTGTTAATAGCACGACGAACTTGTTCGTTTGGTGTGAGTTCTTCTGGTGCACCAAACAAAGCTAATATGGCATCTCCCATAAATTTGTCCACCGTACCACCGTTATCGAACACAGCTTTGGTCATTGCTTCTAAATATTGATTGAGCAATTCTGCAACTCTTCGCGATCTAAGGGTGTTTGCTAGCTGTGTAAAACCTACTATATCGCTAAATAAAACTGTAATGAGGCGGGGTTCTGGTCGCAGATCTAAAACTAAATCGCCTGTTGCAGCTCTGTTAACCAGTATGGGGGGTAGAAAACGGTTCAGTACCGATTGGGTCAAATAAGTATTTAGCTCCACTACTCGCTGTTCGTTTTCTTTTAAAGCTAAAAGATTTCGTACCTCTGCTAATAATTCGCGATCGTTAAAGGGTTTTGCTAAATAAGCGTCTGCTCCCCTTTCTGCACCTTCTACCCGACTATCTTCATCAGCTTTTGCAGTCAGTAAAACAATTGGAATACCCTTCAAATTCTCCTCGCTGCGAATCATTTGGATCATTTCCAACCCGGTAACAATCGGCATCATTAAATCGGTAACAATTAAGTTGGGTGTAATTGCTTTTGCTTGCTCAAAACCTTCGGAGCCATTACGTGCAGTTTTTACCCTATAGCCATTGTCACGTAGTATTTCAGAAACATAAGCTCGCAAATCTGGATTGTCATCAACAACCAAAATTAGTGGCGATGTTGGTAAAAGTGAAGAATTACTTTCATCTTCTATTCTTAACTGATTTTCTCTTTCTTGCTCTTGAGATTCCAATAAATCTAAATCTGCTAATTCAACATTTGCACGGCTAGGATTTATTTCTGCTAAAGTCTGTTGTACTTGTTCGGGATTTAAGTGCTGATTACCAGGAAGCAATGAAACTGTAAATATGGTTCCGACCCGATATTCTGACTGAACAGTAACTCGACCTCCATGCACCTCCACTAATTCTTTAACCAACGCCAAGCCTAAACCAGTTCCTTCATAGGAACGATTTTCTGAACCCTCTGCTTGACGGAAGCGCTCAAATAAATGAGCAATTTGTTCTTGCTTGATCCCTATTCCAGTATCTTGCACTTGCAGAATGCAATTGTTAGGGTTATGTCTAACTCTAATAGCGATAGTTCCACCTTCGGGAGTAAACTTCATCGCATTGGAAAGGAGATTGTAAACGACCTTATCAAATTTTTCTATATCTAAGTATATATTGGGGCATGCCTCAAATTCTGTAACTAATTTCAGTCCCTTTCTCTCACAGTATGGACGAAATGATTCAACAATTTGATGAACAAATTCTACTAAATCGCAAGGATGAAATTTTGGTTGCATCCTACCTGCATCCAAGCGTTGTAAATCTAATAATTGATTGACAAGCCTGAGCAGACGCCGCGAATTTCGTAAAGCAATTTTGCTTTGAGATGTTGATAAACCTTGTTGTGAAGTTACCGCTGACTCTAAAGGTCCTTGAATTAAAGTAATCGGAGTACGAAACTCATGGGAGATATTTTGAAAAAATTCAGTTTTTTGTTTATCTAATTCCAACAGACGTTCAGCCTGTTCCCGAGTTTTTTGATAAAGACGTGACTGCTGTACTGCAATTGCAGCCTGTGCAGCGACCGTTTTTGCTAACTCAATTTCTGAAGGTAACCACTTACGGGTTTGATTGTACTCATGTAGCGTAATACTGCCAATACTTTCACCATCTGCCAACAACGGTACAACCACTAGGGATTTTGCTGCTATTCCCTCACGTAACTCAAATACCTGTAATTGGTGTATCCATGCTTTGGTATCCCTAATTATTACTGGTTGTTGCGTTCTCAACATTTCCTGTAATATCGGATGACCTTCAATGGGTATTTGTAACTGCAGTAATTCCTTGGAATTAGAATTACGCCGTTCGTTTGTTTGATCGATAGGGTTGACAGAAGAGTTAGGAATCGGGTCCAAGCTTTGATAATAACCTACACATTCCGTAAACTCATCCGAATCAGTCCACAGAGAAAGCACACAAGCATTTACTTGTAATGCTTGCCCTAATTGCTCGGTAATAGCGGCAAAAATATCTTCGGGGTCCAAACTGGATCGAATAGCGCTTGTAATGGTGTTGGTTAACGCTTCTCTTTTGGCAAGAGCGTGGGCGCGTTCGTAAGCATAGGCTTGTGATAAGGCTAAAGCTGCCTGATCTGCGACCATATTTACTAAGTCAACTTCATCTTCTTCCCAAATCCGAGATTTTTGACATTGATGTAATGCCAACATTGCCATCAATTCTTGACGGCAAATGAGTGGCACTATCAAACTAGAGCGGATTCCAGAAACGTTAAATGCACGCATGCGCTCTTGTGACTGCGCAGTCTCTGCCTGTATTACAGAATCTGCCGTAACATCTGGGATTGCCAATACTTCTCTAGTTTCCCATACAGTTTCTGCCAAACAAGAATCTGTCAACGAAGATGATGAACCTATTTCATTACTGCTTGTTTCTAGCGATTGCAGTTCATTGCTATTCTGTTTGACTGCAAGAGAGGGATTTTGATAAATGAATTTTTCATCTGCTAACTCTCCATTCAAGAATGGTCGCAACAAACAAACATCTGCTTCTAGCATATCTCCTACACTATCAACAATTGTTTGCAAAATTTGTCGATAATCTAAGGTGCTGCGAATAGTTCCAGTTACGGTGTTGAGTAAATATTGTTGACGCAGGCTACGAGAGATTTCACGGGTACGAGCTTTAAGAACGTTATGGGTATCAAGAGCCTGGCGTACCACCGCCTTTAATTCTTCAGCTTCCCATGGTTTAGTAACATATTTAAATACCTTACCAGAATTGATTGCTTCTACTAGATCTTCTACATCTGTATAACCGGTCAAAATGATCCGCATTATATCGGGATATTGAGTTGCTGTTAAGCTCAAAAACTCAGTACCGCTCATCATTGGCATCCGTTGATCGGAAATAATCACCGCAACGTCTTCTTCTTTTGCCAACAAATCAAGAGCATCTGGACCAGAATCTGCTCTCAACACCTTATATTCGCGATAGAACGTGCGGTAAAGCAGATCTAGGTTATCAGGTTCGTCATCAACGACCAAAATTTTCGACTTTTTGTTTACTTGGGAACTCATGCACCGCTTTCCTGCTGCAATGGCAGTCGGATAAACAATAATCTCATCAGCTATACATACCTCTTAATTGGGCGGAAGCAGATCATTCGACCAGTAAGACTCAAAGCCTACATGACTGCTAAATAAAATAAAATAATAATTTTCTTCACAGCTACTTGCTGGCGATCGCTAGTGCGGATTGCCATCTGCTTTGGTACACCCTATGTTCTGGAATTATAAGTATTAGTTTTACAGAATCGATGCTTGCTTGCCAAATTTTGCTTCACCTCCAGTAAGAAAAATTTCGTTCCATCTACAGTTTTAACGGATGAGGAAAAATTAACTGCAGTCGTATATCTAAGTTTTCCCGCCTTTATCTCATCCCTAACATATTCCAATAAATTCCAATAAATATTTATATTGAGGCTTACTTGGCAATTGGGCAATATCAGAGCAATAAAATTAATCATGGGCAGGTTTTATACTTATGGGCATACGATAAATAGATTCTCCTTGCGATCGTGGTAAGTATTCCTAGTCTCGAACGGTACTTTAGTATTGCGTGACTACAAAAACTGGGGCACGATGGCATCGTATATTTTTAATATGCCGATGATAAGCATAGTATTTGAGCATAATATTATAAATATTCTGTTTTACTAATACCGGCGACCTCTAAGAGCGAACCTCAAATATTATTTATACAGCTACTAGTTAAAGTTTTATTATTTTCTAGCTTAGTTTAATTGATTTTTTTTATGAAAGTTTTCCCGATACTCCCAAAAATCAATGCAAATAGTTTACCAATACTCACTTAAGGTAGAAATAAAATGATAATTGATTTTTGATTAAAATTTGTATTTTACTATATGCTCCTTAAAGCAATCACTAATTGTATTGTGCAAACGCATAAACAACTGTATTAATCATCCTGAGTTATCTTCAAATATGAGCAACAATCCACTAAAATTGGCTTGATGGTTTTGGTGTAGTTATATTTTCACTACCCGAAAACCCCATCAGTGGCTAGTCTGCATATTGATTGTCTAATAACCTCATTAGGTCAATCAATCGCCCACAGTAGATAAGTAATGTACTCAGAATTATGATTTTCTATTTAAATTTATCCAAACTTGTCCATCTTACTTAAATTTACTGTACCTGACATAATTAAGAACTATAATTAAAGCCTTGCTCGTATTGTGTTGAGGCGGTCGATGTTGGGAAAATACTTTCCACAGACACAATAGAACTTTATATTTTTTAGAAATAAATCTTTGAAAAAAGTTAATTCTAAGTTTCCTTTAAGACCCTGGTTTTATAATCAATCTAACCAAGATATATTTACATCTGTCACGAATAAAATTTCATCCCCATTGCAAATCCGTCCAGCAAACCCAGCCGATCTGAGTGTTGTAGCCCAAATTATTGCTGAAAGCTTCCACTCTCAAAGTGGTGTTTGGGGTTTACTTTTTCCTCTATTACGTTTGGGTATTTATGAAGATTTACGACATCGTCTTACTTCATCAGCACCTCATCACATTTGTTTAGTGGCTGTTGATATAAATGGCAATGAATCAAATAATCTAGTTGGAAGTGTGGAATTGGGAGTGCGCTTTAGTGATTCTTGGACGCAAAGTGGTCGTAGCTTTCCCTATCTTTCAAATTTGGCTGTTAATCCAAAATATCGTCGAAGAGGTGTGGCTTCTAGCTTGTTACTAAGTTGCGAGCGAGTTGCTCTTACTTGGGGTTTTCAAGACATATATCTTCATGTTTTAGAAAATAATCATCAAGCACGGCAACTTTATTTGAAACAAGGATATCGCGTACAGAAAGTAGAATTTAGTTGGAATAGTTTTATCTTCCGAGGCTCTCAGCAAATTTTCTTACATAAACACTTGAATAAAGATACCAAATCTTAGTTGCTTGTTTAATCTTATTTAGTTTTTTATTCAAAAATCCGATAAATTGAATTCATTTTTTGTATTTACCTCAAAAATAAAGTTTTGATTTACTGCGATATTTTTTTGTAGTATCTTTTATTATTTTTGAGTCATATAGTGAATAAGACAATAAATCAATCATAAAATGTTAGGAAAACACTATATTGCTAATGATTTTTTTATTAAAATTAAGTAATTCCTATTTATTCTTATTGTATCTTAATAATATTCCCATTTTTTTACTTTATTCTTATCGCACTTAGTTAACAAAAATCTTTTAAGAAGGATGTTATATCTAAATAAGTAATTTTTTAAATCAATGAATCAATAAAATTAAAGTATAAAAGTGTTGTCATACTTACTTTTATAATTTTAGGAAAATTTTTTTATTTCTATGATATCTCTATGTAATGATTCTTTCGAGCTACTAGTTCTACACTGTACTGAATTTAGAATCACTAAAAATTTCATCTATTGTGTACAAAAAAATAAATAATTCTGAGATAACTATATTTTTGATAAAAATCTCTGCTTATTTTTAATAGAAAAATTTAATGCGAAAAAATTTAATTAAAAAATATTTAATGAACTTTTGTTGATACATATAATAATAGTTCTGAGAATGTCAATTATCTTAAAGATAGACATTATTTATTTGTCACCGTTGGATATTAAGTTATAAAAGTTAAAACAAATTTGATAATCCTTATACTAACTTTGTCAGTAGAATATCCATCTTTATCGAAAATTTAAGTAAAGCTATGGACTGCTAGCAGACAAACAAAGTCATGTATCATAAAATATGATTAATCAATCAATGATAACGACTGTTTTTGCTACTTCTAGTTTTCAATAACTGAAAAAGTTGTTGGTAATGAAAAAATAAATTAGAAGCTGAATTTAGCTTTTAAAAAGCTAGACTAGTATAAAAACGATCAACATTCTTGACAAACACAAATGGATAGCGAAAAGCGCCTACGCTATCAAAATTCTATGGTATCTACTTATTACCCTAACACTAGATTGTTTGAGTGTATTGTTATTCCCGATGAAAGAGAGCGAGAAGAATGTTCTGACCTGCTTACCACTCTGCGCAGTGGTAAAGTACTGATGGTAAATAGTCGCAGGAGAAATGGGTTAATTTTATTCAAGCGTTACCACGCAGAATTTGCAGGTCCTGGTGCTGTTGTCGGTGGTAGTTACGATTTAGATTGTTATGGATTGCTACCAATAGGAAATCTTTCTTTATTAACTCCTGAGTCCCACGAGGAACGCCAAAAGGCTTATTTGATTAGGCGTCAATGGGTGAGATTGATTAAACAAATTACAGAAAATGCTGTTCCACAGCAAAGAGTACAGAAGATTCTCGATCAATTTGAAGAATATTTTCCAGTTAATGTTGTATCTCAATTACCATCAGAAGCTTTTGCAATGTTAGTGGGGGTATTACCACAAACTGTGACAAAAGTTAGAGGTTTGGTTTCCCAAAAAAAAGGTGGATCCAATTATTAATTTTTATTATTTAATCCAAGTTTTAACTCTACTTATTAAGCAGTAACTTGAGGATAAAGACTATTTAAAACAGTTTTTAATCTTTCTATTGTACGGATATTTTCTTCTGGAGTTCCTATAGTAATTCTTAGTCCACCGCTAATTTGTCTGACAAGAGTACCGTTATCTTTTAGTCTTTGAGTGAGAGTTACAAAACCTTTTTGTTCGGGATTAAGTAGATCTTGCTGAAGTTTTAGAAAAACGAAATTAGCTGAACTTTGCCAAATTTTCAATTCTGGGTTTTTAGAAAAAGTTTCAATAAAATTTATCCGTTCTGAAATTGTTTGGGGGATTGTTTCTAATAAAGTATGACGGTTTTCCATTGCTATTAAAGCCGCTGCAATTGAAAAACTGGGAAGATTATAAGGTAAACGGACTTTTTCCAGAATCGCAATTAAATTTGGATTAGCTACACAATATCCAACTCGCATTGATGCTAACCGAAAAGCTTTGGAAAATGTGCGTAATACTATCCAATTAGAGTGATTTTGCAATTCACTAACTAAGCTGTGCTGACAGAATTCAAAGTAAGCTTCATCAATTACGACTAAAATATTTTCTGGTATTTTTCTTAACCAGTTTATTTCCGTTTCAGTCAAAGGGTTTGCTGTGGGAGAATTAGGATGGACAACAAAAACAACCCTAACTGGTGGATTTTGATTTTGTTCTATAGCTGTTTGTGCTGCTTGTAAATCAATTTCGAAGTTTTCTTGATTTCTACCTACCTGTATTACTGGTATACCAAGGGTTTGAGCCGTAATACCATACATGGAAAATGTGGGATTTGCAACTAATATTGAACCTTCTCCCAAACAAGTTGCAATTAATATGGAGCGGATTAATTCATCGGAACCGTTACCGACAGAAATATTATTCTCACTAAAAGTATTTGGAGGGAGTGAAACTGATTCGTTGACATATCCTGCGATCGCACGCTTCAGATTTTGATGTCCACCGTCAGGATAGCGGTTAGTTTCAATTATCCGTTCGTAGTTAGCAGCTAATTTTTTTTTCAATTCGATTGGTAAGTCATAGGGACTTTCATTGGTATCCAAACGATCAAATTGAGTAGCAACAGGTTCTGCTGTATTGCTACCGGGATGAGGTTTATAAGCGCTGAACTTAGCTAAATCGGAACGGATGAACGGAAGCATGAGAATAATAAAGCTGTAGATACACAAATTTATAACAGAATTCGGGAGTCGGCAGCTATATCTTGTTTGCTTAAATTGTTATTATTTTCTATTTTTGAGTTTTATTGATAACTGGTCGATTATTTAAAGTGCTATCTGATTTTATATTCTAAGGAGTTTTTAATCTTGATATTTTTAGTTAAACCTCTGAATAAAAGAATACCCTTGAATTTTAAATCTTAAACTTCAAATTGACAAAAACTGTGAATTTCGCGCCATATTTGAGGAAACACATTACCTAAACTATGGTCGCTATCAAGCTCAACTAATTTAACCCAAGGACGTTGACCAGCAAAATCACGACTGGCTTCAATGGGGATAACCTCATCATTTTTCCCATGCAAAATTAAAGTTGGAATGGAACGTTGTAATCCGTCTTCGGAATATTGATTCGCATCTGTGAGAAAATCATAACTCAAAGGTACTTCCCGTTCTTCTCTATAGTGATAAACCATTAAATATTTTTCTTTTTCCCAGCGCTGTATCTTTTCTTCCCCAAGCTTTGGTAACCAGTGAGATAAAAATCCAAAAGCTGGAGCAAGTAATACCAAGCGTTGCACCACTGGATGTTTTTCTCCCAAATGAGCTGCTGTTAAACCCCCTAAACTCGAACCAATTAAAGTTACAGGTAACTCTGCATTATCGAAGTATGCAGTAACTTGCTTTACTTGTCGCGTAATTGTTAAATGGGAAAAATCATTGTTATTTAGATCGGGAATTATCAAATTAATTTTATTCTCTGCAAAACGTTGTTCTATGTAACGAGCTTTGTTAGAGTTTGGACTAGATGCAAAGCCATGAAGGTAAATGTATTGCAATTGTTTTATTTAGGGAACGGGGAACAGGGAACGGAGAACGGGGAACAGGTAAATTCCCCAAGAGTTATTGCAAGTTATATTAGTCATAATTTTTACCTGCAGGGGCGCACCGCAGTGCCCCCTAATAAAAGATATATTATTTGTGAAACCTATTGTGAAAATTCCTTAAATCATCGCATTGTGACAAATTCTTCTGCTGATGAGGGGTGAATACCAACCGTAGCATCAAAATCTTTTTTGGTTGCTCCCATTTTGACGGCGATCGCTACACCTTGAACAATTTCAGCAGCATAGTCACCTACCATATGAGCGCCTAAAACCTCATCGTTTTCTGCATTGACTATCAGCTTCATCATTGTTCTTTCTTGTTGATCTGGTAAAGTGTAGAACATCGGACGAAAGCGACTGCGATAAATTTTGACGCCATCTTCTCCAAATTTTTCCTTAGCTTGTACTTCTGTCATACCCACCGTTGCTGCTTCCGGTGTGGAGAATACTGCTGTGGCTACTTTTTCGTGGCTGAATATCCTACGGTTATTACCGAATTCACTGTCAGCAAATGCTCTACCTTCACCAATTGCTACTGGAGTTAGGTTAATTCTTTCAGTAACATCACCGACAGCATAAATATTTGCTTGTGTTGTTTGACTATATTCATTGACTTTAATAGCATCTATGGTGCTATATCCTGGTCCTGCAACAGAACTGTCGACCATTTTAACGCCTACATTTTCTAGACCCAATCCACTGACATTGGGAGCACGACCAGTTGCAACTAAAAACACATCAGCAGCGATGTTTTCTTCTGTATCTCCAGATAAATTTAGCTTCAAACCTGCTGATACTTTCTCTACCGAATTAACCACGGTGTTTGTGATGATGCGGATACCATGGCCAATCATTCCTTCTTGAATATTATTGCGGATATCTACATCAAAACCTTTAAGTATCTTATCTTTACGAATAATTTGGGTAACTTCACAACCCAAACCACGCATAATACAAGCAAACTCAGTACCAATGTAACCCGCACCAATAATAGCAATATGCTTTGGTTTTTCTTGGAGATGAAAGATTTCTCTGGAAGTGATACTGTGTTCCATACCAGGTAAATCTGGTTTAATAGGACGTCCACCAACTGCAATCAAAATTTTATCAGTAGTAAATTTACGCCCATCTACTTCTACTGTATGGGGATCAATCAAGCTAGCACGACCTGTAATTAGTTCGACACCCGCTTTTTCCAAAAAACTAATATGTAATCGTGAAAGTCGTTTAACTTCGTTATCTATAGAAGTAATAAATTTTTCCCAGTCAAATTCTATATCACCGACCTTCCAACCGTAACCAGCAGCACTCTCAAACAAAGAAGGAAAATGAGAGCCATAAACCATTAATTTTTTTGGAACACAACCGCGAATTACACAGGTTCCACCTACTAAATCATTTTCGGCGATCGCTACTTTTGCTCCATAACTTGCAGCACGTTTGGAAGCTGCTAAACCACCGGAACCAGCACCAATCACAAATAGGTCGTAGTCGTATGACATATATCTTAAATGATGTCTTTCTCGTAATTATTAAATCTTAGAGGACTTATACAAGATTAAAGAAGAAATACTTAAATTAGATTCATGTGCTTTAACTTGTCAGTCCTACCCCAAATTTAACTTAACGTGAGAAATTCCTCTGCGGTAGTAGGGTGAATGGCAATGGTATCATCTAAATCTTGCTTAGTAATACCTTTACGAATTGCAACACCCAAACTTTGAATAATATCAGCAGCGTGTTCTCCCACCATATGAGCGCCTAAAATCCGCTCTGATTCTCCTTCTACAACTAGTTTCATTAAAGCTTGTTCATCTTTGATTGTTAACTGAGATATCAAGGGCTGAAACTTAGTTTGGTAACATTTGATGGAATCACCAAACTTTTCTTTAGCTTTTTCCTCACTCATTCCTATACTTGCTGCTTCCGGACGGGTAAAAACGGCAGAAGGGACATGTTCGTAATTTACAGTTTGTGGTTGATCGCCAAAAACCGTTTTCACAAAAGCTGTTGCTTCCGCTTTAGCTACAGGTGTTAATTGTAAGCGATCAGTACAATCCCCGACAGCATAAATGTTTTCCTGGGTGGTACGACTATATTCATCAACTAGGATTTCTTGTTTTTCTCCTAATTTAACTCCTGCATTTTCCAAGCCTAAATTGCTGGTATTGGGAGCGCGACCAGTTGCAACTAAGACGCTATCTGCAGTCATGATTTTTTGGGAATCACCAGCGATTGTTAATAGCAAGTTATCTTCACAAAACTTAATTGCCTTTGCCGTACTGTTACCAATAAAACGAATTCCTCTATTGCTCAAACCATCTTGAACGTGGCGACGAACATCGCAATCGAATCCAGATAAAATTATTTTACTGGTATCAATTACAGTTACCTCACAACCAAAAGCATTCATCATGCTGGCAAACTCGACTCCTATGTAGCCACCACCAATAATTGCGAGACGTTTTGGTAAATGGGGTAGCTTAAAAATTTGGCGGGAAGTAATGCCATATTCGATACCTCGGATATCAGGTTTCATTGGCTGCGCGCCCACCGCAATTAGAAATTTATCGGCTGTAATGTTGCGTCCGTCGACTTCAACTGTATGCTCGTCAACGAATTTTGCGTGACTCCGGAATAATTCAATCCCAGCCTTTTCTAATGTTTCTTGATAAGATTCGTGAATACTTTTAATCTGTTGGCGTACAGAATTAATAAAACGCAACCAGCTAAAATGCCTTTTACTCTCGCTCCAACCATAGTCATGAGCCATTCGATTTTTTAAGGCAAAATCAGCAGCGTAAACAATAAATTTTTTGGGTACACAACCGCGGTTCAAACAGGTTCCACCAAGGGCTTCCTTTTCGGCGACCCCAACACGAATACCGTATTGAGCTGCAGCTTTTGCTGCTGCTGCACCACCAGAACCAACACCAATCACAAATAGGTCGTAATCGAATGGCATATCTACTTTGCACTTTTTGTCAACAACTATAAAAATAGAAAATCTCTGATTATCAGGTCAGTATCTTAAGGAAGGATATGGAAATCTAATGTGAAGATTTTTGTACTTAATTTACCACTTTTTTACCAATATTTTGCCGATTGTGTGGTTCCCAAAGATTCCTAATATCTGGACCGGAAGGAATTATTCCTCCAGGATTAAGGGGGAACAAGTTTCCGTAATAATCCTGCTTAATACTATTTAGATCGCAGGTTTCTGATACTTTGGGAAGTTGATACAGGTCGCGTAAATAAGAGCCCAAGTTTTGATAATCCCGAATGCGACGACGGTTACACTTGAATAAGCCGTAGTACACAATATCAAAACGAAACAAAGTAGTAAATAAGCGCACATCTGCGATAGTTAATTCTTCTCCACACAAATATCGATTTGTTGCTAAAACTGCATCAATCTCATTCAAAGTTGTAAATAACTCGTCACAAGCTTGGTCATAGGCTGATTGAGTTTGGGCAAATCCACAACGATATACCCCATTATTTACTGTATGGTAGATTTTTTCGTTCCACTCATCTATTTGCGAACGCAATTTTTCTGGATAAAGATCTAATGTGGGGTTAGTCGCAAAATCATTAAACTGAGAATTTAGGATAACAATAATCTCTGCACTTTCATTGTTGACTATTGTTTGAGTTTGCTTATCCCATAGGACTGGGACAGTACAACGTCCTTGGTAACCTGGCGACCCAAGATTATATAGTTCTGGGAGCGTGCGCAAACCTTCTTCCTCTTGGGAGAAAATCCAAATTCCTCGGTCGGGGGAAGGGAATACTATTGATACTTCTATTGAATCTTCTAAACCTTTTAGCGCTCTTACAACTAAAGTTCTATGAGCCCAAGGACATCCTAAACCAACATACAGACGATAACGTCCTTTTGCTGATTGATAGGTACTTTTGGGGCTATTAACATCAACGGTAGCAATATTAGGAGTTGCAATATCAGTGGTATCAATCAAATTTCTAAACTGACTTTCAGGACGAACATATGCTCCGGTTTTACTACGAGGAGCAAGATTAGACATCATAAATTTCCACATGGTTGTCCAAACAAACTTACCAAGTTTGATCATGAAACCAGATGGGAGGGACTTACCTTGTTTTTTGATTTGTTTATTCATATACAAAAGTATTTTTTATTCAATTATTATGCTGTTCACCCGGAAATCATCTCAGTCATGCTGTTGTAAAATATAAGATTTACTAAGGTAAATTGTGCCGAAGATTATTTAGCAGATTATTTAGTAAGTTTTATAATTTACCGTGTAATACTTAATTGGATGAGGTTAGAGCAGAAAAATATGGATATTTCAAGTATTCCTAAAGTGTTTTGGTATTCTTTGAGTATCTCATTATTGTCGCTTACAACAGGTTTGACAGTATCATCAATTTTTGCAACTAGCGTTTCGGTTGAAGTTGCAAACTCAAAAATAAATCTTAGCAAAAATATTAATAGCGTCCAAAGAATCAATCAGGACTTAAAAAATAAAGTTGAAGAATTGGAGGAAATAGATAAAGCTTATAAACAATTACAGCAAAAATATAATAGACTTCTCAAGTCTACAAAGCCATCAGTGACCCAAGAGTTAAAAGAGTTAAATCGTGAAATACAAAAATTTCAGAGCCGAGTAAGGAAAATAGAGAATGAAGATTTGAAAGAGAAAATACTTCAAAATGAAGAGAAACTAGAAGCTATTAATGAACAAATATCAGTAAACTAAATTATTGATTTTTTATATTTTACTTCACATATTTAATAATTATAAGCCGCATTTTTTTGTGTATACTAGCCTCCCTTTGCGAGAAAATACCTCCACTTTTAAATTACTTTCATCGAAGGATGATTTTTCAACACTAACCCTAGTAAAATTATCATTGGAATAAACAGGACTAACATTAACTAATTTATAAGAATGGGAAGAATAAGTTTTCAATTTTCCATCTAGCTGAAAACTACTAGCTTGAGTATGGGCATAGGGCCAAAAAAAAGCAGAAGATACTATAGAAATAATTTTAAAATCAGTTTGCTCTGGACATATTAACTCTGCTGACATTGAACAGTGAACATCACCAGATAGAAAAACAACTGGTTTAATTTTATTCCTAAAAATAAAATCAATTAATTCAGTACGCTGGGATAAAAAACCACCCCACTTATCAGAGTTTTTTGTTTTAGAATCAGGGAAAAATGGGACTGATGATGCAATAAATTTTATTCTTCCCGAATCATTAGTTAACCAAGTTTTAATTGCCTCCATCTGGTGAATACTGATGATTTTTCTTTCACTTTCCTCATTACTTAAATAACGTTCAGTTCGAGTATCAGTAATAAAGAAATCACAACAACCATCGCTAAAGGTATACCAAAATTTTGTTGGTGTACCAGTAATTTTACTTTTATCTTCTGATAGCTCAAATAATGGGCTATGACTCAGTTGATAAGTCATATATGCATGAATCGCCACAGGGAAAAGAGTCACCAAATCTTTTTCTGAGGCTTTCGATGGCCAATTGTCTTCAATCTCATGGTCATCTAAAGTCATATATGTTGGGACTTGCGCCATCAATTTACGGATATATGGTTGGGAAAAAACTTCTTGATAACGTTTAAAAAACTGATGAATTCTTTGGTCTGCAGCAATAAAGTTAAGATCATCAGCGTATATTTGGTCACCAACCATAATTAACCCATCAGTTGCGACCCCTGAATCTATTTGCCGTAAAATAGATCTAAAAGTTTTGTCACCCCGGTCATCAAATAAAGAGCTTCCTAATATTCGTAGTAAATAGCGACAGGAACCAAGAATAAATGAACGATTTTGCTCAGGGTTGTTTGCCGCTGTTTTGAATTTATATGTTGGAATATTAGACCAATCAAATCTTTCAGCTTCAAGATTTTCCAAATTTTTTCGGTAGCATTTAACCCACCCAATCTGATATTCATAATCTTTTTCGGGTAGGAGATTATTGAAAATTACTACCCCAGTCATATCAAAGTTAGGATTTATTCTAAAAATCCTTGGTCTTTGAAAATTTAATTCTCCACCTACGCGAATTCTTGCTATGCCAAAATAGTGAAGTTTTCTATCAAAAAGAGAATTCCACCATTTGAATAAGTCTTGAGTATATTGTTCGTACTTACCACGACCAAATATACGAGCATTGTTACCAGTCACAGACCCTAAAATTGGTCCGACAGTTAAAGTTTTTACTTTCAATGTTCCTAACCCTCTTCAATTAATTTCAAAATTTCTCTATACTTATCAGATATTGAAGAAGTTTTACGTTAATAATTAACCTGCGTTGGTGGAACTGTGGGAGTAGTAGGTTGGTGTTGTTGTGCAGGTTCTTGAGTCGGTGGAACTGTAGGAGTAATAGGTTGGGGTTGTTCCACAGGTTCTTGAGTTGGTGGAACTGGTGGAGTAGTAGGTTGGGGTTGTTCCACAGGTTCTTGAGTTGGTGGAACTGTAGGAGTAGTAGGTTGGGGTTGTTCTACAGGTTCTTGAGTTGGTGGAACTGATGGAGTAGTAGGTTGGGGTTGTTCTACAGGTTCTTGAGTTGGTGGAACTGATGGAGTAGTAGGATTTGGTGGATTTGACGGACTTGTAGGAGTTATAGGTTGTCCTGGTTGTGTTGGTTGATTAATAGGTGGGGTCTTAATTATTACAGTCGGTCTTGATGGCGGTGATGTTGTAGGTACGGGTTTTATTACAGGTTTTGAAGTGACAGGTGCAATAGATGTTGCAGGTACAGGTTTTGTTACGGGTTGATTTACAGGTTTTTTAATAGTGTTATTTCTTCGGGTATTTGGATTATTATTTTTTCTAACTGCTGAGCCAACCTCGGACGCATCTATTAAGTTTGTATCCTGTTGATACCGAGCAGCTGCACCTGCTGTTGTTTTACGAGGAGTTTGAGTACTTAATTTAATAAAAGATGGATTTTTTTCAACCTTTGCACCAATCAAAGGCTTTTGCTCAGCTAGAGCATCTGTAGTTTCAGCTTGAACGCTAGCGATCGCTGGGTCTGGATTTGGTACTTTAGAGTTTGTTAGATCCAATCCCTCTACCAACTCGCTAGTCTCATAAAATGTTCTTAGATCGAAATCATACAAACCTGCGATTCTATCTTTAACTATTACCAATAACTGACCCGCAGCTAAACCGTGAGTTTGCGATGCATCTTTATTAGATACTTGAATCCCACTATCTGTTAGTGCTCCGACGATAGTAGTATCTGTTGCTTTGTCGTAACGTACAAATAATGCGGAACCACGAATTGCAGTAGCAGCATTCGGGGTGCGGATACGTGCTCCTCCCCTACCCGGTGGAATAAGTAACAAAGCTGTACCATTGGACAGAAAGAAACGCCTTCTTTTCGGTAAAAAACGAAATATAGCCCGCTCTCCTACCCTTGCGAGAGAGCCATCATTAAAACGTAAATCGGCTAGGGAAGCTTTACCCGTAGATAGACTATCTCCAGGTATCATGCGATCTGTTATCCGTGCTTTGCGCCAAGGTCGTTTTTTTAACCTAAGTTCTACAATATTCCGAAGCTTGTGGATTTCCGCTCTTGTCAACGGAATCTTAGCATGGGCTACCCCAGAAAAAGGTAAAAGTATCACTCCCCATACACCAAGAATTGAAATTGAAAATATTTTGCAAAACATATTTATCTGGGAACCTTAATGTTTTAACTGATATTCAAACCAGTTAGATGCGGATCCTAATTTTAATCGCTTTTCCCTGATACCATTTATAACAAATTTAATAAGTAATTACGCTGACTATTTAAAAACTTTTCAAAATATCAACATAATAAATTTATTAGTTATTTTCACAAGTCACAATATCGATCAGCACAATTTGAGAAAAAGTATTATTTATCACTTTTATTTTTGCTCGATTTTTGAAAAACTGAGTACAAGAATGGCAACAAAAAACTAAACTTCTGATAAATTAGATTTTTATATTAGAAGTATAGTTAAAAAATATACGTTTGTTTAATAAGTACAAACTACTAAATATGCGAACCAAGAAAGAAAAAAATTCCTGGTTACCAATTCTTATTACTGCCAATGGAGTATTAAGCTTTGTTATACAACCAAATGCAGTTTCAGCAAATGAAACAAGTCTGTATATCGGCAATCAAATTCAAGTCTGCACGAACCCAAATATAGCACTTTCTCAGTTTAGGTTACAAAAAACTTATACATGTAATCAATACCAGCCTGATATTGTAAATCGAGAGAATTATGTATTAGATCGACAGCGTTATTCTCGAAAAATACTACCCAAAGAGAAAAAAAATCCAAAGAAAATTCTACCCAAAAGTATAAAATTTTTAGCGCATTCAGCAGGTCCCATAGACCAATTTAATTTAAAATCTCAATTGAAAAACGCTTCAATTCTTGATGCTGTGACTGAGGAAATTGATTTAGAGCAAAAAATAAAAAATACTAAATTTTCCCTGATTTGTGACCGTATAAATACTGAAATAGAAAAAAAGTCTGACAGTGAAAGTCAGTTTGGGAAACTTGAAAGCATAAATGCTTTGCAATTTTGTCAGAACCCAGTCAATCGGTTTATCCGTGAAGATTCTCAGCCAAACAAAAATAATCAGATAATTGTAAGTTACTCACCAACCTCCTTTCCTTACTTGCTTTCCCAGACAACTGAATCACCACCACAAACTCCTACAGAATCAGCAGTTCAAAATGAGGAAAGTCCCAATCCAACCCCAGAAAATTCTCAAATATTAGATCCACCACCAGTGGAAGGTGAAGCAGCGAATATTGACAGCAATCCATCCCCCGCACAAGTAGAAAAAAATTTAAGCACAAAAAAATCTAAAAGAACTAAAAAAATTGAAAGGTTATTAAAAGTACTAAAATTAAATCAACAACAGCAGTCCGTAAGTTCAAGTAGTGATAAAGACGTAAAGAATGGCGTAAATACCGACGACAATAGTGATACTGAATTAGGAGTAGTTAGAGTCTTAGAAAGACCCTTAGAACAATTACCAATACCAGAAGAACCTGTCGCAAAATTTAAGCCTGTAGGTTATTTGTTAGCTCGCTTCGGTTATTTCCAAACAAGTAATATTTTTTCTGCAGAAGTAGATCCACAATCAGATGGTCTATTTTATTCAGGACTTACACTGTCAAGCATTCCTTTCCGAATCGGGGGTCAAACTTACTTGCGAGGATCTATTGATGGCAATATATTTCGCTATATGGATCAAGTGGACTTTAACTATAACCAGCTTCGATTTAATCTAGGAATTTTCCAGAGACTAAATCCAAAGATGTATGCAGAAATCGGTTGGAGAAACCAGCAGTTATTTTATGCCAGAGATAGCGATCGCTATAATATTGGATCGGGAGAAAAATTTCTGAATGAAAATGCATTCCGCTTGTCTTTGGGAAGACGAGATCCATTAAGTAAAAAATTAATGTTAGATAGCTTTTATGAATTGCGTGTAAGTTTAACTGATATTCCCAGGAAGCGGAATCGCGTTATTAATTATCTTTCGATTTTCTTGAATTATTATTTACAAAAACCTTTGCAAGTTGGTTTGGGTTATCAGTTCAACTACTCAGATTTTACCGAACGTATACGAGAAGACAATTACCACAGATTCCTAGCTAGTCTCAACTATAAAATGTCTGACTATAGCAATCTCAGCCTACAAACAGGAATTTCTCTTGGTAGTTCAACCCAAGATAATATTGACTTTGATGGTTGGTTTTTTAGTATTAATTACAACTTGGATTTAGGTAGATTTTAATTCAAGTAAATTTTAGAACTAGGAATTGGTAACTAGAGATTAGTAACAGTTTAACTAATAACTGTTAGTGGCTCCATTCCGTAGATACCGTAGTGGTACACGTGAATATACACAATACATCAACTAGTAACTGATAACTGATAACTGTTCACCGAAGTCAGAAATATTAACAGACCGCGCCTACGGCGTTAACGTAAGTGGGGCATAAGCACAGCAGAAGTTTTACCTCAACAATAAAGTAAGAGGATTCAAGAACGTTGTTCTGGAAAGCAGGCGGCTACGCCTATCCGCGCAGCACCAACCTGCCGCAAGCAGTTGATCCGCGTAGCACCAACAAGCACAACGCAGTTGAAATGTATTTATTTCTTCCGACCTTAAGGTCGATGGCTTTAAACCAATTCTGGTCTGTTTATTCCGCAATTCTGACTTCTGACTTCTGACTTCTGCCCGGAAGGGCACGGTAACTGGTAACTGTTAACTACATATAAGAAATCCAATCACTCCAGCTACCAGCATAAAGTTTACCGGTATGGATTTGTGCGAGTTCTAACGAAAGTAAATTCACACAAGCAGTAACACCAGAACCACAATAAACCAAAATTTCTTCCTTACCCTCTAAATCTAACCATCGACGACGTAGTTCTATTTGAGAAATTACATAACCATTTTCATCTGTTACTTCTTTCCAAGGATAATTAACTGCACCATCAATATGTCCAGCAATTTTATCTATTGGTTCTCTAATTCCTTCATAGCGATCGCGATCCCGAGAATCAACCAAAGTTACCCCTGATAAATTTTTACGATTTTTCACCCCATTAATATCGACTTTTATATTTGACTGGATCTGGGGATCGAATTTAGCTTGCTTAATAGGAGGAATTTTATCTGTTAAAGAATAATCTGCTTGATCCCATGCAGTAAAACCACCGTCAAGTACAGCGACACGGTCGTGTCCCAAATAACGCAACAACCACCACAAGCGCGAAGCAAAAGCTAAACGGGAGTCATCATAGGCTACTACCAATGTTTTTTGGAAGTTTACCCCCATCCTGGATAACTTATTAGCTAACTCCGTAAGATTTGGTAAAGGATGTCTTCCACCATGTTCTCTCACTGGAGAAGACAAATCTTCATTCAAATCTAAGTAGTAAGCTCCATCAATGTGGGAAGTTTGGTACTGCTTGCGTCCTAGTTGGGGATCGGGTAGGGAAAAACGACAATCTACTATTACAACATCTGGATCTTCGAGATGTTTTGATAGCCATTCACAAGAAACAACAAATTGATCGCGACTCATTACAGATATTATTTTGGTTATTTTGCAATTAAGGTTTCTAATTAATATGTCTAGTTAATAATTTACTATTATCGATTTTTTGTCCCCATGTCAGAACAAGAAAGTTTTACCCCCAAAATTACAGGAGACGGTTCTTTCACTTTCTTTTCCACAGAATTTGATGAATCTTTCCATAGCCATTATGGAGCTCGCCAAGAAAGTTTTTTAAAATTTGTTAAACCAACATTACTGGATCGAAAAGCCCATCGTTCGCAATTAAGAATATTAGATATTTGCTATGGTTTGGGATATAACACTGCTGCAGCTTTACAAACAATTTGGCATATTAACCCCAACTGTAAAATTGATATTATTGCTTTAGAAATAAATACTTCTGTACCACAAGTAGCGATCGCTCATAATTTATTTGACAATTGGCATTACGAATATACAGATATTTTGGCCGAAATTGCATTTAAACAAAAAGCCAACAGACAAAATCTTCACGCCCAATTACTAATCGGTGATGCTAGATCCTCCATTCAAACTATTTATCGTTCGGGTTTTCGCGCCGATGCAATTTTTCTGGATCCTTTTTCTCCACCCCAATGTCCTCAGCTTTGGACTATTGAATTTATTAAACTAGTTTCCAAATGCTTAGAAACTGACGGCTTACTCGCAACTTATTCTTGTGCTGCAGCAGTGCGTATGGCGATGAAGGCAGCCCTATTAAGAATAGGTTCAACTGCACCTGTTGGTAGACGAACTCCCGGAACTATTGCAACTCCCAGTGAGGCTGTAGAGTTATCATCTTTATCTCAATTGGAGCAAGAGCATTTACTGACTCGAGCTAGTATACCTTACCGCGATCCAGAATTAACAGATTCAGCAAAGATTATTGTTCAACGGCGACAGGAAGAACAAAACATCTCACAATTAGAACCTACTTCTCGCTGGCGAAGGCGATGGGAATCAAAATTGTAAAGAAATAATATACTTAAGGTAATATATAACCCGTGATTTTACTTAGCTGTCATATGTAGCGAATACTGAGCTATTGTAGCTATACTAACTTAGGACTTTACAAACACCAGGAGCCAAGAGAAAGAAAATTGTTTTGTGCCGGTTTTTCTATATTGATTGTTATGTTGGTTCTTACTGCAACCAGAATCAATTTTTTGCGTGAAGTGAATAATGTAAAAAAAAATACCAATTAGACAGATGAACGAGCTTTAAGCTGCATCGATAGCATACCCTACTGGGACTATATTAATCCCCAAGATCTAAGTAGGTCGGCGTGAAAAAATCAAGGTATGTCATTGCGAGTGGAACGAAGTGTAATGAAGCAATCGCAAGGGATACAGCCTTATTTACATTTTGTTACATGATTGGGTTTATTTGTGCTGACTTACTTATTTTCTCATTCCCTATCTTCAAATTGCCTCTGAATCAAAATAATGTATTTTATTTTGTGATGTATATCACAAAATGAATAAGTTAGATATCACTGCAATGACTGTTTAATAATAGTTTCATATTGCCGGTAAGTAGTATCACGGTAAACCTCAAAAACACAGTTATAACCTTGCTCGTAGTTCACAGAAAGTTTGAGTTTTATTTAAACTTCAATAGTGAAATATTATCGGAATTATTCTATGTTAATAAATTTCCGTAGAAAACCTGATTTAACCTTTGCAAAAATTCCTCATACTAGATTACAAAATGAAAAGTATTATTTAAAATCGAACTTTTTGTGCTTTCATAAATCTGTTTTCATAAAAGCATCTAGAATATTTTCTTGGTTCCAAAAGGATAAAGCTAGCTGCATTGCTATAATGTTTGATACAAAAACTTTAAATATAGTTCTTTGAGTTATTTTTACTTTGTCTTTTAGATCTTGCCGTTAACCATTTTTAAGATATTGGAGCACCTTTGTGATTCAATGGAAATCCAATTATAGAATTCCTAGTGAAGAAACAATTAATGAGTCAAGTTCCTTGATTCAAGATAATACTATTGATTCAGATTCTACAGTCATAGGTTTAGAGAATTTAGAGACTTATTATTCCGAATTATCTCAACCAGACTTAGCTGAAAAAGAAGAGCTAGAAAAAAAAGGAGAATTTTCTGACATAGAAAATAATCCTCATGTTAAGTATATTTATGATTCAATTCTTGGGACAAATTTACAAGCCAAAGGTTCTATAGTGAATGGCTTTGAAGCAGATGCACCAAAAGTTTTAGTAGTTGATGATAATGCTGCTAGTCGTATGACTGCTGTTGCTTTATTGGCGATGGAAGGATATCAAGTCATCGAGGCGGAAAGTGGTGCAACTGCCGTAGATTTAGTCAATCACAAACAACCAGATTTAATTTTATTAGATGTGATGATGCCGGAGATGGATGGCTTTGAAGTTTGTCAAATCATCAAACAAGACGAACAAACCAGGTTAATTCCGGTGATATTCATTACAGCACTTAATGATCGGCGCTCTCGTATTCGTGGAATTGAGGTCGGCGCTGATGATTTTCTATCTAAGCCCTTCGACCGAGTGGAGTTAGCTGCTCGAGTAAAATCCTTGGTTCATCAAAAACGTTTAAATGAAGATTTGGATCATGCAGAAAAAGTCTTATTTTCCATTGCAAGAGCAATAGAAAGTCGCGATCCTAATACTGGCGATCACTGCGAGCGTTTAGTTAGTCTCGGTCAAGCATTTGGAGAATATTTAAATTTACCTCGCCATCAAATTAGAGATTTGATGTGGGGTGGTTATCTTCATGATATTGGTAAAGTCGGAATTCCTGATGCTGTATTACTAAAACAAGGAAAGTTAACACCTCATGAATGGGAAATTATGAGGGGACATGTTTTAATTGGAGAGAAAATTTGCCAACCCTTAAGAAGTATGCGTGGGGTTATTCCAATTATTCGTCACCATCACGAACGTTGGGATGGCTCTGGTTATCCTGATGCTTTGAAAGGGAATGAAATTCCTTATTTAGCACAAGTATTTCAAATTATCGATATTTACGACGCTTTAACTAGCGAACGACCTTATAAACAGGCTTATGCTCCAATTGAAGCACTTAAAGTAATGCAGGAAGAAACAGAGAAAGGGTGGCGCAATCCAGAACTTATGAGACTTTTTGCTGATTTTATTAATTATTGTGAAAGTCGATAAGTTTTTTTATTAGCTAATTATCGCCGGTTATCAAAAATCAATATAACTACTCAATATAATTATTTTTGATATATTAAGAATATTCAAAGGAATTTCGCGTCAAATTTCTATGCCTACATCCTTATGAAGGAATAATGCTACCGTTTCAAAGCATATAACAGGCTAGAATCTAACCGACTAGAGCTAAAATATAACCGGTTAAAGATTGTATAAGACTTTTTAAAAATTGTAAACTACTAAGGTTTCGGGTTAATCTAGTAAGCTGCTATGATCTGGGCCGAAGTCTTAATTGATGTCGAGCATTCATAGTAATTTACAGATAGCCGATAGCTAAATTATGGTAGTTGTAGCAATTTTAGCGGCAGGACGCGGAACCAGAATGAAATCTCACCTGCCCAAAGTTTTGCATTCTTTGGGAGGCAAATCACTTTTAGAAAGAGTAATAGATAGTGTTGAACCACTTTCGCCCTTACGCCGCATAGCAATAGTTGGTTATAAGGCTGAAGAAGTTAAAATAGCTATGAAACCAATTCCAGACCTAGAATTTGTTGAGCAAACACAACAATTAGGTACTGGACATGCTATTCAACAACTTCTTCCCCACTTGGAAGGTTACGATGGGGATTTATTAGTGTTAAACGGCGATGTTCCATTGCTGTGCAGTGAAACGATCGAGAATTTATTAGAAACTCACCAAAAATATCAGAATGCTGCAACAATACTTACTGCACAATTCTCAAATCCCAAAGGTTATGGGCGAGTTTTCTGTAATAGTTTAAATATTGTGGAAAAAATAGTCGAAGATAAAGACTGTACTTCAGATGAGAAAAAAAATTGTCGTGTTAACGCAGGAATTTACTGCTTTCGTTGGCGAGATTTAGCTCGTGTATTACCTCATCTAGAAGCAAATAATGCTCAGAAAGAATACTACATCACAGATGCAGTTACTAAAGTTGCACCCGTAATGGCTGTTGATATAGAGGACAGTCAAGAAATTCTTGGTATCAACAACCGCTTGCAACTAGCTAATGCATATGAAATTTTACAAAGACGAGTAAAAGAAAAATGGATGGCTGCTGGTGTAACTATGATTAACCCCGGTAGCGTCACTATTGATGAAACAGTAGAATTAGAATCAGATGTAATTATTGAACCCCAAACTCATTTGCGGGGAAGCACCAAAATTGAAGCTGGTTGCCGCATTGGTCCGGGAAGTTTAATTGAAAATAGTAAATTAGGTAAAAATGTAACTGTTCAGTATTCCGTGATTACTGATAGTTCAATTCAAGGTGGTACGAGAATTGGTCCTTACGCCCACCTCCGCAATCATGTAGAAGTTGCTGCAGAGTGTCGTATTGGTAATTTTGTCGAACTTAAAAAGACGACATTAGGTGAGAAGACTAATGTTGCTCACCTTTCCTATCTTGGCGATACTAGTACTGGAAGTCAGGTAAATATTGGTGCAGGTACAATTACTGCTAATTATGATGGCGTTAACAAACACCGTACTATTATTGGCGAGCGCGCCGGTACTGGTTCTAATAGTGTCTTAGTTGCACCGGTTAGTATTGGTAATAATGCTTATATCGCAGCTGGTTCAACTATTACAAAGGATGTCCCCGATAGTTCCCTGGCGATCGCTCGTTCTCGTCAGATAGTTAAAACTGACTGGAAAATGAAAAATAAAGCAGAGACTCCAGAACCACAAAAATAGACATCCAACTAAAAATAGAGACATAGCAGTGCTACGTCTCTACAAATTCTCTAAGTTTTTCTACGAACGAATTTCTCTAGAAACAAAATGTTTGGACTTCTTTGGTCGCTTCAAGAGTATCACCAATACTTTCCCCATCATGATAAGCCGCTAATAGAGTCTGACTGGTTTTACCCCAAGCTATTTTCCCATTACCATCAAGAGCGATCGCACCAAAATCTCGCTGACGTCCTTCTGCTTCCTCAAATGAACGTTCCATAGCTTTTTCTAAAGTCATTCCGTCGGTAACGCGTACGACGATTCTCGCTGCTAAGCATTCATCAATAATGTCTTCTCCAATTCCAGTACAGCTAACTGCAGCGTATTTACTAGCATAGTTACCTGCTGGCATTGCAGAGTCGCTAACACGACCGACTCGCTCAAAGCCTTTCCCCCCAGTTGAAGTACCTACAGATAATCTTCCGTTAGTATCCAAGGCAACTACACCTATAGTACCGCGTCGGGCAGTTTCACTAGCTACCAATTCTTCTTCGGCAACGACTCCAGCCATGGAACGTTGGAAATTATCTTGTCTTTCGAGTAACCACTCTTGCAAGCGTAATTCAGTTAAAGCATTGTAACTGGGAATTTGTAATTCTCGTGCAAGTTCTGCTGCACCATAATCCGAAAGCACGCGATCAGAAGAAGTTTGTAAAAATTTAGCTAAATTTATTGGGTTCTTAACTCTAGTAACGTTAATTACACCACTTAAACTTTGGGATGTACCATCCATCAAAGAAGCACTCATACGGATTTGTCCATCTGATTGGAGTACCGAGCCAGTCCCAGCATTAAATCGGGGTTCGTCTTCCAGCAATTGACAGCCTCTCACTACAGCTTCATTTGCAGAGGCTCCTGATACTAACAGTGTGTAAACCTCCTCTACAATTTGATGAAGAGTTCGACGTATGACCTCAACTCCGCCTTTACTTTTTAGGGAACTTCCAGCCCCACCGTGAATGATTAACTTTGGTTGCACCTTTGGTTTCATTTCTGTTTTTTACTGTTGATATCTAAATAGAATTTGTATCGTTGTTTTTTGTTTTAGCTTCCGAACGACGACGACGGCAACGTTCCGAGCAGTATTTAACTTCATCCCAACAGTCTTCCCATTTCTTTCGCCAGGAAAAGGGGCGTTGACAAACCGGACAGATTTTTTCCGGTAAGTCAGATTTAGAACGAGAACGTCCCATATTGATTCTGGATTTATCAAATATGAATAATAGTGGGGTGGAAGTTAATTATAACTACTTAAGAAGATATAATATAAGGTTTTTTCTTCCTAGAAAACCGAATTGATTAGAAAAACAACTCGCGATATAGTTGTCTTCGCTAATTTGGTGATGAATTCCTAACGTAAAAACATTATTGTCTGAAAATAAGTATATTCGGTATTGTTTACCACATTCTCAAAGTTAAAAGTGTGACAATTTTAGCTTTTTGGATAGAAGAATTGAGATTCAGTCAGATGAGATACTTCCTGCTGTAACATTGGAAAATATCAATTATATGCAATCCAAGTATCTAGAACTAGCAGGCAAAGGAAAAAATGATTGGTGGCGTTATCTGCTAGGAATACTACTAATTTTAGTTATATGGATTTACGTTGGTGGAATTGCTGCTTGGATTTTTCTCAGCTTTTTTACTACAGATATAGCTCAGCCAACACCATTGTTAACATATGTCAGCAGTAAGATTACTGATGCTTTTCTGTGGCTGGGAGTTTTTCTGACTGTCACAAGGTTACACCGACGTCCTTTCTTGTCGCTAATCAGTGTAAATGGATCGATTTCTATTCGTCGTTTTCTGTCTGGATTAGCTGTTTGGTTTTCAATGTTGTCTATTGTCTTGCTCGGAAATATTCTGTTTACCTCTAATAAATTTTTATTCAATCCTGATTTGGGTCAATGGTTTGTACTCATTCCTTTGGCATTAATCTTGACTCCCATTCAAGCAAGTAGTGAAGAGTTACTGATGCAGGGTTATATCCTTCAGGGTTTTGCTCGTATAACGCGCAAACCAGTATTTCCTATTATTTGTACCAGCTTATTGTTTCTTATCGGTCACCTTCATCGGGTAGAAATGAAGCGAGGGTTGATTTGGGGAGGATTGTTTTACATTATCGTAAGCGTTTTTAATTCAATTATTACTTTGAAAGACAATAGATTGGAGCTTGCTGCTGGACTACATACAGCTACCAATTTTTACTCCGTTTTGATCGTTCAAGGAACAGACATACCTTTTTCAACAGCTTTGCTACAGGTCAAATCTAGAGACCCGAAAGTTTCTTTAGGAATGTGTTTACTTTTGATGTTAGGGTTCTACTTCATTTTTTTCATTAAACCCAAGGTGATTTTGGGATTTGGTAAATGTAAAAAGTAGCAGTTTTTAATCTTTAGTAGCTAAAGGTAAAACTAAACGACTGACTAACCTACTATCTGCTAATTGATAGAAATGCAATTCTCCCCCCAACTGCTGGATTAATTTTTTGCAAATTTGTAAATGTAAACCTGGGGGACATTTAGTTTCAGAAGGAACAAGAATATCTGATAAATTATTACCTTCTAATTCTTCTAATAGTCCTTCCTCAATCCTGCCATTATCTGTAATTGATACTTCCAAATGTTTTTCATTGATCGGACGACACCAAATATCAATTCTGCCATTTGTAATAGAGCGATAGCATACAGCAAGCAAAATTTCATAGATTGCTAATTCTATTTTTATGGTGTCGCCAGCAACTATTAAGGATTGAGGCGAAGATTGATAATTCTCAGTTTTTGTTTCGGGTGGGGAGTTTTCTTCAAACTGTTTTCCCAAACCATGTACCCCGATCCATAATTTCTGTTGTTTGAGCAAACTATCAATTCTTTCCAAGGAACGCTTGAGGATGCTAGCCATGGGTATTTTCTCTGGAGCAAACATTAACTCCCATTGTTCTTGAGCGATCGCTCTATTCACTGATGCTGTTGTTTGCTCTAATTGATGAAGTAATTGTTGGTAACGCATATGGGTGAGTTCATCACCAGTTATTCCCAATTCTTTTATTTGTGCAAGTAGTGCTGCTACAGTCCTGTGACTTTCTTCTAAACGTCGATGTTTGTACCAATTTAGTTGTTCTAAAGTTTCAGCTTTTGCAGTTAGAAGTTGGGTTATTTGCTGCTGACGCCGCGACCATGCTAGCTGCTGAATTAATATACTTACTGCATCAAGAGAAAGTCTTGACCACTGACGTCCTGGTTCATCAGCAATTACCAAAACACCTGAGGGTTCGCCCTTCCCTCCTGTATCCAATGTCATAATTAAAAGTTCTGCGATATGGGAACCATGAAGCCATTTTTTGGTTTCCCCAGGTAGCTTATCGATGCTTAAACTAAGCATACCTTCATTCGCTAATGCCAACTCAATTAAAACCTCTCTTTTGCGTTTAACTATCGCATCTTGAGAAATCGCAAATTTATTATTGAGAACTACTCCTGGAGTAATCTTTGCAATCTCTTCTCCTGGCATCCAAGAGAGTAATAATACTAAAGGAGCATTGAGAAAAGAAGCAATTTGCTCCATCCCTGTTTTTTCTAATGTTTCTTTTAGTTCTTCATCTAACGTTGGGATATGTTGGGTTTTTCCTAAAATACGCAAAGATTTGCCCAAACTATCTAAAAAGTGCTGTTTTTGTTGGTTTGATTCATTTAACTGCCATTGTCTGACAATTGTGCCAATTTGTCGGCTAACTGCTTGGATTAATTCTTTTTCTAAGTTAGACCAATAACGGTTTATGTCAGTTGTTACTATTAGTAATGTATTGGGGAAGCGGTTGGGAGTACAATTCGCAATTAATAGCGATCGCACACCTTGGGAAAGTAAAATCGTGCGCCAGTTAAATAAGCATAGATCTTCTTCTAAATTTTCAATCCCTACTGCAAGTTTTTGATATTCCAAAAGTTGTCGGTCTACTTCCCTGAGGGCTTCAAAGGTAATATTTACAGGCAAAATCCGCTGATTTTTTCTTTGACCTTGGTAAAGAATTTGATAACAATCCCGTTCGGAATTTAACTGCAATACTAAAAACCGGTTAGCATCAAGTCGCCCTAATATAGTTGACGCAGCATCACTAAAAATTTTTTGAATATCTTGAATGTCTTGTTCTTGATAAATTCCTTGTAGCATTCCGGTTGTAATGCGTGCATGTTCCTTCACCTGTTGAATCGTATTTTCCATTGAGTCAACTGGCGTATTTAAGGAAATTAGTCCTGCTGCACCTCTAATAAAATTTTGCTCTGCTTCTGCCCAAATTCGAGGTTCCTTATTTTCTACCGCCAAAAAACCTAATAATTCTTTCTGCCAAATAATCGGAGCAGCCAATAAACTTCGTGCTTGTAGTTGTTTTAATAATTTAGTTGTTGAATAGCTATTTAAGGAACTTTTACCGTCACCGATAAATATCATGTGACCGCCTGACAATGTATAGTAAAAGTCATTAAACTCTCGAGCATTGATTTGCGTCTGTGCCGGAATTCCATGTTTATTTAAAGCATTTAAACCTAATTTCTTCCCTTGGTTTCTTTTTCGCTGCCAGAAATAATTACCTTTACGCTCAAACCAGTAAATATTCGTGCGGCTGGGTGAAATAAAATCATGGGTGGTATGAACTACTGCTTCTAGCCTTTGTTCGAAATCGTTCAGATTTGGTAAACTTTGCAATAATTCCAATAATGGTTCATCTGGATGCTTGGTTTGCTTATGGAATAAATCTACTTCATGATGATAAAGTATGGTTCCCAACTCGCCTAAAATAGTCATCAGCATGACTTTAATCTCTGAAGAAAGTAGGTATCCCCAACGCTCCGATGCCATTAAAACGATACCTAAACAACAGTCACGATAACGAATTGGTAAAATAACTGTTCCTTTAAGATTATGTTTTTCGGCCAATTCTTGCCATTCCTCAGCCCTAGTCTCAAGTCTTAAATCAGCTACGCCTAGGGGACGTTGTTCAATTGTGACTTGCTCTAATAAATCTCCAGGACTCAGCACTAGTCTTTGCTGCAAAACCTTGGTTTCATTTCCTGGAGTAATGCCGCCTTTACCAAATAAAATATGGTTTAAACGGTCGTAAAGCGCAACCCAAATTAGGCTGTATTGAAAATACTCTTGAAAAAAAGAAACAGTTTTTTCAATTAGAGCATCAACGTTGTCTTCTTCCCTTAAATTTTGGAGAATACGTCCTAGAGAAAGAATTTTTTGTTCGGTGGTAATCTTATTTAGCTGCACCATCCGGCTTTAAGTCGAAATACCTTGTTAATAATAGGGTTCCCATAAAAGCATCTCAATCGATAAAATTTTATTGGAGGTTGGGGATTGGCAACTGGCGACTGGCGACTGGCGACTGGGAAGATAATCTACATTAATCATCATCTCCCCTACGCTAAAGGCTTATAGCTGCGCTACCTACGGATCCGTCGACGCCGCAGATTCTACCTACCTATCATCTTCTTCTTCGCTACCTTTGGAACGAACGGATTCCTACGTACCGTTCATCTGTCGAGATGCGTCCTAATGCTAATGTCCAATCCCTAATCCCCAACCCCTAATCCCCAATCCCTAATCCCCAATTACCTTGAATATCTATCAATCTTTAGTTCGCCCAATTTTATTTAATCTCCTTAAAGCTGACCCAGAGCAGTTACACTCATCAACCCTCAGTAGTTTGAGTTGGCTGGAGCAAAATCGTCATATTGCAGGTGTAAGCTCGATCGCTCGTCACCTAGAAAAAACTTTATGTATTTCGGACCAGAAGCTAGAGCAAAATTTATTTGGTCTGCATTTCCCCAATCCCATGGGTTTAGCTGCAGGTTTTGATAAAGATGGTGTTGCTGCTGCGATCTGGTCTCACTTTGGATTCGGATTTGCGGAACTGGGAACAGTAACATATTTAGCACAACCGGGTAATCCTAAACCTCGCTTGTTTCGTTTACCTTTAGATTACGCAGCTTTGAATCGAATGGGTTTTAATAATCGTGGTGCAGAAGCAATGGCAACAAGATTAAAATCTGTTAGTATCAATAGTTCTTCTATTCCTATAGGAATAAATCTAGGTAAATCGAAGGTTACACCACTCGCAGATGCTGCAGATGATTATTTGAATAGTTTTCGTCTACTCAAAGATTACGGTAAATATTTTGTTGTTAACGTTTCTTCTCCTAATACTCCCGGCTTGCGAAAACTTCAAGACGCCTCATTTTTAGCTTCAATTTTAACTGCATTACAAGCAGAAAATTCTCTACGCAAACCAATTTTTGTTAAAATTGCTCCAGATTTAGAATGGGAAGCGATCGCCGACATTATTTCCCTAGTACAACAATCTGGATTAGCTGGAATTATTGCCACAAATACTACTATCAGTCGTGAAGGTCTTAAAACCCAAGCGATCGAGAGAACTGGTAACTCACCCCAGCAAGAAGCTGGCGGTATCAGTGGTGCACCAGTACGCGATCGCTCTACGGAGGTCATTCGATATATTTACCAACAAACCGGAGGTAAAATGCCGATTATTGGTGTTGGTGGTGTGTTTAACGCCGAAGATGCTTGGGAGAAAATTACAGCTGGTGCAACTTTGGTTCAAGTTTACACGGGTTGGATTTATCAAGGTCCAATGATGATACGTCAGATTCTTGAAGGTTTGCTTGTCAAGTTAGAACAGAACAAACTAAATTCCATCTCCGAAGCTGTGGGTTTGCAAGTTAAACAGCAAAAATCGATCTAAAGTCATCGATTCAAAAAAATTCACTTGGAACTAGTTACCGATCTAGAACACACAACTATGCTTCGCCATCCACAGGGAAAAATTCCTTCGTTTCCTTAGAATAGGTCCAAGCAATACCGTCAGGGTCGCGATTGCGAGACCATTCGGAAAACTGTGGATCGTTTCGCCGTTTAAAAACAGTACTTGAATACACACCTAAACGTTTAGCAAGCTCTGATTGAATTAAAGAACCAAATAATAGTTGCTTTTCTAAAGGTTTCTTATCTTCTGTGTGGAGGTGCTCTGGTTCGGCGTTAATTTGTTCGGAGATGGTTTCATTTACCAAGCTTTCAGCATGACTAACTTCCTTTTTAGGCTCTAATTCTGCCAAAATCTGAGTACTTGATTTTAGCGTTGGAGCAGAAAATTCTTCTGCTTCTGGTTCGCTAGAATCCAATAAACTGCTCAAAGTCTTAGCAGTAATAAAGTGATAAACTTGATTGCCATCTTCAACTTTAACGATTCTGGCACCAAATTCTCCGGCTTTTGTATCCAGGTAACGTTTTGCTTTTGTTCCAGAAAAATTACCCTTAATTGCTAAGTCTATCGGTGTAATTCTACCTTGATTACTTTCAATTAGTTGGTGAAATGTCGGATTAACTTTTGTACACCATTGCTGCCACCGATAACTCTGAAATAATCTCAAACCAATTAATAGTGCTACAAGCACTATCCAAATTCGCCAAGTGTTGACAAAGAAAATAATTGCAACCGAGATTGGCAAAATTAAAACGAGAAAACCTTTCCCGTAACCTTCTATCGTTTTTTCACTCATGCCCATCGTTGCCAAGAGGTTTGTTTGGAAAATAATTTAAGAAATAATATTATCTTTGCAAAATTTTGGACATTTGTTTGTAGCGTTTGCTGATTTGCCAAAAAATTATTTGACAACTACTACTGGAGCTAATGATTTCTCAAAAGCCTGGTATATAAGGATAGCATCCATTGAAGATAAAGGAAAATTTTGGCAAAAATTTGCGAAAAAAAGCAAAAATGCTTCTTTAGAGGGAAATTTATTTCAAATAATTTTTTAAATCTTACGTAAGTTTTGATTTGTAATAGGTATCTTTTTATCGTAGTTTAAGTATAAAGAAGGCTATGGAAATAAGGCTATTAAAAATACAAGCTTTCGCTGTTCCCAAACCTAATGACGTCAAAATATAAAATTTAACAAAACTATAATGAAATTTACTGCCTTACTATTGTCAATACATTTTCTATTTTCGGGTATTTCCGTTTTCGGGATCATTCCTAACAAAGATGCAATGTGCAGTAATTATGATGGACATGAGATTTGTATTCTCAATATTCAACGTAGTGCAAAAAGATACTGGAATTACAGAGTCGCAATCAGTGTTGACGGAGAGAATAAGCCCGTTGAAATATATAACTGTCGTGGAAGATTTAAGATTCAGCGCAATGGTAAAGTTGTTCCATTTGAAGAAAATAGTCCTGGTAAGCTGATATGCAAATATTTTAAAAAGTAGATTCTGAAAAATAAATTTAAATTTAGAAAATAGTTTTTATCGGTCTCTGATACATATTAGGGGTCAACAATTCTCTAGCAAAGAAAAAAAATTAATTTGAATGATAAATCTATTTGCGGGAATTCCTGTTAACTGGCAAGACTGGCTAACTGTTTTCTCTTATGTCGGTTTTACAGTCTTCATCATTGTTTGTATTTTGGCGACCCAAAAAAACTAGTTAGGATTCATCACACGAAAACTCCTAACTCAGTTAATTAACCTGGAGGGCGATCGCAATGAATAAATTTTTGAGTCATTAGCCCTAAATCTTGAAAATATCACCTGTGGAACCAAAATCCAAAGCTTTACTCACTCATATTGTGCTATCTTCTGTAGATATGTCATATCGGTTCTGGTAGGGAACAGCTATCAGAGGTAATGGGGAAAGATTGGTGAAAATCCAACACTGTCCCGCAACTGTGATGAGATAAAACAAAAGCTTTGTTTATCTCTAAGTCAGGATGCCCGCCGTATTTTTTCTGAGTCAGGTAAAACGTCTGCGAGGTACAGATGATGTCGAATCAATTTTTATTGCAATTAAATGAAATAGATATGCGAGATATATACCCAGAGGGTATTGCATTTGGTAAGTAGATTTTTAAGTTATTAGATCTGTATAAACATTAATTTTTGTGTTTCAAAGTATGGATGCAGAAGCAATTGCTTGAAAAAATTCCTCTTAAATTTGTTTCTACATCTATGCTCCATTTGCCCTACAAAACTTAGCTATTTTGTTCTGCTTTCAAAAAGACTGTACTACAGTTCATCTTTGATGAGACTTCTTGCGTACGGTTAGCTGAAGAAATGTACAGATACTTCAGGGCGAAGTGCTGGTGCTAAACTATCTCGTCTACAAATGAGGACTCAATTGGTAAATCCTCAAACGAGAAGAAATTAACTTTCTGTAATTTGAGTCAATAATTTTTCGCGAACATTATAACAATGCATAAAATTCCTGTAACTGTTATCACTGGATTTCTTGGTGCTGGTAAAACTACTCTTGTCCGCAATCTTCTCAAAAATAATCAAGGGCGTCGTATTGCTGTTTTAGTCAATGAATTTGGCGAAGTTGGTATTGATGGTGAAATTTTACGTGGGTGTCAAGTTTGTGATCAAGAAGGGAATCCACAAACTAATATTGTTGAACTGAATAATGGATGTCTTTGCTGTACCGTCCAGGAAGAATTTTATCCAGTGATGCAACAGTTAGTTGAGAGACGAGATAGTATTGACTGTATTCTTGTAGAAACTTCAGGTTTAGCTTTACCGAAACCTTTGGTACAAGCTTTTCGCTGGCATCAAATTCGTAACGCTGCAACGGTCGATGGTGTTGTCACGGTTGTGGATTGTCAAGCCTTAGCCATGGGACATCTTGTTAACGATTTCGCTGCTTTGGAAAAACAACGAGAATCTGACGAAAGTATTGAGCATGAGACTCCCCTCGAAGAATTATTTGAAGATCAGTTAGCTTTTGCAGATTTAGTTTTATTAACGAAAACAGATTTAGTTGATAAGGATACTGTTGCTAGAGTTACTGAATCATTACAAAATCAAGTTCCACCGGGAGTTAAAATTGTACCTTGCGATCACGGAGAAATTAATACCGATTTATTGTTAGGTTTTAATGCTGCAGTTGAAGATAATCTCAAAAATCGTCCTAGTCATCATGACCATGAAGAAGAACACGAACATGATGATGGAATTAACTCGGTGGAATTTGTTTTAGACCAAGGATTTGAACCAAAAGTTTTGATTAATAAACTACAAGAGTTAGTGCAACAAGAAGAAATTTATCGCATTAAAGGTTTTATAAACGTTCCTCAAAAGCCAATGCGGATGATTCTTCAAGGAGTTGGTAATCGCTTTGATTCGTTTTACGACCGCATGTGGTTAGATGAAGAACCTCGTCAAACCCGTTTAGTATTTATTGGTCGGGAGCTTCAAGCAGCAAAAGTAGAAAAAGCGATTTTGAACTAGTTTGGGGATAGCACTAAGATGCCGCCGCCTTGCGGCACATGGGGGTTAGGGATTGCTGGAAACTGGATGAGATAAAACGTCCATCAATATTCCTGGGCGACCTAAATGAAATCCTTGAACATAATCTACTTTTAATTTGCGTAAAGCATCTAAAATAGTTTGATTTTCGACAAATTCAGCTATGGTTTTAAGACCAATTCCTTCGGCTATGTGATTAATTGCTTCCACCATTACCCTTGAGGCTTTATTACTATTCAATTCCTTGATGAAAGAGCCATCAATTTTTAAATAATCCACAGGTAAATTCTTTAAATAAGTCAAAGAGGACATACCTTTACCAAAGTCATCGAGAGCAAAACTACAGCCAAGATTTTTGAGAGAATTAATAAACTTTGAGACTCTAGTCAGATTAGAAACTGCCACGGTTTCAGTAATTTCAAAGCAGAATAAGTCCGGAGGAAGATGGGAATCGGTCAGTTTTTGTGACAAAAATTCTAGAAAAGATTCGCTGTTGAGTGATGCTCCCGAAAGATTAATGGAAAAGCGATAATCTTGTAAATCAAAGTTAGTTCCAGAAGATTCACCCTCCGAATGAAAATTGCTGAGCTTTTCCATTAAATTATTAACGACCCAAGTATCAATATCAGTAATTAGGGAGTTACGCTCTGCTATGTCTAAGAATATATTGGGGGAAATAACTCCATTACTTTTATCTGTAAGGCGCAATAAAATTTCAAAGTATCTTTTTTTGTCATCTACTTCCAAAGGAACAATGGGTTGCGCGTAGAGGCTAAACAAATTTTCTTGGAGAGCTTGGCGAAGATGTTTAACCCAGCATTTGGTTTTTTCTTGACGTTCTTTGAAAGTAGAGATGGGGTCTGAATAAACAGTAATACAATCTCGACCTCGCTCTTTAGATTGATATAAAGATAGATCGGCAGCTTTGAGCAACAGATCGGGATTATTTTCGGAGGTGGGTATTACACTTGCGATACCAACACTAATGGTGACAACAGAATTTGTTGAGGAATCAAGATGAGGGATATTTAATTCTCTAACAGCAATCCTCATATCTTCGGCAACTTTAATTGCTCCAGATTCGGGTGTGTGGGGTAAGATTGCAGCAAATTCTTCTCCTCCGTAACGCGTTAATACATCTCCAGGTCTTTTGATTGTGCTGGCAATTGCTTTAGCTACTTGTTGCAAGCACTCATCCCCGAGTTGATGACCATAGGTATCATTATATTTTTTGAAACAATCCACATCACAGATGATTAATGACAGGGGAGAAGAAGCGCGTTTAAGCCTATACCACTCTTTATATAGTTGTTGGTCGAAATAACGGCGATTATAGAGATTAGTTAAAGAATCTACAATAGCTAGTTTGGATAATTGTTGGTAAAGTAATCCTTGTTTAATGCCAATGGCTAATTGGGTTGTCAATTTTTCTAGTAAGTCAATCTCTCTTATTTGCCACTGTCGGGACGATTTATATTGGTCTGCAATAAGCCATCCCCACAAGGTATTTTTAACAGTACTAGGATCTGCTGATTGAGTAGGATTAATTAAAATTGGAGCTATTAATCGTGCTTTAGGATTAAGTAAGGATTGCGCATCTAAGAGAATTTCTGTTTTCTGCTTTCTGTTTTCTGTTTTATTTACTTCAATTTTATGAATTTTGTTTTGTAGATCGCATTTGCTGTAAGGTATGTTGCCATCTACACTATTTGTGTAACAGATATGTTGATGGTTGTTTGTATTTAAGAGAAAGTAATCATAGGGTATATTTTCCTCAAAATCAATTGTAATACCACTGGAAGCATAGGCTTTAATCGATATGCTTTGATTGTTTATTTGAGTTTGATTATTTATTTGAGCTAACCAAACAAGGTCACAGTCTAATAAAGCTCTTATCTCTTTAGTTGCAGTTTCTAAAATTAATTTTAAATCTAGTGATTGACGAATACGATCGCTGATTTCTCCTAATAATTTTTGTTGGGCAGCATCTTGGGCTAAATTTTGACGTAAGCTCTGAAGGGAAAGATGGGTTTCAATTCGTGCTAGTAATTCTTCTTCCTTAATCGGTTTAGTTATGTAATCTACCGCCCCTAATTTAAAGCCCTGTACTTTGTTTTCGGTCTCTTTTAGGGCAGTCATAAAAATAACCGGAATATCTTTGGTACTGGGGTTACTTTTTAAGTAACGACAGGTAGCAAATCCATCAAGGTTCGACATCATCACGTCTAATAAAATTAGGTCGGGATGATTAGCTTTGGCAGTTTCAATAGCTTTATTTCCACTCTGAGCAATGAGAATTTTATAACCAACTTTTTTCAAATATTGAAATAAAAGCTGTAAATTATTGGGATTATCATCAACTATTAAAATTATTTTAGATGGTAGAGAATTTACTAAGTTATTCATGTTAATCTTAATCTATTTTCACCCATATTATGGGTTTTAACCGACTCGGAATTAACTAGTAACCAGTAAAAATACTTGTATTGTTTTTGGATATTACTAATATTTTTTAATTTTATTTCATCATTATTACGCTTAGGGAAACATAAAATCCTTGTTAGTTCGGGCTTGAAGTGAAAAGCGATTATTGCTTCTATAATATTAGAAAATAAAGCTTAAAAGCTAATAATAGTCTAAGGTTTACAAAGTTGTTTCCGATTTTTATGTTTCCAGAGTTACGCAAGAATACGAAGCCCTAAAACTCATATTTCATCACTTCATAATGTAATATTAATTACTATGTGTTTTGCGACTGAAAGGCGAAAATCAGAAAAAATAAGTGTTTATACATAAAAAAAGCCTAGTTAAGTAATACTTAGACATTACTTAAAATATTACAAAAAATCTTTAAAGGCTAGGGCGGTAATACTGCTGATAGTCATCGACATTTAATTTATCAATTTCTGAAATAAAATTTCTAATTGCTCCTGCTGACAATTAAGAACAAGCTGTCGAACCTTTTGCACAAAAGGGATATATTGAGAATTTGTTTCTTCGAAAAAATTTATCTGCTCTTTAATTGCTTCTATATCTCCGAACTTGGCTAGTTCTAATAATTGGATTAATTCCTGCTGAGGAGGTACAACCAGAACATATAAGTCTTCTTCTGTAACGGTTTCGACTGATTGCCAATCTAACTGTAAATTACTTTCTAATAGTTCTAGCAGTTGTTCTAAGTCTACAGGTTTAGATAAGAAGCCGTGACAATTCATTTCCGATTGTTTGAGAATTGACTGGCTATTAGCCGAAATCATAATAGTTACTGTATTTTGTAACTCATGGTGTTGTTTGATTCTAGTAATCATTTCTTTACCATCCATGACTGGCATAACTAAATCCACCAAGATAGCATCGGGTTTAAAAGTTTCAGCTATAGCTAAACCTGTTTCACCATTATTAGCTTCTGCAATGATAAAGCCTAAGGGTTCTAGATATCTAACCAATAAAGCTCGGTTGTCATTGCGATCATCCACAACGAGGATTTTTTGGGGTTCCCTCAAACAACGGATATTTTGATAATTAGGCCCAGATGATGTGGGTAAAATATTGGCATCTGCTTCCAAGATTTCTAAATCGAACCAAAACTTAGTTCCTTGACCTACTTTGCTTTTCAGTTGGATTTGACTACCCATAAGTTGAATAATGTTTTGGCTAATATTTAATCCTAAGCCGGTTCCTTCAGGATTTTCAGTTATATTTCTTAATTGTCTAAATGGAAGGAAAATTTCAGTGAATTTAGTGCTGGGGATGCCGATTCCCGTATCTTCGATCTGAAAACGGATTTTTTGGATTTTTCCAGGCTTAAGGCGTTTCTTTTGTTGCTTTGTTTTTATATTAGAAACTTTGAAGGTTATGGTGCCATTTGAGGTAAATTTAACGGCATTACCCAGTAAGTTTAATAAAACCTGTCGCAATCGGGTTTCATCAGCACTCACTATTTTAGGTAGAGAAGGTGAAATTGAAGTAGAAAATTTTAAATATTTTTGCTGAGCGCGGAGACGAAAGATAGTCGCAATTTCGTTTAAGAATTGAATAAAATTAAATTCTTGTGGTTCTAATTGCAGTTTGTTAGCTGTTATTTTCGATAAGTCAAGGATGTCATTAATTAGAGTCAGCAGATGTTGACCAGATTGATTAATGATTCTTATGGAATCAAGTTGCTGTGTCGTTAAATCAGAGTCTTTTTGCAAAATGCTACTAAAACCAAGGATGCTATTTAGGGGTGTGCGTAATTCATGGCTCATATGAGCAATAAAAGCATCTTTAGCTTGGTTAGCTTTTTGGAGTTTGGTTTTACTTTCTTTAAGATCAATTTCCGCTTGTTTGCGATCGCTAATATTTCCAACTATGGCAACAAAATATTCCGCTTTTCCCGACTTATGTTTGATTAGAGTGACTGTTAAATGAGCCCATACGATCAAGCCATTACTGTCAATGTAGCGTTTCTCACAGGAATAACTTTCGAACTCCCCAGCTAGCATTTGTCTGACATATTCTAAATCAAGAACTGAGTCTTCGGGGTCGGTAACGTCTGCGAAGCCTTTCTGTAATAATTCTGCTTCAGAATAGCCGAGCATCTGGCAAAAGCCTTGGTTAACCTTAAGAAAACGAAATTCTGGGTTAAGATGGGCAATACCTATTGCTGCTTGTTCAAAAGTACTACGGAAGAGTTTTTCGTTTTTTCTGAGGGCTGCTTCAGTTTGTACAGAGGCAATAGAATTACCAATATCCTTTGCCATCAACTCGATAATTTTTCTTTCCTCTTCAGTAAATTCTGATTTTCTAAATTTAGTATCGCAAAAGATTAATCTTCCGTAGAGATTGCCATTGACAAAAATTGGCGTAATGATAAAGGATTCTAATTTTAAGTCGAGACAAGTGGGAGGATTTTTGATTGATTTGCTTTCCCCAAGCTGATTGTAGGTAATGGTAGAAAGATTTTCTTCTACTACCGACCCACAGTAAGTACAAAGACAAGGAGATTTGTAACCCACTTCTAAATCTAAAGGCGATTCAACAGCGACAATATTATATATAGAATCATTGACCTCGCTGACAATCCCCGTAGGTAGATTGAACATCTGGCATCCAGCTTGGAGATAATTGCTAAATAAATCATCTAACTGTTGATAATTGGAAACCGCTAGACGATGAATTTGTTGAAGGCAATTGCTAAAATTGGCTAAGCTTTGCGTACGCTGGGCAACTCGCTGTTCTAGCTCAGCATTGGCTTGCAGGATTTGCTCTTGAGCTTGTTTAATTTCGGTGATGTCCCGACAACTAGAAATTAAATCCCCTGCGGGAGTAAAAGTGAGAGTTAATTCTTCATTAAAAGTATGACCGTCGCGGTGTTTGGCTAAAGCTTCTCCCTGCCATTTTCCCCGCTGTTGTAAAATAGGAAATATTTCTCGTTCGAATCGACCTAATTCTTCAGGTTCGTAGAGAATATGCCAAGATTGACCGATTAATTCTTCGGGTTGAGTGTAGCCAAAAATCTCTAGGTGAGCTTGATTAAGATAAATAAACCTATCATCACTGAGAATTGCAATGCCATCACTAGCGGTTTCTATCGCTGCCAATTGACGGCTCTGCAATTCTTGAGCAAGTTTTTGTTCGGTGAGGTCGCGGGCGCTGGCATATAACAGTCCCTGATAGGAAGTTGCCATCCATTGAAAATAACGATAAGAACCATCTTTGCAGCGGTAACGATTCTTAAAACCTATGGTATCACGATCTTTTTCCAGTCTTTTTAGCTCTTCGATGCTAGATTGTACGTCGTCAGGGTGAATAAAATTCAGGAATGGTTGATTGAGCAATTCCTCTTGGGTATACCCTAAAATCCTTTCAAAACTGGGGTTAATTCGTCTAAAACAATTATTCTGTGGAGTAGCTACACATAAAAGTTCTAGAGATAGATTAAAAAAGTTGTTTATTTCCTGTTTTTTACTTTGTAACTCTGTTAAAGTATTTTCTAGTTGCAGCTGAACTACTTTAATTTCATCTATTTTGACAAAACTAATTACAATTCCCTGTCTTTGTTGGTTTTCCGTGTGATAAGGGTGGATTCGCACCAAGAGATAGGAGTCACATTCTAGATGCTTAACCTCTAATTCAATAGATTTTTGATTTGAATTGACTTCCTCCAACAATGCTTGTAAATTAGGGCATTCTATTTTGAGGGTAAGTTCTTTTAACGGGCGTTCTAGATCTGTGTGGCGTACGGAGACTGCTGCTGTTGCAGCAGGGGTAAACTTACGAATTTTTAACTCTGAGTCTAAAAAGATAACTCCAATTTCTGTACTCTTAAGTAAATTATCAATGTCGTCATTGAGTTGAGTAAGTTCTAAGATTTTTGACTGATACTCAATGTTAACTGTGTGCAGTTCTTCATTAACTGAATGTAATTCTTCATTAGTGCTTTGTAGTTCTTCATTGGAGGCGGTTAATTCTTCATTTGATGCCTGTTGTTCTTCGTTAGTAGTTTCTAATTCTTCGATTAATGCTTGAAGATTTTCCCGGGTATGTTGCAACTCATGCTCTAATTCTAAAATTCGCCGTTGAGCTTCATTGTTAGCTTCAAATATTTGTACTGGTGTTTTTTCTAGAGACGGTACAATTTCTTTGCGATTAATTTGTACCAGATAAAAGTTCCCACTTTCCCAATTATTTTCTGGGGGAATAACCTTGAGGTTTATATAATACGTATTCCTTCCCTGTTCTAGTTTAATTTCAGAATAAATAATCGATTTCTTTTCTTTTTTAGCTCGATGAAGGGCAGTATTTAGAGGTAGCTGTAAGGGCAATACTACCATTTTGGTAACATCAGTAACAATTTCCCCATATGGAGGTTTAAATAGTTTACTTGAGTTGCCATAAACATAAAGTAATTGATAATCTGAACTCACCAGCATGATAACCGAGTGAGAGTCGTTTAACATGCGTTGGAGACTATGCTCATGAATTGATTTTGTATTATTTGGAAATTTAGGTTTTAAAGTCTGAGAATAAGAGTTGACGGTAAATTTAGAGATGGTTCTTGGAGGAATGGCGAACTTAATATCTCTTCTTTTTTGGTAAATTTTCCATTTTTTGTTTAAAGCTGTAAATTCAGAAGTAAATATTCCTAAAGATTCAGCTTCTCCTAGAAAGAGCACTCCCTTGACCAATAAAGAGAAATGAAGATTACGCAGTATCTGTTGTTGCAAATCCGACTGCATATAAATTAGGACATTACGGCAGCTGATTAAGTGCATACGGGTAAAACCCGCATCTTTAGTCAGATCTTGGGGGGAGAAAATTAACATTTCTCTTAATGTGCGTATCACCTGAAAAGATTCATCTTTGGGGATGAAATATTTTTGTAATCGTTCGGGAGTGATATGATTAACAATAGATTGGGGGTAAATTCCCGTAGAAGCTTTTTTTAACGCAGTGTGATCTATATCGGTAGCAAAAATCTTTACTCTCTGGGATTTATTTAAATCCTCTAAGGCTTCATGGATCAAAATCGCTAGGGAATAAGCTTCTTCCCCCGTAGAGCAAGCCGCTACCCAAAACCTCAATTCTTCCTGGGGTTTGGCCTGCTCGATTAAAACGGGCAAAATATTATTTTCTAAATGATTCCAGGCTGCTTGATCGCGGAAAAAATGAGTGACGTTAATTAGTAAATCCGAGCAAAGAACTTTCCTTTCTTCCTCAGAGTGATGGAGAAATTTAAGATAACTGGCGATATCTGGAAAGTTATTAATCAAACGGCGACGGTGAATCCGTCGTGATATGGTACTAGTTTTGTAGTGAGAAAAATCGATTTTTTCCGTTTCAAGCAAAAGATTAGCCATTTGCTGAAGGTGAGAAGAAGTCAGAAAGCTTGTGTCATTAGACTCAATTTCTAGACAATCTGCAGGTGAGAGAATGCATTGATAGATTAGTTGCGCTAGTTCTTGGGGGGGGAGAATTTGGTTTACGACTCCAGTAGCGATCGCACTGCGGGGCATACCATCAAACTCTGCCGTTTCTGGATCTTGTACTAAAGATACTCCCCCTGCTTCATTAATAATCTTTAAGCCATGGGTTCCGTCACTACCTGAGCCTGACAAAATTACCCCAATGGATCGTTCTTTGTAGTTATTAGCTAAAGAGGTAAAGAACAGATCGATGGGAAAGTTGAGTTCGTATCTATCATTTTCGTTTTTTTTACGTTCTTCTAACCTTAATAAGTTGGTTTCTAAAACTAAATTCTTACCTGGAGGAATTAGATACACCGAATTGGGCTGCAACTGCATATCTTGTGTAACTCGATGAACTTCCATACCCGTGTGTCGCTGGAGTAATTCTTTCATCAAGCTTTTAAAATCTGGCGAGAGATGCTGAATCACAACAAAAGCAGCACCGCTATCGGAGGGTAGGTGATCGAACAGTTCTTCTAAAACACTCAACCCACCTGCTGATGTACCAATACCAACTACGAATAAGTCATCATTTACTGTTTCCTTGAGATACAGTTTTTTACGAGTAGGCATAGTTTCAGTAGGATATTCAAGTTAGGTGCTGATACTTGTCATATTTCAGTATAAAAAGAAGTGTAGCTCATATACTGTTATTAAGTGTATAAATTATTTTTGATTAACTCGCTCCTTGTTAAGGCAGCTACAACAAATGGAGTCCGTCAGATTTTGATTTCTGTAAAGCTAGAGCAATTCTCGCTAAGATCGGATTACAAGTTTTACAAATTGGATTAGTAAAATAAAATGCACGCGTCAATATCGCAGCAAAATACTAATGATCGCACTGCCATAGTTATCGGTAGCAGTATGGCTGGACTTTTAAGTGCAAGGGTTTTAGCAGATTATTTTGCTCGTGTAGTTGTAGTTGAGCGCGATACCTTACCCCAAGAGCCCCAAACCCGTACAGGTGTTCCTCAAGCAAATCATGTTCATGTACTGCTTACCCAAGGAAAAAGAATTTTAGAAAAATTATTTCCTGGGATAGATTCAGAGATAAAGGAAGCTGGAGCACCAAAAATCGATTGGGCTAAGGAATACGCACTTTTTGGTTTTTGGGGCTGGCATCCGCATATTGAATCGGATTTGATCACCCACACTTGTAGTCGTGCATTTTTAGAATGGTTGGTACATCGTCGTCTTTTGAGTTTTGATAATGTTAAGTTTTTAGAAAAAACTCAAGTTCAGGAATTGCTAAGTGATGAGTCTAATTCTCAAGTCAAGGGAGTCAAGGTATATCACTTAGATCGGCATCAAGAAGAAGAATTAACTGCAGATTTAGTTGTGGATGCTTCTGGTCGTAATTCCCAAGCACGTAATTGGTTAAAATCAATGGGTTATCAGACACCAGAAAAAACAGAGATCAATTCTTTTTTGGGTTATAGCACTCGTTGGTATGAACGTCCTCAAAATTTAGAAGTAAATTGGCAAGCTTTAGGAGTTCTCTCTAAACCTCCCCATAATAAACGAGGAGGAGTTTTGGTTCCTGCAGAAGGTAATCGTTGGATTATAACTTTGGGAGGTATCGGTAAAGATTATCCACCTACTGATGACAAAGGTTTTTTAGAATATGCCCGTACTCTACGTAACTCAGCGATTTATGACCTAATCAAAGATGCTAAACCTATTTCCAAGGTGTATGGTTATCGTCGTACAGAAAATTGCTGGCATCGTTATGAAAAATTAGCGCGTTTGCCAGATGGTTTAGTCATTATTGGGGATGCAGTTTGTGCTTTCAATCCGATATATGGTCAAGGAATGACAACTGCTGCTTTAGGAGCTTTAACTCTACAAAAATGCTTACAAAAGCAGTTCAGTGGTTCCAATTATACAATTGTGGGATTAGCTAAAAAGTTTCAAAAACAGTTAGCTCAGGTGTTAAAAACTCCGTGGTTAATGGCGACAAGTGATGATTGTCGTTGGGAAAGTACTGAAGGTGGAAAACCCGATACAATGACTCGATTTATGCATAAATATATGGATGAAGTGATGTTATTATCAACCCGCCAGCCAAAATTACATCGGACATTTTTTGAAGTCATACATATGATTAAACCGCCTGCAGCATTGTTTGCGCCTGGTATTGTTTTGGGAGTTTTAGGACAGGTAATTAGGGCGAAAATCAATGGTAATTCACGGAAGGTTTTAGCTACTTCTACAGAAGTTCTTTCTTAATGAATTTATAAGGAAATAGTAAATAGGGATACTTAGACATTTTTTTCTTGTTTTTTGTCTGAGTCCCTATATTTTTTATAAATATTTTTCCGAAATGTAAAATGAACAAATTGATTCTATTTAGATAAGTATTTTTGCGAAATATACAAAATACATGACCCATGAACCAGGAATTTCCATCAAAAAGCCCGACAAATTCTGGAATAAGTCTTTGAAAATAGAAGATCCCCGCAATTTGTTTTCGTCAGTAGGAAAGGCTGCGTTAAATGGTCTTTTGGGTAATTTAGATAGTGCTGCTGAAAATCTAGTGGAAGCTTCAGCAGAATTAGGAATAGCAAAAACACCGGGAGAAATTGCTTGGTTACTGATTTATAATTCTTTGACGACTGCAATGGTTGCTTTAGTGAAGAGCAATCAAGATTTGCAGATAAAAATAGATAATAATGAATTGGAAGTTAATGAACTCAAGATAATTTGTGATTATCACTTAGATCGCTTTTTGAAAGATAACGAATTACGTATTAACCAAAACTTTTTTACAAATCCCAAAGATTTACCCATTATTGAAATAATCAAAGTTCCTTTGAGGCAATGGTTAGAAGAGTTTGGGGAAGATAAAGCCGCAGCACAAAGTATTAGTGATCGCCTACCGACTTATTTTGTCTATGCTTTACGTGAGGAATGGAACAAAGATTCTCAAAAATACGCCTGTTTAACAGAACAGCCTGATACTCCTTTTATTAAAGCTAGCGAACAGGAAAATGCATGGCGGCGCTACTCAGCTTGGCTGCAAAGACAGGTTGAAGAACCGATGTTTTTCGAAGCATTTGGTCTCAAACAAATCTATGTTCCTTTGTATGCCTACTACAATTGTGAAGTTGAAGAAAATCAGCAGGATGATAAGTTTGAGGATAGACTACATGAAAACAAGCAATATCAGCGGGTTGTTGTTGATTTAGAAAGTCAACTCGAAACCTGGTTAAATCAAGCAGACCCTCATGACGCGATTCGAGTTATAAGTGGTGGACCAGGAAGCGGTAAATCTTCGTTTACAAAAATATTTGCTGCCAAGCAAGCAGAAAAAGAAAAGGTTCGAGTTTTATTTATTCCTTTACATCAATTCAATCCTACAGATGATTTGGTGGATGCAATTGGTAAATTTATTCAATCGGACATTGATAATATTTTACCTTCTAATCCTCTATCAAAAGAAAATGCTGAACCACGCTTACTGATTATTTTCGATGGTTTAGATGAACTAGCTATGCAGGGTAAAGCAGTTCAAGAAGTTGCTCAGCAATTTGTTAGGGAGATAGAAAAAAAAGTAGATAGATTTAATTCTAATAAAACTCGACTGCAAGCTTTAATTACTGGACGAGAACTGATAGTGCAGGCGAATAGTAATGAGTTCCGCAAACCAGAGCAAATTTTACACGTTCTACCTTATTTTGTCAGTAAAGATGATAAAGGAAAACATAATTACAAAGATGAACGCAAATTATTAAATGAAGATAAGCGCCAGCAATGGTGGAAGAAGTACAGTTTACTTAAGGGTCAAAAATATAGTAGCTTACCAAAAGAATTAGAAAAAAATAATTTAATTGAAATTACTTCCCAGCCTTTACTAAATTATTTGGTTGCTCTGAGTTTTATTAGGAAGAAAGTAGATTTTTCTCAAGAGAGTAATCTGAATATAATTTATGCAGATTTACTCAAATCTGTTTATGAAAGAGTTTGGGAAAATAAACGACAACATCCTGCAGTTAAGGGACTTAAGGAACAAGATTTTATCCGTGTTCTAGAAGAAATTGCTTTATCTTCTTGGCATGGTGATGGACGTACAACAACAGTCAGAGATATTGAAAATCATTGCAACCGCAGTGGTTTAAAAAAATGGCTGATGGAATTTCAAAAAAAAGCTGAGGAAGGCGTAACTAGGTTGTTACTTGCTTTTTATTTTCGTCAAAGTGGCTCGAATAATCAAGGAGACAAAACTTTTGAATTTACTCACAAGAGTTTTGGTGAGTATTTAACAGCAACACGCATTGTGCGGGAAATAAAACTAATTCACAAAAAGCTGAAAGCACAACAAAACGATCCTGATGAGGGTTGGGATGAAAAAGAAGCTCTAACCCGCTGGGCAAATTTGTGTGGTGCTTCACCGATGGATGAGTATTTGTTTAACTTTGTATTAGATGAAATACGCTTACAGAGTATACAAAATCCCTCGGATATTGCTAATTGGCAGCAAACACTATGCGAATTAATTAGTTTTATGCTGCGTCATGGAATGCCAATGGAACGTTTGAATCCTCGACCAGATTTTCATCAAGCAAATCAACAGGCGCGGAATGCAGAAGAAGCACTGTTGGTTGTATTAAATGCTTGTGCTAGGGTAACAGAAAATATTTCTCAAATTGAATGGGATTCCCCTGAAGCTTTTGGAAACTGGATTTCCCGACTACAAGGACAAAGAGTAGACGGTATTGTATTTTGCTTGAATCATCTGAGTTTTTTGAATTTGAAAGATTGCATTCTGTTATTTAGAGAGTTTTACTGGGCGAATCTTGAAGGGGTGATTCTTGAAGGGGCGAACCTTTATCGGGCGAATCTTTATGGGGCGAATCTTGAAGGGGTGATTCTTGAAGGGGCGAATCTTTTAGGGGCGACTCTTGAAGGGGTGATTCTTTATGGGGCGAATCTTTCAGGGGCGAATCTTTCAGGGGCGATTCTTTCAGGGGCGATTTTTTATCGGGCGACTCTTGAAGAGGTAAAAAATTATGAAAGTGCTAATTTTAAAGGAGCTAATCTCACAGAAACAGTACTTGAAGGTAAAGTAAAGACTTAAGTGATTTAAAATTCCTGTATGAGCTAAAAGTGAATTGTGTCGCTACTATGGTGCGAACTTATACTAATTCAATAAATCATTGCAACAGATTCTCCGGTAGAGACGTTGCATGCAACGTCTCTACAAAATCTATCTGTCTCATTATTTTTCCAAATTGGTATTATCTCAATGCTCCACATCCAGAGAAAGACCATGCAAAGCAACTAGAAGCAAGATGACTCTTTCAGTTCCTAGTTGATATGTACCTCATGGATTATTCATCTCGACAAACTTGGAATTGAAGGTAATTCCTCAGGATTGTCATCTTTTGTGATTTCTTCAATACCTTTCATTAAATTCAAATAACCGCGATATAAATTCAATAATTCAGAGGTAATTGCTGGATTAGAAAGTATGGGATTATTCAGCAAGTTATTGTTATTGGCAAGATTATTATTAGCAAAATCAATATCTAAAGTTGATAAAGTTGATACATTAAAATTGTCAATTACACTGCTAATTCCTGATTGACTAGAAATATTACTGGAAAAATCAATAATTTTATTCGCTTCAAGGTTAGCAAAATCAAAATTAAAATCGATACTGTCAAAGCTATCAAAAGTTGTCTCAACAAAGCTTAAATAATCAAGTTCTAAATCTAAACCTAAAATTTTGCGATCGCTATTTGTTGCTTGACTACTATTACTTGCCGACTGAGTAACAATTTGACGAATTTGATCGGGAGTCAGATTTGGGTTTGCACTGAGCATTAATGCAACCATTCCACTGACGTGAGGAGCCGCCATAGATGTACCACTGTAGGATTCATATCCATCATTTGGGACTGTAGAGTAGATATTTACGCCCGGAGCGGTCACATAAGCAATTTCATCATTACCAGCACGGTTGGAAAAATCAGCCAATTCATTATTTCGATCTACTGCTCCAACTGCAATTCCATAATCATCTGCATAGTTAGCCGGATACAAAGGAACTTCTCCGGAACTATTTCCAGCAGCCATGACAACAGTTACACCATTTTTATGGGCATATTCAATTGCTGATTCCACATCCCAACTGGGATATTCACCTCCAAGACTCAGATTAATAACATCAGCGCCGTTATCTACTGCGTAGTAAATTCCATCAACAATCGAACTGTAATAACCAGAACCACTATCATCAAGTACCTTCACGGGCATAATCTGGGCATCATAGGCTATACCAGTTACGCCATAATTATTATTAACACCAGCGATAGTACCTGCAACATGGGTACCATGTCCATCTTTGTCTAACGTGTCGTTGTTATCGTCATGGAAATTCCAACCGTAAATATCATCGATAAAACCATTACCGTCATCATCTTTGCCGTTACCAGCAATTTCCTTACTATTTGTCCAAATGTTATCTCGTAAATCCTTGTGGTTGTAGTCAACCCCACCATCAAGCACAGCAACAATTACACCTTCTCCGGTATATCCTTCATTCCAAGCACTTGGAGCATTTATCAAATCGGCTCCCCAATTATTACCACCTAAATCTGGAACTTCATTGATTTCTTTACCTGTAATTGTTTCTAAAGCTTCTTTTGTATCAATAGAACCATAACCTGTTGAAGAGTTATAACTACTGTTACTAACTAATCCTGAATAAGTGGGTTCTTGAAAGCTGAAAGTATTCTTTGAAGAGAAAGTATTGATATTTTGCCCTTTGCGATAATCGAGATTATTATTCAGGTAATCGATGGACATAAATTATTTTTAGAAAAAATTGTTATTTATTAGCAGCACGAAACTTTAAAAGCTTCACCGAAGTAAAGTTTTTAGTTATTGATATGCTTATGAAATTAAAAATAATGTAAATAAAAAAAATAAACAGATAATTGATTTACAGATTAGTTATGAACAAGAGAAAATTTGTCATCAAATAGTGACAGGATGTGCGATCGGCATCAACACACCCTGTATTAAATTTGAGCTAATCAGTAATCAGCTGCAAACTAATTTATATATCTGATAACTGTTAACTGTTAGCGGAGCGTGCGCGTTAGCGCATTAACTGATTAAGAAAATCCTCTAGAAATTGCCATTGCTCGTCTTACTGCTGCATCAGCATTTATTAATCCATGACCGTATTCCGTGTCATAACCAATAGCACCTAGATCGGTAGCAGTTTGAGAAATAATGGATTTAATTTGCTCTGCAGTTAAATTTTTATTGACACTCCAAAGTAATGAGGCAATACCAGATACCATTGCTGTTGATGCAGAAGTTCCATTAAATCGAGGGTCGTAGCCGTGAGTGTGGAAGCTACTAGATGGGTTAATTATGGCATTGGTACTAACAAATTCCGATGGAGCCATTAAGGTTAAACCATCTCCACGATTTGAACCCCACCATCCAATTCCAGAATAATCAATTCTTTGACCCGGTGTTTTTGGATTACCATACCAATCTGCTGTACCCCAAGAAGCACCGACAGCCATTACATTACTGTATTTTGCCGCTAAGTTAGCAGGGCTAGCAATACTATTACCACCGTCATTACCAGATGCAATTACAAAGAGAGCATTACTTTGATTGTTAGCAATTATCTGTTCGAGTTGTACTGAGTAACCGCCAACTAAACTTAAGTTGATGACTGCAAACTGTCCTAGGGAATTTGCTTCTTTAATTATTGTGTCAACAGCTCCAACCAGGTTATAGTCTCCAGAATCGCCACCTACAACATCAATGGTATAAATGGAAGAATTCCAATTAATTCCAGCAATACCTTGACCATTATTTGCTGCTGCTCCCATTGTTCCTTGAACGGGAGTCCCATGAGAAAAACCTTGCCATTCATCTAAATAATTATTACCAACAACAATAGTATCTCGTAGGTCGGGGTGAAGATTACCATTACTGTCAGTACCCAAGCCCGTATCGACAATCCCCATCAGCACATTATTATTACCTTGAGTAAAACGCCAAGCATTTTGAACGCCCGTCATGTGCAGGTTCCACTGCTGATTAAATAAAGGATCGTTAGGTATAACGGATAAATTAAGAGTGGTATCTGCAAATTGAACTACTTCGATATTTTCAAATAGGATCTGACGACCGTCACTAAATTTAATCGCATCAAATACACGTGCGCCATCGCCAGGATTGTAAACAACACCTCCATTTCCATTATTTGCAAGGTTGATTCCAACCGTGTTGGAAACATAATTGGACAAGTTGAGTGTGTCAAACAAACCCGAGGAGTAATTATAATTGCCATTACCGGAGAAAATATTCAAGTTGTAGCCCGACTGATAAGTAAAAGTATCAGCTCCAAAAGTTCCTTGGATATGATTTGTATTGCTATTTGCTGATTGAGGAATCGGAGATGCTACAACATTACTATCCCCACCTGCTGTTGGTAATGGTAAAGGACTACTACTTGTTGGTACAGGTGAATTTGTCTTGGGAACTGACGAAAAAGTTAGATTATAATCTGCTTCATTAAGGCTGTATGAATAAATATATACGTTATGTTCGTTATGTTTTCCGGGTTCTAAAGTTTCAATAATTGATTCATCAGAACCTGGACTCGTCGAACTAGAAACGATCTGACCATTAATGTCGAGTAAATGTACATCAATATCACTATCGCTATTATTATTGAGACCACTTACCGTTATATCAATATCGCTTCTACCATCTAAAGTTAATTGGTAATAATTATTTAAATCTAAACCACCGATGCGGTCGCTAATCGCTGCTCCATTTTCTAATTTGTACGCTTCGGTAAGAGTATCTCCCCCTAGATCTAAAAGTTCTGCACCAACAGTTAATCTATATCGGATATCCACATCTTCTTCGTAAGGATAAACTCGAATATAGTAATCACCTTCTTCCAAAATTTCATTGATCAATTCCGACCTCGTACCGCCGCGATTGGAATAAGCTATTACTTCGTCTCCATCTATTTGCAAGTTAGAATTGCGATCTTGAATTAGAGTGACGTCAGCATCGGCACTCAAATCATCCAAGGACAAGTTAAAACTGCTACTAGCACCGATAGTAAATTTATAGAAGTCACTTCCTTCTAACGAACTGACTGTATCAGTAATAATGACATTGTCAGTACCAAGATTTATATCGAAGGGATTTGAAATTTCCACTGCCATAATTTTGAGCCTGTGGTGGTACTACATATTCTATGAAAGTCGATTGTCTCTTAATTTACAAACTAATAAAGCTATCTTGTTCTAATTTTTACGAATGAGTAATCAGTATTTTATTAAGTTTTTATATTGGTATAAAGTCATTTTTTTTACATTTCGTCTTTACAGTATTATGAAGAGTTGATAAAAAATATACTCGTGACAAAATATTGCTCTATATTTTTGCAGCAAAAAAATTATTAATTCCTACTCCTTACTCATTACTCATTACTTATTACTCATTACTTATTACTCAAATCGTCTTCTCCTGCTAGTCTGAAAAAAATACTAGTGCTGATAATTTTTAAAGATGTTCCTGGAAAATTATGTGATGAATTCCGGGCTATTGGGTATTGGGCTAAATACAGTTTTAGTTTTCATAGCCTGGATCGCTCCCAAAAAACTTTTAACTCCCGTTGGTTTAATACATGCTTGGTTTTTGGGTGCAATACTTTGGTTAACTTTAGGTTGGCAAGGATATTTACTGGTAATATTTTATTTCTTGGTTGGTTCTGCTGTTACCCGTATTGGTATGGCAGAAAAAGAAGCTTTGGGTATTGCTGAAGAACGTTCTGGTACGAGAGGTCCGGGAAATGTTTGGGGCTCGGCATTTACGGGTTCGGTTTGTGCTTTGGCTGTATTAGCAGTTCGTTTGTTTTACCCGACAACTGATGGAAATCTGAAGCTAACCATAGTTTCCCTGCTAATACTAGGATTTGTTGCTAGCTTTAGTACAAAACTTTCTGACACTTCTGCAACTGAAGTTGGTAAAGCTTATGGTAAAAGCACTTATTTAATTACCACTTTAAAACCTGTTCCCCGTGGTACGGAAGGAGCGGTGAGTTTGGAAGGAACCCTTGCTGGTATTTTTGCTTCTGCTGCGATCGCATTTTTTGGATGGGGAATTGGTCTGATTGATTTAATTGGAGTTTTGTGGTGTACTCTAGCTGCTTTTATTGCAACTAATATTGAAAGTGTCATCGGTGCAACTTTAGAATCCCGCTATGATTGGCTTACCCATGATGTTGTGAACATTGTAAATACCTCAATTGGAGCAATTGTTGCGATCGCACTAGCTTTGTTGTGGAAAAGTTTTTCCTGAAGTTGGGTAATGGGTAATTGGTAATGGGTAATTGGTAATTGGTAATGAATGGAAAAGTATAGCGGATTGGTACAACCAAAAAGCTAAAAATTAGATGTAAAGCAGGTTGCACTCCTGACTTCTGACTTCTGACTTCTGATTCCTGACTCCTGCTAGAAATATTGAAAATACCTTTATTTAATTCCCAATTCCTAGTAGTCCACCACATAAGTTATGAGGGGTTAGTAATAAGAATAAAAAGTTCTTGTCTCCCCCCTCTCCCCTTACCTGCCTTCACCCGTCAAAATTAATGTGGTCGAGTACTAGTTCCCAATCCATAAATTAACGCTACAATTACGGGATGTTTCGCTTAGTCAATTATTGAGATCGAACGTTTAAATTGCTTTGCGCAAAAACATAAATCATATCGGGGAATCATGACACTTAAGATCTTCGGCAAATAATTTTAAGTGTTTATACGTAATTATTTCGTATATTAGTTGCTGTTTAGCACTTCTAGATTTAGGATATCTATGGTGAATTGGTGAAAGGATATTCTTCTAGAATGTGAATTATCTGATATCAAGGCTTGCACTATTTATTAGTCGTTTGTACGTATTCATTTTATGGAACCTTTACAGTTTTTGACCGTAGACGAAAAACCAATCGGTATAGGGGAAGTAATAAAATATTTACGAGCTTCAGGAAAGTTAGGACATTTTATAGGAGATGTTCTCCGTCAAAAAGTTATAGAACAAGAAATTAAAGCCAAAGAAGATGAAATAGAACTTAATTCTGTAATTGTCGAACAGGCTGCGATCGACTTTAGGCTCAAAAATCAACTTACTGAACCCCAAAAGTTTCAGGAATGGCTAGTGAAAAATAATACTGATTACACTACTTTTCATGAATCTATATCTTTTGGTTTTAAGTTAGACAAGCTCAAAGTTTTAGTTACAGAGGGAAAAATTTCCGAATATTTCATCGAACGTAAAATTTTTCTGGATCGAGTAGTTCTCTCAAGGATAATTGTTGATACTCGAGAATTGGCTGAAGAGTTACAAACTCAAATTCAAGAAGGTGTTAGCTTTGAGCAATTAGCTAGGGAATATTCCCTCACAGATGACCGCATTCTTAACGGGATGATGGGAGCAGTAAGTAGGGGAACAATGCCGGATGTACTCCGTGCTGCAGTGGATATAGCTAATGCTGGGGATTTATTAGGACCGATCCAACTAGAGGAACGTTATGGTTTATTTCGGGTCGAACAGTTTCTCCCGGCGACTTTGGAAGATATTCAGTTAAAAAAAGCTCTACAGAATGAATTATTTGAGAAATGGCTAGCGGAGAAAATTCAAAAACTGACGGTCAAGCTGGAAGTGAAGTAACAGCAGTTGATGATTCTTTTGCGGCTCAAGTGCTAGCTTCTTTGGCTTGGAATCAACCACCATTGTCTTGGTTAACAACCGAACAACAGTCCCGAGTGGAAGAACTTGGGAAAGTGTTGCGCTATAAATTAGGAGAAAAAATTTGGTCGTCTTTCTCGACGTCAACAGAATATCAATTTTTAATTATTTCTGGTAAGGTTCGTTGGCGAGATGAAAAGACCAGTCAACCTATAGGAACAATAGATGCAGGGAATTGGTTTGGCGATTTAAAAAAGTCAGTTGTTGACTGTAAAGCAGTTGCAGCAAGTAAAGAAGTTATTATTGTTCGTTGGGAAACTACTGTTTGGGAGGAACTTGCTACGCCTCAAATAGTTGAATTCTGGCGTGAAGATGATTTGGAAACTCCTGAGAAAACTTCTGAGAAACTTTCTGAAAAAACTCTTGATAGAGGTTTAAGTGATAACGGTTTAATTTCCAAACAAACTAATACTGAAATTAGGGATGAAGAATTTACAGAGCAAGCAGCTACAAACAAACAAGCTCAAACTCAACTAGATCTATCTAAAGTACAAGAATTAGCAGTAAATAACAGTAACTATTCCGGCGATACAGAACCTCCTTCAAATCATTCTTCTCGTCAAGAATACAGTTACTCCAGTACTCGCCAAAGTTTACTTAACCTGACCCTTCCTCCTCAAGGTTTGAATTCTGCAGCTTATCCATTTGTTAGTAGCTCGAATACTGGTGCTGCTTGTTTGACAATGGTGGCGCAACAGTTAGAACACCCTGTAAAACTAGAATGGGTGCAACGTCAACTCAGAGGACAACGTCCAAAACATTTGATTGAAGCCTCAGAAAAATTAGGTTTTGTTTTGCGCCGCTTGCAAATTAATAGTTGGAAGGAATTACGACAACTTTCATATCCAGTTTTATTACGATGGGGTACATCTGGTCATAATGACGGTAATTGGGTGGTAGCTTACGCGATGGCTGGCGATCGCCTGATTATTGCTAATCCCCTCAATACAGAACAACGTTGTGAAAGTCTTACCCAAGAGATAGTTGAAGAGTATTGGGATGGTAAACTCTGGCAAGCAGAACTAGTTCAAAAACAAGAAAAGTTTAACTTAGGTTGGTTTACTCCAGCTGTTTGGCGCTACAAAGGTTTACTTTCAGAAGTTTTAATAGCTTCTTTTACTCTGCAGTTATTGGGTTTAACTACCCCATTAATTACCCAAGTCATTATTGATAAAGTCATGGTACAGGAGAGTTTACCAACTCTCGATGTCATGGCGATAGCTTTATTATTAGTTGCGGTTTTTGAAGCAGTTCTGGGAATTCTCCGTTTATTTATTTTTACCCATACAGCCCGTCGCTTAGATTTAAGTTTATCAGCGCAATTATTTCGCCACTTAATGCGTTTACCATTAGCTTATTTCGAATCGCGACGGGTGGGAGATACGGTAGCGCGGGTCCAAGAATTGGAACAAATTCGTCAGTTTCTTACCGGTACAGCATTAACAGTTGTACTCGACAGCATCTTTGCTGTGGTCTACCTGGCGTTAATGTTCTATTACAATCTTTCCCTAACTGTAGTTGCTTTAGCCGTACTACCTTTATTTGCCACATTAACCTTAATCGCCACACCGATTCTTCGTAATTGGCTAAACCAAACCTTTAACCGCAGCGCCGATAGTCAATCATTTTTAGTCGAGACAGTCACCGGGATTCACTCTGTTAAAGCCCATGCAGCCGAACCCATAGCTCGCGATCGCTGGGAAGGATTATTTGCTCGGTTTGTTCGTACTGGATTTAAAGCTTCTACTACTTCCAATATCAGTAGTAATATTGGTGATTTTTTAACTAATTTTTCTAGTTTATTGATTCTGTGGTTTGGAGCCAAATTAGTTATCGAACAAAAGCTAACAGTCGGTCAATTGGTAGCCTTTCAAATGCTATCTGGACGGGTAACTGGACCACTGTTACGTTTGGTGCAACTATGGCAAAATTTGCAACAAGTTCTCCTATCAGTAGATCGAATTGGGGATATTCTTAACGTTGCGCCAGAAGCAGAACCGGGAACGGGTTTAGTTCTACCAAGCATTAAAGGACAAGTTACCTTCGAGCAAGTATTCTTTCGCTATAAAAGTAATACCGAACCCGTATTAAGAGGAATCTCCTTCGATGCTCAACCAGGACAATTTGTCGGTATTGTCGGACGCAGCGGTTCTGGTAAAAGTACTCTCTCCAAACTTTTACAGCGCCTATACCAAATCGAATCAGGTCGGATTTTAGTAGATGGTTTTGATATTAAAAGTGCTGATATTGCATCTTTACGTCAGCAAATAGCCGTAGTTCTCCAAGAAGATTTTTTGTTTAATGGCACCATCTTAGAAAATATTACTTTGGGACATCCTGATATTAGCGCCGAAGAAGTTGTTGAAGCTGCTAGACTTGCAGTCGCCCATGATTTTATCAGTCAACTCCCCCACGGTTACGAAACCAATGTGGGCGAACGGGGTACAGCCTTATCAGGGGGACAACGTCAACGGATCGCCCTCGCAAGATTATTCCTTTCCCATGCTCCAATTTTAATTTTGGATGAAGCAACTAGCGCTTTAGATAGCGAAACCGAACAACAAGTTCTGCAAAACCTACAAAAAATCTCTGAAGGAAGAACAGTATTTCTAATTGCTCACCGTTTTGCACCTCTGAAGCGTGCTGATTTGATATTAGTGATGGAAAAAGGTGTAATTGCAGAGCGGGGTAACCACCCAGAGTTATTACGACAAAAAGGTTTGTATTGGTCGTTGTATCAAAGACAGCAAGCAAATGTTTAGGATCTTTTGTCACCAAAATTTTTCTCAACTGAAATATTAAATGATAATTCCTAATGTTTGAATAATATGCAGAACTTCCCAAAAATGATTTAGACAGGTTAAGAGAACTCAAACATTCTATTGAATATAGTTCTCAAAATAAATCTAAGTATGCTTATAATTTCGATGAATATTATGAGGAATTGAGTGAGTTCTTCCAATTGATGGCTGACCCACTTCCTCCAGATTGTGAATTGAAAGAATCGCTATTACCTAAGCTATTACCTAAGCTATTACCTAAATATTATCTTGATTTCAAAGAAGAATATTACAAAACAGGGCCTTATACATTTTTGAATCATTGCCAATATTCAAAAATAATTATTTTTACTAAATTGAAATCTGCCAAAGACTAGGCAGTCAGCACAAATTTATTCAATTATTAAGAAGAAGATAATTAAACAATTAATGGGAGTATACAATAAAAACCTAACTGCCAATTACCAATTACCAATTATCAATTACCAATTACCAATTACCAATTACCAAAATTTGTTTATTTATACTTATTTACTTAAATAATGTTGGTATTGTATCTTATTTGAGTAATAAATCCGATATTTAATTTTGTTTTTTTAGAGTATTTTAGATAGTTTTTCAAAACACAAAAAAATCTAATTTAATTACAAAATACAAAAACATAAAACTCTTTATATTCCCATATTAAATATTTAAATAAACAAGTATTTTTATGGATAGTATTCTTAGTTTAAAAGTGTAAAAATTTACGGTAGTACCTATTGAGGTCTTACCGAATGGATGAACAGCGTCTGCGCGCTTATCTGACACTGATTCAAGAACTGCTACGATGTCCGAGTGGAGAAGAACTGGCACTATTGAAAGAACATTCAGATCTGCTTGATGCTGATTTCATTAAAATTATGGAACATGTAGCAAATCAAGCAGAAGAGCAGGGTGCACAAGGGGCTGCATATTTTTTACGAAATTTAGCACAACAGTTAAAAGAAGCAGTAGAACAAGCATCGGGAAATCTTGAAAGTGACCCCGAAGATCGTTATTCTGCTTATATTAAATTAATTGAAACTTTATTAAACTGTCCTAGCGGTTCAGAAGCAGAAGTTTTACGTAAAAATCAAGAATTAATTGATAGAGGTTTTATTCTTAAAGTTACTCAAGTTGCAGGAATGTTGGAAGAGATTGGTGAAGGAAGAGCCGCTAATTTCTTACAAAATATTGCTGCTCCCCTTGCTGAAGGATTAATTACTTCATTACCGCCAGATGTTTCAAAAAGTCATATAGATTTTCTGGCGGAAGCTTTACGAATAACTTCTAACAGTAATGCTAACGCTAAGATGGTTTATCCATTGTTACAAAATAATTTGGATAAACTCAATCTACAATTAGCTAAAGCAATTACAGAGTGGGTTAAGGACATTACAACTAGAGTCCAGCCTCCCATCGCCCAAAGTATTGCTGTTGATATTGTTCACTTTAGTATTTTGATTCAAAGATTTCCCTTAGGAAACCATAGTGATAATCTGGAAATCGCTGTTAGTGGATATCATGCAGCATTGACAATTTTTGAGCGCGATCGCTTTCCCGAACAATGGGCTGGAACTCACAATAACCTTGGTAATGCTTATGTGGAGAGGGTCCAGGGTGACCGAGCAGACAATTTAGAACAAGCAATTGCATCTTATAAAGCAGCTGCGGAAGTCTACGGACGAGACCGCGCTCCTGATGATTGGGCGATGGTGCAAAATAACCTCGGTACTGCTTACTTCAACCGCATTTTAGATGAAAAAGCAGAGAATGTTGAAATTGCTATTGAATGTTATCTAAATGCGCTGCAAATCTATCAACGGGAATTAACTCCCTACAAATGGGCAGCAATTCAATTTAATCTTGGTAATGCTTATAGCGATCGCATTTTTGATGACAGAGAAGAAAATATTGAACTAGCAATTGAATACTATTTAGCTGCATTAGAGGTATATCAACGCGAACGTACTCCCAACGAATGGGCAATGGTTCAATACAATTTAGGTAACACTTATAGAAACCGCATTCGTGGAGATGAATCTGAAAATCTAGATTCTGCTAATAGATGCTATTTAGCTGCCTTAGAAATATACAAAAATAATCACTTTCCATCACAAGAATAATAGATTATTTGGGTTAAATTGTAATCGCTTAAGGGTAAGTGCTACGAAAATAGCTATTTTAGAAAGTGTATCTTGAGGGCGCATGGCAGTGCACCTACGTCTTTATAGTATGGTGGGCAATGCCCACTTAATACTATAAATAGTATAGATGAAATAGTATAAATAAAAATACGAAAATTACAAATTTTGTTTTATCATTAGTTCCAACAATTATTTACTTATTATATTATTTACACTTTATTTTATACAAGTTGCTACAGTAAATTATATCACTTGTTTTATGGTTACAAAATAATCGAAATTTTAAAATTAAGACTTGAAAACCAACTAAAACTCTTGCAGACCAAGACTAACAGAGTAACCTGTTTATTTAATACCCGATACATGATAGTTTAAAAATCCACAAACAAATTAAGATAGAATATCTTTTGTTTTTTCTACAAAGGATTTTTAAGTTTGCTGACGTTTTATCAGTATCTTGAATTTAAGTTAGGATTTTAGTTAAAAATACCCAAGTATATTTATAAGCAATTAGAAAATCATATGATAGTCGCAGATCAAAAGCGCTTCCGTGCATATCAAAATCTAATTGAAGAATTATTGAGTTGTGAAAAAGGTCAAGAGAAAGATGTTTTAAAATCAAATCAAGATTTGATTGATGAAGAACTAATCCAAATATTGCTTTCAGAGGCAGATAAAGTATCTAGCCAAGGCAACGAGTTTGTTAGTAACTTGATGTTATCAATTGCAGTTTGCATTGGTGAAGAATTAGATTCTATATCATCTACAATTGATCGAAAAAAAATAGAAAATTTAGACCGACAGCAAAAACAAAATTATCTAAAATTTCTGCTACAAATTCTGGAAGTTACAGCGGAAAGTCAAGGTAGAAAAGAGTCAATTTATCCTATGATGATGGATAATCTTGATAAATTAGATTCGTCATTTACCGAAATTTTACGCCAGTGGGGAGTTGATGTATTGTCTGAGAATAAATCAGAAGATGCAGAATCTCTGGCGGCAATTTTAGTGGAATTTGGTAATTTAATTAGCCAGTTTCATGCAGGTGATAAAGCTAATAATATTGAAATAGCCATTGTCTGCCATAAAATGGCTCTCACTGTATTCGAACGGGATAAATACCCCTTTGATTGGAGTACTACTCAGAACAATTTAGGAACAGCTTTTTTCTACAGAATTAATGGAAATAGAGCCGCTAATGTCGAGAAAGCTATTGCAGCTTATAATGAAGCACTCAAAACTTTAAAACAGGTTCCTTTACCACAACAATGGGTGGCAATAAAATATAACTTAGCTAATGCTTATCGTCATCGTATTAGGGGCGAACGCAGCGAGAATTTGGAGCAAGCTATTGAGGCTTACACTGAGGCTTTATCGGGTTATACGCGCGATACTTCGCCTTTAGATTGGGCAAGAATTAAAAATTATTTGGGTAATATTTATTACGAGAGAATCAAAGGCGATCGAGGACAAAATTTAGAAAAAGCAATTGAGTTTTATAATGCTGCCTTAGAAGTGATTACAGCTCGAATTAATCCCACTGAATGGGCAACAATCCAAAATAATTTAGGCAATGCTTTCCGCAACCGCACAAAAGGTAATGAAGCTGAAAATTTAGAACAAGCAATTAATGTCTATAAACAAGCTTTAGGAGTTTATACTAGTAACACTTATCCTGAAGAATGGGCAATGACGCAAAATAATTTGGGTAATGCTTTTCGTCATCGACTTTATGGGGATACAGCCGAAAACATAGAGCAAGCTATTAACGCATACCGTGCAGCGTTGCAGGTAATTACTCGAGAAGCCTGTGCAAAAGAATGGGCAATGACACAAAATAATTTGGGTAATGCTTACCGCAATCGGATCGAGGGCAATCAATTTGAGAATTTAGAAAGAGCGATCGCTGCTTATAATAAAGCATTACAAGTAATTACTCGGGAAACTTTCCCACAACAATGGGCGACAATCCAAAACAATTTAGGTCATGCTTACCGCAGCCGGATCAAAGGCTCTCAACCTGAAAATATCCAACAGGCGATGAGAGCTTATAAAAAAGCTTTATCTGTTTATAATCGTCGCGATTTCCCCCAAGAATGGGCAACAACACAAAATTATTTACATTCAGTTTCTTACGTGAAAGCTCAAAGCAATCGACCCCAAAGTTTGAAGTCTACCATCTGTTCTAATTTACTTTATCAATATTAGCTTGATTTTAAGCGGTTATTTTTTTTGGAAGTAACAATCGCCAACAAAATATGTAATTAGTCGCATTAGCCTTATCAGGGTCTAACGAAAATTATGCTTGTGGGTATTTACAGAGAGAACATATTATTATCGATTAACTATGAATCATTAACTATAGCCAACGAACAGACGAGATAGTTGTGAAATTAGATTATGAAATTAGATTATGAAATTAGAAATAATTTTATTAATTCAACGCTGATGTAATAAATTGGTAACAAAGGGAAAATTTTTAGCATTTTGGTAAATTTTGTTGAGTTTATCTGTTGCCTCGGAATCTATTTCACCTTTGTGGATACAAATTAGCTTGGTTGCTGTCTGGATATTGCTAATTGCTCTTGCAGCATGGTTAGTATGGCGTCTAGGGAGTGACGATTCAGAGGTTATCCGCAAAATAGTTCATATCGGTACTGGCAATGTGATTTTACTCGCTTGGTGGTTAGACATGCCTGCCATTATCGGTATTGTAGCTTCAGTGATCGCTAGTGCTGTCATGTTGTTGTCTTATCGCTTCCCTATTCTCCCCGGAATTAATAGTGTTGGTCGTCAAAGTTTGGGGACATTTTTCTATTCTGTGAGTATTGGAATTCTGATTGCTTGGTTTTGGAATATTCAACAACCACAATATGCTGTCCTGGGTGTTTTAGTCATGGCTTGGGGCGATGGTTTAGCAGCTTTGATTGGAAGGCGTTTTGGAAAAAATAAGTATGAAGTTTTTGGCGGTCAGAAAAGCTTGGAAGGGTCTGCAACTATGGCTGTCGTGACTTTTACTGTCAGTTTTTTAGTCTCTATTTTCGTGAGTGGTAACTTTTGGCAGGCTGCTTTAGTATCAACGATAGTTGCAGTAATTACAACTGCATTAGAAACCTTTTCTTTATTGGGTATTGATAATTTGACTGTTCCTTTAGGTAGTGCGACTCTAGCATATATATTAGACCGGTTAACACAAGGTATTGGTTAGAGATATTTTTGTTAATGCCAAAATATTAAATACTATTACTAAATCAAAGCGTGAAACTTTAGGACTCATAGCGAAACTTCGGTTTGCTAACTTTAACTTTATATAATCGAGATTTTTATATAAACGCATTAACAGACAGATATATTTTGTAGAGACCTTGCAGAGCCTGGGGCGTCGGCGTTAGCTTCTGCAAGGTTTCTACCGAAGGATCTGTTGAAATGATTTATTGAATTGGTATTAGGTATTGGGCGATTGTCAGTTCATATAGCGCTACGCGTAGTTTTCAATTACGAACTGCTTGAGATTTTGCTCTTTTCAAGCTCGACGGTAGGTGGTTAAACAACAAGCAATACTTGTTAAAAAACTCATTAACAACACCTATTAAATAATTATCTGAGCAGAATTAATTTAATATTTCTTAGCATTTGCCAACAGTTGAAAATACATTTAATGTAGTCTCGTTGTCAGGCTATAAGCAATTTTGCTTACCTGCTTTAGATCTATATTCCACCTCTTGAAATCAAATATCCAGCAGCAAAGATAATCGCTAATTACGTATTAAGTTATATTAGCTATAAGTGAAAATCATGAAAAATTGCGATAATCATCCAAGTTTGAAATATATTTGGGATTGAGCAGCACATTGGAACTACAAACAATTAGGAGTATGCAAATCTAARTATRRSYYATATTTATTGTGTAGCTAATTTATCATAAATAAACTAATGATTTATGCTTGACTATAAGCATCATTTGTTTTAATGCCACAAAATATACACTTATAACCAATAGATCATTTTTTTTAATAATAAACGTCATTTAATTGTCTTTTAACTTATAAAATAATTTGACATAAATAAGCAAATATAAATGACCCCTTATGGCGCTACATAGTAGAGGTTTCAAGGATTTTTCAGATGCGAAATTTTCCTGGTTTATAAGAACTTATATCTGCCAAATTGAATATATTTTTGTGCAAGGGTGCAAAATAATATTGCAGGTATGCCGATAATTTTGCTGTGTTTGTTCCAGACAATCGGTTAAACTTTATAGTTGTATAGTTGTCAGGATCATTGCTTGCAACTACCTGAAGCTATGTGGTAATTGCATTCTCGTAGTTCATTGACCCCGACTTCACTTGTGAGAAATTCACTAAAAGCATGATGGAATTTACCAAAGATTTTAAGATTCCCGATCCAGTTCCCCAAGCAGGTATCGAGCAAGCGGTAAAATTGATGGAAACGGGGCGAATGTATCGCTACAATTTCCACGCAGAATTTGAGGAAGAAATAGACCCCTCTGAATTAGATGATGAATTAGCAACTGAAGTCACTAAACTGGAATATGAATTTAGTCGCTATATAGAACATAAATATGTGATCGCTGTTAATTCTTGCGGCAGCGCTCTTTTTATGAGTCTTAAAGCCGCTGGATTAGAATATCAAGATAAGGTATTCAGTAATGCTTTTACCTTTACTGCAGTTCCAAGCAGTATTGTTCATGCTGGTGGTATTCCCATATATCTGGAATGCAACTCTCAGTATCTGATTGACGTTGAAGACTTCAAACGCAAGATCAAACAGCATCCTGACGCCAAATACTTTATCGCATCCCACATGCGAGGACATGTATCGGATATGGAAGCTATTAAAAAAATTTGCGATGAAGAAGGAATTTACCTAATAGAGGACTGCGCCCACAGCTTGGGTGCGAAGTGGAGCAATGGTAAGCACGTAGGACATACCGCCAAAATTGCTTGCTTTAGCAGCCAAAGTTACAAAATGCTTAACTCTGGTGAAGGAGGGTTTATTGCGACGTCTGACGAAAGGGTTGCAGCTTACTGTATTTTGGCTGCTGGTTGTTACGAAAAACTTTACAAAAAACATTTAGCTCGACCTTTCAACGATGAAATATTTGAAGAGCTAAAACCCTATGTTCCAAATTTTAGTCTGAGAATGACAAATTTAACTGCAGCAGTACTCAGACCCCAGCTTGGAATTTTGGATGAGAAAATAAATCGCTACAACACACTGTATGACCAATTGGCGGGTATTTTGGAAACAGTGGAAAGCATTCATATTCCTCCATCCCTAGATAGAGTGAAACGTGCGCCTGACAGTATGCAATTTAACCTTCTAAATTTCACTAAATCACAAGTAGACCAATTTGTCAAAGACACGGCGGTTAAGGGTTTAAAAATCCAAATATTTGGACGCCTCGATAACGCTCGTTATTTTAAAAATTGGCAATACTCGTTTACAGAAATGCCTGAACTCAAGCAAACAGAAGAGATTATTGCTTGTGCTTGCGATCTGAGATTGTCGCCTTCGTTTACTACAGAGGATATTGATACAATTGGCCGTATCATTAAAGATGTTTTAAAGGATATTGTCGGCGAGACAAATCAAGCACTTTCTTCTGTCTAGATAGCCAGCAGTTTTGAGGGTAAGAAACTGTTGACAGGATTTCCTGTAGGTAGTGTGTTGGGATACTAGTCCTAACATACCCGCTTCATGTGGAAATTTGGCGTTTATGATTGGTGGTATGTTACGGAAACTTGTCCTAACATGCCCCATATCTGATGATTATGAATATATTTTTGGATTAGGATATTTCTCGTATCTTGTCCACAATTCTCATTTACTTTAAAGAAAATTATGATTTCCTAAACCATCACCTTGATATTATTAGGCTTAATATTATATTTTGTTGATTTAGACTTTCTCAATATTTTAAAGACGGTAGATTGCATATTTAAAGCAATCGTATAAAAATGTGACAGCTTTGACCCATATTATATGATGTCCGCTTAATTACTTATGAAAAAATATGTTTGTAGTAGCGCTTTAGCGCCAATGTTTGTCTATTGCGCTAAAGCGCTACTACGAACCTTATTACAAGTGTTTTACCGGACATAATATTACTTAATTTTTTTGAATTTAAATGATTGAGTAAATAAGACTATATGCATGTACGTGCCTCATATGTAAATTATTACTAGGATAAGGAAAGGCGTACAGTTCGAAATAAATTAATTAGAAGCTATGGGAAACCATATTCCATGCAGATAAAGTACTATCGCCTAAGCGGAGATATTTCCGTTTAGGCTTCAAGCTATAAAAAAAGATATTCCTATTTGTAGATATACCGGGTATAAACCCAATTCATTATGGACTTGAAAGACAAAGAATCAACAAATAAATTTTCTCCACCCAACAAGAAACTAAATGGGAAAAAATCATTCTCTCTCCAAGGAATCTTAACCCGAGAACGGATTATTTCTTTGACTACTGTGGCGATCGTATTTACTGCTTGGACGATGGTGACAGAAAAGGAATTAGTCAGTCCATTATTTTTACCATCTCCCATGAGAGTTTGGGCTGCTTTTGTAGATATTTGGCAAAATGGCTATAAAGGAAATTCGTTGATTTTTCATATCGGCGAAAGTATGTATCGCTTGGTATTTGCTTTAGTGTTAGCAATTGTCACAGCAATACCTTTGGGGATGTTGTCTGGTTTTTCTAAACCTATTCGGGCTGCACTGGATCCGATTGTTGAATTTTATCGCCCTTTGCCACCACTTGCATATTATACATTGTTAGTAATCTGGCTAGGGATAGAAAACCCTTCTAAAATTGCCCTACTTTATTTGGGAGCATTTGCACCGTTATATATTGCAGCCGTATCTGGAGTCCAGAGAATACCGCGCGATCGCGTTAATGCTTCTTTGAGCTTGGGTGCAAGTTCGTGGCAAGTATTTACTTTTGTAATTTTTCCTTCTTGTTTGCCAGACTTATTTACTGGATTGCGTACGGCAATTGGATTTACTTACACTACCCTAGTAGCAGCAGAAATGGTGGCGGCGGTTTCCGGTATCGGTTGGATGGTATTAGATGCAAGTAAATTCCTTAGAAGCGATCAGATTTTTGTCGGCATCATTATTATGGGTATCATCGCGATCGCGATCGATGCTTGCATTCGTTGGGTAGAAAAAACTCAGTTACCCTGGATCGGTCACGACTCATGAGCCATACTATTTGCTAGTAAATTATCAAAAGTGAAAATTCGCAAAATATGCGTTTAAAAAGAAGAAACGTTCTGTTCGGATTAGCAGGATTGGGTGGAACCTTACTTATATCCAGCTGCGGTAATTCCCAATCTACCCCAACTGATGGAACTGCTACATCTGGTGCAGGAATGCCATCAGAAATTCGCATTGGTTATCAAGTATCTGCTAATGCTGAACTATTAGCTAAAGCTGCAGGGCTAGCAGAGAAAGCCTTTACGGATTCCAAGGTCAAAGTCAGATATATCAGCTTCAACTCCGGTAGAGATGTGAACACAGCCATGGCTTCCGGTGGAATCGATGTCGGATTAATTGGCTCTGTGGGAGTTGCTGTAGGTGTTGCCCAAAAATTACCTTATCAGCCTTATTTTATTCATAGCGTAATTGGTGAGGCTGAAGCCCTGGTAGTAAAAAAGAATATTAATAGTATTGGTGATATTCGTGGGAAGAAAATCGCAGTTCCCTTTGGTTCTACTAGTCACTTTACTTTTCTTTCCCTACTGAAATTAGAGAAAATTGAGGAAAAGGAATTAACAATTTTAGATTTACAGCCCCAAGATATGGTCGCAGCTTGGCAGCGAGGTGATATTGATGGGGGTTATATTTGGTACCCAAATTTACCTAAGCTTGTCGAAAGTGATGGAAAAATTTTGATTACTTCAGCCGATATGGCAGAAAAAGGAGTCGTAACGGCTGATTTAGGGGTAGTACGCAAGGAATTTGCTGACAAATATCCCGATGCGATGAAAAAGTATGTAGAAGTTTTGGATGAAGCTGTTAACTTATACCGTAAAAGCCCAGAAGAAGCCAGCAAACAAATTTCTAAAGAAATGGGTATCAGCCCAGAAAAAAGTCTAGAAGCGATGAATAAACTAATCTGGTTAACTTCAGACGAACAAGCAGATGCAAAATATTTAGGTAAACCTGATAATATCGGGAATTTTGCTGGAGTTCTCGAAGAATCTGCTCAATTTATGGTTACTCAAAAAACAATATCATCAGCACCCGATCTCAAAACCTATCAATCGGCGATTCGCAATGAGTTCTTGTAGTTATGAATTGTAGCTACCAACTCTTGTAGTTAATTATTTGTCACTTGCTCCTTTCCTTCTCCTTTAGTAATTCCCAACTTGCATTTTAGTTTTGTATTAGCACCCAGGATAAATATATGGAAGTATATTCACAACAAAGCAGTTCATTGGAAAAAAATACCATCTGTCAATTGCAGGGTATTGGTGTAACCTTTGGTTCTGGGAGTGATCGCTCGGAAGTGTTACGAGATATTAACCTAGATATGAATTTGGGAGATTTCGTATGCGTACTGGGATCTTCTGGGTGTGGTAAAACTACTTTATTGCGAGTTTTGGCTGGATATCAACCACCAACAACAGGTTATGTCAATGTGTCTGGGAAACGACATTTTAAACCTGATGCGGATGTGGGGGTAGTATTTCAACGTCCCAATTTATTTCCTTGGCTGAGTATTGCAAAAAATGTTGAGTTTGGTCCTCAAATGCAAGGAGTATCAAAGCTCGAACGCAAAAAGAAAGTTTCTTATTACCTGGATATGGTGGGTTTAATAGATGCTGCAAAGTTATTACCCCACCAGATTTCTGGAGGAATGCAGCAACGAGCGGCGATCGCTCGGACACTTGCTGCAGATCCAAAAATAGTTTTGATGGATGAACCTTTTGGTGCTTTAGATGCTTTGACTCGCGAGTCGATGCAAAGCCACTTACAAGATATTTGGGAACGCACCCAAAAGACGATTTTTTTCATTACCCATGACGTTGAAGAAGCTTTGCTTTTATCTACTCATATTGTAGTGATGCACGCACGTCCTGGAAGAATCGTCAAAATTGTAGATAATCCTTTTGCTCACGGATTGAAAAAACAATCTGCTGCTAGTTTGCGGGTAACACCAGAATTTATTCACATGCGAGAACAGTTAGTTGCTAGCATCCATCAAGACTGAGGTTTAATTACTCCTATCTCGGTAGAAGGTTACCTAATTGAGAGAGATGGGGAAGTGTGGGAAGAGGAAAAGAATTTTTTTATAGGTAATCTTAGGGTGAGAAGGTAGTAACAGATTATAGATGGGGAGTAGATTTAGTACCCGTAGTAGTAATTATTATGGCGCTTCCTAGGATAACGCCGATAATTAACGTTGTTGTGATAGTAGTTTCTAGAACGACGTTTGCGGTAATGGACTTTTTTCGGGCGATAGTATCTCCGCGTCCGACAAGGGCGTCTATATTTTTTGTAATGATGTCGCCGCCGCTTTTTGTGGTGATGATGTTTGTAGTGGTAGTTACTTTTTGTCTGTTCTAGTTCTTCACTGTCTACTTCTGGTTCAATCCCTAATTCTGGTTCAACCTCCAATGACAAGCTATCGACTTCAAGGTGTTGAATGTCAGGAGTTTGAGTGAAGTTAATCAGGTTTTGATTTATCTCTTGTGAGGAGGGCTGTTTATCAAGTTCTTTAGTAACAGATGCTTGTGCTACCCCAAGTCCTAAAAAACCAGGTATTACCACAGCACCAACTGCAAACTTCCAAAATATTTTTTTGGAAAACATTAAAATATGCTCCTAATTTTGGTTTCCCTTGCTCCACCTAGGAATGTCTTCGAATGGACTTTAGCTGATTTCTATCGATGTTGCTGCTACAGCTTTAAGAGCCCATAACAATGGTTTAGCACTTCTAAAACTACTAAGGCGTATCCTGGCGATCGCTATTGGCATTTTTTATTGGTAAAAACTTGCAAAGTTTTGTTAATTTTAATTAATATATTGTTAATAACATATAGGTGTGTTTACAAATCACGCGAGAAGTTAATGACTTTTATCCCATTGACTCAGTCTCTCCTACGCGAAAAGCAGCAAGATTTAGATTTTCAAGATTTACAAGGGTTATTACGCATCAATGCCAAAATTGGTAAGGTAACCATTTTCTCGGGATTTTATACGCGAATAGATCAAGTATTTATCGTTTGGGGATTAATTTGTGGTGTCATATTTATCTCTGCCCAATTTTTAGCCCTTAGTTGGCAAACACAAGCTATTATTTGGTCAACTTTTTCTGCATTGGGAACCTTGGGAATGATATTGCTAACTTGGTTCTGGGTTAGCGTTGAAAAACTGCGCTGGCTGGTTTATTCCTGGTTCGTCTTAATGTTTGGTGGTATTGTTATTACTGACTTGGGTATTTTTTTGGGTTGGGCGCAAGTGTTAATCAATTTATGCCCCATATGGTTGAGTTTGTGCGCCCTTGGATATATCATTACTGCATTAGCAGTGCGGTCGCGTGCCTTTGTTTTAATGGCGATCGTACATTTGCTTGGAGTTGGAATTTTGCCTTTATTTTCTGGCTGGCAATTCTTAGGTACTGGTTTAGTAATGTCAGTAAGTTTGCTGCTACTTGCTGAAATGCAATGGGATATGCGTCCTCCGATTGAATACAGTCTTTTGAGTGCAAAACAAAAACAATTTAATCGAGAGCAACAGCAGCAACGTCTGTTAAGTTTGCAAAAGAATATTTAAGTAGTCTATATTATTTATCTCTTTTCTTGATCGTTGTCCCAAAATATAAATATGCAATTTAAATAGCCTTATTTATATTGCATTTGCTAGAGCAGGTGTTATGCTGTTTGTCCTGCTGATTGCTTACCAAAGGAGAACGGTGTCAGGAAAGCAACTAGTTATGAGATTGTTAAATATGAGATTGTTACATTTAACATCTGTTGGGGTAAAAACCCAGTTGAGAAAGGTCAAAAACAAGTGTTATGGGGTTTTTGCCGTTTCCCCCATTTTGCGGTCATCGAGGGGATGCGAAACCATCCATCAGAACAGTCTGAGGTGACTGACACTTATACTAATGACATTAATAATAAACTTTAAACTGGGCAATTGCACTCCTTAAGAATCAAATTTTCTTTACTAACTATTTATACTGGTCCGAAGCTAAATGCATTTGGACCAGGTTTTTTTGCAGAAGGGAACGGGGAACAGGGAATAGAGGAAGCAGAGGAAATTTAAGGAATGAGAATTTAATAACCTGTAATTCTGAAATTTGGAATGGTGCGTTACGCGATGCTAACAGCACCCTACTTTTATAATTTATTTAATCCACATTCCTAAATTAAATATTTGGTTAATTTCCATTACCCATTACCCATTACCCATAAAAAAAATCGGTGAATCGAACGTGTAATTCTTCACCGATATGGTTGTGATTGACTCATATGAAACTTTATTTATTTACCAGGATTAACCAGGATTTATTACCAGTTCTTTGCTAAACCTGGTTTGTATGGATCGCCTGTGAATGGTTGAACTCCGATTACGGGGTAAGAGTCATCTGTTGGAGCGAAAATTCTCATTGCTGCTTCTGAAATGTATTTCATTGCATTAGCGAACATTTTGGAAATTACCATTTTCAATTCTCCCAGAGTTTGGAAAATGCGTTTATTGATCGTGCGGAGTAAAGGGGTTGCGAACCCACTACTAAGCTTGAAAACTCCGTTCACACTCCTCTAATAACAATTTTTAGAGCCCGCATATCCAAAAATACTAGTTCAACCCTTAAGTCTGTTTAGTTTTTTTGGTTTTAAAGTTCCGAAAAATTATATTTAACAGAACGACATTTTAATTCCTTTCTATTCAATTCCTCTTTCAGAATAACTTGTTAACTGATACCAATTTGCATTTTTAAATGTAGTTTTACTTTGGCTTTGTAGTAGTGCTCTAGAGTGAGCTTGCTCTGAGGAAATTTTTCCGGGGGCATTTATTACTACAAATAAATTTTTCTACTTAATGATTACGGATGAAAATGCGAGTTGATATTAAGTTGAGCAAAAGCTTTATAATTTTGGCTATACTTGATAGTTTTGACTATAAATGCCAATTTTTTATAAGGCTTCCTATTGATAGTTAGGAATTATTTACGGTATCGGACTCCCTACACTTGTGATTCGCTGATTGTCTAGATACAGATCTATAATTTAGATATGTCTTTAACTTAATATCAATAATCCTTATTTGTCTCACATTTTCAACATATCGATAATAAGAGCAATGCTTGTTGAAATATGTTTGAGATACTTTACTTTGTTCGCTAGTATAAGTCTTTTAAGTGAGTTGCAAATTTAACAAGTGAACTCGGTCAAAGTGAAGGAAGAGGAAACAAGGAAACGAGAATGGAGAACAGAAAAACGTCCTAAAAATAATGGCGACAGCTATACACCTCCCTTTATCCGTATCCTTACGGATGAACACGTAGTGCGTTCAAAATTTCCCCCGTCTGCTCATGAACGAGGCTTGCATCCTTTTGTCGGTTAGCGGATCCGTGAGATAGCACAGCTATAAGCCTCCAGCTTTGCGTTAGCAATAGGAAGGAAGCTTCTTTTTGGGAAACCCGTGCATGAGAGCTACAAGAAACAAACTGAAAATAAAATATCAGCAATATAACTAGAAATTATTTGCTTTACCAGTTGTAGGGTCGAATTCAAAACGTTGTTCGTAATTAGTTTCACCATACAAGTTGAAACTGATAGTTGGTTCATCTCCAACTACTTCAATGCTATGAATTGCATTGGGAGTAAAACTAATAATTTCTCCTGGGAGAAGTAACTTTTCCCCAATCTGAACAATACCCCCATCGCTGTCTTCATCTGCTACTTGCCAAAATTTATTCTTCTCCTGTCCATCCAAAATTGCAACTACTCCCCAAGCAGCATGATTATGGATTGGTGAGGAACTCCCTGGAGCCCAAGCAACAGTTTGCACCGTGAGAGGAAAATCTGGTTCGTCGTACAAAGTAGTTACTGACCAACCTGTTTCTGGGTTTGGTTCTTCAAACTCATACTGCAGCCATTCGGAACTATTTAACAAACGACGAACCAAAGGACAGATTAATTTTAGTCTTTGAGTATCATCTGTAACATTAATTAGGATGTCTTCTAAATCTGTTAAAAATCTGTAAAGTCGGTAAGGTCGCTCGCTATCTGATGCATCAGTTGTAGTTTCGTATGGTTGACACTCACCGTTGTCCAATACTAACCAGTCGGTATTGGTTGTGCTCTCGATATTTTTGAGTAAATCCATTTTTATTCTAGCTTCGTAATAATAACAAATTCCTAATAGTATTTATCATCGATCGCCGGTCGCCAATTATTTGTCACTAATTATTTAACACCGAGCATTTATTACCAACTGCACTAAAAACATTGATTTTTTATCTCAGTATAAGGTATGTATGTTGTGCATTTTACTTCAAGGATTGAGTTTTAAACAATGCTGTCTAATCAGACGGATGCGGATGTGTTCCAAGCATTACGTTCGGGAAACCTTGTGGCACTAGGTATACTATACGACCGTTATGGAAGTATTGTTTACCGCTTGGCACTACGTATGCTAGGTAATACTCAAGAAGCAGAAGATCTCACTCAAGAAGTTTTTCTAATATTATGGCGACATCAAAATTATGAACCCAAGCGCGGTTCTATGAATGCGTTCTTGAGTACTTTAACAAGATCTAGAGCTATCGATCGCCACCGTAAAATGAGATCGCAAAGACAGCTAATCCAAAAATGGAGCAGTAGTATTTTCCCAGAAAATCAAAATAGTTTGATGGATAAAATTTCCTTTCAAGAAATTTCTCATCGCGTGCGGGAAGCACTTTCTCAGTTACCAAATAATCAGCGACAAGTCTTGGAGAAAGCTTATTATGAAGGCATGAGTCAGTCAGAAATTTCTCAAGATTTGAATATACCTTTGGGAACAGTTAAAACTCATAAACGTAAGGGTTTAATTCAACTAAGGCAAATCTTGAAAGACTTGGTAGAGAGTAGATGAACGATTCTCATAATTCAAAATTTCACAATTGGGAACCCCACAACTGGAAAGAAAAACAAGAACTTCTTGCAAGCTATGTACTAGGAGATCTAACTCCGGAAGAAGTCGCACAAGTCAATAAATTATTGGCAGCAAACCCAGAATTAGTGGAAGAAGTCAAGCATTTGCAAGAAACCTTAGCATTATTGCCTTTTGCTTTACCTGAAGATGAACCTCCTCAAAAGTTAGGTTTGCAAATTATGCAAGCAGCGACGAAAGTGTCCAATAATCAATTACAACTTGATACAAATAAAAATAGTGTAGATAAAGACAGTACAGAAAACAGTATAGAAAAAAATATAATTAGCAAAAAATTTAATCACAAACAAAAAGTTTGGTTGGGTTTGACTGGTGCGATCGCAGCTAGCGTTCTTTTAGGTCTGGGGTTTTATAATTATAGTCTTCAGGAAGAAATGCTTACAACAAGAAATAAGCTATCTTATTATCAAGAAACTGTAGCTTTGCTTCGTCAGCCTAATAACCGTTTATTACCTTTGAAAGGTATTAATGATAAGTCGGAAGCCACTGGAAGTTTTGTAATTATTCCGAATTCTGGTAAAGGTGTACTAAGTTTGCAAAATTTGAGACCCTTACCAAAAAATAAAGTTTACCGCTTGTGGGCTGTAAGTAATGGCGAAAAAGTGGATTGTGGTGATTTCCAAGTAAACTCCCGAGGACAGGTTTTAGTACAGCTTCCAGTTGATAACTCAATGGTTGATATCTCTTCTGCTTTGGTCACCATTGAACCTTTACAGTCGGTCTCTTACCCGACAGGTCAAATGGTCATGAAGGGGAATATGTAGTGCTGTGCACAAGTAAAAAGTAAAAAGTAAAAAGTAAAAAAAGTAATTAGCGGATCCGTAGGTAGTGCAGCTAGAGCGTGCGGCGTCGGCGTTAGCCTAAGCGCGGCTAGTCGTCCGTAGGATAAACAGATTTACTGATGTTTTAACCTTACTACGTAGTGCTATATCTTGATAATTTTTATCTTGGGGAACAGAGAGCTATAGTCGTACAGGATGCTCAAGAATGAGTAGTTTTGTGCGGGTTAAATGTTGCAAACAGAACAGAGTTTTCCTAGATTTTAATGGTGATTTCGCGTAGCCCCCCAGCTACGCCGATAATTTGCTTAAACTCGTAGCAGCCGCTTTTCTAGTTCTTCCCAATTAGATTCTGATACCTGCACTGCTGTATTCTTACATTGAAATATCAAGTTGATAGCATAAAAGTAATTTTCCATCGCCTTTGCTTCATCTTTAGATAAGTCAACTGTATCCATATCTAAAGAGAAAGCACTCAACCATGTTTGCTCGATACGTTCTACAAATTCCCTATAGACTTCAGAAGATTTCCTTCGTTCGGGAATTTTATTTTTCAATGAATCCATTTTGGAAGTTAGGGAAGAAAAGTTAACTCCCTTGAATATTCTCAATGCTTCCAATTTTTTAGTTTCTTCAATTAACTGATCGATGGAATCAACAGACGTGTTACAAATTGCATTCGCGACTGCAATTCCATTTGCGTTACTGATGGAGATTGCAAATTTGATGATGTAACTATTTGCAAATGTATGAGCAATTGCATTAGCGATCGCATTGGAAACAGCGAAAGCATTAGCTGTTGCAGCAGCGTTAGCAATAGTGCTACTGAAAGCAAGTGAGCTTGCATTTGGCGCATCTTTGGCGCTCACAAGTGCTTTAGCGTTGGGATTAACCTGCAAGACCGTATCATCGCCTTTAGGGTTGGGGAGAGAGATGCTATAAGCGTTTGTTTTAGCTTTTGCAACTGCACAACTTTTGGTGAAAGCGTTAGCAAAGGCGGAGATAATGATAAAAGCTAAAGCACGCTTACCCGCTGGGTTCATATCCGCTTCAGAACCATCTGTTACCTTGTCTGCCCATTTTACTAACCGCTCTAATTTGGGTGTATTTATATAGCTTTGGGCTCCCTCTTCCATTTCCAAGAACAATTCGTCGACCTTTGGTGCCATAATTCCCGCTAGAAGCAGGAATACTTCTCGCCAACGTTCATCTGGTAAATGTTCTACAACTAGACTTTTATACTGGCTATTTTTATGAACACAGTATGCTGCTAAGTACTCTTGGATTGTTAAATGGGAAAACCCAAATACACCTTTAATTTTTTGTTCTAATATGTCGTTTTTAACGAAGATAGTGTTTAAAACCCCTTTGGCGTCTAGGTTTTGAGGCTGATTGAAATAATTTGTCAGAAAATCATCTATTAGACCAATAATTTGCTGTCCAGAGAATAATAAACTTTCTGTAGCGAAGCTTGCATAGGCGATTTCTGATAATAAAATTTCTTCTAATTCTTTGTGCAGCCCTTGATAATTTTTGTCTTTTATAATTTCTTTTTGGTTAGTCCATTTTTCTAAAGAAATCAACAGTGCCTGATTATAAAGCTTACTGCGGTTATCAGGGAAATCTTGAGAATGTTCGTAGACTAAACACAAAAAATTTAGCAACAAGGGTGTATGTGCTAAATTCTTAATTGCAATGTTTTCTGGCTCTTGCAATAGTTTCCAGCATTTTTCTGCGGTTCCTGCTTGTTTGTTTTCACTATTGCGAAACCAGTTAGCAATGAATTTTTTAATCTGGCGATCGTCAAGTTGTGTAACAGCAGCATTACTAAAATTGTCAAAACCACTGAGATAAACTGGGCTTCGGCAGGAGACAATAAAGCGATTGAAACTATATTGTTCAATAAAAGTTTGGATTTTCTTTGTTACCCGGCTTAAGTTGCTATATGGAACTTCATCTAGACCATCAAGCAGGATTAATAATTTACCTTGACGCAATAACTCTAAAGTAAATCTATCTGGAGACGGAAACCCACAATTATTGAATTCTTCAACGATGCATTGTTCGATGTCTACATCATTGGATATGAACCTTTTGAGTTCAATAAAGACCGGAATCAGAGAATGTTGGAATACTTCTGTCCTACCACTGAGGACTTCTAGAGCAACTCTACGTAAAAATGTAGATTTTCCGACGCCAGGACACCCTTGTACCATCAAGTATCGTTGCTCGTTCGCAATTTCAATACCTGACTGTTGAGAGGGTTCTTGAGGTGTTCGACGACTTTGCTGTTGCTCGTAAGCTAGTTCTAAACCTTCATCAGATTCAACTGTACGGGTTCTCGTAGGAGCATCTAAAAATTTAACTGTTGTATTGATAGATCCAACTTTGAGCGGTACGGTCATACCCAATACTTGGGAGAAGCCATGACGTTGTTTAAATTGTTTTTCATATTGTTTTGATGCTCCGACAATAACATCTCTAACTTTTTTATCTAATGATTTACCAAATATTCCCAAAAACTTACCTCCACTTCCCGAAAGGGAGCGGAAAATGGGAATTGCGATTTCACCTACAACTGATACTCCCCAAGATTCCATTCCTGTCATAGTTTTGCGACGAGAAAACTTACGGACACATTAGCGAGAATAGACTTAAACTCTTAACGCTGAAAGTTATTAAAGTAAATAAACAAGGCTATAACACCTTGTACTCATAAGCAAATATAGATTACATTCTTTGAGCGTTTATTTAAACCCCTCCCGCTTAAAGGAGGTTAGTGCGAACTCGGGATAGGATCCAGGTCCATGTAGTATTATGTCAGCATATTATCGTATGTAAATTTCTACAATAATCTAATAATCACGCTAAATTTTCAAGTGAATTATGTTATTTGAAGCTTAAAAGCTTTACGAAGCTCAAATTGATTTGGAAATGTTGTATTCCTGGAGCCTTATGGTTCCACACTAAATCTTGCTTTGTATAGCGATCGCTTTAGGTTTATGAAGATATTGCAAAGGATAAAAATTTAAAGTTTACTATTAATAATTTGCTATTCCGATAAGATTTACAGCCGTGCGTTACACATGCTGACAGCACCCTACTTTTATTATTTTTTCTGTTTGATCAGGACTATAATTTCCATTTGAAGCAATTTGACGATTGACACTTAAAAATCAAGCATCAATCGTCAGTCAAATTTTGCGATTAGCGCTCGACTGTAGAAATTGATTTAATAAACCCAGTTAATGAATCTAATTTCAACAGTGACTCAGCTAAAGGTCATGATTTACCCAAGCATCACTACCCAAATAAATGAGCACCTCCACCGCAATGCTTTCCAAAGTGAGCCAACTTATGACCTTTACCTTGGTGAAGTCCTTCAAGAAAACTATCTTTTAATCCCATCCAGTCATCTTGGGAAAACTGACCAACTCCTAAACCATCATAACTAAGGTCATCGGGTAGCATTGATTCCTTTTGATTTTGAAGGTTTTGATTTTGGAGGTTTTGAGCGTCAATTGAATCTCTTCCCCAAATAAACTCTGGATTATAGTTTTTCATATTTCCAGAGGTAATATCATTCATCTGGATTTTGTTATTCCCAAAGTCACCTGCTAAAGATTCATTTTTAGATGTACCCATCAGCATATCTTTGTCACCTTTAGCACCAGATTGTAAAGTATCGTCAATATCAAAGTCATCACTGTCGGATTTTGATTTTCCAGGGGGAGTACCACCACCTCCAAAATCTTGAGTCCAATAGTGTCGATAGTTTACACGACCCTTGTCAGATTTTTCTTCGTGGTAACCGACACCAAGGTATTCATATTTAGGATTGAGCATATTTGCTCGATGACCCGGACTATCAATCCACCCTTTTACGACCTGTTCTGGAGTACGATAACCTGCAGCAATATTTTCTCCAACCCTGTTATTATCATCACCTGCGGCTTTTGTTCTATCCCAGGGTTGGGAACCATCTTTACCTTTATGGCTGAAAAAGTCTTGCATGCCCATGTTATCAGAGTGTTTTTGGGCGGCTGTTGCTAATTCAGGATCCCACTTTAAGGGGTCTAAACCATTGTCCTTGCGGAAGTCATTAGTTAGTTCCAGTACTTGCTTGGTAAAGTCGTCATTTGAATTACTTCGGGAATTGTTATTTCCCATACCTGCATTAGGATTTTTATTCTCCTCAGGATTATTTCCGGAGTTACTTCCAGAATTACTTCCGGAGTTATTTCCAGAATTATTCTCAAAGTTATTCTCAGAATTATTCTCAGAATTATTTCCAGAATTACTATTGCTGCTATTACCACCAGAATTGTTATTTTCACTGACGCTACTACCACCAGGAGGAGTACCACCACCTCCAAAGTTCTGAGTCCAATAGTGTTGATAATTTACACTACCCTTGTCAGATTTTTCTTCGTGGTAACCGACACCAAGGTATTCATATTTAGGATTGAGCATATTTGCTCGATGACCCGGACTATCAATCCACCCTTTTACKACCTGTTCTGGAGTACGATAACCTGCAGCAATATTTTCTCCAACCCTGTTATTATCATCACCTGCGGCTTTTGTTCTATCCCAGGGTTGGGAACCATCTTTACCTTGATGGCTGAAAAAGTCTTGCTTACCCATGTTATCAGAGTGTTTTTGGGCGGCTGTTGCTAATTCAGGATCCCATTTTAAGGGGTCTAAACCATTGTCCTTGCGGAAGTCATTAGTTAGTTCCAGTACTTGCTTGGTAAAGTCGTCATTTGAATTACCTGGGGAATTGTTATTTCCCATACCTGCATTGGGATTTTTATTCTCGCCAGGATTATTTTCGGGGTTACTTCCAGAATTATTCTCAAAATTATTTCCAGAGTTATTTCCAGAGTTATTTCCAGAATTATTCTCAAAATTACTTCCAGAGTTATTTCCAGAATTGTTATTGCTATTACCACCAGAATTATTATTTCCGGAACCCTGGTTACTATTTTCACTATTACTACCGCTAGGAGGAGTACCACCACCTCCAAAGTTTTGAGTCCAATAGTGTTGATAATTTACACTACCCTTGTCAGATTTTTCTTCGTGGTAACCGACACCAAGGTATTCATATTTAGGATTGAGCATATTTGCTCGATGACCCGGACTCTTAATCCACCCTTGTACTACTTCTTCTGGAGTTCTCTGACCTGCAGCAATATTTTCTCCAACCCTGTTATTATCATCACCTGCAGCTTTTGTTCTATCCCAGGGTTGGGAACCATCTTTTCCTTGATGACTGAAGAAATCTTGCCTACCCATGTTATCAGAATGCTTTTGGGCAGCTGTTGCTAATTCAGGATCCCATTTAAGGGGCTTTAAACCATTTTTCTTGCGGAAATCATTGGTTAGGTCCAGTACTTGTTTGGTAAAACTTTTAGTTGTATCAACCATTACTGATAAGCTCCCTTAATTGAATGATTTGTTTGGATTTCAATTCATTTGTATGCTTAGACCCGAACACTATTGTTAGATCGATGTGGAGACTGCTGTAGGCGCTCTATGTTCCTATCAAGCTTTTTGAGAATAGCTTTCTATATCCCTCAAATCTGATGGACTTTGAGAGTTTTAGTTTCTCCCAAATACAGCTGAAGCCATGTAATACATACCGTATGCTTATACTAAATGCTAAGCAATAATGGGGTTACAGGGCGTGTTTTAAAATATTCATTATACATTTTGTTCGATTTGAAGCTCCCCTAAATCCCTTTTAAAAAGAGGGGATTTGACTATTTCTAAGGCTTAAAGAGAATCGGAGCACAATTTTAAAACACATCCTGGGGCTGCAAAATCATCTCTCAATTAAGCAACCCTTTGTTTCCTTTGATGGTAGAGTATTAGGCTGAAATTCCCAATTTTACTCATGTTGAACGTTAGATCTAAATAAAGTCAGGTCTAAATACGGAAAGTACAATTGTTTTAGTAACTGTTTCTATGACATAGATGATTTTGCTTTTTTCTTACCTGTGAATGTCGACTGACGCTTTTGTGTTTGTTATGCACACATAAATATAGGCGAGATCGATCTAATCAAAAAAGCATTAAACCAAAAAAAATGCTAGTTCAAACCGATAACTCCGTTAGGTCAAAACACGGAAACAAACTTCTTAAATTCCTCACACCACTCAATTACTTCCATCAAAATTTATTTTTTGGAAGTATTTATTTTTTGGACCTCAACAAGCCTAAGTATTGTGCTTAACTATAGTTTTTTCAGCTACAACTACTTAGGTTAAAAACCACAGGTATAAGTATGGTACGAGTAAAGTGAGGAATTCAAAACAATTTTGTGACAAACTCGGGACAAATTTTTATTTCCAGTAATAAAAAATACGATTGTAGTGCGGGAGTTACGATTTTAAATTAGATTATGTTTCTAAGTATTGGTATATTTCCTTGAGAGTTTAAATTCTAATGTAAAGTGTCTTAAAAGCTTGCTTTTAAAGGAAAATTATCAAATTTATTAAAATTACTCAGTGATTCGAGTTAATAGTTTCAAAATATCTCTCGGGTTAGTATTTATCAGTATTCTGGAACTTAAGAGGATAAATTGACACCATTTGTAAATCATTTTGCAAACTCTATCATCCTATACGGTCTGCTCGAAAAATATTAGCTATCATACGATACATTCGAGCCTTGAGGTGAAAGTAACTCACAGACTGGAATCAGTTTTATATTTTTGTACAAAGCGCTAAAGCGCTACTACGAACCTTAAATAACCCATCGAAATTAATTTTGAGGAGTTTGTAGTTGGGGTTTTAGCCCTTCAAAATCTTGATAATAGAGCGCTAAAGCGCTACTACGGACCTTAAATCACCCATCGAAATTCATTTTGAGGAGTTTGTAGTTGAGGTTTTAGCCCTTCAAAATCTTGATAATAGAGCGCTAAAGCGCTACTACGAACCTTAAATCACCCATCGAAATTCATTTTGAGGAGTTTGTGGTTGGGACTTTAGCCCTGTTGGGAAATAAATAATCAAGCTTTTAGATCCAAAGCAGCAATCTATTTTTAGGGGATTATTTGCGATGAAATTGGTAGTTCCACCTACCGAAATTGCTCTGTACCAACTTAGAGTATTAAAAACGGTAGCAGTTGCTGATGGAAAACTCGACGATTTAGAGTATCAGATGCTGATGTCGATGCAGACCTATATTTTCAAAACTAATGTATTGATTGATGGACTGAAGTTAATTACACCGCAAGAGTTAAGTAGTAAGATAATCAGTCGAGAGTTTTGTAAGCAACTTATTCACTACTGTATTTTAATTTCAATTATCGGTGCTAGGGTTACAAGAAATAAAACCAGAGTGGTAATTGAGTTTGCTGAAGCACTGAAAATTAATGATTGTGCAGTGCAAACACTTAAGCATTTAGCAAACAATCGATTAGCTTTAGTCAGATTTAATGTTTTCCGTCATGGATTTATTGGTCCTAAGGTGATGGACACACTACGCAATGAGGGTATTGGTGGAATGATTCCAACATTAAAATATTTGATGAGTAAAGGAGATCGAAAAACTGCTGCTCGCTATCAAAAGTTAGAATTTTACCCAGAGGGAAGTTTAGGGAAAGAACTTTATCAACATCTTCGCAAGCATGGTTTTAATTTACCAGGAGAAGAAGGAGGAACCCCAGAAATTTTCCTGGTTCATGACTGCGTTCACATTTTGGCAGAATATCATACTTCAATGTCGGAAGAAGCTGTGATATCTGCGTTTCAAGCAGGTTTTTTAGATAAAGACCCATTTTGGGGTTTATTGTTTACTCTCCTCCAATTCCATTTGGGTATAAAAGTATTGACAGCCTCTTTTACCAGTCGAAATGAGGTGGAACCAGAGTCTTTGTTCAAAGCTTTGGAACGTGGTACTCACGTAAAAGTTAATTTATCCAAAAATTGGAATCCTTGGTTAGTATTTGAGCGACAGGTTGAAGATTTACGTCGAGAATACAATATTCCACCACGAACTTAGAATCTGATAATTAGGGTTAAATTTTGATATAGCAATCCTAAATCATTTGTGTTAGTCGCATCAAAGATGTTTGCAAGCATCCTGTGGATGAACACGTATTGCGTCCAAACGCGTAAGCGTACCGTAGGTAAGAATCAATATTGTAGAGACGTTGCATGCAACGTCTCTACAGGATTTATCTATTTACAAATCAATTACATATATACGATCGCGTTATCAAATTTAATTACAGTCTGATTTTTGCGTGCTGGAAACAAAATCCTCAGAAGTTGCAAGATCTGGATCTGCAGTTAAAACCACATCTCCATTTTGATTCACGAACCAACCTCTAGCTTCTACTATGGGTTCTGGAAGATTTTTTAATTGTTTAACTTCATATCCTTGTCCCCGAAATTTCTGTTTTTTTATATTTTTTTTATCTATTTTTTTTCTAGGAGGAAGGGCGATCCAATTAGGTTCTATATGGGAATCTCTAAGAAATGTTCTCGGATTTTGGGGAAACCCACCTTTTCCTGTGATGATAAATGAGTTTTTCCCCCGCGATCGAGGTGCACGACAAACAGATGAAACTTTAATTTTTAGTGCTACAGTTGGGGCTTTAAATAATTTCACACTGGGGTCTTGTTCGGGTGACTTAATAATTACTTCCCCATTCAAATCGGGGTTACTTTGGGAAATCGCCGTGATGTCACTAGTTTGTAATTGAAATGGGTCTAAAATTGAAAAATCGCTAGTTGCTAATTCTTTAGTTAGGTTTTCTCGACTACGAGGTTCAATACCAAAAAGATTTACAGCCTGAATTCGCACTTGACCGCCAGAACCTTCAAAAGCATTTGCGGTAATATCATTATTTTCTAAACTGTTGGCAATGATAAAGCCTTTGGGAGTATTGATTGTAATATTTCCCCCATTTCCGCCCATTTTTGCTATTCCTGCATTAGTTGATATTTGACTATTACGACGCATTAATAAGAAATCTCGCACCTGTAAAGAAATATTTCCACCATTTCCTGATTGGGTATCAGAGATAAGTTTTCCTTTGTTATTTAAAAATATGGAGTTAGCAGTGATATTTAATTCACCTGCTTTTCCTAAATCGTTTATATCGCCTAAATAAGGTACATCCTTCGCTAAACTTGGAAGCTCGCTATTTACACTCACTGTTGCTCCATCTTTAACAATTAATTTTTTTGTGGTAATTGTCAAATTTCCAGCATCTCCAAAACCTTGAGTTGAAGCAGTTAAAGTACTTGCAGAACCTGTAGCTGATTTTCCAATTACCTCTACAGATTCTGAAGCATTTACTATCAAATTTCCTCCATCTCCGTTAGCTGGTATTATCTTTGCACCATCAGGAGTCAAGACTGCAGTAGATTGTGTTGAGATTATCGCACCATCTCTAAGAATTAACTTGGAAGTATTGATGTTAGTGTCACCCGCTTTTCCATCAGCAGCAGTAATGCTAGACAAAGCACTGGGGAAGCTGGGACTATTATTTTTTGAAAATCTTCCGATTAGCTCTACAGATTTGGAAGCATTTACAGTTAAATTTCCTCCTCTTCCTTTCCCTCCAGTCAAAGCTAAAACTTGTGCCCCATCTTGAATACTTAATTTGTTTACATTTATCGTTAACTTTCCAGCATCTTTATCACCTGTAGTTCCAGTACTTAAGCGTACTAAATGACCAGAAATTTCCACAATATTCCCTTGAACTTTAATGTCACCACCACCTTTACCACTCGCATCAACAATAGATGGAAATGATGAACCGTTCACAATTCTTCTAGATATATGAATATTTTGAAAATTCTTGACATTTCCATAGTCGAAATTCCAACCAGTATTTTTTGGTCTTAAGTCTACCAAACTATTAAAACCTACACTCCCAAGCTCTATTCTTCCTTGTACAGCAGTCAAATTTCCACCTTCCAAAGTCAAATCACCGCCAATCAGTGCTAAAGTTTTCCCTGTAGGTACTTGTAAACCAACAGGTTGACCAAAAACATTAGTTGTACCATCAGGACTAGCTTGAGATTGATTTCTTATAAGAGCTGCAGTGGCTCCAAATTGTAAACCAGTGGGAACATTTATTGTTAGAAGAGGCTTACTTTGAGGTTGTGTTGCACTAAATTTTGTCCCATTGGCAAAATTTACACTGCTTGCAGTACTTCCAATAAATGAACCACCAATATTTAAAGAAGCGTTAGGACCAAAAATAATTCCATTGGGATTGATTAAAAATAGATTAGCGGTACCATTGGTTCGAAGAATACCATCAATATTAGAAATAGAATTTCCCGTTACCCGAGTAATAATATTCTGAATGTTTGTATTGTTTCGGAAATGTGCAGTAACCCCAGTAGGTACAGAGAACTGTCCAAAACTATGAAAAAGATTCCCCCCAGAAGCGGTTCCACCTTCAATGATTCTGGTATTTCTCTGCGTTCTGACACGAGAATTATTTGGTAGAGTTCGGTCTGGGGTGATTTGAGCGCTAGCTGGACTGACAGACAAAGCAATCGCACCACTTATTGTAATTCCCAGTTTTCTGGAAAAACAACTTACAATTTTCATCTTTTACACCACACTTCTATCAAGAATTTCAAATAAGCTTGAACTCTACGAAATAAAGCCCACTGGTCAAAGCAGTGATTCCACAAGTCAGAAATAAGGAGTTAGGATAACAATACAGAAGAAAAAGCAAGAATACAGGAGTTAAATATATTAAATATAGCTTATATATCGATATAGCGTGAATTTAAAAGCTTTGATTCATTAATATCAACTTGATTTCGGTCATCAAGCTTGATATTACAAGCATGTATGAAATTAAAATATAGGTTGCTTGCTGTTAAGACTGCGGCTTTGTTAGTACACAAAAAAACCCTATTTTCTAAAAAATAGAGCTTTAAAATATCTTGAAGTTATATTTTAAATGATAAAAAGTGAATAATTGCGTGCTAAGAGATCAGTTAGTTTTAAAGTGATAAATCACAACAGTTATAATAACTAACCGCAAGAATAACCACCCGTACATATGTAACAGTCTTGAATTACAACTTCTTTGCCAGAAATTTTCATTAAACCATTTTCTAGTACCGAATCCGTCATCATAGGTTGTTGTTTGTTGACGCGATTATTCATATGTTCCCGCATCTTATCTAACATAATTGTTACTTCAACTTTTACTGATTTCTCTGGAAAACCGTATTTATCTAACATCATAAATAAGTTAGATAAATCCAGAGTTTCTATTGCTTTTTCTTGAACTTCTTTTTGAAAACGACTTAATCTATCAGCGTCAATATTTGTCCCAACTGCTGTTACTTCTGTTTCTGTTGTGGGTGTTTCAGCATTAGAACTCTCTTGAGTTAAAGCCGCTGCTGCTGCAATACTTCCAGGTACAGCAACACTACCAATTAAAAAGTTGCGTCGTGTTTTATTATCTGTCATTTTTATTCTTTATAACAAACAGAAAGTGAATATAGCAATTCCCACTTCAGTAAGTTATATTTTTAATCTATATTATTCTGAAATATTATTCTGAAATTCAAGATTAAAAAATATCTAATGTAATTGGGAAAAGCTATAGTTAAGAACCCATTAATTCAGTATTTTAAAGCTTATAAATTACTAAGTTTACAATCACTAACCACAAGAACTGAAAGGAAAACATAACAGACAATCCTGAACCACAATTTCTTCTGCTGCAATCGCCATTAAACTATTTTCTAACTCTGGATCTTTCATGGTAGGTTTTTGTTGTTTTATATCTTTATTAAGAGTCGTTTTCATCTCATTTAACATAATTTTTACTTGAATTTTTACCACTCTATCTGGGAAACCATATTCACCTAACATTTTGAATAATGGAGAATAATCTAAAGTTTCTATAGCTTTCTCCTGAACTTCTAGCTTGAAACGACTTAATCTATCAGCGTCAATATTTGTCCCAACTGCTGTCACTTCTGCTTCTGTTGTGGGTGTTTCAGCATTAGAACTCTCTTGAGTTAAAGCCGCTGCTGCTGCAATACTTCCAGGTACAGCAACACTACCAATTAAAAAGTTACGTCGTGTTTTATTATCTGTCATTTTTCTAAAATTAGAAAGTGAATCTCGGTAATTTTTGCTGATTTAATCAATCAATCAGCTGTATACTACTAGGCTAGCATGTTTATTAGTTAAATCATCATTTAAACTCTCATTCTTTTCAAATTTTTATTGACTATTAACACTCAATTTTATACATACTTAATATGTCTATTTGTTCGATATAAAGTGTCGAAATAATTCAGAATTAGAATAAACAATTAAATATATATATTATGTACAAAAATAAGCTTTTTTCGATGAAAATATTATTTTTTACTCTCTAACAAGTTTTTGGCAAACTAATAACACTCAATGAATATGTCATGAAAAAATGATTATTTTTAGTCATAGATAAATCTAGAGTATGAAATCCCTAGTACCGCTATGCGGAATTAAAAACTAAAAAGTCAAAATTCAGAAAATTTATAGATTAAACTTTCTAGTGATTTCAAATTGTCTATTTATTTAAGCCTTAGCGTAATAGTTTCATATCAACTGAGCATTAATTCATGCTTCTTTGGGATATCATATCCATGGATGATGACAAATATAACTCACGAAAACACGTGAGTGCATAGATAGTAAAACACCCTAACTGGACTCGAAAATCATTTTTAAGTTACACGAACGAGTTGAAATTAATTGTCATTAAACCTGAATCAAATAAGCATCTATTTATCAAAAATAGAAATCTACACAAAGACTTAAAGTTAATTTGTATTTCAATATGAATACTTGTCCCTAATACTATGATTCCCGTTTGTTGTGTAGCAGTATTCTTGTAGAGCTACTACTAAGACCATAGTATCAGGTGTAGCGATACTGCTACCTGAAAGTTTGCATCGCGTTTTATTATCTGCCATTTTTCCTCTTTTTTAATAATAAAAAGTGAAGTTAGCAAGATCTTCTATTTGTTTTCCCGAACACTCCTATATTATGAAGCTATCACACTTGGTGATTCAACTAGTATTAAATATTTCTGATTACCAAATATTTACTAAATATAAACATCTGCTTTGTGGCTATTTAAATTATGTAGATAAATTAGCTAGTGAGCGCCCAAGTCATTGAGTATTAGGATTAATAGTAAAAACTACCTATTGCAGCATAAAAAAAGTGATTTCAAATCAGTATCCCGTTTTTTGTATACTTAACAGCTGTTAATGACTGCACCGGTAGAGACAAATCATGTCATGAAAACTTGATATTCATCCTTCTGTTAGACGTATTATCTTTACGATTGTTTGTTCAGCGTTATTAAAAATGTTAGTCAATTTTGTTTTTCAACTGTGGTAAACCTAAATTGCAAATTTCATATGTGCAGTGACATAGCTGTTATTAACAAAATACTAACAGTATACAAGCTAATATTCTAGCTTGATAGGAGAGAGTATTATTTTGATCACGTAAGTTAATTAGACTTTGGACAAAAATATTTACCTAGTAGTCCACCACATTAATTTTGATAGGTAAATTAAGGTTCGTAGTAGCGCTTTAGCGCTTTAATATCAAGACTTTACCGGGGCTAAAGCCCAACTACAAACCCCGCAGAATTAATGTGGTGGAGTACTAGTTTTCTCTGAATTCATTGGACTTAGCACACTAAAAAAGTTCGAAAAAACGCCTTAACCCACTGCAAATCCGGTATATTGCCTTACTAAGGGTTCATGAAACGCCAAAACAATATCTGATTTAGGAACTCCTAGATTTACTAACTTTGAAGCAATATCAATTTCTGTACCATCGTGGTGGATCCAAACCTTTCCACCTTTTATATCAAGATGTAAAACACATCCATACAGAGGTTGTCGATTTTTCCATCCTGTATGAACAACCTGATAGCGGTCACGTTCAGTGTCGAAAATCAACTCAGTTTCAGCTTCACCCTCTGATGGACTCAAACTTGCATAATCGCTCAATAGTTGTTTGATATAAGTGCGATAGCGTTCTAATTTTTCCATTCTAAAATCACCTCGCCAACTGGATCGTAAACGATTAATGTAATTTGAAAACGTTTAATTATGGTTTGAACAAATGGAAGCTTAAAAAACTTACGATGTACCCCGATTGGAACAGCTAGATATAAAACACGTTCGGATTGTCCTTCTTCCAAGGCTACTCGATAATTAATAAACTGCCCCACCGCAGTATGAAAATCAGAAATATTTGATGTACCGATAAAACTTTTTATTTCAACAGCGATTTTTTCCTCTCCCCGTTCTGCTGCAATAATTTTTTCTGCTCCCAAGTCAATTTCCATATCAGCCCCACCTGCTTGAATCCTAAGTGGGTCATTTGTAATTAACCAACCCTCCTTTTCTAAACCTTTTCTAACTGCATAGTGAAAAACATCTTTAGCCATTGAGTTGGTTGCATCATAATTCCGACTAATTATGACTATTACTTAGAAGTATAGCAAGCCTGAAATTTGCCTCGGTACTGAATTGTAAGGTAATTATGTTATTGCCGCAGCCACCCCTAATATTCCATCATTTGAATTTGCTTATTAGCTGTATTTTGTGCTCGTACCATAGCTTGCTCTAAACTCTGCTCTCCCAACATCGCGCTGAGAAACTGATTGTCGAAACTATTGACGATCGCAGCAGGGTACTTACCCACTTCCCAAGGTGTAGCGTAATTAACTCCAGCGACCAAAGCACTTCTCAATGGATCTTGCTCGTAACCTAACTTCTGTGCGACAGATTTACGACTAGGTAGAGCAAAACCTTTGCTCGTCCACTTTTTCATTCCTTCTTTACCGGTGAGATAGGAAATTAACTTCCAAGCTTCAGGTTTATGTTTTGTTTGCTTATTCATGACATAGGCTACGGTAAATGCCATAGTACCTGCTTTACCATTGATCCTAGGTACTTCAGCAGTAGCAAATTTTAATTGGGGATAAGTTTCTTGTAAATAAGGAATAGCCCAATTACCTTCGATCGCCATTGCGACTTTACCTTGTCCAAACATTTCACTACCGGAGTTTGTACCCACATCGGTCTTTTGAACTGAAGAGCGATCCCGAATATATTGATCTACTACTAACTGTAATCCCTTGAGTCCACTTTGACTTGCAAAAACTGCATTTCCACTTTTATCGACAATTCTTCCATCAAAAGCTTTAATTTTGTAAGCTTGACGCGCTAGTTCTAAAGTTTCACCAAAACCATAACGCTTGATTTTATTATTTTTATTATCATATGTAGTTAACTTACGGGAGTAGAGACGTAATTCATCCCAAGTCGCGGGTGGTTTTTCTAATCCTGCTTCAGTAAATGCTTTGAGGTTATAAAACAGCGCCAAAGTAGAATAATCCTTTGGTAGACCGTAAATCCGATCGTTATACTTAAACGAATTTAATAAAACCGGTTGAAAATCTGATAGATCAAATTCGGGAGTAATATAGCCATTTAAAGGTTCCAGGACATTTTGACTCATTAAAAATGGTGCTTCCAATCCATCCAAGTAAAAAACATCGGGAGCAGCATCACCAATTAAGCGAGTTTTAATAACATCCATATATTGGTCAGAGATTTCCTCGTACTTGACCTTAATTCCAGGATTCCCAGTTTCAAAACCTTGTAGTACTTGTTTTAATAACTTCTGCTCCGTTGGAGAAGCTCCCCAACCACTAAGTTTGACGGTAACTTTTTCGGAGTTAGTTTGTGGGGTTGAATTGATGAATATATTTTGACAACCAATGATAGTTACAGCGATCGCGACCAAGGCGATCGAAAAACTGAATAAACTTTTCTTCATCTCATGCGACCAATAAACGGGCGAAACAGTCAAAGTCTCCCTTTTTAAGTGGAATTTAGGGAGACCCAAAAATTTTTTGCTTTATAAATAACAGTTTGAGTTAATACATTGGATTAATACATTCAGTAGATGGGATTGAATACCATACCCAATCGAAGGTTTATTTGTTACCAGTTTTTTCGATTCATTAATTCTACTAATACCGTAATATCCCTTAACTTATCTCAGCTATATGCTTTACAAATAATTCTGTAATTTTAATTTTTATTTAATATTTTTCACAACAAAATTCATGTATAGAATAAATCTAATTCTCTGAAAGTCTTGTCATGCAATGAATTGAGCAATTCATATTATTCCCCGATTGGGTTATAAAAAAAATTAAGATATGTTTTGAGAAAATGTACTTACGTTGAGATATGTAAGATAAAATGACAAATAATTGTCAGGAGAAATCTGATAAAAATCTCACATCTAAAAGAACAAAATTAACAAACCATTAGGAACTTTCGTCCCTGAGGATAGCAAATGCATTCTGTTTTGATTAAACCCGCTGTCACAGTATCTCCGGAGATTACTCAGGGTGTAGCATCTCCAGCAGCACTACCCCCGACGTCACAAACGTTGACTCAGAAAGTTCAAGATCAAAATAATCCCGTTCAAAATAATTCTGTTCAAAATAATTCTGCTCAAAATAATTCTTTTCCAAAAACCTCCGCTCTCAAATTTCCCAAAAATGCTATTCGTAGGAGTTTAAAAGCTTCTACGGTAGATGCAATATTCGCCGCAATTTTTACCATAACTACAACCGGTGCGACTACAGGGATTTTACTGAGTAACTTTCTTGTAGAACTGGAAGCTTCCCCTGTAGAAGTGGGAATGCTGTGCTCTATCCCCATGATGGTAAATCTACTGCAACCACTAGGCGCTTATTTCTCTGAACGCACCACAAGTCGTCATAGTTATTGCTTATGGACCCATGGAATAGCCCGGATAATGTGGTTATTTTTAGCGATCGCGATTGGATTAACGACCTTGGGATGGAGTCACTTTAGTAACCATCAGTTAGTAGTTTTAACCCTACTAATTATTTTAGTAAGCCATATTGTAACTGCTTTGGGTAGTGCATCTTGGCTGAGTTGGATGGCAATACTTGTACCTAGTAAATTGCGAGGTAGGTATTTTGGATTACGTAATTCTTTAGCAAGTTTAACTCAACTACTGAGCGTACCATTAGCTGCTTTGATAGTCTCTAACTGGTCTGGAGGAAGCATTCAGGGTTACGGTATAGTTTTGCTGCTGGGAATCATCGCTGGAATGATTAGTTTGTCATGTCAGTTCTTCAAGATTGACGTTAATCCCCAAGAGCAAAATGCAACCTCTAGCGAGGAATTTGACAGTCTCTCAGGAGCAAATGTAGATTCTGATTCTGATTCTCAATCCTTAGGTTCCAAATTCTCAGCTTGCGAATCTTTAGCTTCTAAATCTTCAAATACTCAGCCTTCAAATACTCAATCTGTAAATACTGAATGCTTAGCCTCTGAACCTTCGGTTAAAGCAAACAAAGCTACGAGAAAAAGCATTTTTAAAGACAAAAATTTTTTAATATTCTTGGTTTATTTTGGGTTATGGATGTTCGCATTCAATCTCAGCACACCATTTTTCAACCTGTACATGCTCGATACCTTAGATTTAGATGTGAGTTGGGTCAGCTTGTACGGAAGTTTTCAGGCCGGGGCTGGAATGTTAATGTTGATAGTATGGGGTCGAATCGCAGATAAATTCGGTAATCGTGTAGTGCTATTACTGACAGGAATTTTAATCGCAATTACACCTATTTTTTGGATATTAATTGGTAACAGTTCCACTGATATCTGGCTGTGGTTACCGCTATTACATATTTTTATTGGTGGTAGTGTTAACGCCGTTGAATTATGTGGTAACAACTTACAAATAGCGATCGCACCAACCAGAAATCAATCAATCTATTTTGCGATCGCAGCTGCTGTAGCGGGTGGAGCGGGTGCATTAGGAACAACGATCGGTGGTTTTCTCGCAGAAAGTACTTCTTTTATTGGGGGTCTACCTGGGTTATTTGCGATTTCAGTCGGATTTCGACTAGTTGCGCTCATTCCTTTAATGTTCGTGGAAGAGAAGCAAAATATTCCCTTATCTTTACCGGGAATTTTTCAAGGTTTTAGACAAAGACGTAAATTATTGGCTCGTGGTTAATGGTGTTTGGTAATTGGTAATTGGTAATTGGTAATTGGTAATTGGTAATTGGTAATTGGTAATTCTTAGACTTCCTCATTACTTATTACTTATTACTTCTTACTGTGCGCTGTAGACACTAAAGTGTCTCACTTTGTGTTCAGCTTTGCTGTCTATAACGCGCCCCGCTTACGCTAACATTACTTATTACTCCTTACTCCTTACTTTTCAAAAGTGAATACGTGAGACGTTACACCACAAGAAATATACATAATGTAACGTCTTCACCTTATTCAATACCTTCAGCTCTAGGGTAAGCAAATCCAAAAAATCAAAAATCCAAAATCAAAAATTTAGACAATCGAAATTTAGACAATCGAAATTTAGACAATCGAAATTCAGACAATCGAAAATTTAGACAATAAAAATTTGAGACATTGAAGAACTCAGACTGTCAAGAATCTGGATAATTCAAAATTGTCTATTAATCTACCAAAGTTGGACTCAAATTTTTGGTTTTTTCCCACACAACAACTTCTTCGTTAATGGTGTGAGTCAGAGGTTGATGTAAAGCAATTAACTGCGCCAAACTTTTCTTGAGTAGAGTGCGAGGTATAATCTCGTCAACAAAACCGTGTGTGAGTAAATCTTCTGCTGTTTGGAAATCTTCCGGTAGTTTTTCCCGTAGAGTTTGTTCGATTACTCGTCTACCTGCAAACCCAATTGTTGCTTTAGGTTCTGCGATAATAATATCCCCTAACATTGCAAAACTAGCAGTTACCCCACCTGTCGTTGGATTTGTCAACACAGGTATGTATAACAATTTTGCATCCTGATGACATTGTAATGCACCAGAAATTTTTGCCATTTGCATCAGCGAGAGCATTCCTTCCTGCATTCTCGCACCACCAGAAGTACAGACAATCACTACAGGATAGCGACGTTGGGTAGCTTGTTCGATTAAACGAGTAAGCTTTTCACCTACCACAGAACCCATGCTCGCACCAATGAAGCGAAAGTCCATTACCGCTAAAGCAACAGGTAACCCATCAATCTTACCCAAACCAGTTTTTACCGCTTCAGTTAAACCAGTTTTTTCCTGCATATCCCGCAAACGATCGGCGTAAGCTTTGCGATCTCTAAATCCTAAGGGATCGTTGGGACGTAGATTTTCATCCATTGGAGTCCAAGTATTGGGATCGATTAACTGACGGATGCGCTCGTCGCTATCTACCCGGTTATGGTGTCCACATTCGTTACAAACCATTTGATTGGCTTTTAGGTCTTTGGTGTAACTGAGAACAGCACACTTAGGACATTTATGCCATAGTCCATCAGCAATTTCCCGTTCTTGGGGTTCAATGCTAATTTGACCAGATTTTCGTCGATTTGCAAACCAATCCAGCAGAGATTTCAAGCCACGTGATTCTTCGTTGTTCGCCATTTTTATCTTATAAAACTAGATAGTATGTCGAAAACCAACCAAGCTACAACTACAGGAGGTGAAGCTTTTTAGAGGTCGGTATTGATCTTTAGTATCTTTAGTAAGCACTCATTAGTCGGTGAACTAATAAACTAACGCCGATAACTAACGATCAATTGCTTAAATTTTTTATCCAAGCAATTCAGACCATATGCAGGCATATTTGGTTGCCAGCTTAACGAAAATACAGAACCCAACACAAGTCAGATCTTCGCATTTAAGAAATTTTATCGGTCAGATTTGACTTCATTTTTACATTTAATGTATTCTTACAACTTTGATGTTTGATTGTTTAAATTCATATAACTTAATTTCTAAATAAGTAACTTAACTAGGAACTCTGTTGGCATAGACTCGCCACTCGATAAATCTTTTTTGCCAAGGGGACTTTGTCATGAAGAGTTATACAAGTCACATTTTAATGTTATCAAATTATTAAGACTATATAAAGTAATTAAATCTACAGTATGGGGATTGGGGATTGGGGATTGGGAAATGAAGAATTAGGAATTACAAGTTATATATAAATTGCAAACTACAAATTACAAGCTATAAGTCACAAGCTATAAGTCACAGACTATAAATCACAAACTATAAATCACAGACTATAAATTACAAGTTATAAGTCACAAGCTATAAGTCACAGACTATAAATTACAAATGACAAACTATAATTCAATCCCTACTCTTTCTAATTACATTAATGGTCAATGGGTAACATCAAAGGCTAAAGACTTTCTTGAAGTTAAAAATCCTGCAACAGCCGAAATCCTCGCCAATGTCCCATTATCACCAGCTTCTGAAGTTGAGCTAGCTACTGAAGCTGCAGCCGAAGCTTTTATTACCTGGCGACGTACTCCACCCACCCAAAGAATCCAATATTTGTTCAAACTAAAAAATCTCCTAGAGGAACATTTGGAGGACATCGCTCGCACAATTACCTTGGAATGCGGTAAAACCTTGACGGAATCTAAAGGTGAAATACGCCGTGCAATTGAAAATGTTGAAGTTGCTTGCGGTATCCCAATGATGATGCAGGGAAGTAACTTGGAAGATATTGCTAAAGGTATTGATGAAATTATGATTCGTCAACCTTTAGGAGTCTGTGCTGCGATCGCGCCATTTAATTTTCCAGCCATGATACCCTTTTGGTTTATGCCCTATGCGATCGCTTGTGGTAACACCTACATCGTCAAACCATCGGAAAAAGTACCCCTAACAATGCAAAAAATCTTTGAGTTGTTAGAAAAAACAGGTTTACCAAATGGGGTTGTTAACCTAGTTAATGGGACAAAAGAAACCGTAGATGCAATTCTCGAACACCCAACAATTAAAGCAATTAGTTTTGTTGGTTCCACTGCAGTAGCTAAGTATATATATAGTTGGGGAGCAGCAAATGGTAAACGGGTACAGTGTCAAGGTGGTGCCAAAAATCCAATTATTGTTTTGCCTGATGCAGATATGGAAATGACTACCCGGATCGCAGCAGATAGTGCTTTTGGCTGTGCGGGACAACGTTGTTTAGCCGCATCTCTCGCCATAACTGTAGGTGATGCAGGTAAAACATTTACAACAGCGATGGCTGAAGCTGCTAAAAACCGGGTTGTAGGTAATGGTTTAGAAAATCATGTACAAATGGGACCAGTAATTAATTCTCAAAGTCAGATGCGAATTGAGAATTTGATTGAGAAGGGTGCTGTAGAAGGCGGAAATTTATTAGTAGATGGACGAAACCCCAAAATTTTTGGATGTGAAAAAGGTAGTTTTATCCGTCCCACTATTTTACAAGATGTAAACCCATCCGGAGAGATTGCCCATACGGAAATTTTTGGTCCGGTTTTAAGCACAATCCACGTCAATAATATTGACGTGGCGATCTCGTTGGTAAATAGCGGTAATTACGGTAACATGGCTTGTTTATTTACCAGTAGTGGTGCTGCTGCGCGGAAATTTCGTTATGAAGCTGAAGCAGGAAACATTGGAATTAATATTGGTGTTGCAGCACCCATGGCGTTTTTCCCCTTCAGTGGTTGGAAAAATAGCTTTTTTGGTGACCTACACGGACAAGGTAAACACGCGGTTGAGTTTTTTACCCAGACAAAAGTTGTTGTAGAACGTTGGCGCGATGAATGGGAAAGAAAGTTTTAAATCCTCAACGCGATCGCAATATTGAGATTTTCTCTAGCCTGACATCTTTGTAGAGACGTAGCACGATCTTTGTACATAAAGACGTAGCATGCTACGTCTCTACACTAGGAAGCGAATAAACTAATTGCACCAGTAAGCAGAACCATCGCGTTCTCTGTTAATGAATCCTTTTTCAAATAATTCTCGCCGTAACATAGCATGATCGCCAAAAATGTGATGCTGCTGAAGAATTGTATTAACTTCTTTTTCTGTGTAATTTACTCCAGTTTCAAACTTGCTAGCTAAATACTCCAAAGCTAATAATTGAAATTTACCCTTATTTCGTTTAGAAGGCCATTCTTTTAAACGTCCTTCTTCATCCAGATAATTTTTGAGTTCAATTTTGTAATCCATAACTTTGCCATATTACCAAGCATCAAAACTCAGAGCGTGTTTGCGCGCAAGAGAATATCTTTGTTTAGGTCACCTTTATTTCCGCCCCGTAACGCATTGCCATCAAGATTTATTTTATAAATATTTTCTAAATATTTTCTAAACATCAAAATAATATGATGGGCACCTAGATTTTGTAAATTCGTCAAGTTTCAAGTATGTTCTAGTTTTAAGTGTGTTCTAAAATAGGGTTTTGCTAAAAAGATAATTAAATACTAGGTTTTATTTATACATTAAATTGCGAAAAACTGAGTAGAAAGTATTCTAGATTCTTGTTTTAGTAAGCTTTTTAATGATTTATTGACATTAAATACTTAGATAATTTTTTACAATCAAACAGATATTTGAGGAGAAGAATGTGAAACGAGTAGCAATAGTAAAAACATTAATCGCATCTTTAAGTTTATTGACTGTTTTTGCACCTTCCGCAGCCAAAGCTCAAATTGTACCCCGTCCTTGGGTTTCTGTTGGTTCCCAAGAAGGAGACGTAACCTTTTCTGTCGGTGCTAGGGCTGTAGGTGTGGGTGTAGAGTTGGGTAGAGGACCTGACGAATCTACTGGAGTAGATGTATTGAAATTTATCAATTTTCCTTTTGTCGCGCCCTATGTCGGAGTTGGATACTATTCAGAAGATAAGGGATTTGCTTATTCTGGTGGAGTACAACTGAATAGTTCCGATAATGTTTTCATCGGTGCTGGTTATAATTCAGTTCGGGGAATTAACGGACAAATTGGGGTTAAATTTTAAGTTCAGGAGTCAGGAGTCAGGAGTCAGGGGTCAGAAATTAGAGAAAATGAAATTCACCTCTCTAAATTTTTCTACAAAGTATCTTTTAACTCCTGTCTTCTAATTCCTGTAGAGCGGGTGAGGAGGGGCTGAGACGCGCCTAAAGGCATAAATAAGCGCAGCCATACCGTAAGATTTAACGCCGCACCGTAGGCTCTGCTACATCTCTACTACTTCTGATTCCTGACTTCTAACTTCTGTTAGCAAAGCGGTGCGCTATTGCGCACTATTCTGACTTCTGACTTCTGACTTCTGACTTCTGACTCCTGACTTCTGACTCCTGACTCCTGACTCCTGACTTCTGACTCCTGACTCCTGACTCCTGACTCCCCAATTCTCCAACATTCTATTCCCGCACTAATCGAAAACCAAACAAAATGTGACGGGATTGAATCGGACGAGTATGAAAATAAGCAGCCCGACAAAATCCAGGTAAGTCGTCCCAAGAACAACCTTTCATAGCTGAAACCGTACGAACAACTTGCGATCGCAAAGTAGAAGTATATTCAAACACATTTCCTGCCATATCCTCGACACCGTAAGGACTACGACTTTTCATGAAGGTAGCGATCGCATTAGTGTAATTTAAGCCACTACCAGCCCAGTTAGTTGCATTGGGATTCCATTTGTTACCCCAAGGGAAGTAACGTCCATCTTTACCACGGGCGGCTTTTTCCCATTCCTTTGCCGTTGGTAATCTGTAAGTATAATTATCTTGTTTGCTTTTCCATTGAGCAAAAGCGATCGCATCTTCGTAGGATATTAATACTACCGGGTGTTGTGCTTGTCCTGATGGATATTTACCGTTATTCCAGCGATAGGGTTTAACTGTAGTATAAGGGTGTACTAAAAAACCTTGTTCTTGGTAATCCGATTCGGAAATATCTGGTGGGCGATGATTAGTCGCTTGGACAAAACTTTGATATTCTGCATTTGTGACTAAATTCCGACTGATGCAAAAAGCAGGAAGAAAAATCACTTTTCGGGGAGACTCCCCATTAAACCAACCAACCTGTCGTAATTCCCGTTCTTCTTTTGCTACTGTTGTGGAGTTTTTTACTGCTGCTTCTGCTGAAATCCGATAAGCATAATCTCGTTCGGTTTTGTCACTACCAAAAATAAATTCACCTGCAGGAATAAATATAAAAGAACTATCATTATCAGTCTCACAGCGACTGCGGCTAATTGACTTTGGTGAAACTGAAGATTGTTCGAATATAAAATTTGCGATCGTCCCAGTTATAACAAGCGTCATTCCAACCCATATGAAAATTGGAAGTCGTCGCTTTATTCGCAACATAAGCAGAATTATTCTGGATTCTCAGTGAAAAATCATACCACTATCAGGTTACTCTCATCCACGAAGATACTTTCTGAATAAACTTAAATTATTGTTGGTAATTGTTAACTGGCAATTGGTAATTGGTATGCACCCGCACTGCTAGCGCAGTGTTAGCAAGGCGTGAGTGACGCATAAGCGTCATATGGTAATTGGTAATTGGTCGGAGTATTCGAAAAGCTTACAGATTTTTAGGTTACGAAAAATTTCCTAGATCGATTATCGCCCATCTTCATATATCTAAATATAATTTTGGAACCAGTAAATTTAAAGTAGGTAGGTAAAAAATAATGCAAAAAAACTTATTTTTGGGTAGCAGCTTATTACTATTAATGTTTGCTGCAGGTTGTGGAAACGTTCAATCAAATTCCGAACAGGAAATTGGTGAAACAGGAAAACCTCAAATTGTTACTTTGACTCAAACTGGCTGTCAATTTGTCGAAACAGAAAGCAAGGACCATCAGTTTAAAACAACTAAAGCTGAAGACTGTAAGGGAATCAATGCTAAAACCTTAGCAGAAAGACAAAAAGGATTTAAGCCTTTACAACTCAAACCAGGAAAATATATTTTTCGAGTTGCTAACCGTGACGTTCCCTATGAATTAGGTTTTTATCTCAGGGGAGAAGGTCTTAATCAGGTAACTTTACCCAAGGTTAGCGGTGGTGGTCTAACTAAAGGTGCAACTCAAGATTATGAAATTACCCTCAAACCCGGTAAATATGTTTTTAGCTGTCCGTTGAATCCCACACCCGATTATCCAATAGTTGTGTCTTAAGAAATCAACATTCTCACACATTCAGATGAATCTAACTTTAATGCTGCTTGGGCGATCGCTTCCGCTTCTGGAAAACTTAATTGGGCGATCGCTTTTTTGATTTTTGGAATTGCGTGGGGATTTAAACTAATTTCGTCGATTCCCAAACCGACTAAAATTGAAATAGCTTGGGGATCGGAAGCAAGTTCGCCACATAAACCAACCCAAATACCTGCTTGATGTGCAGCTTGGATGCTTTGATTGATCATTTTTAATACTCCCGGATGCAAACCATCAGCTAATTTTGCTACTCTCGGATTAGTGCGATCGGCTGCAGTTGTATATTGACTTAAATCGTTGCTTCCAATGCTAAAGAAATCTACTTCTGTTGCTAATCGATCAGCGATCGCCACGGCTGAAGGAATTTCAATCATCATTCCTACTTCCATGTTTTCATCAAAGGGAATATTTTCTTGACGTAATTTTGTTTTTACTTGATTTAATATCGCTTTTGTTCTTTGGAGTTCGGCTAAAGTTGCAATCATGGGAAACATAATTTTGATCCTATGACTGGAACTAACCCTTAAAATAGCTCTGAGTTGAGTTTTAAATAATTCCACATTATCTAAACAAAAACGAATTCCTCGCCAACCTAAAAAAGGATTACTCTCCAAGGGTTTTTGGAGATAAGCTAAAGGTTTATCACCTCCCACATCCAAAGTGCGAATTATTAACGGTTGGTTTTCTAATGGTTGATTTACTAAAGATTTATGTTCTAAAGATTGATTATCTAAAGATTGAGCAATTTCTTGATAGATACTAAATTGTTCCGCTTCCGTAGGTGCTTTAGCTCGATCCAAATACAAAAACTCAGTCCGTAATAAACCGAAACCTTCAGCCCCCATTTTTAAAGCTACTCGAGCATCTTTAATCCCAGATATATTTGCTAAAACCTTGATTCGTCGTCCATCGCGAGTCCTTGCTAATTCACGAACGCTTTCAAGGGCTTGGTTTTGGGTATTTTCCCACTCCTGCTGTTTTACTTGTAGCTCAGCTTTCACACTTTGGTCTGGATCAATCCAGATTTGACCCGTTTCTCCATCCAGTGCGATCGTAGTTTTATCTGTGACTTGCAATACTTGTTTTGGTGCGCCCACAACAGCAGGAATACCCAAACTCCGAGCTAAAATTGCACTGTGAGATGTTGCACTACCTTGAGTTATACAAATTCCCAAAACTAAACTACTATCCAACTGAGCTGTATCAGAAGGTGTAAGGTCTTTGGCAACTAAAATAGCTGGTTGGGATAACTTGGGAGGACTAGTAACGCTACCTCCAAGCAATTGCTGCACCCTTTGTCCCACATCTATCATGTCAGCTGCTCGCTCCCGCATATAAGGGTCGTCCATTTGGCGATAACCGTTAGCTATTTCTTCAACTGTAAATTGCCAAGCAGCTTCAGCATTTAAGTTATGCTCATAAATGCGATGACGAACTGCATCTAACAGTGCGGGATCCGACAAAAATAATAAGTGAGCGTCAAATATCGCAGCTTCCGAATCACCTATTTGGGTTGAAGCATGGGAAAGTAAAGTCTGAATTTCTTGATACGCTGTGATTAAAACAACTTGTAAACGTTCCCATTCTCCTTCAACATCATCCACATATCGTTCTTCAACAGCTAAAAAAGTCGGTTGATAACGGACAGTAGGAGCTATAACCACGCCAGGAGAAGCTGGAATTCCTCGTAGGAAAGAATTATTAGGACCATTGGGAATTTCGGTTGAACTTGGAGATGTAGTAGATGGGGACTCATCAACGATTTCTGGTTCGCCAAAATTACTTTCGATTAATTTCTGTAAGGTCATTAACGCTTCATGAGCATCCGTACCCGTAGCAAAAATCGCCAAATCATCACCGCAACGAGCGCCCAACATTGCAACTTCGTTGATACTCTCACCGCGAACAGGTACCCCACCTTTGGTTAGATTTTGTACTCTAATCTGGGATTGAAATTGGTTTGCTGTTGCAACAAACTTCGCAGCTGGACGGGCATGTAAACCCATTCGATTACTGATTTTGACCTGTATCCGATCTGCATGTTGTTCCTCTTCACTATCTATTAAATGAGACTGGGATGCAGATGTAGTAAATTCAATATCCTCCCCTAATTGTGCGGATTTTGCTGCAAGTGCGCCCTTGGCTTCAGCTATTACCTGATCGATATTTGCTCCAGAAGCAGCAGCAACCACAGCAGCGATCGCACCTTCAACCAGAGGAGCAGCACATAAATGAACCTTTTCTTGTTGTTCGCTGGGAAGAAACTCCAGAGCCATTTCTGCGCTCATCAAAGCACTTCCCAAATCCATTAAAATTACTACACCATCGTCACTGTAAACCGACTCGATGGCAGCATGTACTTCCATGACATCGGTACCTAGGGGGTTTTCCGGGTCATCTATTCCCGCAGCGATCGCTAACGGAACCGTACCTTGAACCATTTGTGTAGCCAGTTCCCGGACGCCTTGGGCTAGCTGTTTGCTATGAGAAACTATAATAATTCCGACCACTACAACACTATTAACCTTGTTGAGGGGTGTTTAAATAAGAGAGTTACTTTAACTCAAGATAATATTATTATGCGAGCACCTGTAATTTAAGAGTACTGCATAACATAAGTTTAAACATCTTCATTTGATAAGCTGGATTTATTTATTTTTTTTAATGAATTCTATTTTTGAGATAAGTGTGAAGGTGTTTTCGAGCAAAAGCTAGTGATAAAGCTAAAACCCTACAAAATAATTCTGAAATAAACGATTCAATAAAATAACAAATTTTAAAGACCAATAATAAGGATTTTACTCGAAATTAACCGTATATTTGCTGTAGTATTTTCCTAGGAAGTCAAACTTGGCTAAATAATTCTACAGAAATATTATTAAATTTGATTATGGGGCGGGAAATTTTAGAACTAAATACTGAAGATAGCAGCACTATCCTAGTAGCAGTAGAAATTCCAGAAACAAATGTTGGTCAAGTATCAGCAGTTGGAGAAACATCAATCAAGAAGCTCGACCAAAGCTTTAGTATTGTCCAGGATTTAATTGTTCGCGCCTCTCGTCCATTGACAAAGGCATTTCAGCAGCTACACGAAGAAACACAAGCTACAGATGCAGAAGTTGAGCTAGGTATAAATTTTACTAGCAAAGGTTCAGTTTATTTGGTAGAAGCATCTGGACAAGCATCTCTGAAAGTGACTTTAAAGTGGAATTTAACACCAAAACTAAAAAGTAGTAATCCTGGCTGATGATTAATTTATAAAATCAAGCATTAAAATCAAGCAATTCTTTTAGTTTGTTAGTTTTCGAACTATTTATAATCGTAAAGGTAATAAATTCTCATGTCTTGGGATTTAGTTAAAAAATGTACTGAAGCCATTACCTCGGAAGATGGTAAAGTTTGGGGTACAGGCTTTTTTATCTCATCCGAAGGACATTTACTTACCTGTGCCCATGTAGTTGAAGATGCTGGTGGTTATGAAAAAATACGGGTAAATGGGCAGCCTGTAAATTTAATTTACTTGGGTAGTAGAAGTCATGATGACTTTGCAGTTTTGCAATTATTTGACTATCAGGGTTCTTCAGTTCCCCTTTCAATAAATTTTCAGCCAATGGATAGATTTTTGTCTATTGGCTACGGACGTCCCGATTTTCCTAAAGGCGCATCTATTGACGGTAACATTACGGACATTAATCCTCAGTCTGTCTTTGGTAATTTGCCAATGCTTCGATTACGAATAAAGGCAAATTCACAAAATGTACAAAGAGGTTATAGTGGTTCGCCAGTCTTTGATGCAGAAAATCAACGAGTCATTGGCATAATTGCTGCTTACGATAATACAGAAGGTGCATTGGCTGTACCCTTATCAACAGTGCAAGACAAATGGGTAAATTTAGAGAAATTCATGAATTTACAACCATTTGTACCGCCAATTGAAGCAAATAAAAGTGCTAGAGTTTTTATCAGCTATCGCAGTCAAGATCCAGACTTAAGCCTTGCTCAATACTTCTATGAAAGTTTGAAAGCAGATGGACACGATCCATTCATGGCGGGGGAAAGTATTCAACTGGGAGAAAAATGGACGCAGCGTATCGATCAAGAATTAGAACAATGTGATTATTTCTTGTTGCTATTATCTCCAAAATCTGCAACAAGTGAAATGGTAATAGAGGAAGTACGACGAGCAAAGGAATTAGCAGACTTACGTCCCGAAAAGAAACCAGTTATTCTACCTATTCGTGTTCAATTTCCCATGAATTCTCCGCTCAATTATGACTTACGGGGTTATTTAAGGCAAATTCAGCAGCGAGAATGGAAATCATCTGCAGATACTGCAAAAATTCTCGAAGAAGTTTTAAATTTATTAGCAAGGGAAGACAGTAATAATTATTCTGAAACAGATAAGACAGAAGATTTATCTGTCATACCTACACTTCAACCATCTAATATTACCTCAACAGAATGTTTTGCTCTTCCTCTCCCAGTTGCAGAACCAGAAATACCAGGGGGAAAAGTAAATTTAGCTTCAAAATTTTATGTAGAACGCTCTCCCATTGAAGAACGTTGCTATGAAACCATAGTCAAGCCAGGTTCTCTAATCCGCATCAAAGCACCTCGACAAATGGGTAAAACTTCTTTAATGGCGAGAATTCTACATAAAGCTTCACAAGCAGATTGTTTAACAGTACCTTTGACATTTCAACTAGCAGATAGCAAAGTATTTCAAGATTTAGACAAATTATTGCAGTGGTTTTGTGCCGTTGTAGGAAGAAGATTAAAAGTATCTAATAAATTAAAAGATTATTGGGATGATATTTTTGGCAGTAAAGATAACTGTACGGTTTATTTCGAGGATTATCTTTTAAAAGAAATTAATCAACCTTTAGTTTTGGGATTAGATGAGGTTGATCGCGTATTTGAACATTCTGAAATCGCGGCTGATTTTTTTGGACTTCTACGTGCTTGGCATGAACAATCAAAAAGCACCGACATCTGGAAAAAATTACGACTGATAGTAGTGCATTCTACAGAAGTTTATATTCCCATGAATACGCACCAGTCACCTTTTAATGTTGGACTACCGATAGAGCTACGTGAATTTAATTGCGAGCAAATACTCGATTTAGCAAGACGACATGGATTGAATTGGGATTTTAATCAGGTAAATAAACTTACAGAAATGGTCGGTGGGCATCCATATTTAGTAAGAGTTGCACTTTACCGTATTGCTGGCCGAGATACTATACTCGATCAACTTTTAAGTATTGCACCGACTGAATCTGGCCCTTATTGTGACCATTTGCGGCGACATTTGTGGAATTTAGAACAACATTCAGATTTAGCTACTGCAATGAACAAAGTCGTCAGTAATACTAAGGCTATCAGGTTAAATCCGATAGAATGCTTTAAATTACTCAGTATGGGGTTGATAAAAGTACAAGGTAATGATGTTACCCCACGTTGTAATTTGTATCGTCATTACTTTAGCGATCGCTTGAGAATTTAACTGATGAGTACAGAAAAACAGCCAGCCTACGAATATCAAGTAGGGGGTAGTTTACCAGTTGATGCCCCCAGTTATGTTAAACGTCAAGCTGATGAAGATTTATATCAAGCATTAAAAGCTGGTAAATTTTGCTATGTATTGAATTCGCGCCAAATGGGTAAATCCAGTTTGCGAGTTCAAGTGATGAAACGCTTACAATTAGAAGGTTTTGCCTGTGCAGCACTCGACCTGACACAAATTGGTAGCCAGCAAGTTTCTTCTCAACAGTGGTATGGCGGTATTATTAGAACTTTAGCTAGAAATTTTCAGATCGCGGACAAATTTAATGTAAGAGAATGGTTACGCGAACAAGTGCGTGTATCTGATGTACAACATCTAAGTGAGTTTGTTGAAGACATATTACTTGTTGAACTTTCTCAACCAATAGTTATTTTTATCGATGAGATAGACAGTGTTCTTAGTCTGAATTTTCCCACCGACGATTTTTTTGCATTTATTCGATATTGTTACAATCAGCGTGCTGATAACTCAATTTATAAGCGTTTGACATTTGTACTTCTGGGAGTCGCCACACCCTCTGATTTAATTCAAAACAAAAAGCGTACACCTTTCAATATTGGTCAAGCTATCACTCTTAATGGTTTTCAAGAAGAAGAGATTGAGCCTTTAGCTAAAGGATTGAAGGGTAGAGTAGATAATCCTCAAATTGTTCTAAAAGAAATACTACATTGGACTGGAGGACAGCCATTTCTGACTCATAAGCTTTGTAACTTTATTCAATTTAGTAAAAAATTTACCTCTGTAGAAGAAATAGTACAAAATAGCATAATTAAAAACTGGGAATCTCAAGATGAACCAGAGCATTTACGTACAATACGGGATCGAGTTTTTAGAAAAGAAGAACTCGCTGGAAAGTTATTGGGATTATATCAACAGATTTTGCGACATAGAGAAATCGTAGCAGATGATAGTCTAGAGCAAATCGAATTGCGACTATCAGGATTGGTTGTAGAACGGGATGATAAATTAAAAGTTTATAACCGAATTTATAAGTCTGTTTTTAATCAGACTTGGCTTGATAGGGCGTTAGCCAATTTACGCCCATATGCTGAAGCAATAACAGCTTGGCTAGCTTCTAAACGTAGAGATAAATCACGTTTATTAAGAGGAAAGGCATTACAAGATGCGCGATTATGGGCAGCAGGAAAAAGTTTGAGTAATGAAGATATTGATTTTTTAAGTGCTAGTCAAGAACTTCAAACTATAGAATTACAAGATGCTTTAAGATTACATACATTTAGGTTTAAAAAAGGTCAAGTTTCTGACATTATTCAACTCATTAACTTATGCCATAAATTTCCAGAAGAAGCTGTAGATTATTTTTTCAATGGTGATATTACTCAATGGTTAAGGGGACAAGGTAGAACAGATTTAGTAAATATTTCACAAAAAATTATACGTGATTATATAATTCCCGATACAACAGAAATTTCACAAAAACTTATATCTCGTAGTGTTAACACTGACATTACAGATAATTATGAATTTAAACGACGTAAAGGGTTAGAATTATGTTTACGTGAATTCTGTGAAATAGAAAATCTAGAAATATATCCAAAGATATTTATAGAACCAAGTTTTGTAGATTTTGGTGAAATACCACTAGGTTCAAAAATAACATTTAATTTGCGAGTTGTTAATAAAGGACGTGGCTTTGTATGGGGAAAAATAGAAAGTGATAAGCACCTTTATGGCATCACATTTTTAGAAAAATTTAATTATTTAAAGAATGATATATTATATGTCACGCTAGATACTATTGATGTTGCTATAGGTCATTATCAAGGGAATATATTTTTTAAATTTGAAGGCTTACCAGAGTGTTTTAAAATCCCAATAAAATATATAATTACTTCTATAAATGTTATTATAAATCCTTCTAATGTAGATTTGGGGAAGATAAAATACTCAAAGTCACCAATATTTCACTTGAGAGTTACTTGCAAACCATCTAATGGAAAGATTAAAGGAAAAGTTTTTACAGAAAAAAATTTCTTAATTGTAAATCCTTATAATTTTGAAGAATCATCATTTAAATTACAAGTAAAAGTAAATACAACAGTATTAGGTCAAGGGTGGCATGAGGATAAGGTCTTGCTCAAAACTAATACAGGAGATTATGAAATACCAGTTGAATTCATAACATCTATAAGAATAGAAGAAGAAGTACCAAGAATACTTATATCTGGTTGTATTATCGGATTATTAATGTTGTGTATCCGAGCGGGTATAGGATCAATTATAGGAACAAATGAACTGTGGATATTATCATTTCTAAATGATCAACCTAACTCTTTTTCTCAACTATGTACATTTACAAATAATAAGTCTGAAATTATTAGTGAAATAAATTCAACATTTAATTTATTAGGGCTAACTATTTATTTACTTTCTTTGATTATATTACTACAAACTAGTATTGCAAATAAAAAAAATAATTTTTTTATTAGAAAATATAAAATTTTGTCAATTATTTTATTTTCCCCATTAATATTACTAGGATTTAATTATAGAGATTTATTAGGAAGTTTATCATTAATAGTTCTTGATTCAAGCGCATATTTATATACAGTTATTGGTATAACACAACCATTTAATGGATGGTTCTGGTTAGGGTTTTTTGCCACAATGTTATTCAGAATAATAAGTGTAAGAATTAATTACATCAAAAAGATAAATTCTATTCAAATTAGTGTATTTACTATTTTAGTAGTCATTTTAATAGTATTTGCTGGTTGGTTGACGGTACAGTTTCAAAAAAACACATGTTTTCTATAAAATCATCATATAATCTCTATATCTAAATAATATTTGTCCGTTACACAAAAATTTACTTCAACAGCAATTTTAAACCAAAAACATAAATTATTCTCCAGACATCACACTCTTCAAAACCTGCTGAAAACTTTCAAAATCAGCTACAGTAATTGAGTTAGTAAAAAGCAATTGTAATACCGACTCTTCACTTATTCCATTAATAGTTTCTACGACTTGCTCTGGTATTTCCTTAAATCTGGTACGTAAAATTTTAATTATATTAAATCGTGCTTTATGGATTTTTGTAAATCCTTCAAAACTTTCTTCCTCACCCATTATTATTGCCTATAGTCAAAACTTTACTCGTATTTAATCATACCAGAAAAACCATACAATATTTGGTGTTGTATTGAAATATCAACAGGGAATAATCGAAGTTTATTATACACACCTAAAGTGAATTTTATCTAAGTATTAGTACTTTTGGAAATTTATAAATATTCTACTAATTTTCTGTTATTTCTAATAATCAATCAAAATGTCAACTAACTTTATACTGAAACAAGCAAGCATTTTCGATGCTTTGTATTACAAGTTACTTACTTTTGTTCTCCTATGTTAGAAGATTTATGTGTGATTAATGAGTCATATTATTCAGTGTAAATATCATTTGTACCCTCGATACAGACCTTTCTAAAATCAGTTGAAAATCTTCTCGAAAAGGTATAGTTTCCATATTCTGAAAAGTATTTTTAAGATATAAATCTGAATATTAATTTCAATATAAAAATGTATATGGAAAAAATAAGCAGCTATTTCATGCATTTGACCCCGATCAAAAGTTACAAATTATCTATGGAGTGAGATATCTGGTAACTGATTTTATTGTTATGTCCAAACAATTAGTTTTAATGGATCACGATGGTGGTGTTGACGATTATTTAGCTACCATGCTGCTGATGACAATGAACCAATATGAACTTATTGGTGTTGTTGTTACTCCTGCTGACTGTTACATTCAACCTGCTGTTAGCGCGACGCGAAAAATTTTGGATTTAATGGGAGGTTCTCATATCCCTGTAGCAGAAAGTAATGTCAGAGGTATTAATGCTTTTCCTTATCTTTACCGTCGAGACTCATTTGTGGTGGATCATCTCCCCATTCTCAATCAAAAGGAAACTATTTCTACATCTTTGGTAGCTGAATCTGGTCAAGACTTCATGCTAAAAATGCTGCAAGAAGCAACTGAACCTGTAACTTTGATGGTCACTGGACCTTTAACAAATGTGGCATTTGCTTTGGAGCGATCGCCAGAAATTGAAGCAAAAATTCGCCGGATTGTTTGGATGGGTGGTGCTTTGAACGTCTCCGGTAACGTCGAGAAAAATTGGGAACCCGGACAAGATGGTTCAGCAGAATGGAATGCTTATTGGGATCCAATTTCTGTTGCGCGGGTATGGCGATCGCAAATTGAAATTATAATGTGTCCTTTAGATATAACTAATAGCGTCCCAGTCACATCTGAGTTAGTGCAAAAACTTGGACAACAGCGCGATCGTCCAATCTCTGATTTAGCAGGACAATGTTATGCTTTGGTTATCCCCCAAGATCACTATGCTTGGGACGTTCTAGCAACATCTTATTTAGGTAACCCAAAAGCTTTTGAGTTAAAAGAATGGGAAACAGAAATTATTACCTCCGGTTTAAGTCAGGGACGGACTAAGGTTGTTACCGGAGGAAGAAAAATTTTCGCAATGGATAAAGTTGATAAAGATTGGTTTTATTCTTACCTATTACAACAGTGGAGAAGATAAAAAGTAATAGAAACAAAATTTTGCTATCTGTAGGGGCGCACCGAAGTGCGCCCTGATGACTGATATATTTCTTATGTGCAAATCTTTGCAAATTCTCAACTTATTCTCATACTCAGATCCAGCCATTTGGATTGAGTAATCGGAGCGCTACTAGATATATAATCAACTCCAGTTTCAGCAACGCTTCGGATCGTATCTAAATTAATATTTCCCGAAGCTTCTATTTTGATGCGTTCGCCCCGCGCGTTGCAATAGCTGAAATCCCGAATCATCTGAACTGCTTGCTTCATCAAATTAACAGGCATATTATCCAGCATAATGATGTCAGCCTTGTACTCTATTGCTTCCTTTACCTGATCTAAGTTTTCCGTTTCTACTTCTATCATTAATGGATAAGGTATGCGGGAGCGAATACAAGTAATTGCTTTTCCAATTCCTCCAGCAGCAGCAATGTGATTATCCTTAATCATCACCGCATCATCCAAACCCATACGATGATTAATTGCTCCTCCCACCTGAGTTGCATACTTTTCCAAAATTCTCAAACCTGGAGTTGTTTTCCGAGTATCGACGAAATTTGTGGGTAAATCGGCGATTTTTTCTACATATATATAAGTGAGACTTGCAATACCACTCAACCGCATCGCTAAGTTTAAAGCTACTCGCTCCCCAGTCAGCAGCGCATCTAAAGAACCTTCGATTTTTGCGATCGCTGTACCAGATTTACAATATTCCCCTTCTTTTACTAGGGGAGTAAAACTGACTTTCTCATTCAGAAGTTGAAATACCCTAGCAGCGATCGGTAAACCAGCAATAACACCATCAGCTTTGGCGATCCACTGAGCTTGACCCGTAACCGTATTTTCAGCAAGCAAACTTTGAGTCGTGCGATCGCCCCTTCCAATATCTTCTTGTAACCAAGCTTTCAAATAATCATTCAGCAGTAAGTTTGGTGGTAATACAGCATTTGAAGTTCTCATTGAGTATTGCTCATCTCAAATTTTCCGATATTCAATCTATATATATGATGATTATCCGATTAGGGAAGTACTAGATTATCTGAATCATCAAATTCAAAGAATGGATTCCAAGCGACCTCCCATAAGTGACCATCAAGATCGGCAAAATATCCACTGTAACCACCCCAAAAAACTTTTTGTGCTTTTTTGACAATTTTTGCACCCAGTTTTTCGACATTCCTCAAGACTTCATCTACCTCTGCTTCATTTTTGGCGTTGTAAGCAAGGGTGATTCCCGAAAAGCCATGTCCTTCAGGAGCGATCGTCACATCTTCAGCCAATTTATCTCGTGGGTAAAGTGCAAAAACAATTCCACCCAACTGGAAAAATGCAATATTCTCCGTACTCGCGCTGGATGTTTTCCAGCCCAAACCGTTTTGATAGAAATTCAAAGACCGCTGAAAATCTTCAACTCCCAAAGTCACAATATTTAGTTTCTGTCTCATAGACTAAAAATAATGAACGCCATACTAATGTACTAGCGGATGTTTCTTCGGACAATATATTTAGACGTTCCATCCGTGTGAAAGAAATCGCAAATCAAGACAACAAGTGATTTCACAAAATTCAAGTACAGAAATTCAAATACAGAATATTGTGGCAGTCTAGCTGGAGTGGAGTAAGACCTTCAACTAACTTGATGCCTTGAAGGGATTTCATATATATAGATAGTGAGATGACTTGAGGGATTGAATTTTGTCGGTGCTTCAGGGCTCAAAGCAGGGAAAATAAAAAATATTTTACGGCTACAAAATTTGCTGTACAAGGATTTGAGGGGTTACAGCAGAAAAAGTCCCAAAATTTTTCGAAAAAGGTGTTGACAGGTCCTGGGAGTATCGGTACTATAAACAAGTGCCTGAGAGAGGGGAGCGCGAGAGCGCAACACTCTGAAGGCTTCG
>NZ_LMTZ01000014.1 GCF_001456025.1 Mastigocoleus testarum BC008
GGGACGCCCCATTGTTCGCTTTTGCTTCTTTTATTTCTTCATTCTTTATTCTACAGTTATATGCAACTTCACATAGAGTTGGTATTAAGGTTTACCAGACAAAACTCAGGCACTACGATAATGTGAGCATCGCTAAATTTGCTCGTAAACCAGTAGTTTTTCATCGTCCTAAATCTCACGCAACCCAAATGTACATCACACTGACTCACGAAATTTTTTTTCAACCCAATTTTATCGAAAATTAACTTATAAAGATTAATTATTTATCGTTAATCATCTGAAATTAACAATATAAAATTCATTTAGGAGATAATGAAATGGAAGAATTTAGCGATGTTGGTAAGTATTTACGCCTTCCTCTCCACCAGATTAAAGTGCAAGAATCAATGGATACGTCTGATGTTATTTTAATTGAAAGCATTGCAGAAAAGCTCAAGCAAAATCAACGTAACTTTCTACCAATTATTGTTGAAGAAGTTGATGAAAATGAATATAAGGTTTTATTGAACAGTCATATTTTTGAAGCAGCAACAACAGCAAAACTTGATTTTGTCTGGTGTATTCTCGCAGACGAGCAAAGACGCAAACAGATAGAGATTGAATCTCAGCAGCGTTTTGAAGTTAACATGTTGACCGCTTCAGAAGAAACAATTAGTAGAATGTTGCAATATATCAAAAAAAGTCATTCTGGTTGGCGAATTGAACCAGAAAAAGTAGCCAAGGTTATTGTCGCCAATCGTAATGAAAAATGGAAAGAGCGTAAACCTTTTATACCTCTAACAAAGTTGAATTGCGGTATCGGAAAAACGAAGCTGGGGACTTTGAATAAATATTTTTGCATTAATTAGGAATATTCAAACGAGTTTCTGTATAAATTCGACCCCAAAACCACCCATCGAGGGAGTGTGAGACTTTCACCCTAGCTTGAAAATAGTTTATTGTGCATTACTGGGTAGATAAATCTAACTACCGCGAGTAAATCCAAGAAACTTGATTGACAGATGAAAAAAGTCTTAGTTACGGGTGCGACAGGTGGAACTGGTTCCCTGGTGATGAAGAAGTTACTTCAACAGCAAAATGAATTTGAAGCCTTCGGTTTTGCCAGGAATGAAGCAAAAGTTATAGAATTATTTGGTTCTACTGAAAAATTCTTTTTGGGTGACATTAAAGACCAATCAGTTTTAGAGCAAGCTATGGTTGGAATTAATGCTTTAGTAATTCTCACCAGTGCAATTCCAATAATGAAAACTCCACCAACTAAAGAAGGAGAAAGACCAGTATTTGAGTATGCACCGGGTGGAACCCCAGAAGAAGTTGATTACCAGGGTCAAAAAAATCAAATCGATGCTGCGGTTAAAGCAGGAGTAGAACAGATTGTTTTAGTCGGTTCAGGTGGTGGTACCGATGAAAATCATTATCTCAACACTATCGGCAATGGTAATATTCTGATTTGGAAGCGCAAAGCAGAACAGTACTTAATTGATTCTGGTATTGACTACACAATTGTTCACGCTGGTGGTTTGCTTAATGAAACTGGAGGTCTAAGGGAGTTACTAGTAGGTAAAGATGATACTCTTATCAATCATCCACCTAATGATATTCGCCCATCCATACCAAGAGAAGATGTAGCGGAAGTGGTCGTTCAAGCTTTGCGCGAAGCAAATGCGAGAAATAAATCTTTTGATATCATCTCTAAACCAGAAGACGACCCATCAGGGGTTGTAACTAAGGATTTTGCTGCTCTATTCGCTCAAACTACACCGGGACTCTAAACCGATTAAATATTAACTTAATTTACTAGTGCTTTGTCCCATTAGTTTTGGCTTGTTGCAGAGACGTTGCAGAGGCTAACGCCGACGCCGCAGGCTCTGCAACGTCTCTACAAATCATCATAGTTCCTGTAAAAATAGCAGTCATTTCTCCCTTTAAAAACTTGATTACTAAGAACAATAAATCATAAAGATGACTTTTCAAAACTTGACACAAAAATATTTGCAAAATGTTTGATAAATTACTGAGAAAATATGTACGAGTAGCTTAAAACGATACATTTGAAAGTTTCTATCCTGTTATTTACAACAACAATTATAAATGGCTTTACAAAAATGCTTAATAGGGTAATATGATAATTCGTCAAAAATTGCCTGCCAAATGGCGAATAGTATGAACGAAACAGATAGTAAACTTCAAAGTCAAAATTCTTTGTTGTCGGTACCGAATAGTTCTTTACCTCAGTCTCCTACCAACAACCTAGATATTTCCGCTGCAACATATTTAGGTGGTTCGGAAGACGATTTTACTGATGCAGTTGATATCTCCCTTGATAGTAATGTTGTCATAGTTGGAGGTTCTCTAAAAAACGCAAAATTAGAAGGAAAAGAGACGGAACTTCTTGGTGGTGGAGATGGAACGATTGTTCGTTATGACTCCCAAACCAATCAAGCTCTTGCAACAACTCTTTTACCAGGAAGAGTAATAGATTTAGAAGTCTCCAATAATGGTGATATTGCTGTTGCTTACGAGGGTGGAATAGCTGTATTAAATGCTGATGCAACAGAGGTCAAATGGAGTAAATCCTTCACTGATGTTTCTCGTATAGCAATCTCAGATTCAGGAAAAGTTGGTGTTGTGCGGGATATTAAAGGTGGTGACCGCGCTTATCTATTCGATAGCAATGGAGAGCAATTGCAAGAGTGGAGTACAAGTGGTAGACGTCACTTCAAAGACATAGCAGTGAGCGACCAAAATGGAGGTATGGTTGTTACAACTGGATTCGAGCAAAAAACCTCGATTCTGCAAGTTGCGTTTACTCAAGCATTGTCATACGAGGGAGAAAATCTCTGGAAAAACTATGACTTCGACGATGAAGATATCTACAAAGAAAACCTATTAGCTGATACCCGAGGACAACGGGTCGCATTTGGACGTGATGGACAGCTATACGCTTCATATTATGTCAATGGTGGTACTGGTTTCTCGATTTTCTATCGCGACCCCTTCGATGTAACAGAAGAGCTTACTGACAAGAGAAAAATCGAAACTGACCAATATAATAGTCCCACTAATGTCAATTCGATTCAGATGTTGTGGTACGGTCGTTATGACCTCAAAAATGGCGATCTAATTAAAGGTCAATCCTTGTTAGGTCGTCGTGATGATGGTAAAGGTAATTCTGTGAATGCAGATTCTATTACAGCCACAAAAGACGGTACCGTAATCATTGCTGGAGGTGCAGCAGGTAAGATTGCAAATAGAGACGAACAGACTATCGAAGGACAACCTGTAAGTGAATACACCCCTTACGACGGACATCTTGCAATCATCAGTCCAGATTTAACAGAAAGACTTTCATGGACACCTATTTCAGATAGTAATGGAGGGGTTGTAGCTGCAGTTAGAGATGGGAAAATAGCAGCTGTTACAACTACTGATTTTGAAGGAAGTCAAATTACTGACAACGCGATACAAGAAAATAAAGGTGGGAAAAAAGACGGGTATCTTTTAGTGATTGGTGGAAATGACGCACCTGTGGGAACAACACCAAAAACTTCACAACCTAATCTTCCATCCGTACCTGAAACTGAAATTGAAACTCCAACTGTAGCTGAAACTAAAAATGAGAATGGGAGGGAAGAAGTCCCAACTCTAGATAAACAAAAAGCTGATATTTCCCTAATTAGACTGACAAAGGAAAATGGGGATCCCTCAAAGGTAAAGGAAGAAGAAGTTAAAATTTCCCAACCCATACTTGAAATTAAACCTGAGGCTGAAAATACAGTAGGAAATAATAATCCCTCATCAGTAGATAAACAAGAAATTGATAGTTCCGAAGCTGTATTTGAAACTCAAACAGAGATTGAAAACAAAGTAGAAAATAATAATTCCTCACCCCTAGAGAAACAAGAAGTTAATCTTTCTCAACCTGTATCTGAAACTCAAACAGAAATTGACAACAAAATAAAAAATGATAATTCCGCAGAAATAGATAAAAAAGAAGATAATCTATCCCAACCTATTCTTGAAATTGAAGATGGGGTTGAAAGTAAAACAGGAACTAATAATCCCTCACCGGTAGATAAGCAAGAAGATAATCTATCCCAACCTGTACTTGAAACTAACACTGGGATTGATAAAATAGAAAGCAATAATTCTCTAGCAGTAGATAAACAGAAAGATAAGATTTCCCAACCCATACTTGAAGCTGAAAATCGAAGTGATTTTCCAAGTTCAATATTTCCCAAAGGATTAACAAATTTAAGTCAGACTGACTCGAGTACAGATAAGAAATTAGATCTAGATCGTAAATTTCCGATGGAATTCTCCGATACTAGACCCACAAACTTTTATAACTACTCCATCGGATATTACACATCTGGGAATATCACTAGTCTCATAGAAGATACCCTCATCTACGGACAAATAAACCCAGAAAAAAGTAACAACAAATCTGCTTTTTACTATCAATCACGATATTCCGATTTAATTTCTGACAGTGGAATAGTAGAAGAATCGTTTGATACAAATAATAGTGAAAGCACGAACTTTTCATTTTCTGAGTTCAGCTTTATTGGTACAAACTCAGACAGCAAAGACAATATAATCGGTCAGGAATTTGATTTTGAAGATATTTTTGACAGCGTCAGTAGTAGTTTGAATAGATTTACAACTAACTTCAACCTCAAATCCATATTCTAATCTCTTGGTTTTCTTTTCCCACTTAAATTCTCACCTTCAGCAATCAGCTTACATAAGTAGCATTCCTTCCCAATAATCAAATCGCAATTAAAATAGCCTATTAGCTTTGATATGCGATCGCTAAATCATTAACAATTCTATTTTTCTAGTCCAAGTAATAGAAAATTACAACTTTTCATAGTTAAACTCAAAACAGTCAAGTTCAAAGCGTTTACGGAACATAACGTTAATTTAGCTAACGCAATGCTACGTAAACGCCAGATGTCTTATTTCTCGAGAGGCTAACTGTACGTCAAAAATATTGACTTTTCCACCTGTCGTGAAATCTTGAGATTACTAGTTTAAATCGGAATAAGTTACAACACATTAAGCATTCACAGGTTATTGCAAGAGTAAGGGAGAAATTTCCTGCTTATAGTGAAAATAAGGTTAAATATGTAAGTAAGTTATGCTTCCAAAGTAATGTCAAAGGCGACTTTTTCGTATCTTAGATTCACCCTTATAGTTTGTTAGAGCAAACTATTTTCCTGCGGTTTTATTGTTCTCTAAAGCAGAAATACTTCTTTGAGCAACGTCTGGATAAACTTCGGCAAAATCCTCTACCGCATCTGCTGACTGTTCTACGATTCTTTTAGCCGTTTCTATAGGTTTTCCTTCTGTCTCGCGAGCTTGAGCGTTCCATTCTCCAATAGTTTTAGGACGTCCAGAGTTATCATCATCCTGTTGAACGATTTCATTTATCTTATTGGTAATAGCTTCACTGGTCTGATTAGCTTCAGCTCTTGCTGGTACCGTAGTAAAAAATAGGATTCCAACTAAAAGAGCAGTTAAAACACGCTCGACCTGAATTACTTTAATAAATGAAGTAAAGTAACTAGCTAATTTGGATATAAGATTCATCATGACAAATATTTGAAGTTTTCCTTTATCTGTACTTAAATTTCCAGCAAAATTTCTCAACAATCGCAAACAGAATTTTCGTTCTGCAAGTTGATAAGATTCAGGTTGCGAAACTTGCTGGCACAGTTTTATAGTATCTGCGGTCAACCAGGAACTAATCTTTCCAAAGTGACAACTTGTAACAGAGAAAAAATGATAAATGTCTGACTAACGAATAGTGTATTACGTTCGTTAGATTGAGCTACTAAAATATTTAGATATTGCATGTCCATACTCTAAGTTTTAAGCAATTTTTAAGCGAGTAAAGGTACGGATAGTTGCATCATCAGTGCCGTCATCAGCGTAACTTCTATTATTTAGAATGTCTCATTACAATTAAGTTAGCCTTCAGCGAATTCATGTCATGGTACTCCAAGTTCAGCACAAATTGACCTTGCAAGAGTTCTTAAATCTTCCACCTGGGGAAGGAGATATCACCTACGAACTCGTTGACGGGCAAGCTATTCCCAAAATGTCGCCAAAAAAATTTCGTTCTAAACTTACCCGTGCTCTTCTTAACCTGATAGAAAAATGGTGTGAAAATAAAGGAGAAATATGTCCAGAATTAGCCATTAAACTAACTCGTCGCGGACGTGATTGGGTACCTACACCAGATTTACTATATATTTCTAATGAACGTTTACCAAATGATTGGGAAGAAGATGGAGCTTGTTCAGTTCCACCAGATTTAGCAATTGAAATTATCTCACCTGGGCAAACCTTTACACAAATGGTTTCTAAAGCCAGAGATTATTTGGATGCTGGGGTATTACGGGTTTGGGTCGTAGACATTGAAGCTAGAAGCATTGCGGTTTTCTATCCAGATGCAGCACCGAAGACTTATACGGGTGATGAGGTAATTGCAGATCCATTGTTTAAGGGGTTGGAATTTACAGTTGAAGCGGTGTTTCAGAAAGCGAAAATTCCAGCAAAAGATAGCTTGTAGGGTGCTGTTACACCTTGATTATCTTTGATTTATGTTTACATTCTTAAGGATGGGGTAACGCACCGCGATATTTAAATTGTTTCTATTTGATTGAGCGATTGCTTGCGAAAGAGCAACATTTTAGTGACACATATAGATATTAATTGGCAATTAGCATAGCATGTCTAAATAAGCTTCTTTGTATTTAATCACGTAATGAAACTAGTGCTATCTGACTTGTAACTTCTACTGATTGAGGTTACTCCACTCTCTCATCCCCCCTTTAAAGCTATTCCACTTTTGATAAACTTCCCCAAACAGATCATTATTTGAAGCATACAACTTTAATAATTTTGTTGTCTCTTCCTTGGTTTTTTTAATGATCTCAGGGCTAAATTTACTTACCGTAATATTTTTTAATTTATATATCTCAGCAAGTTTTTCACTATTTTTCTGATTATATTCAGCTAATATTTCGGTGTAAGTTTCTAGACAGACAGACTTAAATACCTCTTGGTAGTGGGGTGGTAAATTTTCCCAAGCATCTTTATTAACCAACATGTCAAATGTTGTACTTGGTTCCCACCAACCTGGATAGTAGTAGTACTTTGCTTCAGCTTGGTGAAGTCCTAATTGAACATCATCATATGGTCCAATCCATTCAGCAGCTTGAATTTTATCATCTCTAAGAGCCTTCGCAATTTTGTTCAGTGAGATTGCACCACCGGGTAAATCTTTATCTAAGTTAACATCAAACTTTTTTAAAACTTCTCCTCCTAATCCAGGAATACGCATAATGATTCCATTGAAATCTTCTATTGTTTCAATCTTTTTTTTAAACCATCCACCCATTTGTGCTCCAGTTGCTGCTGCAGGAAATGGAATCACATTTAAATCTAATTCTGGTCTTTGATAGATTTTTTGAATAAAAGTTAATTTATCCTGAGGATCTTCTTTATAAAGAAGCCAAGCTGTCTGTTCTTCAGGAGTTAAACCATGAGGAATCGCGCAACCAAAAAATAAAACTTTGTATTTATTAGCATTGTAATAAATACCACTAAATCCACACTGGACTTTTTTCCCATCACTCACGTCTTTTAAGATATCTTCTGTTAATATTTTTTTGTCATTCAATGGTTCAATCTCAAAGCGACCATTTGTAATTTTTTTAATGCGTTCGCGGATAATGTACGGAGCTTTAGAAATAATGAATTGGTCATAAATTCCATCCAAAAAGTTAGCCATCCTCCAGGTAACTTTTGGCATTTGTAAATACTGACTAGTAATTCCGCTACCAATCGCCGCTAGCGATCCAAGAGCAGCTATAGAGAGGAAATTTCTACGATTTGTAGGTAATAAAGGAAATAATTTTGATTTTTTTGGTTTTGTCTTATCCGGATTTTTTGACTCTCGTTGTATAGAAACTATGACTGCAAGCCCATTAAATATACCAGCAGCAGCTTCTATTTCTTTAAAATATTTTTTTGGGGTATTACTTGCAGCTATTTTTAGGAGACGAGATAACTCGTTTGTCTTTTCTGAGTCATATATACCATCAGTCACCTGTGGAAATTCTTCTGCATAAATCTGAAGTTCTGCCCACTTTATGTAAGGTATTTGACCGCAAACTTTTGCCGACATTCCCGCCAAATTGTCGTAATGCGATCAATTTCTTGCGGAACTCCCAACGTCATCCCTTTTCCAGGATATCTTGCACGGCAATTCATTGGCATATTTTCGCGTATTTTGAAAAATCCAGAATGCATTTCGGCGCTAATAGAACGCGCGACCGCTCTTGCAGTTTTATCTTCTGGGAACCAGTGCAAATCTGGGAATTCTTCGGCGAGATATTCCATAATTGCAAGAGAATCCCAAACGGTTTGACTACCGTGTAATAGAACGGGTACTCTACCTGATGGGGAATAGTGACGAATTTTCTCTGCAGATCCGGGGATATAAAGAGGTACGCGAATTTCGTTAAATTGTAAACCAGATTGTTTCATCGCCAGCCAAGGACGAAATGACCAAGATGAATAGTTTTTATTACCAATAACCAGGGTTAATTCTGTCATTTTAAGTCACCTAATTTTTAATTAATTAACTTTTAATTACCCAAAAATAAATAAATGATTCTTGAAGTTGCTATTCTGGATATTAAATCGGATGTCAAAAAAGACATGTGCGATGAATTTGAAGCAACATTCCAACAAGCTTCAAAAATAATTGCTGCGATACCGGGATATTTATCCCATGAATTACAAAAATGTATTGAAGTCCCCAATCGTTACATTCTCCTCGTACGTTGGGAAACACTAGAAGCTCATACTATTGGTTTTCGAGAATCGCCAGAATATCAAGAATGGAAACGGTTGCTACATCACTTTTACGATCCATTTCCAGTAGTCGAACACTATTATTCAATTTTGCGATCGGGAATATGACGTGGAATTATGATGCGGAAGTAGAAACAGTTAAACAATAAAATAAATTATCCTTTTCCATGACAGGGAAACTAGCAGGTAGGTCAGATTTGCTCACAGGTAAAAAGCCATTCTTTTCATAGAACCTGAGTGCACCTTTGAAGTTACCAATAGTTCCCAAATAGATTTCCCGGACATTGTTAGTTCTGGCGTGACTAACTAAAGAATCCATCAGTTTTTTACTAATTCGAGATTTACCGCGATAATTAACATCTACAAACATTTTTCGTAATGCTAAATAGCGATTATCGCCCATGTCAATTGCACCAATAGTTTCAATTACATTATTTCCGTCTAAAGCAATCCAAAAATTGCCATTACCCTTTTGATAAAAGCTAGGAATTATCAGTAAGTCTGGTTGCTCTTCCAAAGTAATTGCTAATCCCAACTCTTGTTGCTGAATCTTCAAAATTAACTCAATAACTTGAGCTTGATACTGATGATTATAAGTAGATATTTTGATTGTATTTGTCATTATGAAGCTTTAATTTATACTGGCAGGCTCAACTGGTAAAAACTGCTTTTGTAATGAGAACGAATAAACACTTTCACCATAATCATTGAGATATTGCAAACGTTGCTTTGCTTTATCAGCAGTTGGTATATGTCCGATCGGAACCCACCACAGCGCCATATTTTTCCCTTCAGACTTTTGGAACCACTTTTTGCGATTACGCATTACCTCTCCATGCTGACTGCGATATACAAATTGCTTAAAAGTATCAATTGATTCCCAAACTGATAAATTAAAAAGGATTAACTCATCATCATAAGCACGAATACTTGTTGCATTCCCCTCTTGAGCTTGCAGTCTCCACACAAACCCAGGACTTTTATCAGCTAACTTATTAATCGAATCTAATTGCGCCACAAACTCAGCCATAATTGGATCGTCAAGTGGAGCAATCATCCGAGAAATATTAACCTGAGACAAGTGATGAGATTTGTTTACCATAAATTCACCCAATGGATGTACAAACAGACTTATCAATGACCCATTACCCATTACCCATTACCCATTACCCATTACCCATTACTCATTACTTATTACTCATTACTTATTACTTACCCATTCATCTTCAATCATCTCAACCCTACAATCAAATAAAGGCTTGTATAGTTTTTATAAAAGCTATTTATACATATGAGAATCCATTGATAAAATCTGTTGGCGGCAATCAAATAAACTTCCACATATGAAACTCTCTCAACTTCGAGCCGTAGTTGCAGTAGCAGATAGTGGTAATTTCAGTGAAGCAGCTTTGGAATTACAAATTACCCAACCAGCAATCAGTTATGCGATCGCAACTTTGGAAGAACAATTGGGTGTAGCTTTATTTGCTAGAGGGCGTCGTGGTGCAGTATTGACACCGGCAGGAGAACGGATTGTATCCCATGCTCGGCAGGCTTTGCAGCATTTAGAAATGATGCAACAAGAGGCAAATATACATAGAGGTTTGCGTGGCGGTCAGGTACGAATTGCTTCCTTCCGTAGTGTTGCAACTCATTTATTACCGAAAGCGATCGCCAAGTTTAACAAACAATTTCCCGAAGTTTCAGTAAGCATTATCGAGCGTCCTAATTTTATTGACATCGAAGATTTTTTACGTCAGGGACGGGCTGACATTGGGACAACATATTTACCAACTGGTGACGAGTTTGAAGCTTGGGAAATTCTTCGGGATGAGTATGTTGCTTTACTTGTATCGAATAACAAATCTAGAGCGACACAAATTACTTGGGAAGATTTAGCAGCATATCCGCCAGTTATGCTTCCTGCTTTACCATGTGGAAGACCAATTCATAAACACCTGAAAACTGTTGCACCAATTATGAATACTACCAGCGAACTTCAGGAAGATTCTACTGTTGTAAGTATGGTAAACCAGGGATTTTCAGCAGCAATCATCCCTCGTTTAGCAGCCGCACCAATTCCTTCCCAGGTGCAAGTGTATAGTTTACCGGTACCTCTTCAACGAGTGATTGGAGTTGTAGTTCTTAAGAGTGCTCTCCATATTCCAGCGGTTTTTACATTTTTGGATATGCTCCGGAAGTTTGATTTTCAGGGTTTAGCACGCGTTATTTAACTTTTTTCAAATCAACACATAATTTGCATCATTTCAAGCCTTAAAAGTAAGAATGGGATGCATGCGAGCAACCACTTGAACTAATCCCGCTCGTACTTGAACATCAATTACTGGTGCGATCGGTTTATAAGCAGCAGGTGCTTCTTCAATCCGACGTTCTGCTCGTAATGTAATGCAATCGACTCCAGTTAACCCTAATTTATCTTCACTTTCCCGATTTCCCTTGCGACTTAAATCAAAGCGAGAACGCAATCTTCCCGCACCATGGGAAGCTGAACAGCACCAATCTGAATTTCCTAAACCCATCAAAAGATAGGATGGTGTACCCATAGAACCAGGTATAATAACAGGCTGACCGACATGAGCGGGACACGCACCTTTACGAGTAACCCAACCTTGTCCTTCAGGAAGTGTAATATTGTGCGGTAGGTCGTAGACTAATGGAGCTTCCAAATCGCCATAAACTTGGCGCAATCGCAATCGTAATAACTCGGCTAAAAGCAATCGATTGACAAATGCATAGTTTGCAGCAGTTGCTTCAGCTTCCAGATAATCAGTAACTGACTCCGGATGGGTAATTGATGAAAGAGGAAACAAACGGGAATCGGGATACTTTAACCCTTCGCTCCATAATTTCCGAGCCCAATCGCGCCACATTCCACCAATATACTTTCCAACATTGCGAGACCCTGAGTGAATCATGAATGCAAGTTGTCCTTTTTTAACTCCCCACCGATAAGCAAGTTTAGGATTTGTAATCTGCTCCACCCATTGGACCTCAACAAAGTGATTTCCACCACCAATAGTTGCTAGTCCACCATCCCGAACTAATCCCGATTCTGGAACTAATTCTTGCGGAGCCCATTTTATGTGTCCTGACATTGAACCATTGAGAAAAATGCGATCAATTTCAGTTGCAATCTGATTGATGTCTGATCGCACAAAATTTCCTGTTGATTTATCCAACATTGAATCTAACCACCCAGTTACACCATCTTGAAACAACGCTTTCATGGTGCGAGCAGCCATGGTTACATCTCGTTTTCCAAAAAAGAAATCACCTTTCATTAACTCAACAAAGCGATCGCGTCGTGCTAAAAATTTCTCAGCAGATAAATCAGCAACATGCAAACGCATCCCACAGTTAATGTCCGATCCGACAGCTGCAGGAATAACTTGTCCTGATGTTTGGACAACGGAGCCGATTGCAACTCCTGCATCACCGGGATGAAAATCAGGAGTTGCACATACATGACAAATATTTCCTCCCTTTGGATGTTTTGCATTTGCTAAGTTTGCTAATTGTTTGAGAGCTTTTGCTTCAACAGGAAAGCTTGCAGGTAAAAGAACTTCGGCGATGGGTGCATCAGGAGAATCTACCCACCGTGCAGAATAAGATTGATTATTATATTGAACGTCAAGACCTTGTCGAGCCAATGCTCGCAGAAGACGTGAAATATTTTTCGACTGCATATAACTACGGTCAAAGAACTAAATAAGTAGTGTTTAGTTTTGAAGCGATCTTGACTTGGGTTCAGCAGCCGCAGTCAATTTCTAAATCACCAATATCCCATTGAAACTAGAGATACTGTGAATTTTACAGTCAAAGATTTTTAGTTGAAGAATCTAATGCTTCATATATTTTATAGCACAGATTCATAGCACAGAATTGATTTTACCAATCCCTTAAGTTAGCACCTTAAAACCTTTATCTTTACTAGCGCTCCCAAAAAAATCATTGCAAACTAAAGATATCAATTATTTCAACTGTGTTTCAGGCTTCTTGCAACAACGCCGATAACTCATCTCTCCGGAGAGTTTTCTTTATTATTGTTGCTAATTAATAGACAAATATATACATTTCCCTACTGATATTCAACTAACAAAAAACCCAACTGTTAACTGATAACTGTTAACTGATATAAAACCATGACTAATACTATTGTTAACCCTGCGGAAACTCCCCAAGTAACGCAGCAGCTTTCGGAAAACATTATTTTGACAACTTTAGATGATTTGTATAACTGGGCGAAAATGTCCAGTTTATACCCCATGATGTTTGGTACAGCTTGCTGTTTTATGGAATTTATGGCGGCTTATGCTTCCCGCTTTGATATGGAAAGGTACGGCATGATACCTCGTGCCACCCCCAGACAAGCAGATTTACTGATTACTGCGGGAACTATCACCATGAAGTATGCACCTAATTTAGTGCGTCTTTACGAACAAATGCCAGAACCCAAATACGTAATTGCTATGGGCGCTTGTACCATTACTGGGGGTATGTTTAGTGTAGACTCTCCCAGTGCCGTTCGGGGTGTAGATAAATTAATTCCAGTTGATGTTTATATCCCTGGATGTCCTCCCAGACCTGAAGCTGTAGTTGATGCAGTTATTAAATTACGGAAAAAAATTGCTAACCAAAGCATTCAAGAATTATCACAACTTCAGCAAACCCATCGCTATTACAGTACTCCCCATAAAATGAAAGTAGTATCACCAATAAACGATGGTAAATATTTGAACACTGCTAAGAGAAATAACCCACCAACAGAGATTACTCAAGCTACGGATTTACCTCTACCATTTACACAACAGTCAAAGCAAAAAGCTGAATGAGGAAGGAGTCAGGAGCCAGAATAGTGCGCAATAGCGCACCGCTTTGCTAACAGAAGTCAGAAGTCAGAATTAGATATATCTCGAAACTAAAAGTTCTATCTAAAGACTATCCCATTTCTGATTCCTGTCTCTTGGATTCTGCTATATTTTGTTTTTTTATTTATAGCAGATTGTAACTAAGTTAGGTACGGTTCAAAAAATGAAAGTCAGTTATTTATAAAGCGGATTCTACTCCTGACTTCTGTCTCCTGACTCCTGTTAGCAAAGCGAGGTACTATATGTTTGTGTTTGGGAAGTTTATTCAAAAAAGCCCATGCGAATAAATAAAATTAAACAAATCCAAACTGCGATATCTTACACTAAATCAGAAAACTATGGCGATTTTGCAATTCTTAAAGCTGATATTTTAGGAGCTAAAGCTTCACCAGAAATCGCTGATAAATTAACGAATGTTGTGGGATATTATCCCAAAATAAATTTAGATGAATTAATTCAGTATCCTCCTGGAAGTTTTGGGAGACAATACGCCGAACATATGAAATTAAATCATCTTAAACCCTTAAATATCAGCCCAGAATTATCAGAAGTTGCGAAGCGTAATGTATTTGCTTTGCGATATGTGATTACTCACGATATTTTTCATGTATTACTAGACTTTGATACTAGCTATGCTGGAGAAATTGGCGTTCTAAGTTTTGCAGTAGCCCAAAACTATAGTAAATCACAAAGAATTAGCCTCAGACTTGCAAAATTAATTTATCCTATCCTTGCTCCCCAACAAACCAAAGCGATTCTTTCTAACCTCAAAAAAGGTCGAGAATTAGGAGAGAAAGCAGAATTTTTATTAGGTTATCGCTTTGAAGAGCATTGGAAAGAACCACTTCACCAAATTCAATCTCGACTAGGACTCTCAGAAATAAAAATCTAATATTCTTAAAAACGATTGCTATTACTACTTTCTCTATATTTTAAATCTCTAAACAAATAGTTCAACTACAAAAATCATGACTACAACAACATCAAGCTCTACAATTCAAAATCCAATCAAAAGCCTCCCAGGACCACACGAATCAATATGGTATCAAACTATTTGGGGTGTAACCAAACCAGTTAGTTACTTTAATACCATGCAAAAACGCTACGGAGATATATTTGTCACACCTCAATTTGCAGGACTTCCACCCCAAGTAATTATTAGTAATCCCCAAGCAATCCAGCAAATTTTTACTGCCGATGCTTCTATGTTCCAATCTGGATTAGGAAACCAAATGATCCAGCCAATTGTTGGCGATCTTTCTTTATTATTAATGGATGGCGATCGCCACCTACAAAAGCGTAAATTATTAATGCCTCCTTTTCATGGGGAAAGAATGAAGGCTTATGGAACAACCATTCGTGAAATTACTCGCGAAGCAACGGAAAAATTAACTGTAGGAGAAAAATTTATTGCCCGTCCTTTAATGCAAGAAATTTCCTTGAATGTCATTCTTCGTACCATTTTTGGGCTTAAGAAAGGTAAAAGATATCAACAAATTGAACATGCTCTAATTGGGATGTTAGATATGTTTGACAATCCTGTAAATGCAAGTTTTTTATTTTTTAAACCACTACAGAAAAATCTAGGATTTTTAACTCCTTGGGGAAGATTTATTCAAAAACGAGAATTATTAGATAAATTACTTTATCAAGAAATTAGCGAACGACGCGCTCAAAAAGAACATACCGGTGAAGATATTTTAAGTTTATTATTGTCAGCACGAGATGAAAATGGCGAAGGAATGACAGATGAGGAACTACGCGACGAATTAATGACAATGCTATTTGCTGGACATGAAACAACTGCAAATGCGTTAACTTGGGCTCTATATTGGATTCACTACCTTCCGGAAGTAAAGGAAAAATTACTGCAAGAATTAAGTTCCATTGATGCTGAAAACATAGATGCAATGGAAATAATGGGATTACCTTATCTAAATGCAGTTTGTTCGGAAACTCTGCGAATTTACCCGATTGCTTTCTTTACTTTAGTACGAATTTTACAAGCGCCGATGGAATTAATGGGTTATGAATTCTCTCCGGGAACACCATTAGCACCATGTATTTATTTAACCCATCACAACTCAGATATTTATCCCGAACCAAAGAAATTTAAACCAGAAAGATTTTTGGAAAGAAAGTTTTCTCCCTACGAATATTTACCTTTTGGTGGTGGTAGTCGTAGGTGTTTGGGTTCAGCATTTGCGATATTCGAAATGAAACTCGCACTCGTAACTATACTATCAAAATATTCCCTTAAACTTGCACAGAAACAACCCGTGAAAGCTGTACGTAGAGGAATTGTATTTACACCTTCAGGCGGAGTGTGTTTGACAGTGGACAGTTATCAGTGAACAGTGAACAGTTAACAGTTATCAGTGTTAGCGTTCGCGCAGCACGGTCTCAGCGTGGGGTTAGCCATACAGGTAACAGTCGCCAGTGTTCGCGTAAAGTTCAGCTACAGGTGTTACATGACTTTAACCATATCATGACCAGTTAACTGATAACTGATAACTGTTAGCGCAGCGTGCGCGATAGCGCATTAACTGATTTATTTAAGTGACTCGATCGTGGGGGACGAACCATCAGATTTTACCCAAGCAATTTGAGCAATATCATGACTGTTAGCATATTCTCGAATATATTCAGCATCCTTTTCTTCTAATTGGATTTCTACCCTCACTAAATGGGTTGAGCTTCGCAGTTTTTCTGCATAAGCAAGAGCCGCAGCATAAGCTTGGGGGGATTGAGGTACCACCAGCCAATGACTTGGGGGGATATTCTGCGGTAACTGCTGACTCGAAAGCAATAATTGATGTAAATCTTCAATAAATACTGAAAAACCGATACCAGGAATATCTTCTTTCTGGGGATGATACAGCCCCATTAATCGATCGTAGCGACCACCACGACCTAAAACCTGTGACTGAAATTCAGTATTGCCAATAACTTGAAAAACAATACCCGTATAATAATCAATGGTTTGAATTAAACTCAGATCGAGGATTAATGAAAAATTTCCTTGGGATCCCAATAAATCAACAAGAGACTGTAAATTATTCACCGCTAATTGCTGCGGTTCGTCCAAATCTAACTTACTAACTTGTTGCAAAACCTCCTTTGGATCTCCCCGCAAATCTAGCAAAATTCTTGCTCGTTCTCGCAGTTCGTCGCTCAAAGGTAAATTATCGATAGTGATACGATCCAAATTCGCGATCGCACTACGAACTTCAGGTTGTAAATCTTCAGGAAAAGCAGAAAGAAGCGAGCCTGTAATACCCGCTTCTCCCAATATTAAATGCCAACTTTTTAAACCTACAGCTTCCAAACAGTCTGCAAGTAAAAGTAATATTTCGGCATCAGCGAGTAAACCACCTCCACCCAAGAGTTCCACCCCAGCTTGATAAAACTCCTGTTGGCGATTATGTCTGAGCTCGCCGCTGCGCTGAAAGACATTGGCGTTATAGTACAGACGCTGAGGGTAGTTCACCCCAGCCATTCTTGTAACCGCCGTCCGAGCAATGGAAGCTGTCAGTTCTGGACGCAAACCCAATTCTTCGTTTTCATCACTTTGCAATTGAATTACAGCTGAACGCCCAATAGCTCCCTTCGCCATTAGGGTATCCATACGTTCCAAGGTCGAGGTAATAATCTTGTGATATCCCCAACGGTGAAATACCTGCTGTATTCGTTCTTCGATCCAGGTTTTTTGAGTTACATCTAAGGGTAATAGATCCCTAGCTCCCGCCGGAGGTTGATACACCATTTTATTTTTTCTTTCCACCAAACAAACCGCCAAACAAACCGTTCCCTCCAGATTTATTTGGTTGTTTTGTCCCGGTATTTAGCTTCGCCGCAGACTTAGCACTACCGGGTTTTTGACCTAAAATCTGTTCAATTTTACGTTTTCCCGCTAACGCTTGTTCGTCTTTGGGGTCCAATTGTAGGGTCCGGTCAAAATGGACTTTAGCCATCTTGATTTGATTTTGCTTTAAATAGACCACTCCAAGCAAGCTATGACAACAGCTATTGTTTGGTTCTAATTTCAGAGCATCTTGTAATTCTACCCTGGCTAATGCCAGTTGGTTTTTATTAATCAGCTCTTGAGCGCGGCGAATATACTGACCAGTAGCTGAAATTTCTGGTGAAGGTGTTGATGGTGAATTTTTGGTTGAATTTTTCGGCGATGGAGATGTAAGTGGGGAAGATGAAGTACTACCGTGAGTCTGAGGTGATGCTGTATTTGGTGGAGATGGCGAAAAATTTTTCCCACCATTGCGCATCAAATAAACCACATTTAATTCACTAATTTGGGCAATATTTTCTAAAACTTGCTGTAACGAATCGTACTGGGCTACTGCCATATTTGCGATCGCACTTTGATAAAGATGGTTGATATTAGGAGCGCTAGCCAATTGTCTAGCCCCATCAGTATACAGTTCTACAGAAGCAGATTCTTGAATTAAGCGTCTACCCATTTGCATCAGTATGGCAACATACTCAGCACGAGAACGTTCCTGAGAAAGCTGTTCGTATGCCGGATTAACTAATTTTGAGAGTAAATCACTAGCCAATTGTTTTTCTACCGCGCTACCAGAAGCACAGCGATCGGGGTGCAAGCGTCGCGCAATTTTGAGGTAACGCTTACGAATTTCCTTGGGATCCGCATCCACAGGAATGCCTAAAACAGCATGGTGATCGGTCAAATCGTATTTGAATAACCCACGTTCTATTCTAAAAGACATTTTTGCAGTTATCGTAGCCGATAGATTTTGTCTAGTTTACTCTCATTTCAACAAAATGTAAGATAAGTGACATATAAACTACTGCCAAGAAGCAAGGGGTGGTACTGTTTTTAGGGCTTGACTTAAAGAGTTATGAATATAACCATTAGTTGCGAGAATTCTTCCACTTTCTAAAATGATTGGAGAACCATCATAGGCAGTTACTTTAGCACCGGCTTCTCGGGCAATAACTATACCAGCGACAATATCCCAAGGAGAAAGACCCCTTTCCCAATAACCATCTAATCTTCCACAGGCAACATGTGCTAAATCTAACGATGCAGAACCGCCGCGTCGCACACCTTGGGTTAAATGGGTTAAATGACAAAATTCTGCGTAGTTGTTGTCTGAAGTCTCACGTCGGTCGTAAGCAAATCCCGTAACTAGTAGACTTTTACTCAACTCCGAAATTTGGGAAACTTTAATTGGCTGACGGTTAAGAGTTGCACCCAAGCCTTTTCCAGCTCGAAATAATTCATTGCGGGAAGGATCGTAAATTACTCCGACAGCAGGTTCCCCATCAATTAACAAACCGATAGAAACTGCAAACATCGGGTATTGATGGGCGTAATTAGTCGTACCATCTAGAGGATCCACCGCCCAAAGATATTTATTGTTGCTATTCCCCAAAGCGCCCGACTCTTCCGAAAGAATTGCATGTTCGGGGAAGTGACGCTGTAAAGAATCTAAAATTAGAGCTTCAGAAGCTTTATCCGCAATAGTAACCAGATCTCCAGGACGACCCTTTTCCGTAATAGAATCTTCTAACTTACCGACATAATCCAGTAAAACTGCACCAGCAGCCAACGCCATTTCCGTCGCAACATCAAGAAAAATCTGTAATTCGTTCATTACTTATTACTTTAAGTAGTCATGCAAAATTAATTAAACATTCTTTGAGGTAGGGAACAGGGAACGGGAAACAGCTTGTATAACTCGGCAGTAAATATATAAATAATTTTGCATAAGTAATTATCACTCATTACTCATTATTTCTCCCCAGTCGCCATATGCCGCTTGCGGCGGCACGCAGTGCTATCCCCAATCCCCAATCCCCAATCCCCAAACTTCACCGATATATCCGACGAAATTCACCAGGAGTGAGACGCATAGGTTTTTCTGGATTCCAAATCCCCTTACCCATAAGTCTTGCATATTGTTGGGCGCGTTCTAGACGTAAATCGTATTTGTGGTTGGGGGAGCGGGGAACAAATAGGGCGTAACCTTCCTTAACTAGTTCTTCATTCAAAAGGATTTTATCTTGCCATGCATAAGCCAGCATTCTTCCAAACCGATCTTTTTCTTTGAGATCGAATTCCAACTTGACAGGTTTATCTCCAATTAGTTCTCGTAACCTTCGAGATGAATCCTCACCCCAAGGACGTTGTCGTCTATCCGGTGCATCAATACCAATTAATCGTACCTGAGAATTTAAATTAGATTGGGAACCTATAGCAATTGCATTAAGAGTATTCCCAGAAGGAACTCCCACTATTTTTACCTGTGGCTGAATTGTCTTGGAATTTGCATCCTTTGGTTGACAACCCACCAGCAAGAAAATTAAGAAACAGATAACAAGCAAAAAGTAAAATTTAATCTTTAAAGTAGAGACGTTAAATTTTACAAATTCTACGCCTCTACGATATTTCTGGTATTGCAACGAAAATAAATCAAACATCAATGTAGTTTATTGTTCCCCATTCCCTAATCTTCATTTTCTGCTACCCAACTAATCTTCATCCAATGGTAAACCAGCTTTTACCTTACCTTTGCCAAAGTAACGTCCAAATTGAAGTTCGTAAACTTCATCTTCATCTTGTGTTTCAACCTTCAGGTCAGAACGAGCATAGCTGACACACAGTAGAGCGTAACCCTGTTTGCGTAATTCTGGGGATAGTCCTACCGCTTCAGGTTGGTAAATTTCTCCAGAAATAACTCTTACGGCGCAGGTTGTACAAGCGCCATTACGACAGGAAAATGGTAATTCTTTTCCTTGTCCTTCAGCAGTATGGAGAATATAGCGGTCTTCAGGGACTTCTATGGTATGTTCGGTACCTTTAGCGCGATCGCGGATTTGAATTTTGTGTGTCTGGGACATTTTTAAAGTAGTCAATTTTGGGCAATATTTTTTATTTACTATCTAATCATTGCATTTTTTGCAATTTCATCCTACAATTGGACCTTGTGAGCCTGGAGAGATGGCCGAGTGGTTGAAGGCGCAGCACTGGAAATGCTGTTTGGGGGCAACTTCAACGAGGGTTCGAATCCCTCTCTCTCCGTTTTAATAAATAAAACTTCGAGTGAATTAAGCATCGATAAATGTATATCGAGATGTAATATTTGTTTTAATTATTATTTTGATTGGCAAAATGCCCCTTTTGAATAAGGTTATTTCATAAATTCCTCCCTCGGGACAAGTTAATCTCATAAATTCCTCCCTCGGGACAAGTTAATCTCATAAATTCCTCCCTCGGGACAAGTTAATCTCATAAATTCCTCCCTCGGGACAAGTTAATCTCATAAATTCCTCCCTCGGGGGAGGCTAGGAGGGGGTTTACCAGTCAATTACAGCAAATAAAAATAAAAAAATTAACGCACTGTCAAATCTCTTCAACAATGCATTATTACCCAAAAGTAAATATTTTTAAATCATCTTGATCGGCACGCGCCATTTCAATGGTGATCGCATTATTTACCATCAAGCAATCTGAATATTATCTCCTTCCCACTTCACGCGAAAATTGGGAGAAACCTCCAAAGTCGAAAAACGAAAATACCAACCATACAAAAGTAACTCATTCAAATTATCAGACATTGGTAAAAAATGTGATGCATACAATCCTGTTCGCATACTACTTGGAATAATCGGATGAGAACTTACAGGTTTATATGGTCCTGCAATTTCATCTGCAACATACCAATGAATTGATGAATCAGTGATATTACCATCTACTTTTTCAACCCATTTTGGATTTAAATAACCGTTTGAATAACGCTCCCAATGCAAACTATCTGTAGACTTCGCTAAACCGATTCCTTCATGCATTAAATGGGGCCAACCCTTACCAGCACCTGAATAAAAAAGATAGTAAACGCCGTTTTCTTTATATGTATAACCAGTAAATAATCTACCAGATTCCCATGAGTTAGAAGGTTCAGGCTCTAGGATTACTCCCAGGTCTTGCCAATCTTTTAAATTGTGAGAAATAGCTCCATGTATCCTACTGTTTTCCCACCAACACATTGAATTAACTTCAGGCGTACCCGCCAAATAAAATAGCCGATATATATCATCATCTTTAAAAATCCAAGGGTCCCAAGATGGTAAACCTTTCTGTGAAGATTGGACAAATTTGGCTACGTAATTCTTAGCATAATCTTTAAAAGGAACCCATTTTTTGATTTCAGTTGGAAGTGTTAAAGATTCCAATATAGCCATAAAATTTTGGCTGATAATATTAGAATTACGCATAATTATAGGCTTAATAATCAAATGAAAATATTGGTTGTTTTTAGAGATAAATGCATACTACAACAAGATTTGCCCGCGAGATAATAAACTGTCAATAAAATATCATCAGCAGCAAAAAAATATTTAAGTTGGTAAGAATATCTTCTCTTGTTTTTCTGATAACCCACAAAATGCAGCAGTATAATATTCAACTTTTGATCCGATTTGAAATGCCCTGGAAAAATAGTTAATTGAAATAAGGATAACTACTGACTCTAGTATTATATTATTCTTCATAATTAATTGAATACCAGAAAAAAATTACATAATCAGTAGAATTTTTATTGTTTTTTTAATAAAAAAATTAATTTTTGCTGTAGATATATTCTGTAATACCAAAATAAATATTCTTTTGGAGAGAATAAATAAAAATCAAAAAGATATAGTAAAGCTCATAGAAATCCCTGATTTAATTACTTTTCAGGTAGTATTCAATTCGTACAAGGCTTAAATTAATTTCAAGAGTCAATAGGACATTTTAGCTTTATATCTTATGGCCACTATGTATAGTAAAAAATACAACTCAGCACATATAATTCAAAGGAATAATAAGTATCAATTAAAGACACACAAATAAAGGTAAACAGGTATTGTAATATCAGTTAACTTACACATGCTGTATATGGATTTAAATCAAATACGACATTTATTTTTTTCTGTTGTATTACTTTACTAACAAAGTATCGACGAATTAAATCCTATTGATTTATTACTCACGACCAATTAACAACCACTAATTACCAGTTAACAATTAATAACCACCTATAATAATAAACCCTTCTCTTGCGACAAAAGAAGGGTAATTAATGAATTTCTCCATTAATATGAATATGCAACGAATATTTAGTTTTTAAACATTAGCTAATTTTCTTTTTTGTTGATTAATAACTAATTCGACCATCTGATTAATTGGCAATGAACAATCTTTTTGAGCAATCCAGTTTGGCATTTCCTGCCAGCAACTAGGACAAAACAAATAGACTTGGTTCCCACGAATGTGCCGTAGCATATTATCAGAACAACAAGGACAATTAATCATGTTAGCCTCGATTTTTATTAAGTAATATTTTGATGAACCGCTTAGTAGCCACCCACACTTCCAGGTTATAAGCGAAATATAAAGTTCGCGCCATAAAACATGCTGTTTCTTCAAGAAAGTTAATTACTTGATACCTAGCTTTACTAAATCATGAGTAAAATACTTCTTTTTATTGTAATTAACGTATTAAATAAAACTTCAAATTATCCAAAAAAATATAATACCAATTTCTAATACGGCAAAATAAGTAATATGCAAAAAAATAATAAATTAATCTGTCTCGAACAGACTTACGCAACACACTGTTACAGTGATTTAATTATTTATTTTGAAAAGTATTTTCGTTGAAGTGTTCTGAATCCTACATGAAAAAATAAATTCAGAATGTCTCCTAACTTTCTCGGTAGTGCATGAATACTACAGGGACAATTCTCAAAGTTTTTGCTAGCTGAGAAACGCGAAATTTTCTTTGGAGCGACCGCGGTAATTCTTTCCAAGTCACAGGGTAAAAACCAAAATGACTGTAAAAGTTTGCTAGTCGTTGTCCCAAACATTCTAAGTACAACGGTTGATCGCAGGATGAGATTAAGTGTTGGGTTAAAATGCTTCCCAAACCGCGTCTCCTCCAAGCAGGTACCACAAATAAGCTTCCTAACTCTTTGACTCCGGAATAGTCTCGTAATTGCCCACATGCAACGATATCCCCGGAACATTCAATCACCCAAAACTGTTGCCATCGAATTTGAGTAGGATCGAGTTTAGCCCTCAATACTAAAAATCTAATTGACCAAATATCAGAAGGTGTTGCTTGGCGGATAACACACCCATCAGGTAGCACTGACATACTACGAATTTAATATCCTCTAAAAAATACAGATAAACATGTATCTTCAATTGACTTTCGGAGATACCTGAACACTTACAGCGACATCTAATATATTAAAGGGAGAATATAAAAAAATAAGAATGATATGAAGCATACTAGACGACAGTTTACTCCTAGGTTATCATCTGTCAGTTGCTTCACTGCTTTACGTTTTAAATGTTATCAGCTTTTCACGATGTCAAACGAATTTACAAAATTAAGGGCGGACGATGGGACTCGAACCCACGAATGGAGGTACCACAAACCTCTGCCTTAACCACTTGGCTACGCCCGCCATATCTGAACGCACTATAGATAGTAACATACTTTCGCAAAATTGATCCATAGTTTTTCTCAGAATCGCTAAAATAAGTTGAATTATAGAATCAAATATCTAAAATTTGAGATCTGAAGCTTGAATCCCAAGCTGAAATTCCCAAGCTTAAACTTCTAAGCTTGATAGCCAAGGCAAAGACGTGATAACTAGAGATTAAAAATATCCAAAACCTGAAAACTGGAAAAAATGAAACTTTTAAAGATTATTGCTGGTACCGCAGTCGTTGGATTGACATTGTTAGGTCTATCTATGGCGACGACCAATCCCTCTCAAGCAGCATATGAGAAGTATGCTAGTCAGCGCTTGACTAAGTACCTGAAGGATAATGTGTGCGGTAAGTCCAAAAATTTTCTGGATAATTTGCCCATTAAACTTGATTCTCAGTGCGACAATTTACTAGATTCTGCGAATCCGCAAGTTCAAGAAATTATTTCCAGAACGACTCAAAGACAAAATTTTATAATTTTTAGCATTTATCATACGGACTTAAAGCTGGAATCTTTGTCCTTAATTCCCGGCTATAAGTTTGAAAGTGTTGGAGCATTCAACAATTTTTACATCTATAAAGCCCAACGGCAGTAAAAAATATCGCAATTATATTTGTTGCCATTTAATTAGCAATGGTTTAATAAAGTATTAGGGAATAATTACTAACTTCTTTAGTTACAAAAATAGCTGAGGTCTTAAGGTTGTAAAGTAACTATTGATACGAGATACTGTTGTGGCTGTCTTGTGTGACTTTCTATTGAAATAAAATTATTTTTGAGTGGGACATTAAATCAATTGCGCTTAAGGGGATTCGCTGCTATAGTAATATTCCTAATGTACTTACATATCTGTAACCATATCTGACTACAAGTGCTAATTGCCGAAATAAGATTTTTTATAATTGCCAAAATTTTGAATATGATTAGTTAGTATTAGGCAATTGCAAAATTTATTAGAACATTTATCATTAGATAATTTTTGAATAGAAGATTTAATTGTATATTTATCATTTAGTTATTGCCGAAAAGCTTGGATAGCTGGATTGTCTAGGAATAATATACTCACTAAAATAAGTTCTTAAGAACTAATTATTTTCTGCTTACATCAAGTCATAGTAAATTCATTTAACAATATAGCAATCCTGACTGAAACCTAAGAAAACATGTAGACAATAAAGAAGTACTTACAAGGGTTTCATCCACATGCTAGTGCGCGAACAGCGATTTTATTCCTCGTGAATAATTTCGGATTTCTATAGTTTTTATAGTCGAAATACTAAATCTAATTATAGATATTTTTCTTTTTTTACTGTTTAATTTACATGTAAACAATGCTTAATAGCAGCTTTCCATTGGAACAGTATTTGTGTGTTTAATTCAAGGCTATAGAAGATGTCAGAATGTTAAATATTTGAGAGAGATTTTGCTTTAAAAGTTTTGATTGTATATACTTAGCTTCATTAATCTTGGATAGACAAATAAGCTTATTACTGCACGGGTAAAAAGTATAATTGTTTTCATTAGATAAAAACTATAATAATTAGTATCATTTGTTTCATGACTAGTGGGACAGATACCTGAATATTGCGAGTAAAAAGGCTATGCTTATTTATTAAATTAATGTAGATGTAGATAAAGTGGAAATTATATGTCAGAATCAAAACACAAATATCAAATTAATTTTATACTTACCGGATAGAATTCTGAAATTTTGATATAAAAGAAGCTGAAACTCGCAAATAAATACGCGTTCGAGTCCATCTCCAACTATTAGTGAAACATCCATTTACACCACAGTCGTCGGGATATTTATTGGTATATCACGGAAGCCGCGATCCTCGTCCAGAAAGTGCAATGCAGCAACTGGCAGGTAAAATATCTCAGAAATTGAGAAGTTATCCTGCACGTGATACAAATAGCTCTGTTGTATCAACACTAAAGCATGAACTATCTGTAGGGACAGCATCTTTAGAGTTTGCTTCACAACCTTTGCACTCGCAAATTATTGACTTTGCTCGCAATGCAGCTAGTAAAGGATGTAGTTGCTTGCAAATATTACCTTTGTTTCTACTTCCAGGAATACATGTCATGGAAGATATTCCAACAGAAGTCTCACAAGCGAAAGCAGTACTTGGTGAAGATATTGTTATTAACCTACAGCCGTATTTAGGTTCTCACCCTGGTTTAGAAGGGTTGGTAGCAAATCAATTGTGTATCAACCGAGCAGACGCAACCATTTTACTGGCTCACGGTAGTCGTCGTCAGTCAGCAACAATTTTGATCGAACAAATATCAGCAAAATTAGGTTTAGTAACTGCTTACTGGGCTTCACCACCAAGTTTGGAATCGCAGGTTACCGATCTATTTTCTATGGGTTGTAGAAAAATTAATGTTGTACCTTACTTTTTATTTGCAGGCGGAATAACCGATACAATTGCTCGAACGATAGAAAAGTTGAAACTAAATTTCCCTACGATTAGCTTCCAACTATCTAAACCTCTAGGAGCGAGTGCAGAAATAATCGAACTAATTTGGGATTTAATGGAAAGATGAACGGCTCAGTCACACAGGGAAAACAATCCTTGAGAAAAGTTTATTTGGTAGGTGCAGGTCCAGGCGATCCAGGACTGATGACCCTTAAAGGTAAAGGTATTCTCGAATGTGCAGATGTAGTTATTCATGATGCCTTAGTTAGCCCTCAAATTTTAGCAATGATTAACCCTCAAGCCGAAAAAATTAATGTGGGAAAGCGAAAAGGGAGACATTCCCAAGCGCAAGAAAAAACAACACAGTTGTTGATTGATAAAGCCCGAGAAAATGCCATCGTGGTTAGACTCAAGGGCGGAGACCCATTTATTTTTGGTCGTGGTGGTGAGGAAATGAAAGCATTAGTCGAAGCAGGAGTATCAGCGGAAATCGTACCTGGTGTTACCTCAGGAATTGCAGCTCCTGCTTATGCTGGTATCCCTCTAACCCATCGACTTTATAGCTCTTCAGTCACATTTGTTACTGGTCATGAGGCAACCGGTAAATATCGTCCAGAAATAAATTGGAATGCTATAGCTTGTGGTTCGGAAACCATAGTGATTTATATGGGGATTCACAACTTACCCCACATCGTTCAACAATTGATTAATGCTGAATTAAGTTTAGATACTCCCGTTGCTCTTATTCGTTGGGGTACGCGACCAGAGCAGGAAGAATTAATTGGTGAGTTAGGGACAATTCTGGAACAAGTAAAAACTGTAGGTTTTGAAGCTCCAGCTATTGTGGTGATTGGTGCAGTCGTGAAAATGTACGGTTTACTGTCTGTTTTGACCTAATCTTTGCAGTTTGATAATAAGCGAATAGATGGTAAGCTATCCCACGGCTAGCATATGAGTGGACAATGTTAAACCATGAAGACTGAGGAATTTCAAGTACTATTCCTTAATTTTGCAATACGCACAACGGCGTTTAGCAAGAGCTAATCTTCTTGGTATCCGGAGAAATAAGCGAGATAAATAAGTATTTTTTTGAAGACGTTCGCACAGAACGATCGAATTAGAATTAGGATCTAAGTGGTTTAATGTCTTAAAATTAAGTTACATTTAATTAAGATTCTTACTAAAACTCTGAACATGTTATAGGAATATTAAACTCTGTAACAGTTCAGTTGGAACAGTTGTATTAAATAAAGTGGAATTATAAACATCCGTTTAACAGCATAGTAACAGGGAAATATATTCCTATATTCCTTCAAGTGCTATTGCTGATTAGTTGTATCAGCATCTAGAGGCAAATTAAAATGAAATTCTCCTGGAGAGTCCTAGTACTTTGGACATTGCCTGCTTTGGTAATTGGCTTTTTCTTTTGGCAGGGGGCTTTTAGTAGTTCTCCAGCTGATTTAACTAAAAACACAGCCAGTACCCGTATGACCTATGGGCGCTTTCTGGAATATCTGGATGCCGAGCAGATATCCACCGTAGATTTTTATGAAGGTGGAAGAACGGCCATTGTACAAACGAAGGATCCAGAACTTGATAATCGTTTGCAGCGAGTTAGGGTAGATTTGCCTATTAATGCTCCCGAGTTAATTGAGAAGCTTGAGGAGAAAGGAGTCAACTTTGCTGCTCATCCCATGCGCAATGATGGAGCAATTTGGGGACTATTGGGCAATCTAATTTTCCCAATTTTACTCATTACCGGTTTATTCTTCTTGTTCCGTCGTTCTAGCAATATGCCCGGTGGTCCCGGTCAAGCAATGAACTTCGGTAAATCCAAAGCGCGTTTCCAAATGGAAGCTAAAACCGGAGTAAAATTTGATGACGTTGCAGGCATTGAGGAAGCAAAAGAAGAACTACAAGAAGTAGTTACCTTCCTCAAGCAACCAGAAAGATTTACAGCAGTAGGCGCACGCATTCCCAAAGGCGTATTGTTAGTAGGACCTCCGGGAACTGGTAAAACATTATTAGCTAAAGCGATCGCTGGTGAAGCAGGCGTACCTTTCTTCAGCATTTCCGGTTCTGAATTCGTGGAAATGTTTGTTGGTGTTGGTGCTTCCCGAGTTCGCGATCTATTCAAAAAAGCTAAAGATAATGCACCATGTATTATCTTTATCGATGAAATTGACGCAGTTGGAAGACAGCGTGGTGCTGGTATCGGTGGTGGTAATGACGAACGGGAACAAACCCTCAACCAATTATTAACCGAAATGGATGGTTTTGAAGGTAATTCCGGTATCATTATTATTGCTGCAACCAACCGTCCCGATGTTTTGGATGCAGCACTATTACGTCCCGGACGTTTTGATAGACAGGTTACAGTGGATGCACCAGATATTAAAGGACGCTTGGAAGTACTTAGAGTTCATGCTCGTAATAAAAAGATTGACGAAAGCGTTTCTTTGGAAACCATTGCTCGTCGGACTCCAGGATTTACCGGTGCTGACTTAGCCAACTTGCTTAATGAAGCAGCCATTCTCACCGCTCGTCGTCGTAAAGAAGCTATTACCCTGTTAGAAATTGATGATGCGGTTGACCGGGTAGTCGCTGGGATGGAAGGTACTCCATTGGTAGATAGCAAGAGTAAACGCTTAATTGCTTACCATGAAATAGGACATGCTTTAGTTGGTACTTTACTTAAGGACCACGACCCAGTACAGAAAGTTACTTTAATTCCTCGCGGTCAAGCACAAGGGTTAACTTGGTTTACCCCCAGTGAGGAATCAGGTTTAATTACTCGTTCTCAACTTAAAGCGAGGATTACAGGTGCTTTGGGTGGTCGTGCAGCCGAAGACGTAATTTTTGGTAGAGATGAAATTACTACTGGTGCCGGAAATGACCTGCAGCAAGTAACAGGTATGGCACGACAAATGGTAACTCGTTTTGGGATGTCTGACTTGGGACCACTTTCTTTGGAAAGTCAGTCAGGAGAAGTTTTCTTAGGACGTGACTGGATGACTCGTTCGGAATATTCTGAGTCGATTGCAGCCCGTATTGACAGTCAAGTTCGCACAATTGTTGATGAGTGTTACAAATCAGCGCTCGACATAATGCGCAATAATCGTTCTTTAATGGATCGAGTTGTGGATTTGTTAATCGAGAAAGAAACTATCGACGGAGATGAATTTCGACAAATTGTGTCTGAGTATGCAGAAGTACCAGATAAACCACAGTTTGCACCAAGCTTGTAGTTTATTTTATTAAGAATTTGATGGCAGGGGTACGACAATGTCGTGCCCTTTTCTTATGACTATTAAACTTTTGACTTTCAACTTGCGTGTAGCGCTATATTTACGGTTATAGCACTATGAAGAAGCTACATTAGGACATATATTACCCGCTTAAGCCATACGTGTTAGGCTTATGTCCTACGGACACGCTATGCTAATGACTTTTTACTTGCGTGTAGCGCTATATAACCTAATACCAATTCAAAAGATAAAAACATGATGTTTTGTATTAGATTTATATGAGTTTCTCAGGTTAAAAATCCGAGAATAAAGAATTATCATAATTAAGTAGCTAAATAAGGTTTCCTCAGAAAAAATTTTTTCAAGTAATTGAAAAAGTAATTCGTCACCATTTCCAGAAATAAAAAAATCAGAAATAAAAATAACTATCTGTTTTTTGTGCTGGAAGATTACTTTCATTGGTAATCTGTGAAGCGATATTAATTCAGAAATCATTGCTACAGACTCATATCAAATCTTCTTAGGTGGTTAAAGCCCCAGCAAGTTGCTTGCTCTCACAGCTGCACTTGTTGAGGTTTTTATTTTTGGTTTTGAATCAAATTTAATCAGAATAAAACTTTGATTTACATAAACACTTTAATTTACATAATCTTGTAGATATTCATAAGGCTTATTTAATTCACCATTCAAAGCAATTGTTCCTTTATAAATCATCCGACTATCGCTTTGATTTAATTCTGACCATACTGTTGAGATTAGTTGATTACCAAAATCTTCTGAAGCATCCCTCGGTAATTCATTAGGTAAATTATCTACTGCCATGACATCAATGCAGTTATTTTGGAATGGCTCAGCTTCCTGAAATGATAAGGGGTCATAACCATAAATCGGCTCGGTAATAGAAGAAGCTCTAATTGTCGAAGGGATGGAAGAATCTGGAGCAATATCACAAGTGACATCGGCAATCACCCGAATAGTAAAATTCTCATGCTTCATATCTTCTTTGCTAAAGAAAACTGGAATGCGTTTATCCCAATAGATACCATTCAGCATAATATTTGCAGTATGGGTGTAAGGCTGGAAGCAAGAAATGTATTGTTCGGGATGTTGATAATAATGATGCTCATCAAAGGAAGTTTCTCCTTCCTGGCGATACATATCCTTAACCCCTAGCTGTGTGTAAATAGGTTCGGCTTTGTTGTTCTCGAGAAATTCTTGAGGTGAAATCCTTTTGATTCCCATCAAGTCTAAAGTTTCAGTCGCACCATTACCAACCCTACCTTCTCCAGTAACAACCAACTTTATATGAGAAAGAGGTAAATTTTGATAATAAGTTTGAGCTTCAGCCCAGTCATGACATTTGTACATGGGTTTGAGATTAAACTTTCCCTCACGTCTTCCCCAGGTGAGAATGGCATTATGAGCTCCAACAATTCCAGCCCAGCGTCCAAAAGCAATTACTCGTTTACCGCCTGTATTTCGCAGACATTCATAATCAATCAAGCGAATTTTCTTCTGCAAGATTGAACGTAAAAGCTCGCGGTTGTATGGTTGCTTTTTAATCGTGTGAGAGAAAAATAGATAGGTTTTCTGGGGTATCAGCATTGAAATGGGAACTTCTTTGACCCCTAACAACAGTTCGCATTCTGAAAGATTTTCCTCGATCCGAATACCTTGACTTTGATATTCTTCGTCTCTAAAGCAACGATCTGGACTCGGCTGGACAAATATTTCTAAGTTTTGATATTTATCTTGTAAATCTCGGCATTGCTTTGGTGTGAGTGCAACTCTAGTATCAGTTTTGGCTTTACCTTCTCGAAGAATTCCTACTTTCATAGAATCTAATTGTTTAACTGTGAATGTTTCTCTCTTTTTTTACATACCCTATCTTTCTGTACCCACCATTCTGGAATATATTTAGTATCAAGTTCTAAATTTCCAATAATTCTTCCCTGATAATAAATTTTTTTATTTTCATCAAAAGTGAATATTGCATTCCATAATGATATCTCATTCTTATTTATATTCGCGTTACTATAACCGGGGATATAGCAAAAGAAATCTTCTTCACCAACACGTTGACCATAAGTTACAAACCCTCTATTTTCATAAATTACCTCATAAGATGTTCCTGCTTTTAAGGTGCCAATATTATTGATACCTTGCTTAAAATAAACTACAAATAGTTTGCCAGATTTTATATGGTCGATAATAGACCTGTCCATAAATTAAATTTGCAGAAAGATAGAATGTAAAATTTTATATTTTATAGAAAAAAGCCTATGGAATATAACTTTGAAATCTTTTACAACATAAGAAATAATATCCATGCTTAAAATTTGAAAATCCTATCTTTTTTCTCTAAACTATCATCAACTATCTTAAACCCTAATTCCTACGTTGATTGAATACATATGAATAATCTTTGAAATGCTTGTACAGCATGGATTATAAATTTATGGACGAGTCTAATATATTGAGTTCCTGGAGGTTTAGTTATTGGAGTAGTTTTTAAAGGTTCAGGTATTAGAGTAGGTTTTGGAAGTTCAGTTGTTGGAGTAGGCTTGGGATATTCAGGTTTTGAAGGTAACGGAATTTTTATACCCAACCACAAAATCATTAATAATATAACTAAAGATATAAAGGCTGAAAAAGTAAGTCTATTTGGCAAGTCTTTTTTTGGGTTATTCTGTGTATCTAGTTTTGTTTTAAGTTGTTCTGGTTTAGATTGTTTATATTTTAATTCTTGAGCAATTTCCCTTAAATAGGTATTTCTAGGATTTATTTTGAGTGCACCATTAATTAAATCATCAATCCGGCCATTAGCACACGCATATTTTATTAAGTCATGTGTATTTTTTTGTAGGTTACCATCTTGGGTAATTTCATTTAGATTTTTATCCAACCCATACGATACCAATTAAAGCATATTGTAATTTTTTACGCTCTTCACCAGATAAACGCATATTCTTATAGCTAATTATATTAAAAATTAAAAATTTGAAGCGAATGAGGAATTGCTGTTGCTGACTGACATTTATTAATGAATTGCTGAGAATTAATGTTCAAAAATTAATCACAGGATTTAGAAATTTAACAAAGCTTAAATCTGCAGCCGAGTAGCACATCATCAACACTGCTGAGGTAACAAAATCAAGTGTAAGTAATTAATTTAATACTGGTGTGATTTCCTTTTGCATGATGATTTATCCACAGTTCCATTTCTAACGAAATGCGAATACTTAATTGAAGTACACTCATAGGAACAATTACATAATTTCAAATTTAAGTTTAGCTACGCATTTATGAAATGACAAGCGTAAAATAAATCACAAACAATATTGTTCGCATCTATTTAGGCTAAAACAACAGAAAGATTAAGTTGTGGGAAACTTTTAAGATCGCCTTTTTCATACTGTAAAAATCAGATTTTAACTTGCTTTAAATCTAATTCCCGAACAAAAATTTCATCAATTGGCAACATCTCACCATCAGTTGTCATAAATTTATGGTCTTTTGTCGCCCGAATTGTCGAACCATCTTCTAACTCATATTCAAAAACTTCTTGTTGTCCGCGATTATGCCATTGAGCAATGGGTTGGGTGTAAATATTGCCATTCCTATCAACACTATAAACATTACACTCAATACCTTTTTCCACAATTGCCCCAATTGGCATAAAACCATATTCAACCGTTAAAACTTCTGTATCGTAGGTTAAACAATATTCGGCAAACTTCACCATTTGGTCGAATAACTGCTCGGCAATTTTTTTATTCACACCATTTTTTGCCGAACCATCAATAAAAATTTCTCGATGCTTCTGCATCTCTTTGAGTTTCTTTTTACCCATAGCGCGGCGCAACAAATCCGCTTGTCCCAAGGAATATCCAGCCATATCCTGAGCAATTTTCATAATTTGCTCCTGATAGACCATAATTCCATAGGTCTCATCCAAAATTGGTTCTAAGATTTTATGTTCGTAATCAATTTCTTCGCGACCGTGTTTGCGATCAATAAAGTGGGGGATTAATCCTGCATCCAAGGGTCCCGGTCGATAAAGTGCCAAAATTGAAGATATATCTTCGATGTTAGAAGGCTTCAAATCTCTCACAATTTGACGCATCCCTGAAGATTCTAACTGAAAAACACCTTCTAACTCTCCTGCTTCTAAAAGGTTGTAAGTTTTCTGAACATCTTTTGGTAAGGTTTTATGTTCGCCTTTTTCTAGAATTTTTTGTGCTTTCCTTGCTTGAGTAGTGATATCGTAGGCGTCAATTTTACAATTGTGATTTTGTTCGATTAAATCAAGAGTTTTCTGAATCATAGTTAAATTTTTCAGACCCAGAAAATCCATTTTTAACAAACCCAGTGCTTCTAAATCTTCCATATAGTACTGAGTAATTACAGAACCATCATTATTTTTTTGTAACGGTACGATTTCATCTAGGGGGTCGGCGGAAATTACTACCCCAGCAGCATGAACGCCAAAAGTTTTGTTTGTCCCCTCAATCCGGATCGCCATATCAATCCAATGACGAACATGAGGTTCGTTATCATATCTTTCTTTAAATTCTGGTTCTGGGGTATCATCAGAAATCATTTTTTGCAGCTTGGCTGGCTTACCCCTTGCAACCGGAATCATTTTTGCCATTTTGTCAGATTCGCTGTAAGGAATATTGAGCACCCTTGCCACATCTTTCAATACCGCCTTGGAAGTCATACGGTTGAAAGTAATAATTTGAGCTACCTTATCCTCTCCGTAGGTACGCGTAACATAATCAATAACTTTGTCACGTTGTTCGATACAGAAATCCGTATCAATATCAGGCATAGATTTCCGTTCCGGGTTGAGAAATCTTTCAAACAGCAAACCATGATGCACTGGATCGATATTAGTAATACCCATGGTGTAAGCTACCAACGAACCTGCAGCCGAACCGCGACCCGGACCAACAGGGATACTACTATCCCGAGCAAATTTAATGTAATCCCACACCACCAAAAAATAAGTTGAAAATCCCATTCGCTGAATCATTTTCAACTCGTATTCCAACCTTTCTTTATAAGAAAGAGGTACTTCTTGGCGATGTTTGCAATTCAGTTTTTCTAGTAAACCTCCCCAAGAAACTTCTTCGACGTAGGTATCGGCAGTATGTCCTGAAGGAATGGGAAAATGAGGAATGCGCGGTTCTCCAAGAATATTGTAAGGTTCGATTTTCTCCGCTACTTCCAACGTGTTGTTTATCGCTTCTTCAATGATATCTGAAGGTAAATGATCGCGGAATAGCTGTTTCATTTCCTCAGCAGATTTGAGATATTCTGTACCGCTGTAACGCATGCGGTTATCTTCAAAAATCTTTTTACCTGTTTGAATGCACAATAAAGCATCGTGAGCTTCTACGTCATAACAAGAAATAAAATGGGAATCGTTGGTTGCAATAACTTTGATATCTAATTCTTTCGCAATTTTAACGATTTCGACATTCACAACTCGGTCTTCCCGAGAACCATGGTCTTGAATTTCTAGATAATAATCTTCACCAAAAACATCTTTGTACCATTTTGCAACTTTACGTGCTGCATCTGGTCTACTACTAAGAATTGCTTGGGGAACTTCTCCACCCAGACAAGCACTCGTAACTATCAAATCTTGATGATATTCTTTTAATAATTCTTTATTAATGCAAGGTCGGGAAAAAATACCCCTACCCTGTACGCCTTTGAGGTGAGAAGTCGTAGTTAATTTAACTAAATTCTTATAGCCCTGAGTATTTTTAGCTAAAACAACTTGGTGGTAACGAGGACGGCGTTCTTGTTTCGTTATATCGCCGTTAATAATATACATTTCATTGCCAATAATTGGCTTGATATTTTTGCCACGACAAGTTTTGATTAACTCGATCGCGCCGTACATTACACCGTGGTCCGTGAGTGCGATCGCCTCCATTCCTAATCCAATAGCCTTATCTATCAAATTAGGCAATTGGGATGCTCCATCAAGTAAACTATAGTCGCTATGAATATGTAAAGGAACAAAGGACATATTGTTTCACCCGGCACTCAAAAACCACAAGTGTTTTCCAGAGTAGCGTATGTTGGAGATTAGGGCTATAAGTTTATCTTAATTTAGATTTTCTCCAAAAAACTTCAATGTTTCGAGGTGCGAAGCAAGCATGGAGAAAGATTTAGTAAATGCACCTATCATCAGGACTAAACAATGAATAAAATCAATTCAATTACCAGACAACAGTCAGATGCAGGACTTTACAAGTAAATGAAGTACATTTTCCCTGCTCCTACATTATTAAAGATGTGAGATCTACCTCACTTAAAATTAAATCGGCTGTATGCACTTAAAGGACAGTTCGAACAGGTATTTAGTGATATCAACTGATTCAGATTATGTAGGATTACAAGATAATTAAATTTTGAGATAGATAAATAATGAATTTACCGGGGGAAAAGAGAAAGTCGACTGGAGAAAACCGAAAAACGAAAAGTTATTTTATCACCTCCAAATTTCAAAACGTTTGTTCTAAATAATTTCTGATTTAACTTCATCAATAGAGTTTATTTTTTTGAACCTTTTACTTACACCATTGACATGATTTTAACTACATGATTTTAACTATAAATTTAATTTTAATGTGGTCCTTTTGCATCACATTCTTTAGCCCAACATTTTTTAAGAAACTCAATCCGATGAATCAAAGCAAAACGTTGAGGATGAATTATAAAATGTTTTTGACGACTAAATACTGGTTGTTGAAGATATTCCCAAAACGGAAAAGGAATTTTGATCCTTTCTGAATTCATTTCCATCGCAAACTACTATAAATTTTAAATTGTTACTAAAAACGATCGTAAATATCAGTACAAAAACAAGTACGAATAAATAACAAGTTATATATTACACATTCTTTGAATAGCTTGACCTTGTGGCAATTGCTGAATATTGGGATATTAATTTATAGTCTGATATTAAGTGAATGCAATGAAATTTTAGTCAAAATGTATTTCTTCGAGGAATATACCCAAAGTTTTTCCACAGGGTCGTTCAAGAGTTAATAAAATATTACTGAGATATATCATAGATAATTTATATCGTAGCGATTACAAAAAACTATTATTAATAGTGTTTATATCGATTGTGGACCGTAAATTAACTGAAGATATAGGGATATCATATTTAATTTTTGATAAATAAAATAATTTAACTGTTTTAAGCCACTATTTTGAGCAATACAACCCATCTTCCGCACTCTAACTGTCACAATCGGTAATTACTTAAATAAATCAATAATAAAAGAGTAAAAAAGTACTTTTTACCAC
>NZ_LMTZ01000015.1 GCF_001456025.1 Mastigocoleus testarum BC008
TTTTTACTCTTTTATTATTGATTTATTTAAGTAATTACCGATTGTGACAGTTAGAGTGCGGAAGATGGGTTGTATTGCTCAAAATAGTGGCTTAAAACAGTTAAATTATTTTATTTATCAAAAATTAAATATGATATCCCTATATCTTCAGTTAATTTACGGTCCACAATCGATATAAACACTATTAATAATAGTTTTTTGTAATCGCTACGATATAAATTATCTATGATATATCTCAGTAATATTTTATTAACTCTTGAACGACCCTGTGGAAAAACTTTGGGTATATTCCTCGAAGAAATACATTTTGACTAAAATTTCATTGCATTCACTTAATATCAGACTATAAATTAATATCCCAATATTCAGCAATTGCCACAAGGTCAAGCTATTCAAAGAATGTGTAATATATAACTTGTTATTTATTCGTACTTGTTTTTGTACTGATATTTACGATCGTTTTTAGTAACAATTTAAAATTTATAGTAGTTTGCGATGGAAATGAATTCAGAAAGGATCAAAATTCCTTTTCCGTTTTGGGAATATCTTCAACAACCAGTATTTAGTCGTCAAAAACATTTTATAATTCATCCTCAACGTTTTGCTTTGATTCATCGGATTGAGTTTCTTAAAAAATGTTGGGCTAAAGAATGTGATGCAAAAGGACCACATTAAAATTAAATTTATAGTTAAAATCATGTAGTTAAAATCATGTCAATGGTGTAAGTAAAAGGTTCAAAAAAATAAACTCTATTGATGAAGTTAAATCAGAAATTATTTAGAACAAACGTTTTGAAATTTGGAGGTGATAAAATAACTTTTCGTTTTTCGGTTTTCTCCAGTCGACTTTCTCTTTTCCCCCGGTAAATTCATTATTTATCTATCTCAAAATTTAATTATCTTGTAATCCTACATAATCTGAATCAGTTGATATCACTAAATACCTGTTCGAACTGTCCTTTAAGTGCATACAGCCGATTTAATTTTAAGTGAGGTAGATCTCACATCTTTAATAATGTAGGAGCAGGGAAAATGTACTTCATTTACTTGTAAAGTCCTGCATCTGACTGTTGTCTGGTAATTGAATTGATTTTATTCATTGTTTAGTCCTGATGATAGGTGCATTTACTAAATCTTTCTCCATGCTTGCTTCGCACCTCGAAACATTGAAGTTTTTTGGAGAAAATCTAAATTAAGATAAACTTATAGCCCTAATCTCCAACATACGCTACTCTGGAAAACACTTGTGGTTTTTGAGTGCCGGGTGAAACAATATGTCCTTTGTTCCTTTACATATTCATAGCGACTATAGTTTACTTGATGGAGCATCCCAATTGCCTAATTTGATAGATAAGGCTATTGGATTAGGAATGGAGGCGATCGCACTCACGGACCACGGTGTAATGTACGGCGCGATCGAGTTAATCAAAACTTGTCGTGGCAAAAATATCAAGCCAATTATTGGCAATGAAATGTATATTATTAACGGCGATATAACGAAACAAGAACGCCGTCCTCGTTACCACCAAGTTGTTTTAGCTAAAAATACTCAGGGCTATAAGAATTTAGTTAAATTAACTACGACTTCTCACCTCAAAGGCGTACAGGGTAGGGGTATTTTTTCCCGACCTTGCATTAATAAAGAATTATTAAAAGAATATCATCAAGATTTGATAGTTACGAGTGCTTGTCTGGGTGGAGAAGTTCCCCAAGCAATTCTTAGTAGTAGACCAGATGCAGCACGTAAAGTTGCAAAATGGTACAAAGATGTTTTTGGTGAAGATTATTATCTAGAAATTCAAGACCATGGTTCTCGGGAAGACCGAGTTGTGAATGTCGAAATCGTTAAAATTGCGAAAGAATTAGATATCAAAGTTATTGCAACCAACGATTCCCATTTTATTTCTTGTTATGACGTAGAAGCTCACGATGCTTTATTGTGCATTCAAACAGGTAAAAAGATTTTTGAAGATAACCGCATGCGTTACAGCGGTACAGAATATCTCAAATCTGCTGAGGAAATGAAACAGCTATTCCGCGATCATTTACCTTCAGATATCATTGAAGAAGCGATAAACAACACGTTGGAAGTAGCGGAGAAAATCGAACCTTACAATATTCTTGGAGAACCGCGCATTCCTCATTTTCCCATTCCTTCAGGACATACTGCCGATACCTACGTCGAAGAAGTTTCTTGGGGAGGTTTACTAGAAAAACTGAATTGCAAACATCGCCAAGAAGTACCTCTTTCTTATAAAGAAAGGTTGGAATACGAGTTGAAAATGATTCAGCGAATGGGATTTTCAACTTATTTTTTGGTGGTGTGGGATTACATTAAATTTGCTCGGGATAGTAGTATCCCTGTTGGTCCGGGTCGCGGTTCGGCTGCAGGTTCGTTGGTAGCTTACACCATGGGTATTACTAATATCGATCCAGTGCATCATGGTTTGCTGTTTGAAAGATTTCTCAACCCGGAACGGAAATCTATGCCTGATATTGATACGGATTTCTGTATCGAACAACGTGACAAAGTTATTGATTATGTTACGCGTACCTACGGAGAGGATAAGGTAGCTCAAATTATTACTTTCAACCGTATGACTTCCAAGGCGGTATTGAAAGATGTGGCAAGGGTGCTCAATATTCCTTACAGCGAATCTGACAAAATGGCAAAAATGATTCCGGTTGCAAGGGGTAAGCCAGCCAAGCTGCAAAAAATGATTTCTGATGATACCCCAGAACCAGAATTTAAAGAAAGATATGATAACGAACCTCATGTTCGTCATTGGATTGATATGGCGATCCGGATTGAGGGGACAAACAAAACTTTTGGCGTTCATGCTGCTGGGGTAGTAATTTCCGCCGACCCCCTAGATGAAATCGTACCGTTACAAAAAAATAATGATGGTTCTGTAATTACTCAGTACTATATGGAAGATTTAGAAGCACTGGGTTTGTTAAAAATGGATTTTCTGGGTCTGAAAAATTTAACTATGATTCAGAAAACTCTTGATTTAATCGAACAAAATCACAATTGTAAAATTGACGCCTACGATATCACTACTCAAGCAAGGAAAGCACAAAAAATTCTAGAAAAAGGCGAACATAAAACCTTACCAAAAGATGTTCAGAAAACTTACAACCTTTTAGAAGCAGGAGAGTTAGAAGGTGTTTTTCAGTTAGAATCTTCAGGGATGCGTCAAATTGTGAGAGATTTGAAGCCTTCTAACATCGAAGATATATCTTCAATTTTGGCACTTTATCGACCGGGACCCTTGGATGCAGGATTAATCCCCCACTTTATTGATCGCAAACACGGTCGCGAAGAAATTGATTACGAACATAAAATCTTAGAACCAATTTTGGATGAGACCTATGGAATTATGGTCTATCAGGAGCAAATTATGAAAATTGCTCAGGATATGGCTGGATATTCCTTGGGACAAGCGGATTTGTTGCGCCGCGCTATGGGTAAAAAGAAACTCAAAGAGATGCAGAAGCATCGAGAAATTTTTATTGATGGTTCGGCAAAAAATGGTGTGAATAAAAAAATTGCCGAGCAGTTATTCGACCAAATGGTGAAGTTTGCCGAATATTGTTTAACCTACGATACAGAAGTTTTAACGGTTGAATATGGTTTTATGCCAATTGGGGCAATTGTGGAAAAAGGTATTGAGTGTAATGTTTATAGTGTTGATAGGAATGGCAATATTTACACCCAACCCATTGCTCAATGGCATAATCGCGGACAACAAGAAGTTTTTGAATATGAGTTAGAAGATGGTTCGACAATTCGGGCGACAAAAGACCATAAATTTATGACAACTGATGGTGAGATGTTGCCAATTGATGAAATTTTTGTTCGGGAATTAGATTTAAAGCAAGTTAAAATCTGATTTTTACAGTATGAAAAAGGCGATCTTAAAAGTTTCCCACAACTTAATCTTTCTGTTGTTTTAGCCTAAATAGATGCGAACAATATTGTTTGTGATTTATTTTACGCTTGTCATTTCATAAATGCGTAGCTAAACTTAAATTTGAAATTATGTAATTGTTCCTATGAGTGTACTTCAATTAAGTATTCGCATTTCGTTAGAAATGGAACTGTGGATAAATCATCATGCAAAAGGAAATCACACCAGTATTAAATTAATTACTTACACTTGATTTTGTTACCTCAGCAGTGTTGATGATGTGCTACTCGGCTGCAGATTTAAGCTTTGTTAAATTTCTAAATCCTGTGATTAATTTTTGAACATTAATTCTCAGCAATTCATTAATAAATGTCAGTCAGCAACAGCAATTCCTCATTCGCTTCAAATTTTTAATTTTTAATATAATTAGCTATAAGAATATGCGTTTATCTGGTGAAGAGCGTAAAAAATTACAATATGCTTTAATTGGTATCGTATGGGTTGGATAAAAATCTAAATGAAATTACCCAAGATGGTAACCTACAAAAAAATACACATGACTTAATAAAATATGCGTGTGCTAATGGCCGGATTGATGATTTAATTAATGGTGCACTCAAAATAAATCCTAGAAATACCTATTTAAGGGAAATTGCTCAAGAATTAAAATATAAACAATCTAAACCAGAACAACTTAAAACAAAACTAGATACACAGAATAACCCAAAAAAAGACTTGCCAAATAGACTTACTTTTTCAGCCTTTATATCTTTAGTTATATTATTAATGATTTTGTGGTTGGGTATAAAAATTCCGTTACCTTCAAAACCTGAATATCCCAAGCCTACTCCAACAACTGAACTTCCAAAACCTACTCTAATACCTGAACCTTTAAAAACTACTCCAATAACTAAACCTCCAGGAACTCAATATATTAGACTCGTCCATAAATTTATAATCCATGCTGTACAAGCATTTCAAAGATTATTCATATGTATTCAATCAACGTAGGAATTAGGGTTTAAGATAGTTGATGATAGTTTAGAGAAAAAAGATAGGATTTTCAAATTTTAAGCATGGATATTATTTCTTATGTTGTAAAAGATTTCAAAGTTATATTCCATAGGCTTTTTTCTATAAAATATAAAATTTTACATTCTATCTTTCTGCAAATTTAATTTATGGACAGGTCTATTATCGACCATATAAAATCTGGCAAACTATTTGTAGTTTATTTTAAGCAAGGTATCAATAATATTGGCACCTTAAAAGCAGGAACATCTTATGAGGTAATTTATGAAAATAGAGGGTTTGTAACTTATGGTCAACGTGTTGGTGAAGAAGATTTCTTTTGCTATATCCCCGGTTATAGTAACGCGAATATAAATAAGAATGAGATATCATTATGGAATGCAATATTCACTTTTGATGAAAATAAAAAAATTTATTATCAGGGAAGAATTATTGGAAATTTAGAACTTGATACTAAATATATTCCAGAATGGTGGGTACAGAAAGATAGGGTATGTAAAAAAAGAGAGAAACATTCACAGTTAAACAATTAGATTCTATGAAAGTAGGAATTCTTCGAGAAGGTAAAGCCAAAACTGATACTAGAGTTGCACTCACACCAAAGCAATGCCGAGATTTACAAGATAAATATCAAAACTTAGAAATATTTGTCCAGCCGAGTCCAGATCGTTGCTTTAGAGACGAAGAATATCAAAGTCAAGGTATTCGGATCGAGGAAAATCTTTCAGAATGCGAACTGTTGTTAGGGGTCAAAGAAGTTCCCATTTCAATGCTGATACCCCAGAAAACCTATCTATTTTTCTCTCACACGATTAAAAAGCAACCATACAACCGCGAGCTTTTACGTTCAATCTTGCAGAAGAAAATTCGCTTGATTGATTATGAATGTCTGCGAAATACAGGCGGTAAACGAGTAATTGCTTTTGGACGCTGGGCTGGAATTGTTGGAGCTCATAATGCCATTCTCACCTGGGGAAGACGTGAGGGAAAGTTTAATCTCAAACCCATGTACAAATGTCATGACTGGGCTGAAGCTCAAACTTATTATCAAAATTTACCTCTTTCTCATATAAAGTTGGTTGTTACTGGAGAAGGTAGGGTTGGTAATGGTGCGACTGAAACTTTAGACTTGATGGGAATCAAAAGGATTTCACCTCAAGAATTTCTCGAGAACAACAAAGCCGAACCTATTTACACACAGCTAGGGGTTAAGGATATGTATCGCCAGGAAGGAGAAACTTCCTTTGATGAGCATCATTATTATCAACATCCCGAACAATACATTTCTTGCTTCCAGCCTTACACCCATACTGCAAATATTATGCTGAATGGTATCTATTGGGATAAACGCATTCCAGTTTTCTTTAGCAAAGAAGATATGAAGCATGAGAATTTTACTATTCGGGTGATTGCCGATGTCACTTGTGATATTGCTCCAGATTCTTCCATCCCTTCGACAATTAGAGCTTCTTCTATTACCGAGCCGATTTATGGTTATGACCCCTTATCATTTCAGGAAGCTGAGCCATTCCAAAATAACTGCATTGATGTCATGGCAGTAGATAATTTACCTAATGAATTACCGAGGGATGCTTCAGAAGATTTTGGTAATCAACTAATCTCAACAGTATGGTCAGAATTAAATCAAAGCGATAGTCGGATGATTTATAAAGGAACAATTGCTTTGAATGGTGAATTAAATAAGCCTTATGAATATCTACAAGATTATGTAAATTAAAGTGTTTATGTAAATCAAAGTTTTATTCTGATTAAATTTGATTCAAAACCAAAAATAAAAACCTCAACAAGTGCAGCTGTGAGAGCAAGCAACTTGCTGGGGCTTTAACCACCTAAGAAGATTTGATATGAGTCTGTAGCAATGATTTCTGAATTAATATCGCTTCACAGATTACCAATGAAAGTAATCTTCCAGCACAAAAAACAGATAGTTATTTTTATTTCTGATTTTTTTATTTCTGGAAATGGTGACGAATTACTTTTTCAATTACTTGAAAAAATTTTTTCTGAGGAAACCTTATTTAGCTACTTAATTATGATAATTCTTTATTCTCGGATTTTTAACCTGAGAAACTCATATAAATCTAATACAAAACATCATGTTTTTATCTTTTGAATTGGTATTAGGTTATATAGCGCTACACGCAAGTAAAAAGTCATTAGCATAGCTTGTCCGTAGGACATAAGCCTAACACGTATGGCTTAAGCGGGTAATATATGTCCTAATGTAGCTTCTTCATAGTGCTATAACCGTAAATATAGCGCTACACGCAAGTTGAAAGTCAAAAGTTTAATAGTCATAAGAAAAGGGCACGACATTGTCGTACCCCTGCCATCAAATTCTTAATAAAATAAACTACAAGCTTGGTGCAAACTGTGGTTTATCTGGTACTTCTGCATACTCAGACACAATTTGTCGAAATTCATCTCCGTCGATAGTTTCTTTCTCGATTAACAAATCCACAACTCGATCCATTAAAGAACGATTATTGCGCATTATGTCGAGCGCTGATTTGTAACACTCATCAACAATTGTGCGAACTTGACTGTCAATACGGGCTGCAATCGACTCAGAATATTCCGAACGAGTCATCCAGTCACGTCCTAAGAAAACTTCTCCTGACTGACTTTCCAAAGAAAGTGGTCCCAAGTCAGACATCCCAAAACGAGTTACCATTTGTCGTGCCATACCTGTTACTTGCTGCAGGTCATTTCCGGCACCAGTAGTAATTTCATCTCTACCAAAAATTACGTCTTCGGCTGCACGACCACCCAAAGCACCTGTAATCCTCGCTTTAAGTTGAGAACGAGTAATTAAACCTGATTCCTCACTGGGGGTAAACCAAGTTAACCCTTGTGCTTGACCGCGAGGAATTAAAGTAACTTTCTGTACTGGGTCGTGGTCCTTAAGTAAAGTACCAACTAAAGCATGTCCTATTTCATGGTAAGCAATTAAGCGTTTACTCTTGCTATCTACCAATGGAGTACCTTCCATCCCAGCGACTACCCGGTCAACCGCATCATCAATTTCTAACAGGGTAATAGCTTCTTTACGACGACGAGCGGTGAGAATGGCTGCTTCATTAAGCAAGTTGGCTAAGTCAGCACCGGTAAATCCTGGAGTCCGACGAGCAATGGTTTCCAAAGAAACGCTTTCGTCAATCTTTTTATTACGAGCATGAACTCTAAGTACTTCCAAGCGTCCTTTAATATCTGGTGCATCCACTGTAACCTGTCTATCAAAACGTCCGGGACGTAATAGTGCTGCATCCAAAACATCGGGACGGTTGGTTGCAGCAATAATAATGATACCGGAATTACCTTCAAAACCATCCATTTCGGTTAATAATTGGTTGAGGGTTTGTTCCCGTTCGTCATTACCACCACCGATACCAGCACCACGCTGTCTTCCAACTGCGTCAATTTCATCGATAAAGATAATACATGGTGCATTATCTTTAGCTTTTTTGAATAGATCGCGAACTCGGGAAGCACCAACACCAACAAACATTTCCACGAATTCAGAACCGGAAATGCTGAAGAAAGGTACGCCTGCTTCACCAGCGATCGCTTTAGCTAATAATGTTTTACCAGTTCCCGGAGGTCCTACTAACAATACGCCTTTGGGAATGCGTGCGCCTACTGCTGTAAATCTTTCTGGTTGCTTGAGGAAGGTAACTACTTCTTGTAGTTCTTCTTTTGCTTCCTCAATGCCTGCAACGTCATCAAATTTTACTCCGGTTTTAGCTTCCATTTGGAAACGCGCTTTGGATTTACCGAAGTTCATTGCTTGACCGGGACCACCGGGCATATTGCTAGAACGACGGAACAAGAAGAATAAACCGGTAATGAGTAAAATTGGGAAAATTAGATTGCCCAATAGTCCCCAAATTGCTCCATCATTGCGCATGGGATGAGCAGCAAAGTTGACTCCTTTCTCCTCAAGCTTCTCAATTAACTCGGGAGCATTAATAGGCAAATCTACCCTAACTCGCTGCAAACGATTATCAAGTTCTGGATCCTTCGTTTGTACAATGGCCGTTCTTCCACCTTCATAAAAATCTACGGTGGATATCTGCTCGGCATCCAGATATTCCAGAAAGCGCCCATAGGTCATACGGGTACTGGCTGTGTTTTTAGTTAAATCAGCTGGAGAACTACTAAAAGCCCCCTGCCAAAAGAAAAAGCCAATTACCAAAGCAGGCAATGTCCAAAGTACTAGGACTCTCCAGGAGAATTTCATTTTAATTTGCCTCTAGATGCTGATACAACTAATCAGCAATAGCACTTGAAGGAATATAGGAATATATTTCCCTGTTACTATGCTGTTAAACGGATGTTTATAATTCCACTTTATTTAATACAACTGTTCCAACTGAACTGTTACAGAGTTTAATATTCCTATAACATGTTCAGAGTTTTAGTAAGAATCTTAATTAAATGTAACTTAATTTTAAGACATTAAACCACTTAGATCCTAATTCTAATTCGATCGTTCTGTGCGAACGTCTTCAAAAAAATACTTATTTATCTCGCTTATTTCTCCGGATACCAAGAAGATTAGCTCTTGCTAAACGCCGTTGTGCGTATTGCAAAATTAAGGAATAGTACTTGAAATTCCTCAGTCTTCATGGTTTAACATTGTCCACTCATATGCTAGCCGTGGGATAGCTTACCATCTATTCGCTTATTATCAAACTGCAAAGATTAGGTCAAAACAGACAGTAAACCGTACATTTTCACGACTGCACCAATCACCACAATAGCTGGAGCTTCAAAACCTACAGTTTTTACTTGTTCCAGAATTGTCCCTAACTCACCAATTAATTCTTCCTGCTCTGGTCGCGTACCCCAACGAATAAGAGCAACGGGAGTATCTAAACTTAATTCAGCATTAATCAATTGTTGAACGATGTGGGGTAAGTTGTGAATCCCCATATAAATCACTATGGTTTCCGAACCACAAGCTATAGCATTCCAATTTATTTCTGGACGATATTTACCGGTTGCCTCATGACCAGTAACAAATGTGACTGAAGAGCTATAAAGTCGATGGGTTAGAGGGATACCAGCATAAGCAGGAGCTGCAATTCCTGAGGTAACACCAGGTACGATTTCCGCTGATACTCCTGCTTCGACTAATGCTTTCATTTCCTCACCACCACGACCAAAAATAAATGGGTCTCCGCCCTTGAGTCTAACCACGATGGCATTTTCTCGGGCTTTATCAATCAACAACTGTGTTGTTTTTTCTTGCGCTTGGGAATGTCTCCCTTTTCGCTTTCCCACATTAATTTTTTCGGCTTGAGGGTTAATCATTGCTAAAATTTGAGGGCTAACTAAGGCATCATGAATAACTACATCTGCACATTCGAGAATACCTTTACCTTTAAGGGTCATCAGTCCTGGATCGCCTGGACCTGCACCTACCAAATAAACTTTTCTCAAGGATTGTTTTCCCTGTGTGACTGAGCCGTTCATCTTTCCATTAAATCCCAAATTAGTTCGATTATTTCTGCACTCGCTCCTAGAGGTTTAGATAGTTGGAAGCTAATCGTAGGGAAATTTAGTTTCAACTTTTCTATCGTTCGAGCAATTGTATCGGTTATTCCGCCTGCAAATAAAAAGTAAGGTACAACATTAATTTTTCTACAACCCATAGAAAATAGATCGGTAACCTGCGATTCCAAACTTGGTGGTGAAGCCCAGTAAGCAGTTACTAAACCTAATTTTGCTGATATTTGTTCGATCAAAATTGTTGCTGACTGACGACGACTACCGTGAGCCAGTAAAATGGTTGCGTCTGCTCGGTTGATACACAATTGATTTGCTACCAACCCTTCTAAACCAGGGTGAGAACCTAAATACGGCTGTAGGTTAATAACAATATCTTCACCAAGTACTGCTTTCGCTTGTGAGACTTCTGTTGGAATATCTTCCATGACATGTATTCCTGGAAGTAGAAACAAAGGTAATATTTGCAAGCAACTACATCCTTTACTAGCTGCATTGCGAGCAAAGTCAATAATTTGCGAGTGCAAAGGTTGTGAAGCAAACTCTAAAGATGCTGTCCCTACAGATAGTTCATGCTTTAGTGTTGATACAACAGAGCTATTTGTATCACGTGCAGGATAACTTCTCAATTTCTGAGATATTTTACCTGCCAGTTGCTGCATTGCACTTTCTGGACGAGGATCGCGGCTTCCGTGATATACCAATAAATATCCCGACGACTGTGGTGTAAATGGATGTTTCACTAATAGTTGGAGATGGACTCGAACGCGTATTTATTTGCGAGTTTCAGCTTCTTTTATATCAAAATTTCAGAATTCTATCCGGTAAGTATAAAATTAATTTGATATTTGTGTTTTGATTCTGACATATAATTTCCACTTTATCTACATCTACATTAATTTAATAAATAAGCATAGCCTTTTTACTCGCAATATTCAGGTATCTGTCCCACTAGTCATGAAACAAATGATACTAATTATTATAGTTTTTATCTAATGAAAACAATTATACTTTTTACCCGTGCAGTAATAAGCTTATTTGTCTATCCAAGATTAATGAAGCTAAGTATATACAATCAAAACTTTTAAAGCAAAATCTCTCTCAAATATTTAACATTCTGACATCTTCTATAGCCTTGAATTAAACACACAAATACTGTTCCAATGGAAAGCTGCTATTAAGCATTGTTTACATGTAAATTAAACAGTAAAAAAAGAAAAATATCTATAATTAGATTTAGTATTTCGACTATAAAAACTATAGAAATCCGAAATTATTCACGAGGAATAAAATCGCTGTTCGCGCACTAGCATGTGGATGAAACCCTTGTAAGTACTTCTTTATTGTCTACATGTTTTCTTAGGTTTCAGTCAGGATTGCTATATTGTTAAATGAATTTACTATGACTTGATGTAAGCAGAAAATAATTAGTTCTTAAGAACTTATTTTAGTGAGTATATTATTCCTAGACAATCCAGCTATCCAAGCTTTTCGGCAATAACTAAATGATAAATATACAATTAAATCTTCTATTCAAAAATTATCTAATGATAAATGTTCTAATAAATTTTGCAATTGCCTAATACTAACTAATCATATTCAAAATTTTGGCAATTATAAAAAATCTTATTTCGGCAATTAGCACTTGTAGTCAGATATGGTTACAGATATGTAAGTACATTAGGAATATTACTATAGCAGCGAATCCCCTTAAGCGCAATTGATTTAATGTCCCACTCAAAAATAATTTTATTTCAATAGAAAGTCACACAAGACAGCCACAACAGTATCTCGTATCAATAGTTACTTTACAACCTTAAGACCTCAGCTATTTTTGTAACTAAAGAAGTTAGTAATTATTCCCTAATACTTTATTAAACCATTGCTAATTAAATGGCAACAAATATAATTGCGATATTTTTTACTGCCGTTGGGCTTTATAGATGTAAAAATTGTTGAATGCTCCAACACTTTCAAACTTATAGCCGGGAATTAAGGACAAAGATTCCAGCTTTAAGTCCGTATGATAAATGCTAAAAATTATAAAATTTTGTCTTTGAGTCGTTCTGGAAATAATTTCTTGAACTTGCGGATTCGCAGAATCTAGTAAATTGTCGCACTGAGAATCAAGTTTAATGGGCAAATTATCCAGAAAATTTTTGGACTTACCGCACACATTATCCTTCAGGTACTTAGTCAAGCGCTGACTAGCATACTTCTCATATGCTGCTTGAGAGGGATTGGTCGTCGCCATAGATAGACCTAACAATGTCAATCCAACGACTGCGGTACCAGCAATAATCTTTAAAAGTTTCATTTTTTCCAGTTTTCAGGTTTTGGATATTTTTAATCTCTAGTTATCACGTCTTTGCCTTGGCTATCAAGCTTAGAAGTTTAAGCTTGGGAATTTCAGCTTGGGATTCAAGCTTCAGATCTCAAATTTTAGATATTTGATTCTATAATTCAACTTATTTTAGCGATTCTGAGAAAAACTATGGATCAATTTTGCGAAAGTATGTTACTATCTATAGTGCGTTCAGATATGGCGGGCGTAGCCAAGTGGTTAAGGCAGAGGTTTGTGGTACCTCCATTCGTGGGTTCGAGTCCCATCGTCCGCCCTTAATTTTGTAAATTCGTTTGACATCGTGAAAAGCTGATAACATTTAAAACGTAAAGCAGTGAAGCAACTGACAGATGATAACCTAGGAGTAAACTGTCGTCTAGTATGCTTCATATCATTCTTATTTTTTTATATTCTCCCTTTAATATATTAGATGTCGCTGTAAGTGTTCAGGTATCTCCGAAAGTCAATTGAAGATACATGTTTATCTGTATTTTTTAGAGGATATTAAATTCGTAGTATGTCAGTGCTACCTGATGGGTGTGTTATCCGCCAAGCAACACCTTCTGATATTTGGTCAATTAGATTTTTAGTATTGAGGGCTAAACTCGATCCTACTCAAATTCGATGGCAACAGTTTTGGGTGATTGAATGTTCCGGGGATATCGTTGCATGTGGGCAATTACGAGACTATTCCGGAGTCAAAGAGTTAGGAAGCTTATTTGTGGTACCTGCTTGGAGGAGACGCGGTTTGGGAAGCATTTTAACCCAACACTTAATCTCATCCTGCGATCAACCGTTGTACTTAGAATGTTTGGGACAACGACTAGCAAACTTTTACAGTCATTTTGGTTTTTACCCTGTGACTTGGAAAGAATTACCGCGGTCGCTCCAAAGAAAATTTCGCGTTTCTCAGCTAGCAAAAACTTTGAGAATTGTCCCTGTAGTATTCATGCACTACCGAGAAAGTTAGGAGACATTCTGAATTTATTTTTTCATGTAGGATTCAGAACACTTCAACGAAAATACTTTTCAAAATAAATAATTAAATCACTGTAACAGTGTGTTGCGTAAGTCTGTTCGAGACAGATTAATTTATTATTTTTTTGCATATTACTTATTTTGCCGTATTAGAAATTGGTATTATATTTTTTTGGATAATTTGAAGTTTTATTTAATACGTTAATTACAATAAAAAGAAGTATTTTACTCATGATTTAGTAAAGCTAGGTATCAAGTAATTAACTTTCTTGAAGAAACAGCATGTTTTATGGCGCGAACTTTATATTTCGCTTATAACCTGGAAGTGTGGGTGGCTACTAAGCGGTTCATCAAAATATTACTTAATAAAAATCGAGGCTAACATGATTAATTGTCCTTGTTGTTCTGATAATATGCTACGGCACATTCGTGGGAACCAAGTCTATTTGTTTTGTCCTAGTTGCTGGCAGGAAATGCCAAACTGGATTGCTCAAAAAGATTGTTCATTGCCAATTAATCAGATGGTCGAATTAGTTATTAATCAACAAAAAAGAAAATTAGCTAATGTTTAAAAACTAAATATTCGTTGCATATTCATATTAATGGAGAAATTCATTAATTACCCTTCTTTTGTCGCAAGAGAAGGGTTTATTATTATAGGTGGTTATTAATTGTTAACTGGTAATTAGTGGTTGTTAATTGGTCGTGAGTAATAAATCAATAGGATTTAATTCGTCGATACTTTGTTAGTAAAGTAATACAACAGAAAAAAATAAATGTCGTATTTGATTTAAATCCATATACAGCATGTGTAAGTTAACTGATATTACAATACCTGTTTACCTTTATTTGTGTGTCTTTAATTGATACTTATTATTCCTTTGAATTATATGTGCTGAGTTGTATTTTTTACTATACATAGTGGCCATAAGATATAAAGCTAAAATGTCCTATTGACTCTTGAAATTAATTTAAGCCTTGTACGAATTGAATACTACCTGAAAAGTAATTAAATCAGGGATTTCTATGAGCTTTACTATATCTTTTTGATTTTTATTTATTCTCTCCAAAAGAATATTTATTTTGGTATTACAGAATATATCTACAGCAAAAATTAATTTTTTTATTAAAAAAACAATAAAAATTCTACTGATTATGTAATTTTTTTCTGGTATTCAATTAATTATGAAGAATAATATAATACTAGAGTCAGTAGTTATCCTTATTTCAATTAACTATTTTTCCAGGGCATTTCAAATCGGATCAAAAGTTGAATATTATACTGCTGCATTTTGTGGGTTATCAGAAAAACAAGAGAAGATATTCTTACCAACTTAAATATTTTTTTGCTGCTGATGATATTTTATTGACAGTTTATTATCTCGCGGGCAAATCTTGTTGTAGTATGCATTTATCTCTAAAAACAACCAATATTTTCATTTGATTATTAAGCCTATAATTATGCGTAATTCTAATATTATCAGCCAAAATTTTATGGCTATATTGGAATCTTTAACACTTCCAACTGAAATCAAAAAATGGGTTCCTTTTAAAGATTATGCTAAGAATTACGTAGCCAAATTTGTCCAATCTTCACAGAAAGGTTTACCATCTTGGGACCCTTGGATTTTTAAAGATGATGATATATATCGGCTATTTTATTTGGCGGGTACGCCTGAAGTTAATTCAATGTGTTGGTGGGAAAACAGTAGGATACATGGAGCTATTTCTCACAATTTAAAAGATTGGCAAGACCTGGGAGTAATCCTAGAGCCTGAACCTTCTAACTCATGGGAATCTGGTAGATTATTTACTGGTTATACATATAAAGAAAACGGCGTTTACTATCTTTTTTATTCAGGTGCTGGTAAGGGTTGGCCCCATTTAATGCATGAAGGAATCGGTTTAGCGAAGTCTACAGATAGTTTGCATTGGGAGCGTTATTCAAACGGTTATTTAAATCCAAAATGGGTTGAAAAAGTAGATGGTAATATCACTGATTCATCAATTCATTGGTATGTTGCAGATGAAATTGCAGGACCATATAAACCTGTAAGTTCTCATCCGATTATTCCAAGTAGTATGCGAACAGGATTGTATGCATCACATTTTTTACCAATGTCTGATAATTTGAATGAGTTACTTTTGTATGGTTGGTATTTTCGTTTTTCGACTTTGGAGGTTTCTCCCAATTTTCGCGTGAAGTGGGAAGGAGATAATATTCAGATTGCTTGATGGTAAATAATGCGATCACCATTGAAATGGCGCGTGCCGATCAAGATGATTTAAAAATATTTACTTTTGGGTAATAATGCATTGTTGAAGAGATTTGACAGTGCGTTAATTTTTTTATTTTTATTTGCTGTAATTGACTGGTAAACCCCCTCCTAGCCTCCCCCGAGGGAGGAATTTATGAGATTAACTTGTCCCGAGGGAGGAATTTATGAGATTAACTTGTCCCGAGGGAGGAATTTATGAGATTAACTTGTCCCGAGGGAGGAATTTATGAAATAACCTTATTCAAAAGGGGCATTTTGCCAATCAAAATAATAATTAAAACAAATATTACATCTCGATATACATTTATCGATGCTTAATTCACTCGAAGTTTTATTTATTAAAACGGAGAGAGAGGGATTCGAACCCTCGTTGAAGTTGCCCCCAAACAGCATTTCCAGTGCTGCGCCTTCAACCACTCGGCCATCTCTCCAGGCTCACAAGGTCCAATTGTAGGATGAAATTGCAAAAAATGCAATGATTAGATAGTAAATAAAAAATATTGCCCAAAATTGACTACTTTAAAAATGTCCCAGACACACAAAATTCAAATCCGCGATCGCGCTAAAGGTACCGAACATACCATAGAAGTCCCTGAAGACCGCTATATTCTCCATACTGCTGAAGGACAAGGAAAAGAATTACCATTTTCCTGTCGTAATGGCGCTTGTACAACCTGCGCCGTAAGAGTTATTTCTGGAGAAATTTACCAACCTGAAGCGGTAGGACTATCCCCAGAATTACGCAAACAGGGTTACGCTCTACTGTGTGTCAGCTATGCTCGTTCTGACCTGAAGGTTGAAACACAAGATGAAGATGAAGTTTACGAACTTCAATTTGGACGTTACTTTGGCAAAGGTAAGGTAAAAGCTGGTTTACCATTGGATGAAGATTAGTTGGGTAGCAGAAAATGAAGATTAGGGAATGGGGAACAATAAACTACATTGATGTTTGATTTATTTTCGTTGCAATACCAGAAATATCGTAGAGGCGTAGAATTTGTAAAATTTAACGTCTCTACTTTAAAGATTAAATTTTACTTTTTGCTTGTTATCTGTTTCTTAATTTTCTTGCTGGTGGGTTGTCAACCAAAGGATGCAAATTCCAAGACAATTCAGCCACAGGTAAAAATAGTGGGAGTTCCTTCTGGGAATACTCTTAATGCAATTGCTATAGGTTCCCAATCTAATTTAAATTCTCAGGTACGATTAATTGGTATTGATGCACCGGATAGACGACAACGTCCTTGGGGTGAGGATTCATCTCGAAGGTTACGAGAACTAATTGGAGATAAACCTGTCAAGTTGGAATTCGATCTCAAAGAAAAAGATCGGTTTGGAAGAATGCTGGCTTATGCATGGCAAGATAAAATCCTTTTGAATGAAGAACTAGTTAAGGAAGGTTACGCCCTATTTGTTCCCCGCTCCCCCAACCACAAATACGATTTACGTCTAGAACGCGCCCAACAATATGCAAGACTTATGGGTAAGGGGATTTGGAATCCAGAAAAACCTATGCGTCTCACTCCTGGTGAATTTCGTCGGATATATCGGTGAAGTTTGGGGATTGGGGATTGGGGATTGGGGATAGCACTGCGTGCCGCCGCAAGCGGCATATGGCGACTGGGGAGAAATAATGAGTAATGAGTGATAATTACTTATGCAAAATTATTTATATATTTACTGCCGAGTTATACAAGCTGTTTCCCGTTCCCTGTTCCCTACCTCAAAGAATGTTTAATTAATTTTGCATGACTACTTAAAGTAATAAGTAATGAACGAATTACAGATTTTTCTTGATGTTGCGACGGAAATGGCGTTGGCTGCTGGTGCAGTTTTACTGGATTATGTCGGTAAGTTAGAAGATTCTATTACGGAAAAGGGTCGTCCTGGAGATCTGGTTACTATTGCGGATAAAGCTTCTGAAGCTCTAATTTTAGATTCTTTACAGCGTCACTTCCCCGAACATGCAATTCTTTCGGAAGAGTCGGGCGCTTTGGGGAATAGCAACAATAAATATCTTTGGGCGGTGGATCCTCTAGATGGTACGACTAATTACGCCCATCAATACCCGATGTTTGCAGTTTCTATCGGTTTGTTAATTGATGGGGAACCTGCTGTCGGAGTAATTTACGATCCTTCCCGCAATGAATTATTTCGAGCTGGAAAAGGCTTGGGTGCAACTCTTAACCGTCAGCCAATTAAAGTTTCCCAAATTTCGGAGTTGAGTAAAAGTCTACTAGTTACGGGATTTGCTTACGACCGACGTGAGACTTCAGACAACAACTACGCAGAATTTTGTCATTTAACCCATTTAACCCAAGGTGTGCGACGCGGCGGTTCTGCATCGTTAGATTTAGCACATGTTGCCTGTGGAAGATTAGATGGTTATTGGGAAAGGGGTCTTTCTCCTTGGGATATTGTCGCTGGTATAGTTATTGCCCGAGAAGCCGGTGCTAAAGTAACTGCCTATGATGGTTCTCCAATCATTTTAGAAAGTGGAAGAATTCTCGCAACTAATGGTTATATTCATAACTCTTTAAGTCAAGCCCTAAAAACAGTACCACCCCTTGCTTCTTGGCAGTAGTTTATATGTCACTTATCTTACATTTTGTTGAAATGAGAGTAAACTAGACAAAATCTATCGGCTACGATAACTGCAAAAATGTCTTTTAGAATAGAACGTGGGTTATTCAAATACGATTTGACCGATCACCATGCTGTTTTAGGCATTCCTGTGGATGCGGATCCCAAGGAAATTCGTAAGCGTTACCTCAAAATTGCGCGACGCTTGCACCCCGATCGCTGTGCTTCTGGTAGCGCGGTAGAAAAACAATTGGCTAGTGATTTACTCTCAAAATTAGTTAATCCGGCATACGAACAGCTTTCTCAGGAACGTTCTCGTGCTGAGTATGTTGCCATACTGATGCAAATGGGTAGACGCTTAATTCAAGAATCTGCTTCTGTAGAACTGTATACTGATGGGGCTAGACAATTGGCTAGCGCTCCTAATATCAACCATCTTTATCAAAGTGCGATCGCAAATATGGCAGTAGCCCAGTACGATTCGTTACAGCAAGTTTTAGAAAATATTGCCCAAATTAGTGAATTAAATGTGGTTTATTTGATGCGCAATGGTGGGAAAAATTTTTCGCCATCTCCACCAAATACAGCATCACCTCAGACTCACGGTAGTACTTCATCTTCCCCACTTACATCTCCATCGCCGAAAAATTCAACCAAAAATTCACCATCAACACCTTCACCAGAAATTTCAGCTACTGGTCAGTATATTCGCCGCGCTCAAGAGCTGATTAATAAAAACCAACTGGCATTAGCCAGGGTAGAATTACAAGATGCTCTGAAATTAGAACCAAACAATAGCTGTTGTCATAGCTTGCTTGGAGTGGTCTATTTAAAGCAAAATCAAATCAAGATGGCTAAAGTCCATTTTGACCGGACCCTACAATTGGACCCCAAAGACGAACAAGCGTTAGCGGGAAAACGTAAAATTGAACAGATTTTAGGTCAAAAACCCGGTAGTGCTAAGTCTGCGGCGAAGCTAAATACCGGGACAAAACAACCAAATAAATCTGGAGGGAACGGTTTGTTTGGCGGTTTGTTTGGTGGAAAGAAAAAATAAAATGGTGTATCAACCTCCGGCGGGAGCTAGGGATCTATTACCCTTAGATGTAACTCAAAAAACCTGGATCGAAGAACGAATACAGCAGGTATTTCACCGTTGGGGATATCACAAGATTATTACCTCGACCTTGGAACGTATGGATACCCTAATGGCGAAGGGAGCTATTGGGCGTTCAGCTGTAATTCAATTGCAAAGTGATGAAAACGAAGAATTGGGTTTGCGTCCAGAACTGACAGCTTCCATTGCTCGGACGGCGGTTACAAGAATGGCTGGGGTGAACTACCCTCAGCGTCTGTACTATAACGCCAATGTCTTTCAGCGCAGCGGCGAGCTCAGACATAATCGCCAACAGGAGTTTTATCAAGCTGGGGTGGAACTCTTGGGTGGAGGTGGTTTACTCGCTGATGCCGAAATATTACTTTTACTTGCAGACTGTTTGGAAGCTGTAGGTTTAAAAAGTTGGCATTTAATATTGGGAGAAGCGGGTATTACAGGCTCGCTTCTTTCTGCTTTTCCTGAAGATTTACAACCTGAAGTTCGTAGTGCGATCGCGAATTTGGATCGTATCACTATCGATAATTTACCTTTGAGCGACGAACTGCGAGAACGAGCAAGAATTTTGCTAGATTTGCGGGGAGATCCAAAGGAGGTTTTGCAACAAGTTAGTAAGTTAGATTTGGACGAACCGCAGCAATTAGCGGTGAATAATTTACAGTCTCTTGTTGATTTATTGGGATCCCAAGGAAATTTTTCATTAATCCTCGATCTGAGTTTAATTCAAACCATTGATTATTATACGGGTATTGTTTTTCAAGTTATTGGCAATACTGAATTTCAGTCACAGGTTTTAGGTCGTGGTGGTCGCTACGATCGATTAATGGGGCTGTATCATCCCCAGAAAGAAGATATTCCTGGTATCGGTTTTTCAGTATTTATTGAAGATTTACATCAATTATTGCTTTCGAGTCAGCAGTTACCGCAGAATATCCCCCCAAGTCATTGGCTGGTGGTACCTCAATCCCCCCAAGCTTATGCTGCGGCTCTTGCTTATGCAGAAAAACTGCGAAGCTCAACCCATTTAGTGAGGGTAGAAATCCAATTAGAAGAAAAGGATGCTGAATATATTCGAGAATATGCTAACAGTCATGATATTGCTCAAATTGCTTGGGTAAAATCTGATGGTTCGTCCCCCACGATCGAGTCACTTAAATAAATCAGTTAATGCGCTATCGCGCACGCTGCGCTAACAGTTATCAGTTATCAGTTAACTGGTCATGATATGGTTAAAGTCATGTAACACCTGTAGCTGAACTTTACGCGAACACTGGCGACTGTTACCTGTATGGCTAACCCCACGCTGAGACCGTGCTGCGCGAACGCTAACACTGATAACTGTTAACTGTTCACTGTTCACTGATAACTGTCCACTGTCAAACACACTCCGCCTGAAGGTGTAAATACAATTCCTCTACGTACAGCTTTCACGGGTTGTTTCTGTGCAAGTTTAAGGGAATATTTTGATAGTATAGTTACGAGTGCGAGTTTCATTTCGAATATCGCAAATGCTGAACCCAAACACCTACGACTACCACCACCAAAAGGTAAATATTCGTAGGGAGAAAACTTTCTTTCCAAAAATCTTTCTGGTTTAAATTTCTTTGGTTCGGGATAAATATCTGAGTTGTGATGGGTTAAATAAATACATGGTGCTAATGGTGTTCCCGGAGAGAATTCATAACCCATTAATTCCATCGGCGCTTGTAAAATTCGTACTAAAGTAAAGAAAGCAATCGGGTAAATTCGCAGAGTTTCCGAACAAACTGCATTTAGATAAGGTAATCCCATTATTTCCATTGCATCTATGTTTTCAGCATCAATGGAACTTAATTCTTGCAGTAATTTTTCCTTTACTTCCGGAAGGTAGTGAATCCAATATAGAGCCCAAGTTAACGCATTTGCAGTTGTTTCATGTCCAGCAAATAGCATTGTCATTAATTCGTCGCGTAGTTCCTCATCTGTCATTCCTTCGCCATTTTCATCTCGTGCTGACAATAATAAACTTAAAATATCTTCACCGGTATGTTCTTTTTGAGCGCGTCGTTCGCTAATTTCTTGATAAAGTAATTTATCTAATAATTCTCGTTTTTGAATAAATCTTCCCCAAGGAGTTAAAAATCCTAGATTTTTCTGTAGTGGTTTAAAAAATAAAAAACTTGCATTTACAGGATTGTCAAACATATCTAACATCCCAATTAGAGCATGTTCAATTTGTTGATATCTTTTACCTTTCTTAAGCCCAAAAATGGTACGAAGAATGACATTCAAGGAAATTTCTTGCATTAAAGGACGGGCAATAAATTTTTCTCCTACAGTTAATTTTTCCGTTGCTTCGCGAGTAATTTCACGAATGGTTGTTCCATAAGCCTTCATTCTTTCCCCATGAAAAGGAGGCATTAATAATTTACGCTTTTGTAGGTGGCGATCGCCATCCATTAATAATAAAGAAAGATCGCCAACAATTGGCTGGATCATTTGGTTTCCTAATCCAGATTGGAACATAGAAGCATCGGCAGTAAAAATTTGCTGGATTGCTTGGGGATTACTAATAATTACTTGGGGTGGAAGTCCTGCAAATTGAGGTGTGACAAATATATCTCCGTAGCGTTTTTGCATGGTATTAAAGTAACTAACTGGTTTGGTTACACCCCAAATAGTTTGATACCATATTGATTCGTGTGGTCCTGGGAGGCTTTTGATTGGATTTTGAATTGTAGAGCTTGATGTTGTTGTAGTCATGATTTTTGTAGTTGAACTATTTGTTTAGAGATTTAAAATATAGAGAAAGTAGTAATAGCAATCGTTTTTAAGAATATTAGATTTTTATTTCTGAGAGTCCTAGTCGAGATTGAATTTGGTGAAGTGGTTCTTTCCAATGCTCTTCAAAGCGATAACCTAATAAAAATTCTGCTTTCTCTCCTAATTCTCGACCTTTTTTGAGGTTAGAAAGAATCGCTTTGGTTTGTTGGGGAGCAAGGATAGGATAAATTAATTTTGCAAGTCTGAGGCTAATTCTTTGTGATTTACTATAGTTTTGGGCTACTGCAAAACTTAGAACGCCAATTTCTCCAGCATAGCTAGTATCAAAGTCTAGTAATACATGAAAAATATCGTGAGTAATCACATATCGCAAAGCAAATACATTACGCTTCGCAACTTCTGATAATTCTGGGCTGATATTTAAGGGTTTAAGATGATTTAATTTCATATGTTCGGCGTATTGTCTCCCAAAACTTCCAGGAGGATACTGAATTAATTCATCTAAATTTATTTTGGGATAATATCCCACAACATTCGTTAATTTATCAGCGATTTCTGGTGAAGCTTTAGCTCCTAAAATATCAGCTTTAAGAATTGCAAAATCGCCATAGTTTTCTGATTTAGTGTAAGATATCGCAGTTTGGATTTGTTTAATTTTATTTATTCGCATGGGCTTTTTTGAATAAACTTCCCAAACACAAACATATAGTACCTCGCTTTGCTAACAGGAGTCAGGAGACAGAAGTCAGGAGTAGAATCCGCTTTATAAATAACTGACTTTCATTTTTTGAACCGTACCTAACTTAGTTACAATCTGCTATAAATAAAAAAACAAAATATAGCAGAATCCAAGAGACAGGAATCAGAAATGGGATAGTCTTTAGATAGAACTTTTAGTTTCGAGATATATCTAATTCTGACTTCTGACTTCTGTTAGCAAAGCGGTGCGCTATTGCGCACTATTCTGGCTCCTGACTCCTTCCTCATTCAGCTTTTTGCTTTGACTGTTGTGTAAATGGTAGAGGTAAATCCGTAGCTTGAGTAATCTCTGTTGGTGGGTTATTTCTCTTAGCAGTGTTCAAATATTTACCATCGTTTATTGGTGATACTACTTTCATTTTATGGGGAGTACTGTAATAGCGATGGGTTTGCTGAAGTTGTGATAATTCTTGAATGCTTTGGTTAGCAATTTTTTTCCGTAATTTAATAACTGCATCAACTACAGCTTCAGGTCTGGGAGGACATCCAGGGATATAAACATCAACTGGAATTAATTTATCTACACCCCGAACGGCACTGGGAGAGTCTACACTAAACATACCCCCAGTAATGGTACAAGCGCCCATAGCAATTACGTATTTGGGTTCTGGCATTTGTTCGTAAAGACGCACTAAATTAGGTGCATACTTCATGGTGATAGTTCCCGCAGTAATCAGTAAATCTGCTTGTCTGGGGGTGGCACGAGGTATCATGCCGTACCTTTCCATATCAAAGCGGGAAGCATAAGCCGCCATAAATTCCATAAAACAGCAAGCTGTACCAAACATCATGGGGTATAAACTGGACATTTTCGCCCAGTTATACAAATCATCTAAAGTTGTCAAAATAATGTTTTCCGAAAGCTGCTGCGTTACTTGGGGAGTTTCCGCAGGGTTAACAATAGTATTAGTCATGGTTTTATATCAGTTAACAGTTATCAGTTAACAGTTGGGTTTTTTGTTAGTTGAATATCAGTAGGGAAATGTATATATTTGTCTATTAATTAGCAACAATAATAAAGAAAACTCTCCGGAGAGATGAGTTATCGGCGTTGTTGCAAGAAGCCTGAAACACAGTTGAAATAATTGATATCTTTAGTTTGCAATGATTTTTTTGGGAGCGCTAGTAAAGATAAAGGTTTTAAGGTGCTAACTTAAGGGATTGGTAAAATCAATTCTGTGCTATGAATCTGTGCTATAAAATATATGAAGCATTAGATTCTTCAACTAAAAATCTTTGACTGTAAAATTCACAGTATCTCTAGTTTCAATGGGATATTGGTGATTTAGAAATTGACTGCGGCTGCTGAACCCAAGTCAAGATCGCTTCAAAACTAAACACTACTTATTTAGTTCTTTGACCGTAGTTATATGCAGTCGAAAAATATTTCACGTCTTCTGCGAGCATTGGCTCGACAAGGTCTTGACGTTCAATATAATAATCAATCTTATTCTGCACGGTGGGTAGATTCTCCTGATGCACCCATCGCCGAAGTTCTTTTACCTGCAAGCTTTCCTGTTGAAGCAAAAGCTCTCAAACAATTAGCAAACTTAGCAAATGCAAAACATCCAAAGGGAGGAAATATTTGTCATGTATGTGCAACTCCTGATTTTCATCCCGGTGATGCAGGAGTTGCAATCGGCTCCGTTGTCCAAACATCAGGACAAGTTATTCCTGCAGCTGTCGGATCGGACATTAACTGTGGGATGCGTTTGCATGTTGCTGATTTATCTGCTGAGAAATTTTTAGCACGACGCGATCGCTTTGTTGAGTTAATGAAAGGTGATTTCTTTTTTGGAAAACGAGATGTAACCATGGCTGCTCGCACCATGAAAGCGTTGTTTCAAGATGGTGTAACTGGGTGGTTAGATTCAATGTTGGATAAATCAACAGGAAATTTTGTGCGATCAGACATCAATCAGATTGCAACTGAAATTGATCGCATTTTTCTCAATGGTTCAATGTCAGGACACATAAAATGGGCTCCGCAAGAATTAGTTCCAGAATCGGGATTAGTTCGGGATGGTGGACTAGCAACTATTGGTGGTGGAAATCACTTTGTTGAGGTCCAATGGGTGGAGCAGATTACAAATCCTAAACTTGCTTATCGGTGGGGAGTTAAAAAAGGACAACTTGCATTCATGATTCACTCAGGGTCTCGCAATGTTGGAAAGTATATTGGTGGAATGTGGCGCGATTGGGCTCGGAAATTATGGAGCGAAGGGTTAAAGTATCCCGATTCCCGTTTGTTTCCTCTTTCATCAATTACCCATCCGGAGTCAGTTACTGATTATCTGGAAGCTGAAGCAACTGCTGCAAACTATGCATTTGTCAATCGATTGCTTTTAGCCGAGTTATTACGATTGCGATTGCGCCAAGTTTATGGCGATTTGGAAGCTCCATTAGTCTACGACCTACCGCACAATATTACACTTCCTGAAGGACAAGGTTGGGTTACTCGTAAAGGTGCGTGTCCCGCTCATGTCGGTCAGCCTGTTATTATACCTGGTTCTATGGGTACACCATCCTATCTTTTGATGGGTTTAGGAAATTCAGATTGGTGCTGTTCAGCTTCCCATGGTGCGGGAAGATTGCGTTCTCGCTTTGATTTAAGTCGCAAGGGAAATCGGGAAAGTGAAGATAAATTAGGGTTAACTGGAGTCGATTGCATTACATTACGAGCAGAACGTCGGATTGAAGAAGCACCTGCTGCTTATAAACCGATCGCACCAGTAATTGATGTTCAAGTACGAGCGGGATTAGTTCAAGTGGTTGCTCGCATGCATCCCATTCTTACTTTTAAGGCTTGAAATGATGCAAATTATGTGTTGATTTGAAAAAAGTTAAATAACGCGTGCTAAACCCTGAAAATCAAACTTCCGGAGCATATCCAAAAATGTAAAAACCGCTGGAATATGGAGAGCACTCTTAAGAACTACAACTCCAATCACTCGTTGAAGAGGTACCGGTAAACTATACACTTGCACCTGGGAAGGAATTGGTGCGGCTGCTAAACGAGGGATGATTGCTGCTGAAAATCCCTGGTTTACCATACTTACAACAGTAGAATCTTCCTGAAGTTCGCTGGTAGTATTCATAATTGGTGCAACAGTTTTCAGGTGTTTATGAATTGGTCTTCCACATGGTAAAGCAGGAAGCATAACTGGCGGATATGCTGCTAAATCTTCCCAAGTAATTTGTGTCGCTCTAGATTTGTTATTCGATACAAGTAAAGCAACATACTCATCCCGAAGAATTTCCCAAGCTTCAAACTCGTCACCAGTTGGTAAATATGTTGTCCCAATGTCAGCCCGTCCCTGACGTAAAAAATCTTCGATGTCAATAAAATTAGGACGCTCGATAATGCTTACTGAAACTTCGGGAAATTGTTTGTTAAACTTGGCGATCGCTTTCGGTAATAAATGAGTTGCAACACTACGGAAGGAAGCAATTCGTACCTGACCGCCACGCAAACCTCTATGTATATTTGCCTCTTGTTGCATCATTTCTAAATGCTGCAAAGCCTGCCGAGCATGGGATACAATCCGTTCTCCTGCCGGTGTCAATACTGCACCACGACGCCCTCTAGCAAATAAAGCTACACCCAATTGTTCTTCCAAAGTTGCGATCGCATAACTGATTGCTGGTTGGGTAATTTGTAATTCCAAAGCTGCTTCACTGAAATTACCACTATCTGCTACTGCAACTACGGCTCGAAGTTGAGAGAGTTTCATATGTGGAAGTTTATTTGATTGCCGCCAACAGATTTTATCAATGGATTCTCATATGTATAAATAGCTTTTATAAAAACTATACAAGCCTTTATTTGATTGTAGGGTTGAGATGATTGAAGATGAATGGGTAAGTAATAAGTAATGAGTAATAAGTAATGAGTAATGGGTAATGGGTAATGGGTAATGGGTAATGGGTAATGGGTCATTGATAAGTCTGTTTGTACATCCATTGGGTGAATTTATGGTAAACAAATCTCATCACTTGTCTCAGGTTAATATTTCTCGGATGATTGCTCCACTTGACGATCCAATTATGGCTGAGTTTGTGGCGCAATTAGATTCGATTAATAAGTTAGCTGATAAAAGTCCTGGGTTTGTGTGGAGACTGCAAGCTCAAGAGGGGAATGCAACAAGTATTCGTGCTTATGATGATGAGTTAATCCTTTTTAATTTATCAGTTTGGGAATCAATTGATACTTTTAAGCAATTTGTATATCGCAGTCAGCATGGAGAGGTAATGCGTAATCGCAAAAAGTGGTTCCAAAAGTCTGAAGGGAAAAATATGGCGCTGTGGTGGGTTCCGATCGGACATATACCAACTGCTGATAAAGCAAAGCAACGTTTGCAATATCTCAATGATTATGGTGAAAGTGTTTATTCGTTCTCATTACAAAAGCAGTTTTTACCAGTTGAGCCTGCCAGTATAAATTAAAGCTTCATAATGACAAATACAATCAAAATATCTACTTATAATCATCAGTATCAAGCTCAAGTTATTGAGTTAATTTTGAAGATTCAGCAACAAGAGTTGGGATTAGCAATTACTTTGGAAGAGCAACCAGACTTACTGATAATTCCTAGCTTTTATCAAAAGGGTAATGGCAATTTTTGGATTGCTTTAGACGGAAATAATGTAATTGAAACTATTGGTGCAATTGACATGGGCGATAATCGCTATTTAGCATTACGAAAAATGTTTGTAGATGTTAATTATCGCGGTAAATCTCGAATTAGTAAAAAACTGATGGATTCTTTAGTTAGTCACGCCAGAACTAACAATGTCCGGGAAATCTATTTGGGAACTATTGGTAACTTCAAAGGTGCACTCAGGTTCTATGAAAAGAATGGCTTTTTACCTGTGAGCAAATCTGACCTACCTGCTAGTTTCCCTGTCATGGAAAAGGATAATTTATTTTATTGTTTAACTGTTTCTACTTCCGCATCATAATTCCACGTCATATTCCCGATCGCAAAATTGAATAATAGTGTTCGACTACTGGAAATGGATCGTAAAAGTGATGTAGCAACCGTTTCCATTCTTGATATTCTGGCGATTCTCGAAAACCAATAGTATGAGCTTCTAGTGTTTCCCAACGTACGAGGAGAATGTAACGATTGGGGACTTCAATACATTTTTGTAATTCATGGGATAAATATCCCGGTATCGCAGCAATTATTTTTGAAGCTTGTTGGAATGTTGCTTCAAATTCATCGCACATGTCTTTTTTGACATCCGATTTAATATCCAGAATAGCAACTTCAAGAATCATTTATTTATTTTTGGGTAATTAAAAGTTAATTAATTAAAAATTAGGTGACTTAAAATGACAGAATTAACCCTGGTTATTGGTAATAAAAACTATTCATCTTGGTCATTTCGTCCTTGGCTGGCGATGAAACAATCTGGTTTACAATTTAACGAAATTCGCGTACCTCTTTATATCCCCGGATCTGCAGAGAAAATTCGTCACTATTCCCCATCAGGTAGAGTACCCGTTCTATTACACGGTAGTCAAACCGTTTGGGATTCTCTTGCAATTATGGAATATCTCGCCGAAGAATTCCCAGATTTGCACTGGTTCCCAGAAGATAAAACTGCAAGAGCGGTCGCGCGTTCTATTAGCGCCGAAATGCATTCTGGATTTTTCAAAATACGCGAAAATATGCCAATGAATTGCCGTGCAAGATATCCTGGAAAAGGGATGACGTTGGGAGTTCCGCAAGAAATTGATCGCATTACGACAATTTGGCGGGAATGTCGGCAAAAGTTTGCGGTCAAATACCTTACATAAAGTGGGCAGAACTTCAGATTTATGCAGAAGAATTTCCACAGGTGACTGATGGTATATATGACTCAGAAAAGACAAACGAGTTATCTCGTCTCCTAAAAATAGCTGCAAGTAATACCCCAAAAAAATATTTTAAAGAAATAGAAGCTGCTGCTGGTATATTTAATGGGCTTGCAGTCATAGTTTCTATACAACGAGAGTCAAAAAATCCGGATAAGACAAAACCAAAAAAATCAAAATTATTTCCTTTATTACCTACAAATCGTAGAAATTTCCTCTCTATAGCTGCTCTTGGATCGCTAGCGGCGATTGGTAGCGGAATTACTAGTCAGTATTTACAAATGCCAAAAGTTACCTGGAGGATGGCTAACTTTTTGGATGGAATTTATGACCAATTCATTATTTCTAAAGCTCCGTACATTATCCGCGAACGCATTAAAAAAATTACAAATGGTCGCTTTGAGATTGAACCATTGAATGACAAAAAAATATTAACAGAAGATATCTTAAAAGACGTGAGTGATGGGAAAAAAGTCCAGTGTGGATTTAGTGGTATTTATTACAATGCTAATAAATACAAAGTTTTATTTTTTGGTTGCGCGATTCCTCATGGTTTAACTCCTGAAGAACAGACAGCTTGGCTTCTTTATAAAGAAGATCCTCAGGATAAATTAACTTTTATTCAAAAAATCTATCAAAGACCAGAATTAGATTTAAATGTGATTCCATTTCCTGCAGCAGCAACTGGAGCACAAATGGGTGGATGGTTTAAAAAAAAGATTGAAACAATAGAAGATTTCAATGGAATCATTATGCGTATTCCTGGATTAGGAGGAGAAGTTTTAAAAAAGTTTGATGTTAACTTAGATAAAGATTTACCCGGTGGTGCAATCTCACTGAACAAAATTGCGAAGGCTCTTAGAGATGATAAAATTCAAGCTGCTGAATGGATTGGACCATATGATGATGTTCAATTAGGACTTCACCAAGCTGAAGCAAAGTACTACTACTATCCAGGTTGGTGGGAACCAAGTACAACATTTGACATGTTGGTTAATAAAGATGCTTGGGAAAATTTACCACCCCACTACCAAGAGGTATTTAAGTCTGTCTGTCTAGAAACTTACACCGAAATATTAGCTGAATATAATCAGAAAAATAGTGAAAAACTTGCTGAGATATATAAATTAAAAAATATTACGGTAAGTAAATTTAGCCCTGAGATCATTAAAAAAACCAAGGAAGAGACAACAAAATTATTAAAGTTGTATGCTTCAAATAATGATCTGTTTGGGGAAGTTTATCAAAAGTGGAATAGCTTTAAAGGGGGGATGAGAGAGTGGAGTAACCTCAATCAGTAGAAGTTACAAGTCAGATAGCACTAGTTTCATTACGTGATTAAATACAAAGAAGCTTATTTAGACATGCTATGCTAATTGCCAATTAATATCTATATGTGTCACTAAAATGTTGCTCTTTCGCAAGCAATCGCTCAATCAAATAGAAACAATTTAAATATCGCGGTGCGTTACCCCATCCTTAAGAATGTAAACATAAATCAAAGATAATCAAGGTGTAACAGCACCCTACAAGCTATCTTTTGCTGGAATTTTCGCTTTCTGAAACACCGCTTCAACTGTAAATTCCAACCCCTTAAACAATGGATCTGCAATTACCTCATCACCCGTATAAGTCTTCGGTGCTGCATCTGGATAGAAAACCGCAATGCTTCTAGCTTCAATGTCTACGACCCAAACCCGTAATACCCCAGCATCCAAATAATCTCTGGCTTTAGAAACCATTTGTGTAAAGGTTTGCCCAGGTGAGATAATTTCAATTGCTAAATCTGGTGGAACTGAACAAGCTCCATCTTCTTCCCAATCATTTGGTAAACGTTCATTAGAAATATATAGTAAATCTGGTGTAGGTACCCAATCACGTCCGCGACGAGTTAGTTTAATGGCTAATTCTGGACATATTTCTCCTTTATTTTCACACCATTTTTCTATCAGGTTAAGAAGAGCACGGGTAAGTTTAGAACGAAATTTTTTTGGCGACATTTTGGGAATAGCTTGCCCGTCAACGAGTTCGTAGGTGATATCTCCTTCCCCAGGTGGAAGATTTAAGAACTCTTGCAAGGTCAATTTGTGCTGAACTTGGAGTACCATGACATGAATTCGCTGAAGGCTAACTTAATTGTAATGAGACATTCTAAATAATAGAAGTTACGCTGATGACGGCACTGATGATGCAACTATCCGTACCTTTACTCGCTTAAAAATTGCTTAAAACTTAGAGTATGGACATGCAATATCTAAATATTTTAGTAGCTCAATCTAACGAACGTAATACACTATTCGTTAGTCAGACATTTATCATTTTTTCTCTGTTACAAGTTGTCACTTTGGAAAGATTAGTTCCTGGTTGACCGCAGATACTATAAAACTGTGCCAGCAAGTTTCGCAACCTGAATCTTATCAACTTGCAGAACGAAAATTCTGTTTGCGATTGTTGAGAAATTTTGCTGGAAATTTAAGTACAGATAAAGGAAAACTTCAAATATTTGTCATGATGAATCTTATATCCAAATTAGCTAGTTACTTTACTTCATTTATTAAAGTAATTCAGGTCGAGCGTGTTTTAACTGCTCTTTTAGTTGGAATCCTATTTTTTACTACGGTACCAGCAAGAGCTGAAGCTAATCAGACCAGTGAAGCTATTACCAATAAGATAAATGAAATCGTTCAACAGGATGATGATAACTCTGGACGTCCTAAAACTATTGGAGAATGGAACGCTCAAGCTCGCGAGACAGAAGGAAAACCTATAGAAACGGCTAAAAGAATCGTAGAACAGTCAGCAGATGCGGTAGAGGATTTTGCCGAAGTTTATCCAGACGTTGCTCAAAGAAGTATTTCTGCTTTAGAGAACAATAAAACCGCAGGAAAATAGTTTGCTCTAACAAACTATAAGGGTGAATCTAAGATACGAAAAAGTCGCCTTTGACATTACTTTGGAAGCATAACTTACTTACATATTTAACCTTATTTTCACTATAAGCAGGAAATTTCTCCCTTACTCTTGCAATAACCTGTGAATGCTTAATGTGTTGTAACTTATTCCGATTTAAACTAGTAATCTCAAGATTTCACGACAGGTGGAAAAGTCAATATTTTTGACGTACAGTTAGCCTCTCGAGAAATAAGACATCTGGCGTTTACGTAGCATTGCGTTAGCTAAATTAACGTTATGTTCCGTAAACGCTTTGAACTTGACTGTTTTGAGTTTAACTATGAAAAGTTGTAATTTTCTATTACTTGGACTAGAAAAATAGAATTGTTAATGATTTAGCGATCGCATATCAAAGCTAATAGGCTATTTTAATTGCGATTTGATTATTGGGAAGGAATGCTACTTATGTAAGCTGATTGCTGAAGGTGAGAATTTAAGTGGGAAAAGAAAACCAAGAGATTAGAATATGGATTTGAGGTTGAAGTTAGTTGTAAATCTATTCAAACTACTACTGACGCTGTCAAAAATATCTTCAAAATCAAATTCCTGACCGATTATATTGTCTTTGCTGTCTGAGTTTGTACCAATAAAGCTGAACTCAGAAAATGAAAAGTTCGTGCTTTCACTATTATTTGTATCAAACGATTCTTCTACTATTCCACTGTCAGAAATTAAATCGGAATATCGTGATTGATAGTAAAAAGCAGATTTGTTGTTACTTTTTTCTGGGTTTATTTGTCCGTAGATGAGGGTATCTTCTATGAGACTAGTGATATTCCCAGATGTGTAATATCCGATGGAGTAGTTATAAAAGTTTGTGGGTCTAGTATCGGAGAATTCCATCGGAAATTTACGATCTAGATCTAATTTCTTATCTGTACTCGAGTCAGTCTGACTTAAATTTGTTAATCCTTTGGGAAATATTGAACTTGGAAAATCACTTCGATTTTCAGCTTCAAGTATGGGTTGGGAAATCTTATCTTTCTGTTTATCTACTGCTAGAGAATTATTGCTTTCTATTTTATCAATCCCAGTGTTAGTTTCAAGTACAGGTTGGGATAGATTATCTTCTTGCTTATCTACCGGTGAGGGATTATTAGTTCCTGTTTTACTTTCAACCCCATCTTCAATTTCAAGAATAGGTTGGGATAGATTATCTTCTTTTTTATCTATTTCTGCGGAATTATCATTTTTTATTTTGTTGTCAATTTCTGTTTGAGTTTCAGATACAGGTTGAGAAAGATTAACTTCTTGTTTCTCTAGGGGTGAGGAATTATTATTTTCTACTTTGTTTTCAATCTCTGTTTGAGTTTCAAATACAGCTTCGGAACTATCAATTTCTTGTTTATCTACTGATGAGGGATTATTATTTCCTACTGTATTTTCAGCCTCAGGTTTAATTTCAAGTATGGGTTGGGAAATTTTAACTTCTTCTTCCTTTACCTTTGAGGGATCCCCATTTTCCTTTGTCAGTCTAATTAGGGAAATATCAGCTTTTTGTTTATCTAGAGTTGGGACTTCTTCCCTCCCATTCTCATTTTTAGTTTCAGCTACAGTTGGAGTTTCAATTTCAGTTTCAGGTACGGATGGAAGATTAGGTTGTGAAGTTTTTGGTGTTGTTCCCACAGGTGCGTCATTTCCACCAATCACTAAAAGATACCCGTCTTTTTTCCCACCTTTATTTTCTTGTATCGCGTTGTCAGTAATTTGACTTCCTTCAAAATCAGTAGTTGTAACAGCTGCTATTTTCCCATCTCTAACTGCAGCTACAACCCCTCCATTACTATCTGAAATAGGTGTCCATGAAAGTCTTTCTGTTAAATCTGGACTGATGATTGCAAGATGTCCGTCGTAAGGGGTGTATTCACTTACAGGTTGTCCTTCGATAGTCTGTTCGTCTCTATTTGCAATCTTACCTGCTGCACCTCCAGCAATGATTACGGTACCGTCTTTTGTGGCTGTAATAGAATCTGCATTCACAGAATTACCTTTACCATCATCACGACGACCTAACAAGGATTGACCTTTAATTAGATCGCCATTTTTGAGGTCATAACGACCGTACCACAACATCTGAATCGAATTGACATTAGTGGGACTATTATATTGGTCAGTTTCGATTTTTCTCTTGTCAGTAAGCTCTTCTGTTACATCGAAGGGGTCGCGATAGAAAATCGAGAAACCAGTACCACCATTGACATAATATGAAGCGTATAGCTGTCCATCACGTCCAAATGCGACCCGTTGTCCTCGGGTATCAGCTAATAGGTTTTCTTTGTAGATATCTTCATCGTCGAAGTCATAGTTTTTCCAGAGATTTTCTCCCTCGTATGACAATGCTTGAGTAAACGCAACTTGCAGAATCGAGGTTTTTTGCTCGAATCCAGTTGTAACAACCATACCTCCATTTTGGTCGCTCACTGCTATGTCTTTGAAGTGACGTCTACCACTTGTACTCCACTCTTGCAATTGCTCTCCATTGCTATCGAATAGATAAGCGCGGTCACCACCTTTAATATCCCGCACAACACCAACTTTTCCTGAATCTGAGATTGCTATACGAGAAACATCAGTGAAGGATTTACTCCATTTGACCTCTGTTGCATCAGCATTTAATACAGCTATTCCACCCTCGTAAGCAACAGCAATATCACCATTATTGGAGACTTCTAAATCTATTACTCTTCCTGGTAAAAGAGTTGTTGCAAGAGCTTGATTGGTTTGGGAGTCATAACGAACAATCGTTCCATCTCCACCACCAAGAAGTTCCGTCTCTTTTCCTTCTAATTTTGCGTTTTTTAGAGAACCTCCAACTATGACAACATTACTATCAAGGGAGATATCAACTGCATCAGTAAAATCGTCTTCCGAACCACCTAAATATGTTGCAGCGGAAATATCTAGGTTGTTGGTAGGAGACTGAGGTAAAGAACTATTCGGTACCGACAACAAAGAATTTTGACTTTGAAGTTTACTATCTGTTTCGTTCATACTATTCGCCATTTGGCAGGCAATTTTTGACGAATTATCATATTACCCTATTAAGCATTTTTGTAAAGCCATTTATAATTGTTGTTGTAAATAACAGGATAGAAACTTTCAAATGTATCGTTTTAAGCTACTCGTACATATTTTCTCAGTAATTTATCAAACATTTTGCAAATATTTTTGTGTCAAGTTTTGAAAAGTCATCTTTATGATTTATTGTTCTTAGTAATCAAGTTTTTAAAGGGAGAAATGACTGCTATTTTTACAGGAACTATGATGATTTGTAGAGACGTTGCAGAGCCTGCGGCGTCGGCGTTAGCCTCTGCAACGTCTCTGCAACAAGCCAAAACTAATGGGACAAAGCACTAGTAAATTAAGTTAATATTTAATCGGTTTAGAGTCCCGGTGTAGTTTGAGCGAATAGAGCAGCAAAATCCTTAGTTACAACCCCTGATGGGTCGTCTTCTGGTTTAGAGATGATATCAAAAGATTTATTTCTCGCATTTGCTTCGCGCAAAGCTTGAACGACCACTTCCGCTACATCTTCTCTTGGTATGGATGGGCGAATATCATTAGGTGGATGATTGATAAGAGTATCATCTTTACCTACTAGTAACTCCCTTAGACCTCCAGTTTCATTAAGCAAACCACCAGCGTGAACAATTGTGTAGTCAATACCAGAATCAATTAAGTACTGTTCTGCTTTGCGCTTCCAAATCAGAATATTACCATTGCCGATAGTGTTGAGATAATGATTTTCATCGGTACCACCACCTGAACCGACTAAAACAATCTGTTCTACTCCTGCTTTAACCGCAGCATCGATTTGATTTTTTTGACCCTGGTAATCAACTTCTTCTGGGGTTCCACCCGGTGCATACTCAAATACTGGTCTTTCTCCTTCTTTAGTTGGTGGAGTTTTCATTATTGGAATTGCACTGGTGAGAATTACTAAAGCATTAATTCCAACCATAGCTTGCTCTAAAACTGATTGGTCTTTAATGTCACCCAAAAAGAATTTTTCAGTAGAACCAAATAATTCTATAACTTTTGCTTCATTCCTGGCAAAACCGAAGGCTTCAAATTCATTTTGCTGTTGAAGTAACTTCTTCATCACCAGGGAACCAGTTCCACCTGTCGCACCCGTAACTAAGACTTTTTTCATCTGTCAATCAAGTTTCTTGGATTTACTCGCGGTAGTTAGATTTATCTACCCAGTAATGCACAATAAACTATTTTCAAGCTAGGGTGAAAGTCTCACACTCCCTCGATGGGTGGTTTTGGGGTCGAATTTATACAGAAACTCGTTTGAATATTCCTAATTAATGCAAAAATATTTATTCAAAGTCCCCAGCTTCGTTTTTCCGATACCGCAATTCAACTTTGTTAGAGGTATAAAAGGTTTACGCTCTTTCCATTTTTCATTACGATTGGCGACAATAACCTTGGCTACTTTTTCTGGTTCAATTCGCCAACCAGAATGACTTTTTTTGATATATTGCAACATTCTACTAATTGTTTCTTCTGAAGCGGTCAACATGTTAACTTCAAAACGCTGCTGAGATTCAATCTCTATCTGTTTGCGTCTTTGCTCGTCTGCGAGAATACACCAGACAAAATCAAGTTTTGCTGTTGTTGCTGCTTCAAAAATATGACTGTTCAATAAAACCTTATATTCATTTTCATCAACTTCTTCAACAATAATTGGTAGAAAGTTACGTTGATTTTGCTTGAGCTTTTCTGCAATGCTTTCAATTAAAATAACATCAGACGTATCCATTGATTCTTGCACTTTAATCTGGTGGAGAGGAAGGCGTAAATACTTACCAACATCGCTAAATTCTTCCATTTCATTATCTCCTAAATGAATTTTATATTGTTAATTTCAGATGATTAACGATAAATAATTAATCTTTATAAGTTAATTTTCGATAAAATTGGGTTGAAAAAAAATTTCGTGAGTCAGTGTGATGTACATTTGGGTTGCGTGAGATTTAGGACGATGAAAAACTACTGGTTTACGAGCAAATTTAGCGATGCTCACATTATCGTAGTGCCTGAGTTTTGTCTGGTAAACCTTAATACCAACTCTATGTGAAGTTGCATATAACTGTAGAATAAAGAATGAAGAAATAAAAGAAGCAAAAGCGAAC
>NZ_LMTZ01000016.1 GCF_001456025.1 Mastigocoleus testarum BC008
AAACGCAAAAGCAGCAACTGTTTTATGCTGCTGTTGTTGTTCTTTGTTTATATTCCATATAATCTGCAATATTAGATGCAACAGACACAGATGAGCGCCGTATTTGATTGGTCAATCCATACAATTCGGATTGAGGAAATAGGTGTGTGAATTTGTAGCAGTTAATGGCAAGTTGGACTGCTCGCTGCCATATAAATTGATTTCTGTAGCTCATAAGTTATGTTTTAAGTACTAGTAATGTACTTATATGCTCTATGTTGTGATGTACTTTTTGTTTAACTTGCAAGTAAGAATCTTCGCTCTCGGATCACCAAAAGCTGACAAGAACCACAATTATTTGTCTATTGATTGAGAATTGATAATTTTGGTTCTGCAGTAACTTTTAAAGTTAGTAAATTTACAGTCAAAGAGTAACAGTGTTGAATAATACTTTCAAACTAGCTACCAAGTACCAAAATATTAACTTATTTGCTCAAGCTTCATTTTTCAGAATGGCTTGTAAAACCTGACGAACATAGCTTTCCCAAGATTGATTGTTAGGTGGAAAAATTAGTGCATAGAACATCATTGCGCTCATTGCATCAAAAATAAGATTGGGATCTACGTCAATTTGTATTTCATTTCTAGCTTTTGCTCGTTCGATTACAACAGCGAAAGCTTCTTTTCGTGGCTGTAGATATTTTGTGGAATAAATTTGAGCAAATTCGGGGTTCGTTGAAGCTGTACCTACAACCATTGCAACTGTTTGCCTTCCTAAAGGATTGAGGGTTATTTGTGCTGCACTAGCAATTAAGGCATCGATATCGCTCCAAATACTACCAGTGTTAGGTATGACGACTTCTTCCCTTAAACTTTCAATCGCATCGCCAACCAGTTCTGCTTTCGATTTATAGCGTCTATAGATTGTAGTTTTACCGACACCAGCACAATTGGCGATCGCATCAATACTCATGCGCTCGTACCCTACCTCTGCAAGTAATTTTAAGGTTGATTGCAAAATTGCTTGGTGTGACTTCAGACTGCGGGGACGTCCCGGTAATTTTTTAGATCTGTCGCTCATAAATGTTACTATCAAATTACGATACGACAATGTATCGTAAATATTTCCTTTGGATATAATTATGTTTAAATATGAAGCTACGAGGAAGCACATACGTCCTCAATATACCGATAAAAATAGTACTCAAACACTAAAGGAAGGACTCAAAGAGTATTACACCGTAAATCCTAAGGTTACTCAACCTGATACAATGCCATCAGATTTTGCCAAAATATTGTTAGCTCATGATGTTTCCCATGTTATTTTGGGCTGCGATACAAATATGTATGATGAACTGAAGTTATTACCTTTAACTTTTTGGACTAGTGACTTCAATTTCTGCGAATATTTAAAGCACCGCCAACATCCAGCAGTTGATTTGATGTATCGAGATATGGTCAAACAGCATGGTATTTTGTGGCTGTACGGTTCAATTCTTTTTGTTCTACCCCGACTTTTGCCAGAAATAGTTGTAATATGGCTTAAAACTCGTAAATTCCGCAATTACTATCCATTCTTCGATTATCAACCATGGTTAGAGCGTTCACTTTTGGATATTCGTCAAGAATTTGGGCTATTGAAATTTATTAAATAGCTATTGGAATTTAATAAATAAGTTAAAATCAATCTATTTTTTGCAACAGGTTTTACCCATACGATTTCTGTAATAGCAGGCTTTAAAAATTGATAGCCGGGTTAGTTGATAGTTATGATTGGGATTTTATATGTAAACTATCACAGGCAATAATTCAATATTCCTTATTCACATCGATCAATTTATTCAATAAATCAACAAAAAATTAAAAATAATAAAATATACATTTAGTCAGAAAAATATTTCAAACTCTCAAGACTTTTTTCAATACACATCAAGACTATAGTCAGTAAACAGTCGTAGTAATTATCAAGTTTTTTTTGTTACATGGTCTATCAATATTAAACAATTTAATCATTTTTAATTTGTCGCAAAATTATTTGTATATCATTGTTTCTCTATCAATCGTGTAATATCTTAACTAGCCGAATTTTTCTTAACTAGCCAAATTTTGATATATAACTTATCAAAAGATAATTTTATGTTTTTGTTTTGTAATACAATTATATTTTTCAGGCTTAGTAAATTAGTTGAAATATAAACTGTTTAGTGATGTCAAAAATAAGTGTTATGTAGGGTTTTAAGCTATTTTACCTAGTGATTTACTCAGAGCAAATTTAGTAGTTAATGTATACCAAGCTCAAAAATACAAAGTTCAAAAATAAAAAGTTCTAAAACACTGAAGTGTTTAATTTTAAACATAAGAGTGTATTAATTTTTTCATAACATTATAATTACTTACAAACAAATGACAAACAATTATCCTGGTATACCTGGTAGTGGGCAAGACTTCTCTTACCCGGATCATGACTTATCTGACATCGAGTCTACGCATATTCTTAAATCTAATTTTGAAAAATCACCACAAGTACTGAGCAGCGGACAAAAACAAAGCCTTGATCTGGAATGGACGCAATACTTTACTGAGGTTGTCCGGTGTATTCGCAGATCTCTCAAGCAAGAAGATATTCTCGAAACTGCGACTGAAGAGGTACGGAGACTGCTTGGATGCGAGCGGGTCGTAGTTTATGGACTTAACCAGGACTCTGAGGGAGTCATAATTGCTGAATCAGTAGCTCCTGGATTTATAGACGTTTTAGGAAGAACTATTAAAGACCCCTGTTTTGAAACGAGATACATCGAGAAGTATCAAAATGGACGGGTTAAAGCAATTGACAATATTTATGAAGCGAACCTCACAGATTGTTACATAGAACAACTTGAAAAGTTGGATGTTAAAGCAAATCTAGTTGCACCAATTATTAACGAAGGTAATTTATTAGGTTTGTTGGTCGCCCATCAATGTTCTCAACCACGGTATTGGCAAGAACATGAGGTTAAGTGGTTTTCCCAGATTGCGATGCAAGTAGGATTCGCCCTTGATAACGCTAAACTTTTGGTAGAGGCAACAAATCTTCGCCAGCAAACAGATACGGAAGCCGAATGGACACAGCATTTTACTAGTACTGTCAGGTTGATTCGTACATCTCTTAGGCAAGAAGATATTCTGGAAACTGCAACTGAAGAAGTCCGACGATTACTTGCATGCGAACGGGTAGTAGTTTATGGACTTAGTGCAGAATCGGAAGGAATAATAATTGCTGAGTCAGTTGCTCCTGGATTTGTAGAAGCTTTGGGAATAACCATCAAAGACCCCTGCTTTGAAGCTAAGTACATTGAAAAATACCAAAACGGTAGGGTTAAGGCAACCAACAACATCTACAAAGCAAATCTCACAAGTTGTTATATCGAGCAACTGGAAAAATTAGAGGTAAAGGCGAATTTGGTCGCGCCAATTATCAACGAAGGTAAACTATTAGGTTTATTTGTAGCTCACCAGTGTTCTCAACCGCGTAATTGGCAAGAACATGAAATTAGGTGGTTTTCCCAAATTGCCATGCAAATAGGATTTGCCCTTGATAATGCTAAGGTTTTAGTGGAAGCTGCCAATCTCCGCCAACAAACAAATATAGAAGCCGAATGGACGCAGCATTTTACTAATACTGTCCGACTAATTCGTACGTCTCTCAGGCAAGAAGATATTCTTGAAACTGCGACGGAAGAAGTTCGACGAGTATTTGGGTGTGATCGGGTAGTAGTTTATGGACTGCGTTCAGAATCAGAGGGATTGATAATTGCTGAGTCAGTTGCTCCTGGTTTCTTGGAAGCCTTGGGACGAACAATTAAAGATCCTTGCTTTGAAGCGAAGTACATCGAAAAGTACCAAAATGGTAGGGTTAAGGCAACCAACAACATCTACAAAGCAAATCTCACAAGTTGTTATATTGAGCAACTAGAGAAGTTAGAAGTCAAAGCAAATCTGGTTGCACCAATCATCAACGAAGGTAAAATACTGGGTTTATTTGTCGCCCATCAGTGTTCTCAACCGCGTAATTGGCAAGAACACGAAATCAGATGCTTTTCCCAAATCGCAATGCAAGTAGGTTTCGCCCTTGATAATGCCAAACTTCTGCTAGAAGCTGCAAATATGCGTCAACAGTCAGATACAGAAACTGAATGGACGCATTATTTTTCCGACACTGTTAAACTAATCCGTACTTCCCTGAAAAAAGAAGATATTCTTGAAAATGCCACCGAGCAAATTCAGAGAGTATTAGAGTGCGATCGGGTCGTGGTATATGGGCTCAATGCAGAATCTGAGGGAATAATAATTTCTGAATCAGTTATTCCTGGGTTGGTGAAAACTATAGGAATGACTATTAAAGACCCTTGCTTTGAAGCTAGGTATATCGAAAAGTATCAAAATGGTAGGGTTAAAGCAACAAATAATATCTACGAAGCAAATCTAACTTCTTGTTATATCGAACAACTGGAAAAGCTGGCAGTCAAGGCGAATTTGGTTGCACCCGTCATTAATGAAGGCAAATTACTCGGTTTATTAGTTGCTCATCAATGTTTTCAACCGCGCGATTGGAAAAATTATGAAATCAGGTGGTTTTCCCAGATCGCAATGCAAGTAGGTTTTGCCCTCGATAACGCTACAGTTTTGGCAGAATCTGCAAGTCTGCGCCAACAATCGAATACGGAAGCTGAATGGACGGACTATTTTACTAATACTGTCAGGTTAATTCGTACTTCTCTGACCAAAGAAGATATTCTGGAAACTGCGACTGAAGAAGTACGGCGACTACTTGTCTGCGAAAGGGTCTTAGTGTACGGACTTAATCCAGAATCTGAAGGGGTTATAATTTCTGAGTCGGTTGCTCCTGGTTTCTTTAAAGCTTTGGGAACAGTCATCAAAGATCCTTGTTTTGAAGCGAAATACATCGAAAAATATCAAAATGGCAGGGTCAAAGCAACAAATAATATTTACAAAGCAAATCTTACTACTTGTTATATCGAGCAGCTAGAGAAACTAGGGGCAAAAGCGAATTTAGTTGCACCCATTATAAATGAAGGTAAATTACTGGGTTTGTTGGTTGCTCATCAATGTTCCCAACCCCGTGAGTGGGAGCAGCATGAAATCAGGTGGTTTTCCCAGATTGCAATGCAAGTAGGTTTTGCCCTTGATAATGCTAAAGTTTTAGCAGAAGCTGCTGACCTTCGCCGACAAGCAGATTTAGAAAATGAATGGACGCAGCACTTTACTAATACAGTTCGATTGATTCGTACTTCTCTCAACCAAGAAGATATCCTCAAAACCAGTGTCAAAGAAGTACGACGGGTTATGAACTGCGATCGAGTGGTACTTTACGGACTCAATCAGGAATCTCAGGGGGTAATAACTGCCGAATCAGTTGCTCCTGGTTCGATAAAAACCTTGGGGATGAAGATTAAAGATCCTTGCTTTGAAGCCAAGTACATCGAAAAGTATGAAAATGGCAGGGTCAAGGCAACAAATAATATCTACGAAGCAAATCTTACTAGTTGTTATATTCAGCAACTTGAAAAGCTGGGAGTAAAGGCAAATTTAGTTGCGCCAATTATCAATGAGGGTAAAATATTGGGTCTATTTGTTGCTCACCAATGTTCCCAACCCCGCGATTGGCAAGATTATGAAATCAGATGGTTTTCCCAAATTGCCATGCAGTTAGGCTTTGCCCTTGATAATGCTAAAGTTTTAGCAGAAGCTGCAAGTCTCCTCGTGCAAGCAGATACGGAAACCAAGTGGACGCAATACTTTACAGATACTGTGAGACTTATTCGCCAATCTCTCAACCGAGATGATATTCTCCAAACCAGTGTTAAAGAAGTGCGGCGAGTAATCGATTGCGAACGCGTGGTGGTTTACGGTCTCAAAACAGAATCTGAGGGAATGATTATTGCCGAATCAGTTGCTCCTCGTTTTACTAAAGCTTTGGGAACGACAATCAAAGACCCTTGTTTTGAAGCCAAGTACATTGAAAAGTACCAAAATGGTAGGGTTCGGGCAACCAACAACATACACGAAGCAAATCTCACCCCTTGTTATATCAGACAACTTGAAAAGTTAGGGGTAAAAGCAAATTTAGTTGCACCAATTCTTAACGAAGGCAAATTACTAGGTCTGCTGGTTGCTCATCAATGTTCTCAACCTCGTGATTGGCAACAGCATGAGATTAGATGGTTTTCTCAGATTGCTATGCAGGTAGGTTTTGCCCTTGATAATGCCAAACTATTAACAGAAACAACCGATCTTCGCCTGCGAGCAGACAAAGAAACTGAATGGACCCAATACTTTACTGATACTGTTCGATCTATTCGTCAATCCCTCAATCGAGAAGATATTCTCAAAACCAGTGTCAAGGAAGCACGGCGAATAGTTGGGTGTGACAGAGTAGTAGTTTATGGATTGGATAAGAAATCACAGGGAGCAGTAATTGCTGAATCAGTCGCTCCTCGTTTCACCAAAGCTTTGGGAATGATAATTACAGACCCTTGCTTTGAAACTAGTTACATTGAAAAGTATCAAAATGGCAGAGTAAGAGCGACTGATAATATCTACACAGCAAATCTTACAAGTTGTTACATCGAGCAACTTAAAAAGCTGGAAGTCAAGGCAAATTTAGTTGCACCAATTCTTAATGAAGGTAAATTACTAGGTCTGCTGGTTGCTCATCAATGTTCTCAACCACGCCACTGGCAAAATCATGAAGTTAGGTGGTTTTCCCAGATCGCAATGCAGGTAGGTTTTGCATTAGATAACGCTAAAGCTCTTGAAACTTCTAAAAATCTTGACAACTCCAAACTTCTAGCAACTCATAGAGTCCAAACCCTTGAGACTTCCAAATTTGTCAGACAGAATCAACAAACTAGTGAACGACAACAAACTATTTCAGTCGCTCAACAAGAAGAGTTAAGACAAGTACTTGTGGAAATCCTTCAGGATAACCAAACTAGTTTTAAAGATTTTTCCGCCCAAGCTTTAAATCTCTCAAATTCTCTTGCTACTAGCTTGAAGGAAATTAAAGAGATGCTAGATGCAGCTAAAACTATTACAACTACCGGAAAACTTACGGAACGACAAATACAAAGAAATGAACACTTGCTGCAAGAAGGACTGGGAAATATAAAATCTACCTTAGAAAATATTTACGTCCTTCAAGAAGCAGTCGCTGACGGTGGGATAAGAGTTAAGGAATTTAACCAGCATTGTCAAAAGCTTTCAAACTTTATCGATCATCTGACTGATAACCTAGCCAAGGGGATGAAGAATCAAAGTATAAATGTAGCGATCGCGGAAAGCTACTTAGAAAATTGCTTTGAAGACTCTGTAACCCTTAACACAAAAAAAGTACATATGCTCAGAGAGCAGTTATTCGAAATTACATCAGAAACTCAACCATTACTTAATTCTGCAATCGCAAAAACGAATGAAATAATTGAGACAATGGAAACTGAAACCAAGCATTTGACAAACTGGACAAAATCGCTGCAAACCACGGAGCAAAAACTTGATTATATTGTTAGCATCAATACACAAGTAGGTAAATTAGTTGGTAACATAACTCAAACAGCTGAAAGTCAAGCACAAAATTCTGGTAAAGCAGAGAGAAATTTAAATATAGCTAATAAAACAGCTCAGCACATGCTAGAGCAATCGCAACATCTTGCTAAGTGGTTTACTCAATTAGCAATATTTTCCCAAGGGAATATACAAAAAATTAGTTTTTGGAAAAATATTAAGGGTTTTGTCCGTTCATCCCATACTCTTGTGACATTTTTTACACCTAAAGAGTAGGCGTTAGTGGGTAAGGAGTAATGGTTAATGGTTAATTGGTAATTGGTAATTGGTAATTGGTAATTGGTAATTGGTAATAGTTGTTCTTTATACTGTATCCATTGATTTAATTTTCTTCGTTCTCTGGAGGTATATCGCTTTTTGGTTCCAGCAAAACCTTATCAACCCGGTTACCGTCCATATCCATTACTTCAAATCTCATTCCTTGCCATTCAAAATTATCAGCGGCTATGGGAATTCGACCGAGCTGGGTCATCACAAAACCACCTAAAGTTTGATAATTTCCTCGATCTTCTGAAGAAAATTCTCTAACGTCAAATAGCTCGCAAAAATCATCTATTGATAGCATTCCATCTAATAGCCAAGTACCATCTTCCCTTTGTACTGCTTGCGGTTCTTCATCATCAAAAGCTGGAACATCACCCACTATTTCAGTCATGACATCATTGAGGGTGACCAATCCTTGGATAACACCATATTCATCAACTACCAGCGCCATATGGGTACCTGTTTGTTTAAATAGTTCTAAAACCTTTAAACCACTGGTATTTTCCGGCACAAATAATGCTTGCCTCAACCCTATGGTCAAATCTATTGATTCCCCACACAAACTTCGCGCTAATAAGTCCGTAACAGGAATAATTCCTAGGACGTTATCAAGTTCTTCTTGGCATACTGGATATCGAGAATAACCATTATCAATTATTTTGTGCCGGTTTTTACTAATATCGTCTCCTAGGTCTAACCACTCAATATCAGGTCTGGGTGTCATCATTGCAACCACAGGAATATCACCTAAGCGGAATACTCGTTCCACCATATCTTGCTCTGCTTCTTCAAAGGTTCCTTCTTCGGTTCCTTGTTCAATTAAAACTTTGATTTCCTCTTCTGTAACTTGTGGTCCAGTTGCAGGTCTCACACCTAAAAAACGTAATACAGTATCAGTAGAAACACTTAAAATACAAACCACTGGCAAAGTAAACTTTGCTAACATTTCCATAGGAATTGCAATAATATTAGCAATAGCTTCAGGATGGTTTAAAGCAAGCCGCTTTGGTACTAGTTCTCCTAGAACTAAAGTAAAATATGTAATCAAAATTACCGCAATAATCGAAGCTATTGCTTCTGTATAAGAAGAAATTCCTGGAATAAATTTTAATATTGAATTTAATATTGGAATAATTTTTTTGGAGATAACTGACTCTCCAAAAGCACCAGAAATGATTGCCAATGCGGTAATACCGATCTGGACTGTTGCCAAAAATTGATTCGGGGAAGATGCTAGCTTTAAGGCAATACGAGCTTTTTTGCTTCCTCGATTGACGAGTTGCTGTAAGCGAGCTTTGCGCGCCGAAACTATTGCCAACTCTGACATCACAAATATTGAGTTGACGAAGATAAGTAAGAAAAGAATTAGAATTTCGGTGGTTGACGACATTTCTAATATTGCCGATCAAATCGGCAAATTTTTTTTAGTAGGTTTGGGTGTTAATATTCAGATTTAATATCAATTAAGTTCGGGAAATACACTTTCAACAGAGAAAAATCTGGTCGAATTTTAAGGTTGGATAAAGAAAACCAGGTTATTCTCTCTAAATCAGGATATCGGCAAAAAATGAGGTATTAGTGCTTTATATTTGATGTAGATAAACACATAGCTGAAGTATTTCCTTGATTTGTGTGAGTTTGGGGATTTCCAGTAAATTAAACCACTAAATTCAATATTCCATTTTGCTAAAGATTCCATTATTCTGGTGTCTCGGTGTGAAAATGTAACGTACCGCTAACAAAATTTCCGCCAACCAAATTAATAGTATGGGATGATAGTTTATTATTCTGTATTCCCTCCAGAAGTAAAACGATTGGAATGGGAACTTTCCAGTGATTGGGTTGCCAATCTTGAAATGCCAATTCTTAGAATTCCAATTTTTATAATCCCAGGTATTAAAGTTATTCTTGAGTGCAACTAAAGAAAATCTGTTTTTTGCTGCTAAATTTCGATCCTTGGATTCGATCTCCGATGAAAGTGGTATTTTAATGGTCATAGATAATTTTTCTACAATGTTTAATTTAACCAAAGATTAGACAGTGGTAATTGTACTAGCTAGGAACTATTAGTTCTAGAGTAGGAGTTATCAAACTCTTGACACATTTAAAATTATTGAGGTAAGAGTTCTAAACTTACTTCTAGTTCTCAAACTACATATCAAACTACATAAACATAAATATTTCCATTATTTTGTTAGGCATATTTTGTTAGGGATTTATGGCTTTTTCTTCCATTGTGCGGACTTTAGGACGGTCGTCTTTAAGTGGCGAGCTTCTTTCTAGAATAGAGCGACAAAAAGAATTATTTTTAAATGGAATTCCCCGCTTACCAAAGGGCTTGGTCGCATCAGCATTGGCGCAAGCCCAAAAATATAATTTATTTGTGGTTTGTTCCACTTTGGAAGAAGCTGGAAGGTGGACGGCACAACTTGAGATGATGGGTTGGCAAACGGTACATTTTTACCCAACGTCAGAAGCTTCTCCTTACGAACCCTTCGATCCCGAAATCGAAATGACTTGGGGACAAATGCAGGTTTTGGCGGATTTGGTAGGGGATAGGGGATTGGCGACTAGCGACAGAGGATCGGGAACTGAAGATAGGAAAGTTTCTGGGATTGCTGTTGTGGCGACTCATGCATCTTTACAACCCCACTTACCACCGGTGGAAGCTTTTGAACCATCATGTTTAACTCTGAAGCGGGGAATGGAATTTGACCTGGGTGATTTCAGTCGCAAAGTGACTACTTTGGGTTACGAACGAGTACCAATGGTAGAAATGGAAGGTCAGTGGAGTCGAAGGGGGGATATTGTGGATTTATTTCCCGTATCTTCTGAGTTACCGGTACGTTTGGAATGGTTTGGGGATGAAATCGAACAGATCCGGGAATTCGATCCGTCTACCCAACGTTCTGCTCTTGATCGCATTGAGGAAATGGTTTTAACTCCAACTAGCTTTGTCCCAATGTTTACCGAAGCTTTGTCCGCTAGACCTGATTTCGATGAATTGAAAGCTCAGTGGAATCTTGATTCTGATTCTGGTACAGAGGAAGCAGCAGAGATTTTTGAGGGTAGTCGTCGTTTGTTGGGTTTGGCTTATGAAAAACCAGCTTCATTACTAGATTATCTGCCAGCAAATACTTTTATTGCAATTGATGAGTCAGAACAATGTCACGCCCACAGCGAGCGTTGGGTGGAAAATGCTGAGGATCAATGGCAGTATTTAGTACATGGTGGAGAACTTACAGAACTGGATGGCGAAGATGAAAGTAGTGATGATTCGTTAAGCAATAACAACAACATCAATTTGCCCAAAATCAACTTACCGAAAATCCATCGTTCCTTTGATGAGTCCTTAGAAGATACAGTTAAATTTAAGAAAATATATTTATCAGAAATTACTGAAACTGTTGTTGATGAGTCTGGAGAAGCAACTGAAAGTGCAGGATTAAATCTTGCTAGTCGTCCCGTACCAGTAACGCCACATCAGTTTGCCAAAATTGCTGAGACTGTGAGACAGGAACGCGATCGCAAATTTGCTGTGTGGTTAATATCAGCACAGCCTTCCCGTTCGGTATCGCTGTTACAGGAACATGATTGTCCGGCTCAGTTTATTCCCAATCCCCGGGACTATCAAGCAATTGATAAACAGCAAATTAGTCACACCCCTGTAGCCTTAAAATATTCGGGTTTAGCAGAATTAGAAGGATTTATCTTACCGACATTCCGGATTGCGGTAATTACTGACCGAGAATTTTATGGTCAACATTCTTTAGCAACTCCGAGCTACGTGCGCAAACGGCGTAAAGCTGCTTCTAACCAAGTTGATGTTAATAAGTTACGTCCGGGTAATTACGTCGTCCATAGAAACCATGGGATCGGTAAATTTCTCAAGCTCGAAAGTTTAACCATTAATGATGAAACTCGGGATTACTTGGTGGTACAGTATGCTGACGGTGTTTTGCGGGTACCATCAGACCAAGTAGGGTCATTGTCTCGGTTTAGGAAGAAAGATGGTAAACCGCCCCAACTCCATAAAATGACCTCCAAAGCTTGGGAAAATACCAAGAATAAGGTCCGCAGAGCAATTAAAAAATTGGCTGTGGATTTACTCAAGCTCTATGCTTCTAGAAGCCAAAGACAAGGGTTTGCTTACCCTGAGGATATGCCATGGCAACAGGAATTGGAAGATTCTTTCCCTTACCAACCGACAACTGACCAGTTAAAAGCTGTCCAGGATGTGAAGCGGGATATGGAATGCGATCGCCCTATGGATCGGTTGGTATGCGGTGATGTTGGTTTTGGGAAAACTGAAGTTGCAATTCGGGCAATTTTTAAAGCTGTAACTGCAGGTAAGCAAGTAGCATTATTAGCGCCAACTACTATTTTGACTCAGCAGCATTACCATACAATTAAAGAACGTTTTGCTCCTTATCCGATCAATGTTGGTTTACTTAATCGCTTCCGTACCGCTGAAGAACGCCGCAAGATTCAAAAGCGATTGGCGACCGGAGAGTTAGATGTAGTTGTGGGAACCCATCAACTTTTAGGTAAAAGCGTTAATTTCAGAGAATTGGGATTGTTGGTGGTAGATGAAGAACAACGTTTTGGGGTAAATCAAAAAGAAAAAATCAAAAGTCTGAAAACTCAAGTTGACGTATTAACACTTTCAGCGACTCCCATCCCCCGGACTTTATATATGTCCCTGTCCGGGATTCGGGAAATGAGTTTAATTACAACACCCCCACCATCCCGACGTCCGATTAAAACCCATCTCTCACCGATGAATGGGGAAACCATGCGTAGCGCTATCCGTCAAGAACTTGACCGGGGTGGACAGGTTTTCTACGTCGTTCCTCGGGTAGAAGGAATTGAAGATAAGTCCGCCGGAATTCGGGAAATGTTACCGGGGGTGAGAATTGCGATCGCTCACGGTCAAATGAATGAAAGCGAACTGGAAGCGACCATGCTTTCATTTAGTAATGGGGAAGCAGATATCCTAGTTTGTACCACCATTATTGAATCTGGCTTGGATATTCCGCGAGTAAACACTATTTTGATTGAAGATGCTCACCGCTTCGGTTTAGCACAATTGTATCAGTTGCGCGGACGGGTGGGACGAGCAGGAATTCAAGCCCACGCCTGGTTATTCTATCCCAAACAACGGGAATTATCGGAAGCAGCCCGCAAGCGACTGCGAGCAATTCAGGAATTTACTCAGTTAGGTTCCGGGTATCAATTAGCAATGCGAGATATGGAAATTCGCGGAGTTGGTAACTTACTTGGTGCGGAACAGTCAGGAAAATTAGATGTGATTGGCTTCGATTTATACATGGAAATGTTAGAAAATGCCATCAATGAAATTCGCGGGCAAGAAATTCCCCAAGTGGAAGAAACTCAAATCGACCTCAGCCTTACCGCATTTATTCCCTCAGATTATATTACCGACATCGACCAGAAGATGAGCGCCTATAGAGCGCTCGCTACAGCCAAAACCCGTGAAGAACTGCAACAAGTAGCTGCAGCTTGGACAGATCGTTACGGGACTATTCCTTCAACTGCAAATCAATTGATCCGGGTAATGGAATTAAAACAAATGGCGAAGAAGTTAGGTTTTAGTCGCATTAAACCTGATGGGAAACAGCATATTGTCTTAGAAACACCCATGGAAGAACCGGCTTGGAATTTATTAGCGGATAATTTACCAGCAATTCTTAAGAACCGTTTTGTTTATTCTCCTGGGAAAATCACGGTACGGGGTTTGGGAGTGGTTAAAGCAGCAAAACAGTTGGACACCTTAATTGATGCTTTTAATAAGATGCAGGGTGTAGTTGTTAACGAAGCTGCAGTTGTGTAGGTGTTAGGATCGCGTGACGAGTCAAGAGTAAGGTTATTTTATTCCGTACTTGTAGATTTCGGTGAATAAAAATATCCTCTACAAACTTACTGATAATGATAATCACGCAGATTTATTTCTAGTATTAGACGTATTGACAAAATTCACTTTAGTTTAAACTTTTACGAATTAATCGAGGTAAGTTGATACGATCTATTTCAATCTCTAATTGTGATGCAATACCGTATGAGAAATGACCAAATTTATCTAATATCAGTAAAAGGTGAATTTATCTAAGACAAAAGAATATGCTCGATTTGAGTTGCGGCTTAATAGTTTATGCAATAAATATTGACGAGCTGGCTTCTATTTACGGTTCTGGCGATCAAAAATTAATTTCATGGGTACAACAACGGTGTCATAAAAGAATAGTAAAATACAATCGGGAATTTAGCCTGCTAATTGAGCATGGTGCACCTTCTTTGCTCGAAGCTTTAGAAGAAATCATACGAGGAGAAACTTTAAATCAGAAATATGGGGCAATATATGCTTATGCGATCGAGCTCTATTGTGAGGTATTTCAGCAGGACTTTTTGAATAATGCGCCATTTTATCCCTGTTCTTACAAATGGCTACAAGAAGTAGATTTTGCCCTTGAGGAGTTGGGGATAGTTAAGGAATTTCGACTGGTAAAATTAATTGATGGTTCTTTACCTTTACCAATACCGTCTGTTCAAAATTTCCCTGCTTTTGGTTACATCACAAATAATATTGCCTATCAAGCATTTGAAGAAATCAAAAACCAGGACTACATTGGTGCAGATAATACGATTACAGAAGCAATTGGTACCATCAAGCAGTGGCTAAATTATGTTGGAAAACGATTTGATAGTCTTGCTCCGGTGGGTTTGGTAGGTTTTTATCATTAATAATTCAAGTTAGTTGATTCAATATCATTAATTAATAAAATTGATTTAAGCCACTAATTGGGCTTATTGATAATTGAAATTAATTAATTTATTTATTGGAATTGCCAAACTTTTACTTCTTTATCAAAACTTCCACTAGCAAGCATTTTCCCGTCAGAACTCCAAGCTATCGAACTTACCCAGTCAGAATGTCCATGAAGTTTGTGAAGTAATTTACCTGTTTTCAAATTCCACAACATAATTCCGTCTTGAAGAGCACTCGCCATTATATTTCCTGTAGGATTGATTGCGATCGCATTAATTTTACTTGTGTGTACTTGAAAAGTATGAATTAATTTACCAGTTTTGGTATCCCACACTTTAATTGTACGATTATCTCCACTGGCGCTAACTAGGGTACCAACATCACCAGGGGATCCTTCCCTAGAAGCAAATGCAACAGAAGTAACCGAGCGAGAATGGGCGACAAAAGTGCGAATTAATTTACCACTTTTTAAATCCCATAATTGAATTTCTCCGCGCTCGTCACCACTAGCTAAGGTTTGATTATTTGGACTAATTGCAACAGTATATGTAGAGTTACCAAGTCTTCTTAATGTTCCCAAGGGACGTTGTTGTAATAAATCCCACATTTTAATTCCATCTAAAGCGCCACTAACTAGAATTTTGCTGTTGGAAGATACTGCAAGGGAAAGAATATTACTTGTATGTCCGACAAAAGAACGAGTAAATTTCAGATTTTTGAGGCTCCAAAGGTTAATAGCATTATCGCTACTACAACTAACTAGGGTGTTACCATCAGGTGATACTAGCAAGGATAATACTGCAGTTTGATGAGCTTTGCGAATTATCCCCATCCGTTTACCTTTTTTCAAATTCCATATGCGGATTACACCATCATTTTCTGCTCCACCACTAACTAACATCTTTCCTTTAGGACCAAATGCTAAGGATTTTATAGTACCTGTATGTCCTTTTAAGGTGTAAAGTAATTTAGGCTGAGCTAAGTTAGATTCAACAAATTTAGGCTTGGTTGGGAACCCGCGCAACTTGAGTAATAATTCAGCCGGAACATTTGTCGAACTTACAGGTAGTACTTCTCCAAAAAAGAATAATCCGCTACAACCTATAAAACTAATAATGCCCAAATACTTGGCAAATAAATACTTAAAAAATTTTTGTTTTGAAGGTTGAATTCTTCGAAAGACTTTAATGTAATACTGATTCATATAGTTGAGAAAATTGGTGTTTGCTTAATATCAACATCATGCTAAATACAAACAAAAAATTCGCCTTACCTGCAAGATTTTTACAAGAAAGACGATACACCTATAATTCCCACTTTGGAATATCAAATATCAAATTAAATATCTAATTCTCAAATATCTAATTCTCAAATATCTAATTTACTGTGGTGGTTTTTTCTTCGCAATACTCAGCATCGGTAAAGCAGAGCTTGATGATTGCGCTGGTAAATAATACTCTTGGGTTTGAGGTTCTTCCGGTACAGGAGGACGCTGTTGCATTCGCCACAACTTGAACGTTAGAGCAACACCCAACGCCCCTAAACCAAAAGCAAACAAAGACCAGCTATCATCAAATCCACCAATTAAAGCATCCACGATGCCAATAGTCATAAATATGCTTATCAGAGGTTCTTTTCGGTAGGCTGATTTTAAAACTCGAGGTAATACAGCATTCATCACAGCTTATTTGTTTTTTTGTTCACTTTGTGTGCAAACTTACTGAGTATAACTCACTCGCCCGACAGTGCTTTTAATGAGAGTCTATATACTATTATAAATTTTCTTCACCACTAGAGTGTAATTCTCCGGACAACTGGTGAAGTCAACATTATAAAGATAGAGATCTGCAGTGCAGACAAACTAGATATTTGCCTGCATCACAGTCATCAATCTAAACGACTTGTTAACTTGGCTACCTTGAATGATTCAAATATTAATTCACTTGGTATTAGCTTACTGAAGACCAAGCCAAGCTAAAACACCTTTGTCGGTGAAATACTCAATTGCAATCATAATCAAAAAGCCAATCATTGCTGCACGGCCATTTAACCGCTCAGCATACTCATTAAAACCAAATTTTGGCTCTTCTAGTCTTGGTGTAACGCTAGGCTGTGTATCTGAAACCATTATTTCCTCCCTTTTGATACCACTACAATATTCTTTTTGCAAGCTAAGAAAGACAATTTTAATTTTTTTAATTAATTCAATTTATTAATTAAGTTTAAGAAAAATTGCAATCTCTTGGCTACTAGTATCTCTCATAGCACAGCCAGAAGCCTTAACAAAAAGTAAACAATATTTATATTCTGAAAAATTTAAACCTGAACGTCAAGCACGAAAACTCGAAATTGGTTGTGAAGATAATTATATACGGGATCGAAAAATCAAAAAATTACCCATTAAAACTTATCTTATTGGCTATTTTGAATACGGTAATTATCCCGATAAGAGTGACAAACTAAACTTAAGAAAAATAAACTTAGAGGCAGGCAAATATATGGAAATTGGTGTTCCCAAAGAAACTAAAGACCAAGAGTTTCGAGTTGGGATGAGTCCCTCCAGTGTCAGGGCACTTAAAGAAAAAGGTCATGCCATATTTGTTGAATCATCAGCAGGTATTGGTGCAGGTTTCACGGACAATGACTACGTAGATGCTGGTGCTAAAATTGTCCCGAACCCAGAACAAGCATGGAATAGGGAGCTTGTTGTCAAGGTTAAAGAACCGTTGGTTCCAGAATATAGATTTCTTCAAAAAGGTCAAATATTATTTACATATTTACATCTAGCTGCTGACCGGAAATTAACCGAACATTTAATTGACTGTGGAGTTAGTGCGATCGCCTATGAAACGGTAGAGCAATCGGGTAGTAATAAGTTACCTTTACTGGCTCCAATGAGTGTTATTGCAGGTCGCCTATCAGTACAATTTGGGGCGCGATTCCTAGAAAAGCAGCAAGGTGGTAGAGGTGTGCTTTTGGGTGGAGTCCCCGGAGTCAAACAAGGAAAAGTAACAATTTTAGGCGGTGGTGTTGTAGGAACGGAAGCTGCAAAAATTGCCGTTGGGATGGGTGCTTCCGTTGAAATTATTGACATTAATGTTGAGCGTCTCTCCTACTTAGAAACTTTATTTGGTTCTAGGGTAGGACTAATTTACAGCAATTCGAGCAACATTGAAGCTGCTGCTAGGGAAACAGACTTGCTAATTGGCGCTGTTTTAGTACCTGGAAAAAGAGCACCAATATTAGTATCTCGAGAATTGGTGCAAAAAATGCGTCCTGGTTCCGTAATTGTGGATGTTGCTGTAGACCAAGGCGGATGCATCGAAACTTTACACCCAACATCCCATACTAAACCCACGTATCTGGAAGAAGAAGTGGTACACTATGGAGTTCCCAATATGCCAGGGGCGGTACCTTGGACCGCTACTCAAGCATTAAATAACAGTACTTTGCCTTATATTATCCAGTTAGCGAATTCAGGAATGGAAGCTTTGGATAATAATAGTGCATTAGCCAAGGGCTTAAACGTAAGTAATTTCCGCTTGGTACATCCAGCAGTACGGGAAGTATTCCCCGATCTCGTAAGCTAGTACCAGTAAGCGTATGGGTTAGGACATTATATTGTGCTAAGAAGGGAACACGGAATAAAAAATGTCCTAACCTAAAACCGCAGCGCCATACCAAGTCGCCAGAGGCTATGACTATAGCTGCGCTACCTATAGCTGCGCTACCTACGGATCCGGAGCCGTCACCTGCGGATCTGTCGACGCCGTAGGCTCTATGCCGCAGGCGGCACGCAGTGCTATCCCCAGTCCCCAAATTAAAAACCCATTTGTAAATTTAGCAATACGTATATCTCTAAATCAAAGTGTATTCTTAGTTAGAAAAACTAATATCTCAGAGATTGTTAGAGTTATTTTTCTTCACATGAGACCATATCATAAAATTCCTATCGTTGAATCTAACGAACCTTTGATTGAGATTCCCTTAGAAAAATTTGCATTGGAGTCTCCTCATCCTTATATAAAGTTAGGTGCACCCTACGGAGAATATTCCCCCTATTTTTTGAGAAAAAGTGTTGTTGAAAGGTTAATAACCGCACAAAGCTATCTTTGCCAATTATTTCCAGAATGGCGTATTCAGATATTTGATGCTTATCGTCCTGTAGCGGTGCAGGAATTTATGGTCAACTATAGTTTCAAGCAAGCTTTGCAAGAACGAAAACTGGAAGAAACCAAACTTTCAAGTACCCAAGTTCAAGCATTATGGGAAGAAGTATACAAAATTTGGGCAATACCTAGTCTTGATAAAAATACACCTCCTCCCCATTCCACAGGTGCTGCGGTGGATGTCACTTTAGTAAATGAATGCGGACAAATAATTAATATGGGTTCGCCCATTGATGAACTTTCCGACCGATCACTCCCTGATTACTATGCTTTGGGTGATGATTCGCAATCACAAAACTATCATGCCAAGCGAAAACTATTGTGCAGCATCATGGAAAAAGCAGGATTTTGCCGCAATCCTAGAGAATGGTGGCATTTTTCCTTTGGCGATCAAATGTGGGCTTGGTTAAATAATCAAGTAAATTCTGGGAAGAATTTTATCGCCTGCTATGGTCGAGTTGTTTGATCGCACAGCAGGACATATTGGTTAGAATATTTTTTTAGATAAAAGGGAACAGGGAACGGGTAACGGAGAGTTTTCAGCGATTGCGTACGCACAAATAACTTGCACAAAATCCCCAATTCCCAATTCCCAACCGCTCAAAGTTTACTATCAATTATTTGAATTATTATTTGACCTATTGATAGGAATCACAATCCAAAATTCACTACCTTTATCAGGTTCAGAAAAACATCTAAATTGACCGCCGTGTTTTTCAACAACAATCTGATAACTAATGGATAAACCCAAACCAGTACCTTTACCTATTTCCTTTGTTGTAAAAAATGGTTCAAAAATACGAGATTGTAATTCATCTGGAATTCCATAACCATTATCCACAATCCGAATTAGCATACTATCTCCATCTATAACTTCTGTACGGATAGTAATTTTAGGTTGTTTGGGTTTACGATTATTAGTCGCAACTAACATTGCTTCTATGGCATCCATAGCATTGCTAAGGATATTCGTAAATACCTGGTTTAGTTGAGCGCCATTACACTCTACTAAGGGCAAATTGCCATATTCTTTAAAGATCTCAATTTCAGGGGCGTTGAGGCTGGGTTTGAGCCGATGTTGCAAAATCAATAAGGTGCTGTCAATACCATCATGAATGTTAAAGGCTTTCATTCCTTCTTCATCCAATCGTGAAAAAGTACGTAAGGACTGCACCAAAGAGAAAATCCGCCCCGTACCTATTTTCATTGAGTCAGTAATTTTGGGTAGGTCTTCGATCAGATGATTCAAATCAATTGCAGATGCTTGCTCTTGAATATGTGATTCTGGATGAGGATAAGCACTTCGATAAAGGTTGAGCAAATTGAGCAAGTCGCACACATAATTATCTATATGGGCGATGTTTCCGTGAATAAAATTAATTGGGTTATTAATCTCATGGGCGACCCCAGCAACTAACTGACCTAAACCTGCCATTTTTTCACTATGAATTAACTGAGTTTGAGCACGCTGTAACTCTTTAATAGTTTGGCTGAGTTCTTCTTTTTGCTGTTGGGTCTGCTCAAGTAATTCTGCTTGCTGGATACCGACTCCTAACTGTGTGGAAACTTGACGCAATAAGTCTATTTCATCTTGTTGCCAATCACGGGGTCCAGTATTTTGATATGCTCCGAGCAATCCCCAAAGTTTTTCACCTTGGAAAATCGGTACCACCATATATGCTCTTGCCTGCATCTGCTCGATTAAACTAATATGGCAAACAGAATAATTTGTGCTGTAAATGTCATTGACAACCAGAATCTTACCCTTAGCATATTCGCCTCCCTGATTATCTTGCAAAAAGCGATCAGCAATTACAGGTATAATTTCCCGTACTGGCTTCCAAGCAGGAGCTACTGATTCGGCAACAAATTCCCCACTCCAATCGGGGTAGAAGCGATAAATTGCAACTCTATCTACTTCTAAAAGTCTTTGGCTCTCTTGAGTACTATTGGCAAAAATGGTATTTATATCAAGGGTTTGGCGGATTTTTTCTACCGTTGTTGCTAGTGCTCGTTCTCGCTGTGCGGCTTTACGTTCTCTTTCTGCTGCTTGAGCTAGTTGTTCTGCTTGTTCTTGTACTTGTATTAATGCTTCTGCTTGCTGTAATGCTACCCCCAATTGTACGCCTACTTGCGCAAGTAAACTAAGTTCTTCATCTTGCCAGTAACGGGGTTGGGAATTTTGGTAAGCAACTAATAATCCCCAAAGCTTTTCACCTTGGGAAATTGGGACAAATACTTCATTACGTGGATATTTACCAGCTTTTGTAGTTTGTAACAATAAACGTTCGGTTACTGGTTGTGGTTTAGTTGCAGGCATCCAACCATCAACAATGGAATCTGCGACAAATTCACCACTACCATCAAGGTAAAAGCGATAGATTGCTACTCGCTCTACATCTAATAATTGACGTACTTCTTTGGTGGTAGCTTTAAAAATGGTGTCAATATCAAGGGTCTGCCGAATTTTCTCTACGGTTGTTTTTAGCGCTCTTTGCCGTTCGGCTGCTTTTGATAGTTCTGCTGCTTGGTGCTTTAATTGTTGTAAATATTCTGCTTGTTGTAAAGCTACACCTAACTGAGTACTAACTTGGTTTAGGAAGTAGACTTCTTCAGAGTGCCATTCGCGGGGTCCGGAATTTTGATAAACTGCAAGCAATCCCCAAAGCTTTTGACTGTGATAAATCGCAACAATAATGTAAGCCCTGGCTTGAAATAATTCTAAGCTTTTGATGTAACACTCTTTAAAACCAGCCTTATAAATGTCATTACAAATACGGAATAGTTCGCCTTTTGCAAAACTTCCCCCTGCGGTATCTTGTAAATAAGTATCTACCATCGGGGGCTTAGCAAATATTTTGACGCTGCATTCGCTAATATCGGCAAGTAATTCCGAGAGTTGTGATTGTTCCTGTATTAAACAATTCCAATCATCAGCTACTGATTCAGATACAAATTCACCACTCCAATCAGCATTGAAACGATAGATAGCTACGCGATCGACATTAAGCAGCTGTCTGAGTTCAGAAGTGGTCGTCCGGAAAATGGTTTCCAGATCGAGAGACTGACGAATTTTTTCAACAGTGATAGCTATATTCTTCTGCCATCTTGCCGTTCTTTCTCGCTCTATTGCTTGTGCTAATTGTGCCGATTGAGCTTTTACTTGTTCGAGGTAATCTGCTTGTTGTAATGCAACACCCAAATGTTCGGCGATTTGTTGCACAAATTCAATTTCAAAGTCTTCCCAGTCTCTAGGACTACTGCAATTATGAATGCACAGCAAACCCCATAAATCATCACCCTTCATCAAAGGTGCGACTACATTAGCACGTACTTGGAATCTTTCCAGAATTTGAATGTGGCAATTATCAACTCCGGCTTCATATATATCAGATATTGCTCTAATTCGACCTTCTCGATACAGTCCTGCAAATTCGGCAGCAAAGCAGGTATCCCGTAACTTGATAGACAATGCCGAACACCACTGCGATCTTACATCCTCATAAATAAATTCTCCTTCCCAGTCCAAGCTTGGTTCGAAGCGAAATACTCCAACTCGGTCTGTTTTAAGCAGTTGACGAACTTCGGTAACTGTGATTTTAAAAATATTATCTAAGTCTAAAGACTTACGAATCCGGGAAATTACTCCATTTAATGCTTTTTGTAAATCTACATGAAGTCTTGCATGTCTGAATAATTCAATATGTTGCAAGGCAACACCTAAATGCTCTGCAATTAAGCTAACAAATTCAATTTCAGATTCTTGCCAGTTACGAGGGGCGCGACATTGGTGAATGCACAATAACCCCCAGAGTTGATCTCCTTTGAGTAAGGGTGCCACAACGTTGGCACGGATCTGAAACTTTTCTAAGACGTCAATATAACATTGCTTGTAATCACCTTGATAAATGTCAGCAATTGCATTGACTCTTCCCTGCTTATACAGTTCGGCATATCGAAGACTAAAACAGCGATCGGAAACCTTTTCTCCCGTTCCTGATTTCCATTTTGCTCCTACATTCTCATAAATAAATTCTCCTTCCCAATCTTTACCTGGATAAAATCTAAACACTCCAACGCGATCCGCATTTAAAAGTTGTCGTACTTCAGTAACGGTAGTTTTGAAAATAGATTCTAAATCCAAAGATTCTCGAATACGAGAAATAACTCTGGCTAAGGCTTTTTGTTTTTCAAGTTGAGAAGAGGAATCAGCAATATCTGAAGTATTCGTTAGTTTTTCTGTTTCTGTTTCTGCTATTTGTTCTGTCAGTGCTTGTTCTGGGATATTATCCTCTGGTTTAGGGTTTCCTGGGGCTGATGATTCTATTTTTGAGAGTCCTGTAATTGATTTTTTGTTCTTTGAAGTATTTGTATCAAAATTATCTTGAGTCACTTTTATAGATGAATTTAAATTCATTATTTCTTTTTCATACCAATTAAGGAAGATTATGTAAACTTGAAGTTTATTTAACTTGTAAAAGTAAGCTTTTTTTTTAATTTTGAGATAACTGGTTGAGATAATAAGCGGGCTAAATGTATTATTATTGACAGCAATTTTAACAGCCCTCCAATACAGTAGACCTCTAAATATGTAGATAGTATAACTTAAATTTGATTTGGAAATATTTACAATACAACTATTATCAAATTATATGATTTAAGGTTTCACTAATTGATGACAAATATACTAATTTATCCCTTTCGTATTTTTATAGTTCGTATTTTTGCATGATTGGTATTTTATTCATAATGTTACCTTACCTATACTGAGAAATAAATAGGAGTTTTTATGGGTATAGTACCTGCTTATACTGAAAAATTTTTAATATAGCTTTTGTTTTATATTTTATTCTGACAAATCTGCCTGGGAAATGGATAAGAAATAATTATAGTCAGTCAGATGAAAAGACTTTAATTCACATATAACTAATAGCTTCCAACAGTGGCAAAAATAATGATTTTTGTGAGTTTAGATACTGGAAGTATATAATTTTATCTGAGAATAAAAAATAATCGTAACGGCTCTTGAAATCATTAATATTACAAAGCTCAATCTAGTTCACATTAGATAATTCACATTAAACTTAAATAATTGCTGCTAATCTTCTAATTATTAATTTCTTTAATTTTCAACAATAAGCGGTTACCAGTTGAGTGTAGTAAACCTCTTAGGGAGGTATGAAACCTGACGATGGGGTAAATTAGTTGTTGCGTAACGACAAGTTCATAATTTTACGTCCTACATTTGGAGATTTACTCCCTTACCGGTAGAAGGTTATCAATTGAGTGAAAGGGGGAAGGGTAGGTTTTTTGGTATTGCGGAATAGTTGATAATTTTCTCAACTGCTTAACATGGTTTGGTAATTTCAGAATTCAAGTGTCCCCTAAAATCGCGAAAAAATGACGAGCGACCCCGCGTCGGTGCAAGACGCCATCCGGGCGCAGCCAACCCGCAGGGTGAGAACGCGCGAGTCGTGACTAAATACGAAATACCTGGGAAGTGTGGGAGGTGTGGGAAGAGGAACAGATATTTTGTACGGTTAATCTTGGGGCGAGAAGGGAGTAAACATTATTTGATTCAAATGAAAATCCCTATAGTTCTTTGAAGAATATATGCGAACCACCTGTAGTGAGCTTATGTATATTTAAGCTGTTTCACTACGCTCAACACGCGCAAAATTTAGTTTTTTAGTTTTTTATTTTTTTACTAAAAAAAATGTATAAACGAAAATTACCTTGTATCATAAACAACGTATTTTATACAACTTTTATTTTATGAGAATACGTGATGCATGTCCTATACAAACACAAGGCAGTGAAATTGATTACCCGGCTTTTTCGGTGGTTATACCTGCCTATAATAAAGAAAATATGATTGTTTTTACCCTAAATAGCCTTCGTGACTATTTAAATCGGGGTAATTGCGAATATGAAATTATTGTAGTTAATGATGCTTCTAGTGATGGTACTGGCGATTTGTTGCGATCGCAGTTAGATATAAAAGTCATTGAACATCAACGACGTCTGGGTTATGGTGCAGCTGTTAAAAGTGGAATTAGCCAAGCAAAGTATCCACTAATTGTGACAACTGATGCTGATGGAACTTATCCAAATGAAAAAATTCCCCAACTAGTCAGTTTAATGTTGCAAGCCGATATGGTTGCAGCTGCTCGAGTTGGGATGAAATACTCAAAATTTCACCAAATTTCTAATTCGTGCTTAACCCATTTCGCTGAATGGTTGACCATGTCTTCAATCCCAGATCTAAATAGTTGCTTGCGCGTCTTTCGTAAAGATGTAGTTGAACAATTTCTCAATGCTCTTCCCAATACAAATAGTTTTGATACTGCAACAGCTTTGGCTATGTTAAGTAATAACTATGTTGTTCGCTACGAACCTATTTACTGTCACTATAAGGTCAAACAAGCTAAAGTTAATCCGATTGAAGCTGCTTTAGAGTTCGTGCAAATAATTATCCACATAGGAATTTACTTTGCACCTTTAAGATTTTTATTACCGATAGCAAGTGTATTATTTGGGGGATTTATCCTGACTTTAATACAAGAGATTATTAGTCACCAAAACTTAAGCCAATTAACCCTATTGCTATTCTTTAGTTCTATGCAGTTAGGAAGTTTTGCTTTTATTGCGGATATGATATGTAAGAATAATAAAATTAAACAGCAATCCCGCAATTGAGTAGATTTATGAGCTTGATATTATGCGAGCCAAAGCAAATATTTGGCAAGTATAAAAATTGCATTTGCAAATAAAACTATAGAGACGTTGTGGTGTAACGCCTCTGAGTATTTACGTTAATCAAATTTATCTAAATTTATAATTGGCTCGGATTATAAAAAATAATCGAGACAAATATTTGATTGTGGATTACAAGTAAGTGGAACAGGAGTACAAATTTCAAATCAGGTCTTACTTGTAGATTCTATTGAAAAATAGATTACTACGTATCATCTTACGATATTAGCTATCCTTATAACTTCGACCTTGCCAACGTTTACGAAAATTTTGCCGGCGTTGTTGTTTTAATTCAGCCATTTTACTGCGTTGTTCGGGAGTAAGAACTTGGCGCATTTTAAGCATTGTTTCAAATCGTTGATTTCCTAGTTCTTTTTTCAGATTTTGAATTTTTTCATGCTGTTGTCTGAGTTCGTTGTCGGAAGACGTATCTTGTATCATCAGTTTACGCATTTCTTCTTTAGCTAGCCTCATTTCCTGGCGCAAACTACTGTTATTTTCTTTAGATTCTTGACGAATTGCTTTGATGCGTTCTTGCTGTTCGGTACTCAGATTAAGTTGCTGAAATATTTTCTTCATCCCTCCCTTAACACGTCGTCTCCTTTTGAAATTCGGAGTATTCGGCGAAGCTTGGGCAATTTTACCAGAGCGTACAGATATATTACTCTGACTCACGCTTGTGGATGAAACACTCAACTGATTCGCAGTAACACTACCCGCAGGTAAAATTACTGAAGCTGCTAGCAACACAGAGATTTGACGCCAATTCATATTAAATTCCTCGTGATGGTTAAAATACGGTTTTGAATTTTAAGGTTTTGAACTTTACTCGCTTTAATTGCGAACAATTAAATCCTATAAAATGTCTTGTATAAACTGCATGAATCCCTAATCCCAAACTATGAGTTACCGAGGTACTATATCTATCTAGTACTTTTGGCCTACGAGGTGTAAATTATAGTAGAGCGAGGGTTACTGTTGCTAAAAAATGATTTACTTTATAGTAATAAAGTTAAAACTATAGCTGCAGCTAGGTTGTACCAGGTTATGCAACGGTTGAATTGGAAAAAACATCCGTTTCGTCTTTTGTTTTATTTAGAATTAATACTATTGGGGATTGCTTTTCTGGCAGTATTTTCAAGATTACAAATTCCCAGAGAATATTTACCACCACCTCACTTATTAAGACCCCATCGGTTTAATCAACCACTAATAATTTTTACTCCGGGAATTTTAGTAAGTCTTGGAATTTTGGCTTTAATGGGACTGCGACTACCTTTTGGCTCGCGATTCATACAAGGGCTACATACCAGTGTTGGATTAGGTTTGAGTTGGCTGATAATTTTATGGGGAGGAAGAGGAGAAAGAGTTTTCCCTGCTTTGCTATTGGTTGTTGCGATCCGCGCTTGTCTAATGTTTCCTTGGAGCGGACGTATAGTCGTAGGAATATTTACTTATATTTCTTTTATCCTCATGCAAATGATGTCAGTAATGCAGATTCAACCTTTTGGTGTGTCTTTAGGTAAACGATTACCGCGAGTGCTTCGGAGAATATCACCGGATTTAGCACAACAATTTCTGATTTACTGGAAACTGAATGCAGCAGTAATGTTTGGTTTAGTTTTGATCTTTGTCATGCTTTTGGTGGGTACATTATTAGCACAAAAACAAAGTCGGGAAAAACTCGCCGTTGCTAATCAACGTTTGCGTGAATATGCTTTATTAATTGAAAATCAAGCGACCTTGCAGGAACGTAATCGGATAGCTCGGGAAATTCATGATTCTGTAGGTCATTCTCTAACAGCTCAAAGTATTCAGTTAGAGAATGTAGCGATGCAGATTAATGTAAATTTAGAACAGGCAAAACAGCACTTAGATAAAGCCAGACAATTAGGAAAAGAAGCACTACAAAACGTTCGTAACTCAGTTGCAACTTTAAGGAAAAACCCGTTACAAGGTAAGTCACTGACAGATGCTTTAATAAATTTAATCCAAGATTTTGAAAGAACTACAGGAACTAAGGTCGTATCTGAAATATATTTACAATCTTCATTACCAGATGAAATATCAACAGCATTATATCGAGTAGTCCAAGAAGCACTAACTAATGTTTCCAAACACGGTTATGCCGAATGGGTAAAATTAGATGTAAAAGAAAGAATTACACATATATCTTTATTATTAGAAGATAACGGTCAAGGTTTTGACCCCAACGAAAATACCACCGGATTTGGACTCCGGGGAATGCGAGAAAGAGTTGAAACATTTGGAGGTCTTTTCCAACTTAACAGTCAACCCGATCAAGGTTGTAAAATTCAGATTGAGATTCCACTATCAGTACAGCATGATCCGAGTTTTACTGGTTGACGACCAAAGTATTATCCGGGAAGGACTCTGTAGCCTTCTACAAGCGAAGCAAGACATTGAGGTGGTCGGTGAAGCTGAAAATGGTAAGCTGGCGATAGAGCAAGCGTTGGTATTACAGCCAGATGTGGTACTTATGGATGTGCGAATGCCAATCATGGACGGAGTTGCAGCTATTCGTAACTTACAGCAAAAAGCACCTAATATCAAAGTTTTAGTACTAACAACTTTTGATGATGATGATTACATTACCCAAGCAATGAAATTTGGTGCTAAGGGCTACTTACTCAAAGACACGCCATCTGAAGAACTGGCGCAGGCAATCAGGGCGGTAAATAAAGGTTACACTCAAATGGGACCTGGATTATTTGAAAAAGTTATGACTGCTACTTCCAGTGTAGAAATTCCGCCAGAATTTGAGCAGTTAACACCTAGAGAAAAAGAAGTATTACAACTCATTGCTAAAGGGTTAAATAACCGTGAAATTGCTGGCAAACTTTTTATATCAGAACGTACAGTTAAAAATCATGTTAACAGTATTTTAAGCCGTTTAAATTTACGCGATCGCACCCAAGCAGCAATTTTTGCCAGCCGTTTACGTCAAGATTAGTTTGTAGGTAATTGGTATATGGCTAACGCCACACAATACCTAAAGTACGCTATCGCTAGCCGCTAATGGTAATCGGTAATCGGTAATCGGTAATAGGTAATCGGTAATCGGTAATAGGTAATTGATAACAGTTAACTGTAGCCCGTAAGGGCGTGGCGTTAGCCATAAACTGTTAACTGATAACTATTCACTTATCAGTGGGCAATATAGAAGTTGAGTCTTGCTCGTCATTATTGGGTGGAATTACCCAAGGCGTAGTTGGAATATCGGTATCATCTAAAGTTATATTATTAGTTGGAATATCGGTATCATCTAAAGTTATATTATTAGTTGGTAAGCAGTCATTGTAGCTTGTTTGTCTACCCACCCCTAACTTTGCAAGCGCTGCTAATACTTCTGATACTGACTGATATCGTCTTTTATAATCATTGAGTACCATTTTGCTGATAATTTTTGCAAAAGCAGGACTAATACTCGCCCTATCTGTCCATTTTAATTCTCCGTAACCATCGGTTGGAATGTCGTGGGGAGCTTTACCTGTCAAAGCTTTGATGGCGATCGTACCAGCAGCGTAAATGTCACTGTTGTACTGGGGACGTCCAAAACATTGCTCGCTGGGTGCATAACCTTTGGTACCGATACCAATGGTAAAAGATGTTTGCTCTAGCTCATCTTCAGATTGAGATGTTACATCTTTCACCGCACCAAAATCAATTAATACGAGTTTTCTATCTGATTCTCGACGGATAATATTACTGGGTTTAATATCGCGATGAATTACCTCATTTGCATGTACAAATTCCAATACTTTTAGTAAGTCTCTTAAAATATGGATTACTGTTCTTTCATCAAGAATTTTACCCGATGGAATTTCTCTGCTTAGGGGATGACCCATAACATATTCTTGAACTAAATAAAATTCTTCTTCTTCTTCAAAGTAAGCTAACAGTTGAGGTATTTGATTGTGCTTACCTAATTTTTCCAGAGTTTTCGCCTCAGAATTAAATAGTCGTCTTGCGACTTCCAATTGAGCTGGTTTATCGTTTACTGGTTTTAATTGTTTAACAACACATAAGGGATTTCCAGGACGTTTGCAATCTTCAGCGATATAAGTTTCGCTAAATCCACCAGCGCCAAGAACTTTAACTATTCTGTATCTACCATCCAAAATTTTACCTGAGATTTCCATCTGTCTTTGGTAGATCAAGTCTTTAAGGTCTTCTTGCTGACTCAAAATTTCCCGAACAACCTGACTTGTGGAATATCTCCGGAAAATATCCACTAGCTGGCTTTTTCGTATCAACTCCCTTGTTAGTTCTACTCCTAAGTAAGAAAAACCAGTACCAATAATTCCTACGATTGGAATTGCTGCTGGAAAAATTAACTTACCATAGAAAAATAATGCGTAGGTTATTCCTCCCCATGTTGTAGCAACAAGTATACTTACAAAAAATCTCCTTGTTCCTCGTCTAATTTTGGCAATAAATAAAGCTGTCCCTCCCACCAAACACAAAGTGAATAAACCACGTCCTAAATCACTTTCGATCCCTTGAGCAATCGCCTTTCCTTCTATCAAAGTCGCGATCGCATTAGCATGAATTTCTACCCCAAACATTTTTGTTGAAGAAAACAAGTTGTTTGAGACTGGTACGGGAAATTCTTTTGCAAGCCTACTAGTTGAACCAATTAGAATAATCTTATCTTTAAAGATTTTTCCTCCCTGGAAATTTGCATCCCAAAATTCGGGGTCAAATACTTCCCAAAATGGTTTTTTCTCAAATGTTCCTGGGGGACCATAAAAATATATGCGATCGCCGGAAGGTAGGGGGTAGTTAATTTTTGCACCTTTTAAGACGGCTCTATCAAATGAAATGATGTCGTCATCAAATAAATTGTATTCTTTGAATGTTTCTTTTAATTTTTTAACCAGCGAACTGGATAATCTGTGAATTGTACCATTTTTCTCCTGAGGGAAATTCTCAATCCCAATTGATATCTGATCGTTCTGAAATATAGCTAGAGGCTCTTTTATTTTATTTATAGAACCTTGTTCTTCCTGAGTATCCTCATATAACGCAGCCAAAGTGACCTTAGAACCATGGCGTTCTAATGCAGAAGCAAATTTTTCATCATCATCAGGTCCATAACTACTTGCACTGTCAAAGACTATGTGTAATGCAATATGGCGAGCCCCAGCTGCGATCAGCTTATCAATCACCCGAGCATATACTTCCCTTTTATAAGGAAAAGACTTAAGTGGCTCTAAATAACTAAATTCTTTCGGGTCAAGTAGATAATTTTCTTTCGGTGAAGAGATAGATTTATCATCAATTGCCAAAATTATAATTTCTTTAGGAGGAGTTTCCTTTTGGCGTAAAGCATAAAAACTTGTATGAGCCTGATTTTCTAAAGACTGAGAAATAGTCAAATGATCCCCAGATAAACTCAGGATCGCTGCACCAACAGCCCAAACTGCTGAAAGTATATGTCCTACCTTACTCATAAATCGAGGTTGAATTGCCGATATTGGGTTATTAGTAGGCTTATCTGATTGATTTGCAGCTTGATTCTCACCAGAGATATTTTCTTTGGTTAAGGTATATGTAGGTTCTTCTGCCATACCGCGATTCTCGAACGGCCTGCTAAGGTTTTGTTTTTTTATTTACATTATCTTCTAGTATAAACACCCTGATATCCCCATTTTAGATAATTGTCTTATACAAGTGAAGATGAATTGGTATTATATATTCCACATTGTTTATCTTTTTAACCTAATTTTCTCATAAAAGTTTTGAAATGCAGTATATCATGTTTCATCTAACACATTAATTCATTAGAAGATTTATGCACAAAAAATATGCAGATATGCCATCATCTTGGCAAAAAAATTAAAGGTAAGTCAGATAAATTTACCTGGATAGGTTTTGCACTTAAAATTTCCTAATAAATACCAGGGCTAGCCATTAAACTTCTAGTCGAAGTTAGGAAATGAAAATATTATGCCCTATACCTTGAATAAAACACTTACAAGTGAATGATACTTATTCAAAGTGGGAAAAATGAACTTATGTGGCAGTACGATCATCTCATGACAAAAAGTATAAATTCCACTCTGTTCCAAGAGAATACCGCTTTCAGAGTAAACTGGATTGAGGTATAGCATCTTAATGCTGTAATTAATCAGTTCTAACTGAAGAACCAAATTAGTCAATTTTGATTACAAGCTACTTTTTATGATTACTAAATGTGAAAAAGTATAAGCAGTTATGGGATATACAAAGATTGTTTGAGTTTTATTTTTACTTGCCCTTATGAATTATATCAAGGTTCTATATGACAATATATTTTATATATATTAGTAAATTAGCCATTTTATTATTGATATAATCTGTTGTTCAATCTAAATTGATTTAAATATTTTTAGGTGTATATATTATGGGTACCTCACACAACCGCCTGTCTATTTTTGTAGACGGGAATAATATGTTCTATGCTCAACAAAAAAATGGGTGGTTTTTTGACCCCCGAAGAGTTTTAGAATATTTTGCACATGAGCAACCAGGTACAACTTTAGTAAATGCATTCTGGTACACTGGCTTAAAAGACCCTCAGGATCAACGAGGTTTTCGAGATGCTCTTATTAGTCTGGGATATACAGTCCGAACTAAGATTCTTAAAGAATATTATGATGATGTCTCTGGTCGCTACTCACAAAAAGCAAATTTAGATATAGAAATTGTCGTAGATATGTTTAATACAGTAGACCAATACGACAGAGTTGTTTTGTTCAGTGGAGATGGTGATTTTGAAAGAGCTATTGAACTATTACGCTCAAAAAATACTCATATTACAGTAGTATCAACTGAGGGTATGATAGCACGAGAATTACGTAATGCCACTGATAGATATATAGATATGAATGCTGTTAGAGAATCAATTGAGAAAGTAGAAGGCCAGTAATCTTAATAACTATTAACAAAAATAAAAAATAACTTAAGGAATTAGGTATTTTAAGTAACAAGTAAAAACAAAAACAAATACAAATACAGTAATGGATACCAAATCAGAACGCATCATTATTTTTGATACTACCCTCAGAGATGGCGAGCAATGTCCCGGAGCAACTCTGAATATAGACGAGAAACTTACTATAGCAAAGCAGTTAGCGCGTTTGGGAGTAGATATAATTGAGGCTGGCTTTGCTTTTGCAAGTCCTGGAGATTTCGAAGCTGTCAGTAGGATTGCTCAAACAGTGGGAACAAGTGAAGGTCCAGTTATTTGCAGTTTAGCAAGGGCGCGTCACGAAGATATCAAATCAGCAGCCGATGCAATCAAAGCTGCAGCAAAGCAAAGAATTCATACCTTTATTGCGACCAGTGATATTCATCTCGAATACAAGTTGAAAAAAACTAGATCGGAGGTGCTATCAATTACTGGGGAAATGGTTAGTTATGCCAAAAGTTTTACAGATGATATTGAATTTTCCCCTGAAGATGCTGCTCGTTCCGAACCAGAATTTCTTTATCAAGTATTAGAGCAAGCAATTGCAGCAGGAGCAACTACGATTAATATTCCTGATACAGTAGGTTATACAACTCCCAGTGAATTTGGAGCATTAATTAAGGGGATAAAAGATAATGTTCCCAATATCGATAGAGCAATTATTTCTGTACATGGACATAACGATTTAGGTTTAGCTGTTGCTAATTTTTTAGAGGCGGTAAAAAATGGTGCTAGACAGTTAGAATGTACAATTAATGGTATCGGTGAAAGAGCAGGAAATGCAGCCTTAGAAGAATTAGTAATGGCGCTACATGTACGGCGACAATATTTTAATCCCTTTTTAGGACGTTCCACTAACTCGGAGGAACCATTAACCAATATTGATACTCAACAAATTTATAAAACTTCCCGTTTAGTTTCTAATTTAACAGGTTTATTAGTACAGCCAAATAAAGCAATTGTTGGTACAAATGCGTTTGCTCATGAATCTGGAATTCATCAAGATGGAGTACTAAAAAATAAACGAACCTATGAAATAATGGATGCTCAATTGATAGGTTTAAATACTAATAAAATAGTATTGGGCAAACATTCTGGTAGAAATGCTTTTCGTACTCGTCTTAAAGAATTAGGTTTTGAACTATCAGAAAACGATCTAAATAAAGCATTTGTAAGATTTAAAGAAGTAGGAGATAAAAAGAAGGAAATTACTGATTGGGATTTAGAAGCACTTGTAAATGATGAAATTCAACAAGCACCAGACCTATTTCGTTTGGAATTAGTACAAGTTTCCTGTGGCGATCGCACCCGTCCCACAGCAACAGTCATCCTTCGTAATCCTGATGGTGAAGAACTAACTGATGCTGCGATTGGTACGGGACCTGTAGACGCGGTATATAAGGCAATTAACAGAGTTGTTAATGTACCCAATCAATTAATTGAGTTTTCTGTGCAGTCAGTAACCGCCGGCATAGATGCAATTGGGGAAGTGACTATCCGTCTGAAATACGAAGAAAGGGTCTTCTCCGGTCACTCAGCAAATACAGATATTATTGTGGCATCAGCACAAGCATATGTTAATGCACTCAACAGGTTATACGCTGCGTTGCTAAATAAGCAAAAACAACAACAAGTTGGTGGTGGTGTTTAGGTAATGGCGATTTTTAATTTTTAAATTAAGCACGAGTTAATTAATTGCCAAGATGTCTATATAGCCATATAGAGACGTATTAAATACTAACTAAATCGACTAGATTGTGTGGTATCTTGCGTCTCTATACCGGGATTCTAAAAATTAAAATCCCGCCCACCGTAAGAAACTTTGCCACCAAGAACTAGTAGGCTGTTCTTTGAGACTCATTTTCTTGCGAATATCTTGAATGTTCCAATTGGTAAGTTTGGCAAGATTTTGTGCTTCTTTCTCAAAGCGTCTAGGTAAAGACCTTTTATATTCTCGACCAGCTTTACAGTTTAAGCCACCTTTAAAAGGATGTCGCAAAACGTAACGTCCTTGGAAGTTTTGTCTGTTGGATGTTTCTTGGAACATCAGGTCTTCAGGAAATTTATCTCGGGTATAGCGGACATGCAAGCGAGTAATGAAAATATTACTGGAAGGAGGACGACGGAAACGTCGACCTCTGGGATTTATTGGTAGATCGACTGCAGGTTCGTTCAACCAAAATACACCAGCATCTTTGAGTTCTTCTCGGTTGAGAGGTTGAGCAGAACAGGGATCGCAAGTACCCATATCCCAAGCATATTCAAGGAAAGCAACTTTTTTGTCTTCTTTTGTATATACTGTTTTAAACATGGATTTGTAAAAATCCTTGAATTCGTCTTTAACAAACACAGGGATATTAGTATTCGAAGGGACTTTTACTGTGCGGTAATTGGTAACTTCTGCTTGTCCTTTAGGGGAAATAATGTAAACTAACAAGTCTTGCTCTGCTGTAGAGTTAATCATCCCCAAACGAATCGGAAGCATGTATTTAGATGATTCATAGGATATTTGCAAAGGACGGAGGAATTGATAACCTTTTTCCTCAAATTTATCTAAGTTGACTTTAGCAACAAAGAATTTCATCCCCTGACGGATATAAGGTCGTAGTAAACTTCTTGCACCTCGAGGAATTTTGTAGCCGTTGCGCCGTAACCAAGTTTGTAAACCGTTAGATTCTTTTGCGCTCAGGATAACAATATCGTATTCACCAACATTAAATTTAGCTTCTACGGTTACCTCTAGATCGTTCTTTCTCTTCAAATTATTTCTGGAAGCAGGAGTGGGTGCAGCTGAAGACTGAACTGCTCGCTCTTCATATACAACTGGGTTACAAGGATCTTCATCAAAATATTCAACTAAACGCGGGGCGCTAAAAGCATCTAACCTTTCAATAATTTTTGGTTTTGCAACTTTAACTTGTTCTTTTTTTAGCACTGTCGGAACAGGAACTACCATGGCGAAGTCTTTCACATCACCTTGATAATCATTTGCCATTGTCAACACAGTGCGATTGTCTTTGCGAGCAATCACAACCTGAGAAGCTTGGTTATATAGTTTGCTATCAGCTTTAGCAACATAAAATCCACAAAAAGCCCAGGCTGCAGGGGTAAAGTAAAAAAGTACGACAAAACTTAGTACTAATGAAATTAATACCCGAAATATTTGTTTTATTGAGAGTGTCATTTTGATTTTTTGAACTTTAGTTATGAGTTACAAGAATTTTTAAGTAAATTGGGGGTTCCAGACGTAGCATTGCTACATCTGAGATAAATGTTTGGGTTTGCAGATACCTGTTTCAAATAAATCAAAACTGTTGTAAGACTAAAATCCTACCCACCCAAAGAAACTTTGCCACCAAGAACTAATTGGCTGTTCTTTGAGACTCATTTTCTTGCGAATATCTTGAATATTCCAATTGGTGAGTTTGGCAAGATTTTGTGCTTCTTTCTCAAAACGTCTAGGTAAAGACCTTTTATATTCTCGACCAGCTTTACAGTTTAAGCCACCTTTAAAAGGATGTCGCAAAACGTAACGTCCTT